>CALWZG010000021.1 GCA_944385965.1 uncultured Anaerotruncus sp.
ACCTCCACCTTGGCAAGGTGGCGCTCTACCAGATGAGCTAAACCCGCAAATGGTGCCTTCGGTCGGAATCGAACCAACGACACGAGGATTTTCAGTCCTCTGCTCTACCAACTGAGCTACAAAGGCACAAATGGCGACCCGGATGGGGCTCGAACCCACGACCTCTAGCGTGACAGGCTAGCGTTCTAACCAACTGAACTACCGGGCCAAATGGTGGGAACAACAGGGCTCGAACCTGTGACCCTCTGCTTGTAAGGCAGATGCTCTCCCAGCTGAGCTATGCTCCCAACTTGCTGTCCTCTCGAACAGCGCTTGTTTATTATATACGCTGGGGCAAGATTTGTCAATAGGTTTTTTCACCTTTTTTAAAATTTTTTTGTTTGCCTCCATCCTCCCAAAAGGAACCCTTTTGGGAGGATGGGATACCTTTGGAAAACTCAGTCGCCAAAGGCAATTCCAAGGCTTCTGGCGGTGGCTACCATCTGGTCATCCTGGGGTACAAATTTTGTCTTACCCGCTACATCCGCCAGCAGATTGTGGGTCACCATGTTGTGGCGCTCCGCCACAGCCACGCCGAATACTCCGCGGCTGACCAATTCCGCCGCGTAGACCCCAAACTGGGAAGCCAGCACCCGGTCATAAGAAGAAGGGGTGCCGCCGCGCAGAAAATGTCCTGGAACCACCACACGGGTATCAAACCCGGTCAACTGGTTGATTTGACGGGCGATTCGGTTGGTAGCGGTCACTTCGCCTTCCTGAGCCCTTTTCTCCGCCCGCTCCTTCTTTTTCATCTTGGCTTCCTCTGTATCAAAGACACCCTCCGCCACGGTGATGACCGAAAAGCCCCGGCCCCGGTCCGCCCGGCGTTCCACCGCCTTGACCACCTTCTTAATGTCATAGGGGATTTCAGGAATCAGGATAATGTCCGCTCCTCCCGCGATACCAGTATACAGGGTGAGCCATCCCACCTTGTTTCCCATAATCTCAATGACCATCACTCGTTTATGGCTGCTGGCGGTGGTATGAATCCGGTCCACCACCTCGGTGCCGATGTCCACCGCTGTGTGGAATCCGAAGGTTACATCGGTTCCCCAAATGTCATTGTCTATGGTTTTAGGCAGGCCAATCACGTTCAGCCCTTCCTCTGAGAGGAGATTGGCGGTTTTGTGGGTTCCATTCCCTCCCAGGGTCAGCACACAGTCCAGCTTCAGTTTCTTATAGTTGGCCTTCATGGCCGCCACTTTATCCACATCATTTTCCTTCAGGCGCATACTTTTATAAGGAGTGCGGGCGGTCCCCAGTATCGTCCCTCCCTGGGTCAAAATCCCGGAGAAATCCGACTGCTTCATCTCGTGGGCCTCACCCTCAATCAGCCCTTTGTACCCATCCACAATCCCTACGATTTCCACATTGTCCATCTTCTGATAAAGGGCTTTGGCCACGCCGCGGATCGTCGCGTTCAGTCCTGGACAATCCCCTCCCGCGGTCAGGATTCCAACTCGTCTCGCCATACCTAATCTCCTCCTTTTTAACTTCCATATTGCAGAAGAAGCCAGCCCAGCACCCCATAAGAAAGCAAGGTGAGCAGGGGGATTCCCCACACAAAATACCAATGCTTGGTCTTGTGGCGGAAACAATACATCCCCGCCCAAACACCAAATCCACCCCAGAACAGGGCCAGCAGAAACAAGGTCTTTTCCGGAATCCGCCAGGCGTGCCGTTTGGCCTTCCATTTATCCAGCCCGCAAACAAAAAAGCCTATTAGATTCATCACCAACAGTCCCAGCAACAGATATTTCAAAAGCCAGCACCTCTTCCTTTATGATAAATTTAGTATAGCACAATCCAATCTCTGGGAAAAGAGATTTTCAGAAAAAGCAGGCAGAAGCTCCCCATCTGTAAATACATTGTTTGCCTGTGAGGAAGATGAAAAAACCCATCTTTTACCGCGCTTCAGAGACAGGCGAAGGGCCACCCCAAAAGGGTGGCCCTTTCACCATTTGCTTTTGCTATCTAAAGTAAAGGAGAACTCAAGAAAAATCAGCTTGGCAGTACATACATTTTCCGCCCTTAAAGGTCATCATTGGTACCAATACCTGGGTTCCCAGAAAGGAGTTTCCGTTGATGTCCTGGTAAGGGACTGGTTTTTTCTTTAGCCGCAGGATACAAAGGTCTCCCTCTGTTTCCTCATCCATGCTGGCCAAATCAGGCCGGCCAATCAGCCCCGCCGGAATTCGGGTTACCGTATCCAATACCTGTTCCAAAGTCATGCCCAAGTCTAAAAACTTGGAGAGAATCCGAGGCAGGCTGTGAAGCGGCTGGAGGAAATCGCTGGAGGTGTTGATGTCGCTGCTGATAATATCCGGCGTAAATCCCTGAGCAACAGCCGCCTTGCAGACTTCCAAATCATAATTGCTCCGCCCATTGGAGGCATCAAATAAGACCCCCCGCTTACGGGCTTTCCAAAGCCCCTCCAAAATCTTGCCCTGTCCATCCAAGCAGGTATACTTGCCACGGTTTTGATAGATATGGCAAATCACGTCTCCCGGCCGCAGCATATCAGCCAGCCGGTCCAGGGGAATGGCTGGGTCTGTTACATGGACCACCACCCGAGTACCCACCCTTTCAGCGATTCGGATGGTCTCCCGCAGGGAGGCTTCTGCCTGTTCCGGCGCCACAATCCCGTTGGAAATACGAGTTTTCAGCGCCACCAGATTGTGGGGATGCTCACGAAACAACCGGGCAATCTTTTCTTCGTCAAAATATTGGGGGTCCAGATTTTCGGGATATTGGTCGGTGGCCTGACCCCCTGAGGCCACCAACAAATAATTTAAAATCCGCACATCGCTGAGGGAAACCAAGCTGCGGCGATAGAACTCATAGCCGCCAGCCCCGCAGCTTCCACCATCCACAGCGGTGGTAATACCACAGCAGAAGGCGTTGGCGTCCGGGTTCACCCCATTCTCGGTGCCATGATTAAAGTAATGTACATGGTAATCAATCAGGCCAGGGGCCACCACACATCCTTGGGCGTCTATCACCTGACGATACACTTTATTCGGGTCGGGTCGGGCGATTTTCCCATCCACCAAGGCGATGTCCCGATTTTCCATCTGTTGGCGAACCGGGTCATATACCGCCCCATTTTTAATCAACAAATTCAATTTGGCGCTCCTTTCCTTTCAGAAAATTTCCATTTCTCAGGATAAAGCCACTGTTATGAATAAAATAAGGCCGCAAAAAAGGAACGCTGCGGACTAACAGCGTCCCTTGCGAAACTTTTAAGCCTGTACTTCTTGAATGGCGTTCAGCAGAGCGTCTACCTTTTCATCGCCCAAGTTCTCCCGAACCATGTCATAAACGACCTGGGCTTTTTCTTTCAAGGTAACCATATCCTCAGGGCTGAAGGTGATGATCTCACAACCGGCGTCAACGCAGATCTGCTTGTCGGTCTCGATTTCCTCGTCAGCGATGCCGGCGGCGTATTCTACCGCCTCAGCGGCGCACTCGTCCACCAGAGCTTTGGTGTTGTCGGGCAAGCTCTGATACAGGTCATTGTTCATGAAGAAGGTGATGATGTGGCCCAGATGGTTGGTCTCCACAATATAATCCTGAACCTCCTGGAAGTTGTTGCCCACAATGTTCATGTAGGGGTTCTCCTCGCCGTCGATGCTGCCCTGCTGCAAGCCCATGAATACCTCGGTGAACTGCATGGGGGTAGCGGCGGCGCCCAGAGCGTTCCAGTAAGCGATGTGATAATTGTTGGTCATCACGCGGATCTTCTGGCCGTTCAGGTCAGACAGGGACTCCACCTTTTTATTGGTGGTGAGCTGACGGAACCCGGCGTCGGAGTAGCCCAGCATATGAACACCTGCGGCCTCGCAGTACTGGTTCAGGGTATCCTGATAATCGCTGGTCAGCAGGCCGCGCATCTGCTCCACGCTGTCAAACAGGTTGGGCATGTCGAACAGGCCCATTTCAGGGACGAAGTCAGTCAAGTCGGTGGTCATACCGGTGCCGATGTCGATAGAGCCGCCGATGACCGCCTCGGTGAACTCGGTGGTGTTGCCCAGCTGGCCGCCGGGATACAGCTCTACATTGATGCTGCCGCCGGATTTCTCATTAATCAGCTGAGCGAATTTTTCCAGCATCTTGTAGTTGGTGGTGGTCTCCGCCACAGTCATGGCCGCGGTCCAGTCGTACTCGCCGTAATCCTCGCCGGTGGCGCTGGCCTCAGCGGAGCTGCCCTCCGTGGAGGAAGCGGGGGTAGAGCTGGAGCTTTCGCCGGAGGAACCGCAGGCCGCCAGGCCCAAAACCATGCTTAAAGCCAAAATGGAAGTAATCGCCTTTTTCATTTTCTTATTCTCCTTTTCATTGTAAATATTTCCTAAGGAAAGGCCGCGCCTTTCTATTTACCGACTGGATGGATTAGCGGACGGTGGCGGGCAGCCACATGCTCAGAGGCGGAATAAAGGTAATGAGCACCAAACAGAGCAGGAACGCCGCCAGGAATGGAATGGTCGCTTTCGCCAGCTTAATCATGGGGATCTTGGTCATACCGGAAGCCACGAACAGGTTGATGCCCATAGGCGGGGTGACCATGCCGATGGCCAGGTTAGCGGTCATAATAATGCCGAAGTGAACCGGGTCCACCCCAACAGCGGTGGCAATAGGCATCAGGATGGGGGTCAAAATCATAATGTTGGGGATATTGTCGATAATCATACCGCAAACCAACATAATCAGATTCATCAGAATCAGGATGATGATTTTATTATCGGTGACACTTAAAACCGCCTTGGAGATGGTCTGGGGATACCGCAGCAGGGTCATGACCCGGGCGAAGGCGTTGGCGGCGGCGATGACAAACAGAATGTTCACATAGGTTTTGGCTCCGGACACAAACACCCGGCCCAGATCCCCCATTTTAATGGTCTTATAAGCAAAGATGCACACCAGCAAACCATAAATGACCGAGATTACAGCGGCTTCCGTGGGGGAGCAGATGCCGGAATAGATGCATCCCAGGATGATAACCGGGGTGAGCAGCGCCCAGAAGCTTTCCTTAAACAGAGGGAAGAACCCTTTGGCCCGGATGGCGTTGTAGTTGGCCATCAGTTTCTCCCGGTCCTCCCCGTGGCTCCGGCAGTAGATGTAGCAGTAAACCATGAGGGCCACACCGATCAGGATGCCGGGGATGATGCCCGCGATGAACAGATCGGAGGGAGAGGTGTTGGCCGCGGAAGCGTAAACGATGTAAGAGATCGAGGGCGGGATGATAACCCCTAAGCCGCCGGCCACGGTGACGATGGCGGTGGCGAAGATCAAATCATAACCCATCTGCACCAGGAAGGGGATGGTCATGGCGCCTACCGCGGAAACGGTGGCGGGGGAAGAACCGGAAATCGCCGCGTAGAACATACAGGTGGCTACCACCGCGCAGGGGAAGCCCGCCCGCTTGTTGCCGATGAAGTAAGCGAAGAAGTCGAACAGCCGTTTGGACAGACCGCCCTCCGCCATAATCATACCGGAAACCATGAACAGCGGAACCGCCAGCAGGGTGAAGCTGTTCATACCAGAGAACATAGCGCGAACCACATCCTCGGGCGCGTAGTTCAGGGATCCGAACAAATTGGGTAGCATAGACATCAGCCCGAACACGCCGCCTACGGGAAGGGAGATCACCAGCAGGAGCAGCAGCAGAATCAAAAATACACCGATTGGCATTATTCTTCCTCCTCTTTAATACCTTTGACATCTTGGATGATAACCTGGATCAGCCGCACAATGCTCAGCACGAAGCAGAAGGTCATGATATAATAGAACCACGCCACAGGCACCTGCAAAGCGGGGCTTTTCTGATTGACCTTCGCGGCGTTGGCGGCCACGTCTATGCCGCCCTTCACGCACAGAACCATAAACACAATCATAATCACGTTGCAGATATGATTGATCCATTTCTGGATGTTCTGAGGCAGCATGCTGGTGACGGTGTCCACCCGGATGGTGCTGTGATGGCGGATGGAACAGGACAGGCAGAAGAAGGCGCTTAACGCCAGGCAATAGCAACAAACCTCATCCGACCAGCTTAAGGCATTGTGGAAAAAATACCTCATGATTACATTGGTAAATGAAAGCACCGTCATAATCACAAGAAAGACCGCGAGACAAAAGTACTCAAAGTTTTTGTCCAGCCATTTCACAAACGACATTCAAATTTCTCCTTTTCACTTTATTTCTCCGGT
The DNA here is from genome assembly GCA_944385965.1 of uncultured Anaerotruncus sp. GTDB lineage: Bacteria > Bacillota > Clostridia > Oscillospirales > Ruminococcaceae > Anaerotruncus. The sequence goes on from CALWZG010000021.1 coordinate 6,246, forward strand.
TCAATGTTATTCGACAGATTTTTTGTTCTGTCCCTTTGCTTTTTTATTATAAAAGCCTTATAATAGTAAGTAAAGCTAATTAAATTTTAAATATCATTAAGTTTTTCTAATATAATAAAAACCCACAAAAAAGATTTGTAATTATGGGTGTATTGTACCAAATTTTTTTAATATATTTTGGTTTTATACTTTTGTTTTGTTATTTTTTAGTTAAATTATTAAAAATTCGGGGTCGGTTTTCTACAAATTATATTTTCCAGAATCTAGAAAATAGAAAGGTCAGGTGTTAAAATTTGGATTTAAAACAGTTGGAATATATTGTGGCCATTGAAAAATACGGCACCATGACAGAGGCGGCAGGACAGCTTTTCATTACACCCTCCGCCCTGAATCAACAGCTTCTGAAACTGGAAAAGGAATTGGATATTCCTTTGTTCACCCGGAACAGACGCCACATGACCCCCACAGAAGCGGGACGAGTCTACCTGGAAGCCGCCAAGCAGATGTTGGCTTTGCGGCAGGCCACCTATTCCCATTTACAGGATTTGGCGGATTGTCAGACTGGCTCTTTTGAGGTGGGGCTTACCTTTGAACATAGCTCCGACCTGTTCGCCCGCATCTATCCTCAGTTTCATAAAAAATATCCCGGCATCTCCATCCAGTGTCACCAAATGCTGGTGCCTGAGATGTTGGATATGCTGGTATCCGGACAGCTGGATTTGGCGTTCATCCTTTCCGGAAAACCTGAAATTTACAACGTGGAATACATTCCTCTCAGCGAGGAAAATCTTCTTTTGGGAATCCCCCGCAGCCATCCTCTAGCCTGCAAGGCCCAACACCCAAAAGACCCCTGCGTGACCCTGGACTTGTCCCTTTTGAAAGAGGATTCCTTCGCCACCGCCCTGAAAAATTCCACCATGCGCACAGAGCTGATTGACCCTATTTTTGAGCAGGCGGGATTCCATCCCCGCATCATGATGGAGTCCAGCTTCAATGCCTTTTTGGAGCAATTGACCGCTTTGGGGCTGTGTGATACCATCATCCCTCAATCCAGAGTGACCAATCGTCAGGATGTAGTCTGGTTTTATCTGCCTGGAAGCCCCCGATTTCAATTTGGGGCGGCCTATCCAAAAGGCTATCGCCTGAACCGGGCACTCAGCGACTTTATTGATATGGCCCGACAGGACGCTCTGAAATACCTGCAATTTCCACCACCCTCAGAGGCATTCTAATAGGCCCACTGAATGTTGACCTGCCGAAACAAATTCCTGTGGTATTTTCCCCCTCAAAAACCAAAAAGGCTTCCATCACAGACATCTGTGACGGAAGCCTTTTTAAATATACAATCTGAAACAGTTTAAAGCATAACTCCCCAGACTTTCAACCCGGTATGGGCGTCTTCTTCCACAATATAAATAAGCTTCTAGGTTCGCAAGGCTCGGGAAGCGTTTAAAATGGCGATGACAGATACACCTACATCAGCGAATACCGCTTCCCACATGTTGGCCATTCCAAAGGCACCCAGCAGCAGCACCAAACCTTTTACCCCCAAAGCGAACACAATGTTTTGTTTTACAATCCGCAGGGTTTTCTTGGATACCTCAATGGCCACAGCAATTTTGGAGGGCTGGTCATCCATCAGCACTATATCCGCCGCCTCAATGGCTGCGTCAGAGCCTAACGCTCCCATAGCAATCCCAATATCTGCCCGGGACAGCACTGGGGCATCATTTACCCCATCCCCCACGAATACCAGCTTTTCCTTGGGGGATTTTTCCTTCAGCAGCCGCTCCACCTGTTCCACCTTGTCTCCGGGAAGCAACTGGGTATGGACCTCATCTAACCCCAGTTCCTGGGCCACATGCTCCCCTACCGCCTTACTGTCCCCTGTCAGCATCACGGTTTTTCGGATACCAAGATTCTTTAACGCTTGCACTGCCTCCGCCGCGTCTGGCTTCGGCTGGTCGGAAATGAGGATATGCCCCATATACACCCCATCCACCGCTACATGTACCGTGGTTCCAACCTTATGACAAGGATGCCACTGGACCTTTTGTTCTTCCATCAGCTTGTCATTTCCAACCCAAACCAACTGCTTATCCACCACCGCACGGATACCCTTTCCGGCCAGCTCCTCCACCTGACTGACCCGGTTGGAATCAGGCGTTTTTCCGTAAGCTTCCTTTAAGGACCGGGAAATGGGGTGGCTGGAATAGCTCTCCGCCAGGGCTGCCAGCTCCAACAGCCGCTGGGAATCCACATTATTCGGGTGAACAGCGGTCACCTGAAATTCACCCTTGGTTAAGGTACCGGTTTTATCAAATACCATCACACCCGCCTGTGCCAAAGCTTCCAGATAATTTCCGCCTTTTACCAGCACCCCTTGTTTGGAGGCTCCCCCGATGCCCCCGAAAAAGCTTAACGGCACCGAAATCACCAGAGCACAGGGACAGGAAATCACCAGGAAAATCAGCGCCCGATGAATCCACTGGGACCAGCCTTCCCCTAAAATCAGCGGAGGCAGCACCGCCAAGGCCAAAGCCCCATAGACCACCGCTGGTGTATAATACTTGGCGAATTTTGTGATGAAATGTTCCGCTTTTGCCTTTTTAGAGCTGGAGTTTTCCACCAGGTCCAAAATCTTGGAGACCGTGGATTCCCCAAAAGTTTTTGTAACCTGCACCCGGAGGAGCCCGGTTTGATTCACACACCCCGAAATCAGCTGGGTACCGGGTTCCGCCCGTCTTGGCACGGATTCCCCTGTCAGGGCCGCCGTATCCAGAAAAGAGCTGCCTTCCAGCACAACCCCATCCAGAGGGACCTTTTCTCCCGCTTTCACCCAGATTTCCTCTCCCACTTTTATCTGCTCCGGGTCCACCTGAACCAACTGTCCATCCTTTTGGATATTGGCGTAATCAGGACGAATATCCATCAGGGCGGAAATGGATTTTCTGGAACGGCCCACCGCCACACTTTGGAACAGTTCTCCCACCTGGTAGAAAAGCATCACCGCCACACCTTCAGGATATTCCCCAATGGCAAAGGCGCCTAAAGTCGCCACTGACATCAAAAAATTCTCGTCGAACACCTGTCCATAAAAAATATTTCTTGCGGCTTTCCAAAGCACATCCCATCCCACCAGGATATACAGAATCAGAAACAAGCCAAAACGTTCCCAGCCTTCCACCGGTGCCAAAAAAGCCACCACAAGAAGAATCCCGCTGGCTAAGATTCGATATAAGGTCTTTTTCTGTTTCCTGCTCATGGAAATCCCCCTCTTTCACGCCTATAATTGTATCTGACAGTCCGCGTCTACTTTTTTGCAAGCTTTCACAGCCTGCTTCATAATCTGCTCAAACTGGTCCTCATCCGCCTCTATGGTCATTTTCTGGGTCAAAAAGCTGATTGTGACACTTTGTACCCCTGGAATTTTCCTAACGGCCTCCTCCATTTTAGCGGCACAGTTGGCACAATCCAAATCCACCATTTTAAATTGCTTTTTCATTTGATAAGCCTCCCTCTTAAAAATTGATTTATTCTCCCACATGCTCCATGCCTTGGTCCAGAATGGTGCGCACATGGTTATCCGACAAAGCGTATATCACCGATTTCCCTTCCCTGCGGTATTTTACCAGCTTGCTTTTTTTCAGTACCTGCAATTGATGGGAAATGGCAGACTGTGTCATATTCAGCAGCTGGGCGATGTCACACACGCACATCTCCGATTGAAACAGCACATATAAGATTTTAATGCGGGTGGAATCCCCAAACACTTTAAATAACTCCGCCAGGTCGAACAGCACATCTTCATCCGGCATCTCCTCATTCACCTGGTCCACAATTTCCTGATGAACCGAAAGCATTTGACATTTTGGGGCTTCCTTACTGCTTATCATTTTAACGCTCCTTCATATGAGTTATTGTTCAATTGTTATTATAAACTTTCCTATGGATTTGTCAACCGCTTTTCAAAAGTTTTTGGGCCGCATCCATCCTCATGACGTTTCCATCAATAAACTCTGCCTCTTGCTGTGCCTTTTCTATTGCGCTTTTTACAATTTTTTACTATACTGGGTGAAGCAAGGATAACCAAAATACCTTGCCATAAAGAACCTTTCTTCAAACTCACAATAAATGGGGGATTTTTCATGGAGCGCGCTTATTACCGCACCCGGAACAGTCTGGGATTTCGCCACAAATTTATGACTTCTTACCTGATTATGGCACTTCTCTCCTTTTTAGCGGCATGGTTTTTGTCCATAGCGCTGTCTCCCTTTCTATATGAACGTTACAACCAATCCCTGCAAACCCTGCCTGGCTCTATTGGTTCTGAGGCGCAGGCCAGCACTCCCGCCGCTTGGTCCATCGACGATATGAAGCGTTACCCCACTTTTACCCTATTGATGTATGGGGAAAGCTGGTCCCATAACAACCTGGAAATTAAAAATAAACTCTATTACATCATCACCTTGGAGAGCGGTGAAAAATTGATGGCCAGGGTCAACCGCCGAGCGGTCACCGAGCAGGGAAAGCGGGATGACTATCAACTGCTCCCTGTTGGCCAATTAAAACCGTTTGAGGATTTCAAAAAAATTGATATGGACTATGGGAAAAATGAGTTCTATGTCAGCATGCTCACCACCACAGATTATTATGTAGATATGATGGGGGATTTTTCCAAGGTGATGGACGACTCCTCTTACAGTACTTTGCTGTGGAAACGGATTTTTGTAATTGGCTTGCTCTTCACCATCCCGCTGCGTTTCCTTGGAGTGCGCAGAGGCTGGTTCGCCCCGTTCCTGTTCTCCAGAAAGGACCCTCTGCTGCCCCGCAACGACCTGGAACTTTGGAGCGCCTCTGTCTATGCCCTTTGGGCCCATTTCCACTGGCCCACCGAGGGTTGGCCACTCATGGGCGGCATGCATCGCGGCCCCATACGCTTCTTTTTAGCCAAGAGTTCCCTGAAATCCATGTGGAACATTACCAGCCGGGAAGAAGGTCTGGAGGTCATTTCCAGGCTGGTGGAACCTCATCGCTGTGAAACCGCCAATCCTGACGCGGCTTGGGATTTGTGCCGGGCGGTACGGTTGACTGGGCTTATGTACCTATGTCGTATGATTGACCGTGAAACTATGGATAAAAACTATCTGTCCGCAGCCTATGTGTTACAGAGGGTATTCTCCTCTTGGGATGAGATGAATGACGCCTATATAGAGGGGTTCCGCCATTGGTATGTTTCCCAAAAGTCCGCTGATGCCTTACTGAAGGATCTGGAACGTCTTGAGATGCTCAAGCAAAAGCTGTCCAAAAATCCTACCGGCCCTTATTCCATTCCTTGGATGATGCAGTTCTCTGATTCTATCGATGGTACACCTTCCACCCAAAGGGTTGGTTCTGTTTTAAAAAATTATAAGCCTGACCTATTATAATCTGGCCTCACAGCTCTGCAAGAAGCTGGTTTTTCCCGGACTTGCACAAAACCAAAATTTTTCCATATACATAAATTATCCCCGTTTCTTTAGAGAAACGGGGAAGTTTTCGGGCGGGTTTCTGTCCGGTGGGAGGTTTTGGTATGCTCTCTTTATTTGTCAGTATCTGCGGTCTGCTCTACTTCGCGCTGCACGTCACTGGGGCTGGCTCTTTTCCCCGCCCTCTCTCCGCCAAAGAAGAACGGGAATGTCTGGCCTTAATCGCTCAGGGGGATCAGCAGGCGAAGTCCCGTTTAATTGAGCACAACCTGAGACTGGTGGCACATATTATCAAAAAATATTACGCTTCCTTCAAGGATCAGGATGATTTGATTTCCATTGGCACCATCGGTTTAATCAAGGCTGTATCCACCTTTAAGTGCGATAAAAATGTTCGCTTTGCTACATACGCTTCCAGATGTATCGAAAATGAGATTCTCATGCATTTCCGCAACCGTAAAAAATCCGCTCAGGATGTTTTTCTTTCTGACCCGGTGGATACGGATAAAGACGGCAACAGCCTTACATTGATGGATTTAATGGCTGAGGATGATAATATTGTTGAGCAGATTGACCTCTCCATTAAATCCGAACGCCTATGCTCCTATATTGTAGAGGAACTGGACCCCAGAGAACGCCAAATTATCACCTTGCGGTACGGATTAGGGGGACAAAAACCCCTTACACAGCGGGAGGTGGCCCAGCATCTGGACATCAGCCGCTCCTATGTGAGCCGTATTGAGAAAAAAGCCATTGGCCTTCTTCGCAAACGGTTCGAGAAGCAGGGAGATTTTCTTTGACCCGATCATTTGCCTATTTTCACAAAACTTTATAAATAACGGAAAAGCCCCTGTGATCCACTGAATCACAGGGGTTTTGCTGAACCATCCTTCAGGGTTTCTCCACTCTTTTGGGAAGGGTCATAGATTGTGGAACACCATTTTTATACCATTGCTCACACTCTTTCCTTTCCTTGATGCAAACCACCTGTTTCTCCCCGCATCTTGGACAAATCTTTCGATCCTTGGTGCAGCGCACATCGTACTCTGTATGGCAGTTTGGGCAGAAAAACCGACAGTTTTCGGTGGTGTAATCCCCACCCTCTATCAACAGCGGCAGGCCATCCACTAAAGCTGTGCTCACAGTCCTTCGGTCGGACTCCAAAATATTTTGAAAGGTTTGTCTGGAAACCTCCATCCGCTGGGCACAGTCCTCCTGCCGAAGGTTTTCCTGATCCTTCAGGCGAATCGCCTCCCATTCCTCCAGCTTTAAAAAAACAGGCCCCAATGTTTTTTGGTCCTCCACAACCGGAAGGAACTGCCGTACCTTAGGAAACTTTTGAATTTTGCGAACTTTTGCTTGTCTGGACATGACGCTGATCTCCTTTTCGGGCAAGGATGCCCAATGATATAGAAGCCGCTTCCTATGAGTCCTCCTGAAGGTGCGGACACCTCCCTTAAAAGATAGCATTAAACACAATATCTCCAAGAGGAATGTACACGTTTACAAACACATTCGACATCAAAAAGGGCCTTTCATTTGTACACATATGCTCAATCCTCGTGGATAAATCCTATTTTGATAGTTCTATTGTAGTTTAATTGTAAATTTTTGTCAATTAAAATTCTGCATATCCTCCTTTTAGTGCCTTAGTCAAAGCTTTTTCCCATATTCAGATTGATATTATCACCCCTATAAAGTCAGTTACGGATGGCCTTGTCTTACACCATTCTGTTGCATGTTATACACCTAAAAGATATAGTCCATTGTATTTTTCCCCATCTGCCAACCAAGCGAGCAATACTTGGAAATCTTTGGGCTTCTCTCTTTTTAACACCTCCACAATGCCCATGGTTTGCTCTAAAGTGTAGTAATTGATTCCACAAACATCTATCATTCCTCTTTCACCGTTAGCGTAGTAACCGTCCTTGAATATTCGGCTGTATATAGCATGAAACTCCTCCAGGTCATCTCCATAGACGTAAAGAGAATCGTTTTTCCAATGAGGAATGACTTCATTAGATACAATTTTCTCCAATTCCGTGCCTCGATTCAGCTTACATAACTGTAATTCCACAAAATCAGAACCACCAAATTTTCTTCTCTCATCCTGTGAAGCAAACGTATGAAACAGCATGGTTACCTCCATATATTTTGGTTGGTATATTGTATCACCTATATGTAAATTTTTCATCATCATTTCCCGCTATATGAGTAGCAGCGCCAGCACCCTCGTCAACGGCGAAAAAATCAGTGTCTGCAAAAATTTTTACAGCACAAATTTAAATTTTATTTATAGGGCATCTGGAATATAAAAAATGTTTATAAAACCTTGCTTTTATGGAAATTGACAAGAGTCCAGGCCAATGGTAGAATCGAATTAAACCCATTTCTTGATGAAAGATAGGAGGGAGCATCCATGAAGTATTCCGACCCAGGAATCCAATATCATCTGAATATTCAGACCGGAGATGTGGGCAAATATGTCATCCTCCCCGGAGATCCTAAGCGCTGTGAAAAAATCGCCCGTCATTTTGACTCACCCAAGCTGGTGGCCGATTCACGGGAATTTGTCACCTACACCGGCTTTTTGGAGGGGGAAAAGGTCAGTGTCACCTCCACCGGTATTGGTGGCCCCTCCGCTGCTATCGCTATGGAGGAACTGTCCAAGTGCGGAGCGGACACCTTTCTGCGGGTAGGTACCTGCGGCGGTATGGATTTGGAGGTTCTGGGCGGAGACCTGGTGGTGGCCACCGGCGCCATCCGTAAGGAAGGCACCAGCCGGGAATACGCCCCCATAGAGTTTCCGGCCGTTCCAGATTTGGAGGTCACCAACGCCCTTGTGCAGTCAGCCAAAAAACTGGGCTACCGGTGTCATACCGGTGTAGTGGAATGTAAGGATTCCTTCTACGGCCAGCATGAGCCTGAAGCCATGCCGGTGGGATATGAGCTTTTGGAAAAATGGCAGGCCTGGCTGCGCCTTGGCTGCAAGGCCTCTGAGATGGAGTCCGCCGCTTTGTTTATCGTAGCCAGCGCCCTCAAAGTAAAGGCTGGCACCTGCCTGGTAGCTCTGGGCAACCAGGAGCGGGAAAAAGCGGGCCTTGACAACCCAATTGTCCATGACACCGAACCCGCTATCCTCACCGCGGTGGAAGCCATTCATCTTTTAATTCATCAAAACCAATCCAAGTAAATCTGCTCCATAAAAAATTGGCGCGCTGGTGAATTCCTATTCATCAGCGCACTTTTGATTTATTTAGGTTCCCGGTCATCCATGGCGGTCAGGGCCTCTCGGATACAATCCAAAGGCTGCTGGCCTTTCGCCAATTTTACGGTAATATAGGGTCGGCTGCCAGCACTCACCATTACCCTGCCCTTTAACCGAACCGCCAAGCTTCCCGCTTTGCTCATGTCCATGGTCTGGGGATACAGCAGTATGGCCGCTCCCCGCTGAGAAATCTCCTGGATGCCCATGAGGGAAGCTGTATTTCGTACCAGCGCCACATCCACCAAGCCTTTCACCGCCTCAGGAGGCTCCCCAAACCGGTCAATCAACTCATCAATCAGGTCCATGGCGTCCTCCTGGTTTTGGATGGCGGCAATCTTCTTATAAATATCAATCCTTTGGGCCAGGTTGTCAATGTAGTCCTCAGGGATATGGGCCCCCACCTGCACATCCACCATACATTCGGTAGTGTCCTGGGGCGGGGCCTCTCCCCGCTCCTCCGCCACCGCCTCACTGAGCAGCTTCAAATACATATCGTATCCCACAGCCTCCATATGGCCATGCTGCTGGGCGCCCAGAATATTCCCTGCGCCCCGGATTTCCAGGTCCCGCATGGCGATACGGAAACCGGAACCAAAGGAGGTAAATTCCCGGATGGCGGACAAACGCTTGGAAGCGATGTCCGAAAGCTGCTTATCCTGCCGGAAGGTGAGATAGGCGTAGGCTCTCCGACTGGAACGCCCCACCCGTCCCCGGATTTGATACAGCTGGGACAGGCCCATCCGGTCGGCGTCCTCAATAATCAGAGTGTTGCAGTTGGGCACATCCACCCCCGTCTCAATGATGGTAGTGCAGACCAGAATGTCAATCTCATGGTCCAAAAGCTGCTGCCACACATGGGAGATTTGTTCCTCGGTCATCTTTCCGTGGGCGGTGGTGATGCGGGCTTCCGGCACCAGCTGCCCCAATTTATAGGCGCAGCTGTCGATGCTTTCCACCCGGTTATGGAGATAAAATACCTGTCCATCCCGCCGAAGCTCCCGATGGATAGCTTGGGCAATGACACCCCAGTCATGCTCCAGCACATAGGTTTGGACCGGATGACGGTCCTGGGGAGCTTCCTCCAGCACCGACATGTCCCGAATCCCTGACATGGCCATATTCAGGGTTCTGGGAATGGGGGTAGCGGACAGGTTCAGCACATCCACCGTGGCCCGCATCTCCTTGAACTTCTCCTTATGGCGCACCCCAAACCGCTGCTCCTCATCAATAATGCAAAGCCCCAGGTCCTTAAACTGCACATCGTTCTGTACCAGCCGGTGGGTGCCGATAATCATGTCAATCTCCCCCCGCCGCAGCTCGCTGAGAATCTGCTTTTGTTCTTTGGGGCTGCGAAACCGGGAGAGCAGCTCCACCTTCAGGGGGAAGCCCTCCATCCTGCGGCAGACGGTCTGGTAATGTTGCCAAGCCAAAATGGTAGTGGGGCAGAGCAGGGCGCATTGCTTCCCGTCCATCATGCATTTGAAGGCCGCCCTCAGAGCCACCTCTGTTTTTCCAAAGCCCACATCCCCGCACAGCAGGCGGTCCATTGGGGCGGTGCGCTCCATATCCCCCTTGATTTCAGAAATGCAGCGTAGCTGGTCATCCGTTTCCTCATAGGGGAACCGGCGCTCAAAATCATTCTGCCAATCATTATCCGGGGCAAAGGCGTGGCCTTTGGCCTGCATCCGCTTGGCGTACAAGGCAGTCAGCTCCTTGGCCATATCTGCCACCGCTTTCTTCACCCGCTGCCGTGTTTTCTGCCATTCCACCGAGTTGAGTTTGTTGAGCCGAACATTGCTGTCCTCCCCCGCTCCAATATACTTGGAGACTAAATCCAGCTGGGTGACTGGTACAAACAAAGTATCGGTCCCGGCATAGCGGATGCGGATATAATCCTTCACCACTCCTTGAATCTCCCGTTTGACGATTCCCTCAAACACCCCGATGCCGTGGGCCACATGAACCACATAATCCCCCGGCACCAAATCGCTGATGTCCCGCAGCTGCTTCCCTTCCTTGTGCCGGGCTTTGGGCTTGCGCTTGGACTTCTGGGAAAGGGTTTTGGACTGGGAAATTACCGCTAATTTGCAGTCTGGGTATTCCATGCCGGCGCTCATGCTGGCCCCCGCCACATAAATAACCCCTGCTTTGGGAGGACCCAGCTTTTCTACCGCCACCGCATTGAACTTTTTCCCCTGCAAATCTTCTGCCAAGGTGGAGGCGGCCCGCTGAGTTCCCGCGAAAATCACCAGGCAGTAGCCCGCCTTCATATAGCTCTGGGCCTCCTCCAGCAGAGGGGCGAACTCCCCGCTCCAGGAGGAAAGCTGGATAGCCTTTACATTGGACATTTCCTTGAGGGGAATCTCCCCCACCGAGCGGACAAAGGTATCCGTCAGCAGGGTATTGGAATTGGCCGCGTGACGCTGCAAGTCGGTGAAATCCTCAGAAAACCGGTCGCAGCCCTTAAACAGCAGGCCCTCCTCCATAAAGACACGGATGTCCTCCTGAAGCTGCCACAGGATGTTTTTCAGCGCTTCCCGGCAGTTCCCAGTGTCACACAGGTAGAGGGGCTGGCCCTTCATATAATCGAAAATGGTGGCTGGCTCCGAATAGATTAAGGGCATCCACCGGTCCAGGCTGGAGGGCAGCACCCCATCCTCCAAACGTTCCAGCTCCTGGGACAGCTTTTCCTTGGCCGCCTTGCCTTTGGTTCCTCGGATATTTTTCAGGGCCGCCGCCAGAATGTTTTTCAGCTTGATGGGGTTATCCACTACCACCTCCGCCCCAGGGGTAATCTCCACCTGGTGCATGGTATCCTCCCGGCGCTGGGTGTCTGTTTTGAAGGTGGAAATGGTGTCAATCTCATCCCCCCAGAACTCCACCCGGACCGGGTCCGGCAGATGGGGCGGGAAAAAGTCCAGGATGCCCCCTCTCTGGGAAAACTGGCAGACTCCCTCCACTTGGTCAGCACGGCTGTATCCGGCTCCCAGCAGAAATCTGGTCAGCTCCTTCAGGTCGTAGGATTCCCCTGTTTTCAAGGTGCGGATTTTGGAGGAAAGCACCTGAGGGGGCATGGTGTATTGAAGAGCGGCGGCGGCGGAAGCCACCACCAGCTTGGAGGAGCCGGCCGCCAGCTTCCCCAGTACCGCCAGCCGGGCATGCTCATACTCCCGGCTGACCCCTTCCACCTCCTGGAAGGTTAACTCACGGGAGGGAAATAGGATGGCCGCTTCCTCCCCCGCCATGATATTCATATCCTCCATCAGCTTTATGGCGCTGGCCTCATCCGGGGCGATGACCAAGCCCCCTTTTTTCAGGCGGGCGGCCATGGAAACCACCCAATGGGCCTTATGGACCGCCGCCAGGCCGGTGGCCAGTACAGGGGTATTCCCCGACGCCATGGCCTGGGCCATCCGCTCAAACTCGCTATATCCTGTTAACAGTTGCGAAAAACCTTCCATTGGGAATTCTCCTATCTCCATCATTGCTGGGAATGTCCCCGCGGAATATCAGCGGACTGGGGTTCCATCCCAGGCGTTTGTGTAACGGGACCTCTCTCTGTCCAGCGCCAGGGAGTTCACCAGGTCCAGCACCAAATCCATCTGCTGGCGGATATTTCTGGCCTCAGCCTCCGGGTCAATGGCCTTGAACAGGTCGATTTCCATGCTGTCCTGCTCCCCATCCACCGCTACATGGAGCTGGCCCGCCTGGAAGCAGAGGACCATTTGGTTTTTCATCCG
>CALWZG010000022.1 GCA_944385965.1 uncultured Anaerotruncus sp.
AGATCATGGTTTACGACCTGGGCGGCGGTACCTTCGACGTTTCCATCATCGAGATGGGCGACGGCGTTACCGAAGTTCTGGCCACCAACGGTGATACCCACCTGGGCGGCGATGACTTCGACCAGCGGATTATCAACTACCTGGTCAGCGAGTTCAAGAAGGAGGAAGGCATCGACCTGACCGGAGACCGGATGGCGATGCAGCGTTTGAAGGACGAGGCGGAGAAAGCTAAGATTGAGCTTTCCAGCATGACCAGCGTTAACATCAACATTCCCTTCATCGCAGCGGACGCCAATGGTCCTAAGCACTTGAACATGGGTCTGACCCGTGCTAAGTTCAACGAGCTGACTGCGGATTTGGTGGAGCGTACCATGGAGCCTGTCCGTAAGGCCATCGCTGACTCCGGCTTCAAGATTTCTGAGATTGACAAGGTGCTTCTGGTGGGTGGTTCTACCCGTATCCCCGCTGTTCAGGAAGCTGTTAAATCCTTCTGCGGCAAGGAGCCCTTCAAGGGCATCAACCCGGATGAGTGCGTAGCCATCGGCGCGGCACTCCAGGGCGGTGTTCTGAATAAGGATGTAAAGGGTATGATTCTGATTGATGTTACCCCCCTGTCTCTGGGCGTGGAGACTCTGGGCGGTGTCTGCACCAAGATCATTGACCGTAACACCCCAATCCCTGTGGAGAAGAGCCAGATTTTCTCTACCGCCGCTGATAACCAGACCTCTGTTGAGATTGTGGTACTCCAGGGCGAGCGTGAGATGGCCAGAGACAACAAGCAGCTGGGTACCTTCCGTCTGGAAGGCATTCCCGCCGCTCCTCGCGGAATTCCTCAGATTAAGGTGACTTACAGCATCGACTCCAACGGTATTGTCCATGTATCCGCCAAGGATATGGGTACTGGTAAGGAGCAGACCGTTACCATTACCGCTTCCACCAATATGTCCAAAGAGGATATTGACCGGGCTGTGAAGGACGCTGAGGCCTTCGCTGAGGAGGACAAGAAGCGCCGTGAGGAAGTTGAGGTCCGCAACAACGGAGACCAGATGGTTTATCAGACTGAGAAATTCCTCAGCGAGCAGGCTGCCAACGTTTCCGCTGACGATAAATCCCGTCTGCAATCCAAGGTGGACGCTTTGAAGGAAGCGCTGAAGGGTTCTGATACCGCTGAGATTAAATCCAAAGAGGATGACCTGAAACGGGATTATGACGAGCTGATTACCCATGTATATCAGCAGGCAGCGCAAGCCCAGCAGGCTCAGGCTCCTGATATGGGCGGCCAGTCCTCCGCTGGTGCCAGCAGCAATGGCGGCAATGGGGACTATGTAGACGCCGATTTCCGTGAGGTTGACGACGACGAGAAAAAGTAATACAATAGGCAGAGTGTGCCGCAAGGCGGAGGAGTTCCCTCCGCCTTGCGGTGGTAAAACGGGAAAAACAGGGGTGAAACATTTTGGCTGAGAAACGAGACTACTATGAGGTATTGGGCGTGTCCAAGGATGCGTCCGCGGAAGAACTGAAAAAAGCCTTCCGCAAGCAGGCGAAGCAGTATCACCCCGACTTGAATCCGGGTGATAAGACCGCCGAGGCGAAATTTAAAGAGGTCAATGAGGCTTATGAGGTGCTCAGTGACCCAGCCAAGCGGCAGCGGTATGACCAGTTTGGTCATGCGGGGGTAGACCCTTCTTATGCCGGTGGAGCCGGCGGCGCTGGCTATACAGGCGGCTTTGGTGGGTTTGGCGGCTTCGGCGGTTTCGATGTGGGGGATATTTTTGATTTCTTTGGCGGCTTTGGCGGGGGAGGACGTACCCGCAACCCCAACGCTCCCATTCGAGGCAATGACATCAATGTAACCATTGGCCTTGACTTTATGGAGGCGGCCAAGGGCTGTAAGAAAAAAATCACCATCCAGCGTCTGGAACAGTGCGATACCTGCGGCGGAACCGGCGCCAAGAAAGGCTCCTCTCCTGAAACCTGTCCTGAGTGCGGTGGTACCGGCCAGGTAAAGGTAACACAGCGTACTCCCATCGGCGCTATTCAGACCTCCCGCACCTGTACCAAGTGCGGAGGCAAGGGCAAGATTATCAAAGACCCATGCCCGGATTGCCGTGGGATGGGCAGGGTGCGCCACAGCCGGACCTTGGAGGTCAGCGTCCCCGCTGGCATTGATGATGGTCAGGCGTTCCTGTTGAGAGGGCAGGGGGATCAGGGGGTCAATGGGGGCCCCGCCGGCGATGTGAATATCATCGTGAACCTGCGCCCTGACAACATCTTTGAGCGGGATGGCTTTGATGTGTGGTGTGATATTCCCATCACCTTTACCCAGGCGGTTTTGGGGGATGAAATCACCGTCCCCACCATTGATGGAAAGGTGAAATATACCGTGCCGGAGGGAACCCAGACAGGAACTGTGTTCCGCCTGCGGAATAAGGGAATTCCTTATGTGAATGGCAGAGGCCGGGGTGACCAGTATGTGAAGGTGAGCATTGAGGTTCCCCGCAACCTGACAGGCAAGCAGAAGGAAGCGCTGAAAAAGTTTGATGAGCTTTCCACCGAGCGCAACTATGAGAAGCGGAAAAGCTTTTTTGATAAACTCAAGGACGCTATGAAGGGCGATTAAACCAGCCCAAAGGCGTCAAGAAAAGCCGTTTGGACGATTGAGTTTCGTCTGGGCGGCTTTTGTTATGCGCCAACTTCACCTCCTTGTGAAAGTGGAAATTTTCACATTTGAGGACTATAATGAAGTTAAATAGATGGAAAAGAAAAACTTTCAAAACCCCAGGTTTCTCATTGAAAAGGAAGTCTCTTTTCGGTATAATTGGGAAAGTGTCAGGAATGGAGGATGGACCTATGCAATATAGTGAAGTAAACATTAAAATTCCCACCGCTTATGTGGATACTGTCTCCGATATCGCCAATATGGTGGTTCCCTATGGGATTTATATTGAGGATTACAGTGATATTGAGGAGCTGGCTCCTCAGATTGCCCATGTGGATTTGATAGAGCAGGAGCTGCTGGAACGGGACCGGGAACATGGAATTATTCATATCTATATTTCCCCGGAGGAAAGCCCATTGGAAGCCATTTCTTATCTCAAGGAGCGCTTGGAAGCCTTGAACATTCCCTACCAAGTGGACAGTCAGCAGGTGGACGAGGAGGACTGGGCCACCAACTGGAAGAAATATTATTTCCCTACCAAGGTTGGAAATCGGCTGGTGGTTTGTCCTTCCTGGGAGCAATACACTCCCAAAGAGGGGGAAGTGGTGCTGACCATGGACCCAGGCATGGCCTTTGGAACAGGGACCCATGACACCACCCGCCTGTGTATGGGGCTGCTGGAAGATGCGGTGACCCCGGAAACTAAGCTGCTGGACGTTGGCACAGGAAGCGGAATCCTAGCCATCGCCGCTTTGCTGCTGGGGGCCAAAGAAGCCCAAGGGGTGGATATTGACGAGGTAGCGGTGAAGGTGGCCAAGGAAAACGCGCAAGCCAATGGAGTGTCCCAGAAGGTGACCTTTCACGCTGGGGACCTGACCCAAAAGGTATCTGGGCGTTTTAATCTGATTACCGCCAACATTGTGGCGGATGTGATTATCCGCTTGATTCCAGACCTGGACCGGTTCTTGACAGAGGATGGTACCTTCATCGCTTCTGGAATCATCGACACCAGGGAGCAGGATGTGGTGGAGGCTTTGGAAAAAGCCGGTTATCATGTGACCAAACGAGAGGAATCCGGCGGCTGGATTGCATTGGCCGCCATGCGGGGATAAATCGGCTTGAAAGGGAAGGATGAGTGAGGATGCCAAGATTTTTTACAGGGCAGGTTATGGGAGAAAACGCGGTGATTACCGGGGAGGACGCCCGCCATATCGCTTTGTCCCTGCGGATGCGGGCCGGAGAGCGGGTAACCCTTTGTGACAGTGCCGGCCAGGATTATCAGTGTGTCCTCACGGAGATTTCCCCGGCCAAGGTTTTGCTGCGGGTGGAGGAGGTGGAGCCATCCGCAGGGGAGCCCTCCCTTCAAATCACTTTGTATCAGGCCCTTCCCAAGGGGGATAAGATGGAGTCCATCATCCAAAAGTCGGTGGAGCTTGGGGTGGCTAAAATTGTTCCTGTGCTGACCCATCGGTGCGTTTCCCGGCCGGACCAGAAGTCCATGAGCAAAAAGCTGGAACGTTATAACCGGATTTCTTTGGAGGCCGCCAAGCAGTGCGGCCGTGGGAGAATCCCTCCGGTAGAGCCCTTAATCGACTTTGAGGAAGCGGTGGGGCGGATAGCTCAGGCCCCTTTGGGTATTTTCTTCTACGAAAACGCTCAGGAGCCTTTAAAGGACGCTTTGACCTGTCGGCTGCAACAGGAGGTTTCCATCCTGATTGGCAGCGAGGGAGGTTTTGAGCCATCTGAGGCAGCCTACGCAGTGGAAAAGGGACTGCTCCCCTTGTCTTTAGGCCCCCGGATTCTCCGCTGTGAGACAGCGCCCCTGGCGGCAATCACAGCTATTTTATACCAAGGAGGGGAAATGTGATGAACAGCAAGATTTGGACAGCAGGGGTAGCGCTGCTCTGTGCCCTGGCCTTGTTGGGAGGATGCGCTCCCCGAGCCAAGGAAACGGATGGTTCTATTCCTTCTTCCGTTCCATCCAGCAGCCAGAAAGAACAGATTTCCTCATCCTCAATTGAATCTTTGGCTTCTCCTCAACCGGAGACTTCTTCTGAGAAGGAAAGCGCCTCTCAGCAAGAGGAGAGCATGCAAAATATGGATGAAAACCAGGAAGAATCCTCCCCTATCCCTGAGGATGAGGGTAAAACGGAGGATTGGATGCTGATTTTGGCCAATGACACCCATCCCATCGGAGAATATGCACCTGAGTTGGGGATGGTGCAGGACCCCTATCAGATGGATGTGCGGGTGGTTCCCATCATGCTGGAGATGATGGCGGACGCCAAAGCCCAAGGGGTAGACCTTCTGATTTGTTCCGCCTACCGCCCTTATTCCTCCCAGGAGCGGAATTTTAATAACAGCGTCAATAATTATATTGCCCAGGGATACAGTGAGGAGCAGGCCAGGAGCCTGACCAAACGGCTGATTATGGAGCCGGGAAAAAGCGAACATCAGACCGGTCTGGCGGCGGATATTGTAACCCCTTCTTATCAGATGCTGGATGAAGGGTATGCGCAGACTGAGGCGGCTCAATGGCTGGCTGCTCACGCTCCGGAGTATGGATTTATTTTACGCTATCCCAAAGATAAAACGGAGATTACAGGCATTGATTATGAGCCGTGGCATTTCCGCTATGTGGGGGTAGAGGCGGCCATGGAAATCACCGAAAAAGGGCTCTGCCTGGAGGAATATTTGGAGGAACAGGATGGATAGGCAAAATCTGATTCATAAGACAACCTGTCTTATGAGCGGACAAAGCCGGGGCCAGCAGGCGGTTTTGGCGGCGGTTCTTTTGGCTGGGGCCATGATGGTTGGCGGAGTCTTGGCGTGGAGGGTTCACACCTCCAAAACACAGCCGGTGGTACAAAGCCAGTTGTTGAGCCAACTGGCGGCTCCTTCACAGAAAGGGCGTTTGGCCCAGATACTATTGAATCCAGAAGAAACCGAACTGCTCATGAAATATATTGACGCTATGGGGGAGGCTGTGGCCAATTTGGAAATCTCCACAAACTGGTATCTAACCCAGTTTGTGGAAATTTTGGACGCCTCAAAAGAGGCGGAAACCACTTTGGTGAATTTCTCGTGGAATGGAGAGACAGGGGCCATGAAGGTTCTTTGTGAAGGGGGAAATTCCCAAATGTTCCTTCAGCAGCTGCGGGAAAGCTCAGCCTTTTCAAAAGTGTCAGAACCGTCCTTTTTAGAGGACAGTGAAAGGTTTGAACTGGAGTGTGCTTTCTCAAAAACTGAATGATTAGGAAGCCTTTGGAAATGTTTTCGCAACACTTGACAAGCAGGTAGGAATTTTACAAAAGTTTTTTGAGAAAACAGACAAAAATATAAAAAAGAGATAAATTTCATTAAAAAAACACAGACGAAAACAGGAAAATGTGCTATACTATTCCTAGAAATCTGGATACCTGAAACTGAGTCGGTCATAAGGATTATCAGGCCAATGAGATCAAGGTAAACCTCTTTGGGAAGAACTGAGGCAGGTCCTCATTCTGATAGGCAGAAAACCTTTTGAGTGTAAAGAAAGACGGTGATTCCAATGAACTTATTTTCACACATCACAATGGGGCGGTATCTGCATACTTATTTTTCTCAGCAGTTAGGGGTGGAATTGGACCGTTGGACCTTTGTCCGGTGGAATTTCCTTCCTGATATCGCTCCAAGTTTGCTCAAACTGTCCCATTTCAAAAAGGATATTTATGATTTGGTGATGGAGCGGGCGGAGAAGCTGGCCCGTGATGGAGAGGAGATGAGTGTTCAGGAATACAGCAAGCAGTTGGGGATTCTGTGCCATTTTATGGCGGATTTCTTCTGCTACGCTCATTCGGAAACCTTTGATGGAACAAAGATTGGCCATCTGAAATATGAGCTGAAAATGCAGTTTTATGGATACCGCCGCAGAGATATGCTGCATGCGGTGGATTTGATTGCCAACGCGGCGGAGATTGACCGTTCAGCGGCCCTTTATGAGCAAATCAATGAACTGCATGGTCGGTACATGGAATTGGCTCCCTCCTATGGGGTAGATTTTGTGTATTCCTTGACCGCTTGTGTTGAGCTGATGCGGGGCTTGATGGACTCTGTCCAGGAAAGAAAACCTGCGCTTGCGGCTCAGGTGGCTTGATAAAACGATTTATAGATTCCCAGAAGGGATTCATAAACAAGGCGGGCGCTTGGTATTTCACCAAACGCCCGCTCACTTTATAGAGAAATTTTTGTTACGATTTTGGTTTGGAAATCTGTCGGTACCAAATATAGGACATACAGGTAGGGATTCCTGTACCGAGAATCAAAGTGGTGATAAGGAAGACGAAAAGGGATTTTTCTTCCATCCAAAAGCTGGCGCAGAGTATAAATACCCCAGCGAAAAACATAAGGATTCCGCCTAAACGATGGGTACGGTTCCACACATCCTCATTAGATAAGGTCCATGGATTTTTGATGCCCATAAAGAAATTATTTTTCAGTTTAGGCATTAGATTCCCGATGCCCATAAACAGAATTCCCAGCAAAGCGCAGGTGAAATGTCCCATAGACAGGGTACGAGGGAAGAAGGTTTCCAGCAGGACAGCCCCCATCATCAGCAGCAGAAAGGTCAGAAGCAATATCCCAAAGGTGTCATAGTAGCTCTGAAATCTTAGATAGCTGCTTTTACGAGGGTCGATTTTTGGAACCACCCGCATAAGCACGCCGAAAAACAGGGAAAGCCCAGCGAAAAGCCAAAGCTGCTCTCTGTGGCCATATTCCACAGAACCATCCAAGTTCCAATGAATAGGAACCTGCTCAGGCAGATGTCTATAAAGAACCGCTATCAGAAGGATGGGTGCTATTGCCAGAATCCAATAAAAAATCAGTTTGGTTTTTCTCATGGTTTGAAGCTCCTTTCAAAGCGATAATCCAGCCCATTAACTCATCCAACACCGACATATTCAGTTCGTAATAAACAAACTTTCCACGTTTGATGTCGCTGACCAATCCGGCTGATTTCAATACACTGAGGTGATGGGAAACGGTGGCGGCGGTCATCTGAAAATGCCCA
Source organism: uncultured Anaerotruncus sp. (assembly GCA_944385965.1). Classification (GTDB taxonomy): domain Bacteria; phylum Bacillota; class Clostridia; order Oscillospirales; family Ruminococcaceae; genus Anaerotruncus. The sequence continues at coordinate 7,710 of CALWZG010000022.1, forward strand.
CCGATTTCTCCAGCGGTTTTTGCCCCATCGGATAGAATGGAAAGGATTTCTCGCCGGGTCTGGTCAGATAAAGCTTTGAAGGTCTGCTGAAATCCCATTGCGGTTTCCTCCTTTTAATAGTTTGATAATTATCTAAATATTAGACGAAAAAATGGTTTAAGTCAATACGTTTAGATGATTTTCTAAATATTGACTCTGGAAATAGGATACAAAAAAAGCCCTGTACAGCCATCTAATAAGAAAAAATCGTTAAAAAATAAGATATTTTATGAATAATTCTAAAAGGCTTTTTGATTCAAGAAAGATGATTGGCGAAAACGGCAATAGATTTTGCACAAATTTTGCACTATAATTTTTTACAACACATAAATTGCTTTAAAGTGATAGTGTTGAGAATGTGGGGCTTCCCACCTAGGAGGAAAAGAAAATGAAAAAGTTTTATCCAATGGCGGTTGCCGCTTTAATGGCCGCTACCGCGCTTACCGCTTGTTCAGGCGGTTCGGAATCCTCTTCCAGCGAGGCTGCTTCCAGTGAGGCTGCTTCTTCTGGAGCAGAGGCTTCTTCCGCCGCTGAGGCTCCCGCTTCCGGCGATGCCATCAAGATTGGTGTTATGGGACCTCTGACCGGAGATGTATCTGTTTACGGAATCGCTGCCACCAATGGTGTCAAGATGGCGATTGATGAGATTAACGCCGCTGGCGGCATCAATGGTCAGCAGATTGAGATGATTCTGCTGGATGAGAAGGGTGACCAAACTGAGGCCATCAACGCTTACAACAGCTTGGTAGACCAGGGCGTTGTAGCGATCATTGGTGACGTAACCTCCAAGCCTACTCAGTCGGTAGCGGAGGTAGCCGCTGAGGACTATATGCCTATGCTGACTCCTACCGGCACCGCGGAAGACATCACCAAAACTGGTGACAACATCTTCCGTACCTGCTTCATGGACCCCTTCCAGGGCAAGATTATGGCCACCTTCGCTAAGGATGACCTGAACGCTCAGAAGGTAGCGGTTATGTATGACAGCAGCTCTGACTACTCCAACGGTTTGGCTGAGTCCTTTAAGGCCCAGGCTGAGGCTTTGGGTATGGAGGTCACCGCATATGAGGGCTATGCCGCTGCTGATACCGATTTCACCACTACTTTGAACAAGATTATCGCTACCGCTCCTGACGCGATTTTTGTTCCTGATTATTACGGAGATGTAGCTTTGATTATGGACCAGGCCCGTACCGCTGGTTATGAGGGCGCTCTGCTGGGCGGCGATGGTTGGGATGGTGTTCTCACCGCTCTGCCTGCTGACAAGATTTCCGCTGCCAACAACGGCTATTTCTCCAACCACTATTCCACCGCTGACGAAGCGGCTGCTACCTTCCTGGAGAACTATAAGAATCTGTTTGGCCTGGATGGTAACGCTTTCGCCGCTTTGGGTTATGACTCCGCTTATATCATGGCGGATGCGATTGGGCGTGCTGGCTCTACCGACAGTGAAGCGATTGTTGAAGCTCTGAAGGCCACCGAGCATGATGGTGTGACTGGCCATATCACCTTTGATGAGAATGGCGACCCGATTAAAACCGTCGCTGTTACCAAATATGTGGATGGCAAGGCTGAGCTGGCCGCTAAGGTTTCCGCCTAATTGGAAAATCCTTTAGCGCCCCCTTAGAAACTGCCGGATTGGGGCAGGGCGTGAAGCCCTGCCCCTTTGGTGGATTTCAGAGAAATCAAATGAGAGCGCGCCTGGTGCGGTGCGGCAAGAACTAACCTGGGAAGCTGGTTGTTGCCACAGCCACAGCTTGCGTGAGGAAAGGCGAGGGAGGACATATGGACGTTATCTTATTTATCAAACAACTGATTAACGGCATCCAAGTGGGCAGTATCTATGCGCTGATTGCGCTGGGATATACCATGGTTTATGGTATCGTCAAGCTCATTAACTTTGCCCATGGTGATTTTATCATGGTGGGCGGTTATGTGGCGGTTTTCAGTATCCCCTTATTGACAGGGCATGGGCTGCCAGCCTGGCTTTGTATTCTGGGAGCGGTTGTCATTTGTACCGTAATCGGCTGCGCCACTGAGAAAATCGCTTATAAGCCTTTGCGGGGCGCCCCCAGCTTGTCGGTATTGATTACCGCCATCGCCATGAGCCTGTTTTTAGAGAACCTGGCTTTGATTTTGTTCTCTTCCTCCCCCCGTCCTATGAGCAATGTATTCAATCTGGAGCCTATCCAGTTGGGGGAAATCCAAATTTCTGGCATCACCTTGATTACCATTGGGTTATCGATTTTGATTATGGTGGGGCTGCAAATGTTCATTAAGGGAACCCGTATGGGAAAAGCCATGCGGGCGGTTTCTGAAGATGGCGGAGCAGCCATTCTGATGGGCATTAGCACCGACCGCACCATCTCCCTGACTTTTGCCATCGGCTCTGGACTGGCTGGTGTGGCGGCGGTTATGTATTGTTCAGCATATCCTCAGGTGCAGCCTTATATGGGCTCTATGCTGGGCTTAAAAGCCTTTATCGCCGCTGTTCTGGGTGGTATTGGCAGTGTTCCGGGAGCTATGGTGGGAGGCATCGTCATCGGTCTTGTGGAGAGCATGACAAAAGGCTATATCTCCACCCAGCTTTCCGACGCGGTTGTATTCGCGATTTTGATTTTGGTCCTGCTGATTAAGCCCACCGGCCTGTTTGGCAAAAATGTGGGCGAGAAAGTGTAAGGTGACTGGCCATGCGGAACAACAAACAGATTTTAACCTCTTATATTGTGAACACCATCGTTTTGGTGGTGCTGTTCGGACTGCTGCTCTGGGCCAGTGAAACGGGTTTGATTAGCCGTTACCTGCGGGGAATTATCATGACCATTTTTATTAACGTGATTCTGGTCACCTCCCTGAACCTGACCACTGGATTTTTGGGGCAAATCGCCTTGGGACACGCCGGCTTTATGTCCATTGGCGCCTATACAGCGGGCTTGTTTGTGAAATACCTTCAGGACACAGAGAATGGACTGGGTATGACCCTGATTGAAAAGGGTAACCCTACCACCATGGGAACTGCTATGTTTTTTGTTTCCCTGCTGCTGGCGGGATGTGTAGCGGCGGTCTTTGGACTGCTGGTGGGAATTCCTGCCTTGCGCTTGAAGGGGGACTACTTGGCGATTATTACCTTGGGCTTTGGAGAGATTATCCGCTCCATCATTGAGAACCTGGAGTTTACAGGAGGCGCTCAGGGTCTGAGCAAAATCCCCAAGCTGGCCCAGCTGGACACCACCTACATTGTTATGGTTTTGTGCGTGGTTGTAATTTTCATGTTCGTCCGCTCCCGCTTCGGCCGTTCGGTCATTGCGGTGCGTGAAGACGACATCGCCTCGGAAGCCTGCGGCATCAATAACACCTACTATAAGGTGTTGGCCTTTACCGTAGCAGCCTTCTTTGCCGGAATCGCGGGTGGAATTTACGCCCAGTATATGTCGGTTCTGGGTGCCTCTACCTTTGGATTTATGAAGTCCATTGACATTTTGGTTATGGTGGTATTGGGCGGCTTAGGTTCCATTACAGGTTCCATTATTTCTGCGGTGGGATTGACCTCTCTGCCTGAGATTCTGCGGAATGTGCAGATTGGGCCGTTTAATTTTTCCGATTACCGTATGTTGATTTATTCGGTGGTTTTGATTTTGGTAATGATTTTCAAGCCCTCTGGATTGTTGGGTACCTATGAATTTTCTCTTACCAAAAGCGTTGGAAAATTGTTCGGCAAAGGAAAAAGCAAAGCTACCACAGGGAAAGGGGGCGCTGAATAATGGCTGCACCTGTATTGCAGGCGAAAAATTTAGGCATTGCCTTCGGCGGCTTGAAGGCGGTGGAAGGCTTTGAGATTGAGATTGGGCCGAGCGAGCTGCTGGGCTTGATTGGACCGAACGGAGCTGGGAAAACCACTGTGTTCAATATGCTGACCGGGGTTTATCAGCCCACAGAAGGGGCTATTTATCTGGGTGGACAGCTGATGAAGGGAAAGAAACCCCATCAGATGGTAAAGGCGGGAATCGCCCGCACCTTCCAGAATATCCGTCTGTTTAAAAAGATGACGGTTCTGGAGAATGTAAAGGTAGCCTTTAACCAACACATGCGCTATTCCGGCGTAGCGGCCATTCTGCGGCTGCCCTCCTACTGGAAAGAGGAGCGGGAAATTGAGAAAAAGGCTATGGAGCTGCTGGAAGAACTGCGGATGGCGGACCTGCATGACCACATCGCTGAGAACCTGCCCTATGGCCAGCAGCGCAAGCTGGAAATCGCCCGAGCGTTGGCAACCTCTCCCAAGGTGCTGCTGCTGGACGAACCTGCCGCTGGTATGAATCCCACCGAAACAGCCGAGCTGATGGAGGTCATCGGGATTATCCGCAAGAAGTTTAATATTTCTATCCTGCTGATTGAGCATGATATGAGCTTGGTTATGAGTATTTGTGAGCGGCTGGTGGTCATTGACTATGGTCATATCATCGCCACAGGGACCCCGGCGGAGGTTGCCAAGAATCCCAAGGTGATTGCCGCCTATCTGGGTGAGTAAGGAGGGACGCATGATGCTGCGAGTAAAGGATTTAAATGTATCTTATGGCGCGATTCACGCCCTCCATGGGGTAAGCCTGGAGGTAAACCAAGGGGAGATTGTTTCCCTGATTGGCGCCAACGGAGCGGGGAAAACCACCACCCTGCATACCATTTCAGGATTGAAAAAGGCTTCCTCTGGTGAGGTGAGCTTGGATGAACATAACCTTTTGACAACACCTCCGGAGAAGATTATTCGTCTGGGTCTGGCTCATGTGCCGGAGGGGCGGCGGATTTTCGCCTCTATGACGGTGGCGGAAAACCTGGAAATGGGTGCTTTCATCTATAATGACAAGGCCAAAATCGCTGAAGATATGGAAAATGTCTACAAGCATTTCCCTCGTCTGAAGGAGCGGTATCGTCAGGCGGCGGGAACCCTTTCAGGAGGAGAGCAGCAGATGCTGGCCATTGGACGGGCCATGATGAGCCGCCCGAAAATTCTCTTGATGGATGAGCCCTCTATGGGTTTGTCCCCTCTGCTGGTAAAGGAGATTTTCCAGATTATCCAACAGCTTAACCAAGCGGGTATGACCATCCTGCTGGTGGAGCAAAACGCGAAGATGGCGCTTTCCATCGCCCATAGAGCGTATGTGCTGGAGACCGGAAAGATTGTGATGAGCGGACCAGCCAAGGATATGATGGAGGATGACAAGGTGAGAAAGGCCTATCTGGGCTTATAACTTAAAACCAGGGACGCCGTAGGGCGTCTCTTGCTTTTACAGGAGGAAACCATATGGCAGAAGGGAAAACCAACGCGATGCGTTTGTTGGACAAAGCGAAAATTTCTTATCAGGTTCATACTTATGAGCATGAGGACGGAAAAATTGATGGAATCAGCGTGGCGGAAAAATTGGGGGAGCCTTTGGAACAGGTGTTTAAAACTTTGGTGACCAAAGGGAGCAAAGGGGGATATTTTGTTTTTGTCATTCCGGTAGCCCAGGAGCTGGACCTGAAAAAAGCTGCCAAAGCGGTGGGGGAAAAGTCTGTGGAGATGATTCATGTGGTGGACATCAACAAGGTGACAGGCTATATTCGAGGGGGTTGCTCCCCAGTGGGGATGAAGAAGCTGTTCCCAACAGTTTTTGACAGCAGTGTGGAAAACCTGCCAACAGTAATTGTCAGTGGGGGGAGAATTGGGACTCAGGTGGAGGTGCAGCCCAAAGAGCTGCTGGCCCTTGTGAAGGCAAAGACAGCGGAGCTGACTGCGTAAAAAGGAAAAGAGAAGTAAAAATGGCCCCCTCTGGTAAACACCAGAGGGGGCCATTTTCAAAACTTAATTTCCGAGATAGGTGAACCGTTCCATGGTTTTTCCATCACGTTCCACTGTGCCTAAAAACATCTCTTTTGGGCGGACCCACAGACCGAAGTCTCCATAAAGCGCCCGATAGACTACCAGTTCTTCCTGGGTTTCACTGTGTTTGGCCAGCCCAATCACCTCGTACTCATTTCCTTTGAAGTGGCGGTACCGGCCGATTTTCAGTTCCCGTTCCTGGGGCGGAAGAACCTTGATTTCCTCCGGGGGCTGGGAAATGGGTTGAGAAAGCTCTAATGTTCCCAAGGCCTCAAACTCCTGGGAGGAAACTAAAATCCGGCTTCCAAAGGCGGGAAGTTCCAGTTTCAGGTTGCCGTCATTGGTCTCAAAACGGGTACCGGTGAAAACATCCACCAGAGGGGTGTCATCCACATGGAACTCCACATACTCTGGATGTTCCGCCAGATTCAGCGCCACATAAACCCGGTGATTGTCCGCCATCCGACAGAAGGCATATTGCTGGTTTTTCACCATTCGCTGCTCGTACCCACCATACCGCAGAGCCCGCAGTCCCTGGTGGATACGTCCCAGCCGTTGCAGATGGGCGCAGAGGCGTTCATTGGCCTCAGGAACAGCACCAAGCTCCAGGCAGGGCCGCAAATCCCGGTCAGAACCGTTGTGATGGGTTCCTTTGATTCCCCACTCACTTCCGTAATAAATAGAAGGGGCGCCCGGCATGGTGTACAGAAGGGTATACACATTCTCCAGCAGGCGGGGGTCCTTCAAGGTGCTTCCCAGTCGGTCTACATCGTGGTTATCCACAAAGTTGTAGAGCCATAAGTTCCGATAAAGCCCTCCATTCCCGCCGAATTGTCGGTTGAGGGAATAGGCGATTTCAAAATAATTTTTATCGTTGTGGGAGGAGTAAAGCCCTTTCCGACACTCATAATTGGTCACCGAATCCAACAATTCTGGATTGGCCCACCGGTTATAGTCACCATGGATGATTTCGCCCATCAGCCAAAAATCAGAGCGTTTGCTTTTGGTGAACGCCCGAAGCTGACGGAAAAAGTCCAGATCCACACAGTCGGCGGCGTCCAAGCGCAGGCCATCAATCCCAAACTCGTCCATCCACATACCCACAGCGTCCAGAAGATGCTGGACAACCTGGGGATTGCGCAGATTCAGCTTCACCAGATTGTAGTGGCCCTGCCACCCCTCATACCAGAAGGGATCCCCCATAGGGCTGCCCCCGCCGAAATTCAGGTTATGGAACCAGGAGCAGTAGGGAGAGCTTTGAAGCTTTTCCTGTACATCCCGAAACGCCCAGAATTCTCTGCCGACATGGTTAAAAACTCCATCCAGAACGATGCGGATTCCATTTTCGTGAAGTGTTTGGCAGAGGGCTTTGAAATGGGCGTTATCCCCCAGACGACGGTCTATGGTGTAATAGTCCCTGGTGTCATATCCATGCTCTGAGGACTCGAACACAGGCCCTAAATAAAGGGCATTGACCCCCAGCTCCCGCAGGTGGGGAATCCAGTCCCGCAGCTTTTCCAGCCGCTGGACTGGTTCAGACCAATTATTTTTTTCCGGGGCACCGCAAAACCCCAAGGGATAAATATGGTAAAATACCGCTCCATGAATCCAATCCATATAACACAGCTCCTCCTCTGATAATTTTTGGTTGGGCTGGTCACCCTCATCCAAACCCTCTCTCAGTATACCCTAAATCTGGAAACGCGGCAAGGGATTTCATAAAACAAAAGGGTGGGGGAATTCCCCCACCCTAAAATGGATGTCTTAATAGTTTTTCGCTTGCAGCTGGAAATAAGCCTGGGGATGAGCGCAGACAGGGCAAACCTCAGGAGCCGCCTCCCCCACATGAATATGTCCGCAGTTGGAGCATTGCCAAATCATGACACCAGTACGCTGGAACACCTGCTGGGTATCAATATTTTTCAGCAAAGCCCGATAACGCTCCTCATGTTCTTTTTCGATTTTGCCAACTTCCTCAAAGAGGTAAGCAATATGGTCAAAGCCTTCCTCACGGGCCTCTTTGGCGAAGGTGGCATACATATCAGTCCACTCGTAGTTCTCACCGGCGGCAGCGTCCGCTAAGCAGGCGGCTGTATCGGGAATCCCATCATGCAGCAGCTTAAACCAGATTTTAGCGTGCTCCTTTTCATTGTCAGCGGTTTCCAGGAACAGGTTGGCAATCTGTACAAAGCCTTCCTTTCTGGCTTTTGAGGCATAATAAGTATATTTGTTTCTCGCTTGAGACTCACCAGAGAAAGCGGCCAGGAGGTTTGCTTCTGTCTTTGAACCTTTCAATTGCATATAAATAATCTCCTTTCTAAATGGGTGTTTGTCCCTGATGCTCGCACTTATGACAAACACCATAAAGTAACAAATGATATCCCGTAACCGCAAAATCCGGCTGCTCCATAATTAAAGCTTCCAGTTTTTTTGCGTTGGGAAAACCAATATCGAAAACCTGGCCGCATTTTTCACAAACCAGATGATGGTGGGGGTCCAGACGTCCATCAAACCGGTCAGAACCATGGGGAATTTGGATTTTAAGAATCTTGCCCTGTTCGACCAAAAGATTTAGATTTCGGTAGACCGTTCCCAAACTGATATTGGGGTCCTCCATACGCACTAAGGAGTAGATGTCATCCGCGGTGGGATGGGTCAAATTTTGATAGACCACTCGTCGTACCAGTTCTCTTTGCCTAGAATATTTCATAGTCTAATCCCTTTAATGTGATAAAATTGATAATAATTATTATTTATTTATATAATACATGGATTTTGTAATAATGTCAAGATATTTTGCAGTAAAATTTAATTTATGATATACTTATAAAAAAGCAGCAAAGGAATGGAGGATTTATCATGTGGGATGTAGGATTGGTAAAGCAGGAGGCTAAAAGGGCACTGCGAAGATATTATTGGATGGCTTTTGTGGTTTGCTTGTGTACAAGTTTTGTGGGGAATATCCATACCAGCTTGGGAAAAGTTTTCAATGTATCCTTTGACCTTCCCATATATAGGAATCCGCAAGAACTTTTCACGGTGTTCACGATTTTGGGTGTAGCGCTTTTGCTGGGAGTAGTGTTCAGCTTGGGCATGAGATTTTTTCTGGTGAACCCAGTTTATGTAGGGCGCAATCGCTTCTTTATGGAAAGCAGATACCGGGAGAGTCGATTTGAGCGTTTGTTTTTTGGATTTACTCAGGGGCAGAAACGTTATTTGAATCTGGTAAAGGTGATGGCAATTCAAGATGTATATATTTACAGTTGGAGTGTGCCAGGGGTAGCCCTGCTGATTATTGGAGGACTATATAAAGGATTAGGTGAAACATATACAGGAGCGGCTTTATTGGCTTTAGGCGGGGTGCTTTCCCTCCTGTCAGCGATTCCCTTGGCCATTCAGTATTATACCTACTCCATGGTGCCGTATCTTCTGACAGAATCTCCAGATTTGGATTGGCGCCGTGCGCTGCGATTGAGCAAGCAAATGACACAGGGAGAACGAGCAAAGCTGTTTTTATTGGATTTATCCTTTATTGGCTGGATGATTTTAGGCTTTTTAGCTTGCTGTATTGGCTTATGCTTTGTAGAACCCTATTACCAAGCTACAAAAGCGGAAGTTTATGCTGCTTTGAGAGAGAAAGCGGCGGCGTTGGGACTGGCGGCCCCAGAAGAATTACCGGGATTTGGGAGCTGAGTAAACTTAACCCTATTTTCAGGAAAAAGAAAAATCCCTTAGCCGTAAGGCCAAGGGATTTTTTAAAAACCCAAATCAGATAACGCCAACAGCGTTCAGGATGAAGGTGCAAACGCAAGCGGTCAAACCAGCTACGGTACAACCACCGCCGATGCTCTTCAGGCCTTGAGTAAAGCTCATATTAGCCATGGAAGTTCCAACCCAGAAAGCGGAGCTGTTACCATGTTTGAATACGAAGCTTCCAGCGGCGCAAGCCAGGAAAGCGGAAAGTGGGGTAATACCCAAAGTGGACAGCATAGGCTGGGTCATCTGAGCCGCAGTCAAAACCGCCAAAGTGGTAGAACCAGTGATAACATGGAGCAGAATCGCCAAGATGATGGGCAGAATCAAACCAGGAACACCAGCGTCTACGATTCCCTGAGCGATTTTCTCAGCCACACCAGCGTTTTTAACGAAAGCGGCCAGAGCGCCACCCATACCAGTGATGAACAGAGGCATAGCAGCAGAAGACATAGAATCGTCTACCCAGTCACTCAGAACTTCCTTGGTGTGCCAACGGGGACCAGTCAGCATCATAGCCAAAACGCAACCGATCAGCAGGGCGCACAAAGGAGAACCGATGAACATGAACGCGGAAGTAATGCCGGAATCAGGCATAGTTTGTGTGAAGATGTTCTGAAGAACGATCAAAAGCAGGGGAACCACGATGGGCATATAAGCCAAAGTTGTGGAAGGAAGCTGTACATTCTCAGGCTCATCCTTCATGTATTCTTTTTTAGGATAGACCATCTCTTTGAAACCGATAAATTTGCACCAGAAAACGGTGGTAATCAGAGCGGGGAAAGAAACAATCAGGCCCCACAGGATAGCCTGCCCTAAAGGTACACCTAAAGCGGCGGCAGCGGCCAGAGGTCCAGGAGTGGGAGGAACCAGAGCGTGGGTAATCTGAGCGCCTACCGACAGAGCGGAACCATAAGCCATCATGGAAACACCAGTTTCCACAGCCAATTTGGAAACGATGGGGGTCAACAGGATGGTTACAGTATCAGAGAATACAGGGATACCCAGAACAAAAGCGGAGAACGCGATGGCCCAGATTACATTTTTCTGGCCAACGATTTTGATAGCGGAGGTACAAATCGCCTGAGCAGCACCAGTTTCCTCCAGCATTTTTCCAAGAATACAACCTAATAAGATTACAATTCCGATATCTTCAATGGTACTGGCAAAGGCACCATTGATGGTTGATTCCATATCGCCAAGCGGGGTCCCAATCGCAACGCCCAATACAATGGCAGCCAGCAGCAAGCTGGTAACCGCGTTTACCTTGAACTTTGCGATCAAGACGATCATCGCTACGATTACGATTGCGAAGACAACGAGTATGTACGTTGTGGACATAATATACGCCTCCTCAATTTTGTTAAACACTTTCACGCAGCTCCAATTCACTAACAACCGAAAGGTCTTTTAAACCAGAACGGTATACTCCCCTGTTTATGGCCCCGTGAAAAGCAATCATTCCGAATCCCCTCAGTTGTAATACAATTGGTCCATACCCTCCTTTTCAAAAATTCAGCTTTTGGGTGTGGGATTTAAACATCACTCACATGATTCGGATGGTTTTTACGTGTGCGGTAAAAACCTGTTTGTTAATAAATAAGCAATTTGCGTGCCAAAAAGAAGTGAGCAAGAGATTATATAGGAAAAATTTATAAAGCCATTAGAAAAAACAGGCTGTTTTTAGGCAAAATCAAAAGAAATAAAAAATTTCTCCAAAATCCATTTCAAAACTATGAACAGCTTTGCAAGATAAAACAAATAAAAACAGTTGATGCATTTTGCATCAACTGTTGCAACAAATGAACAATATTTGATGGAGTGCATAAGAACCATATCAGCGAAGATTATATTTTTGCATTTTTCGCCATAAGGTGGAGCGATTGATGCCCAGTAGCTTGGCCGCCTGGCTTTGATTATAACCGCATTCCTCCAAAGCTTGCTGAATATGGGCCTGCTCGCTTTCAGGGGAATGAAGCAGAAAAGATTTTCCCGGTTCAACTTCCACATCCCGGGGATAAAGGGCCTCCCGCATCTGCTGCTCTTTAATGATGGAGTCTCCTTTGCAGTTAACGCTCAGGCGTTCAGCCACATTTTTCAATTCCCGGATATTTCCGGAGAAGGGGAAGGCCTCCAGAATAGAAAGGGCTTCTGGAGAGATTTGACGGATACATCCCCCAAACTGTTGGTTATACTGGCCGATGAAATGCTGGAACAGGAGAGGAATGTCCTCCTGGCGGCGGCGCAGCGGGGGAATGTACAGCTTGAGGATTTCCAAACGGAAAAGCAGGTCACGTCGGAAGGCCCCACGTTCCACCTGTTCTTTGAGATTCCGGTTGGTGGCGGCGATAACCCGCACATCAATGGAGATGACCCGGTCATCTCCCACCCGGCGAATCTCATTTTCCTGAAGCACCCGCAATAACTTGCTTTGAAACCCTAAAGGAATCTCAGAAATCTCGTCCAAAAACAGAACACCATTATTGGCCAATTCAAACAAACCAGTTTTTCCGCCCTTCATGGTGCCGGTGAAGGCACCTTCCACATAGCCGAACAGTTCACTTTCCAAAAGGTTTTCCGGCAGGGCGGCGCAGTTCACCGCCACAAAAGGCTGGTCCCGGCGGGGGCTGGCGTTGTGGATGCTTTGGGCCACCAGTTCTTTACCGGTACCGGTTTCCCCCACAATCAGCACATTGGAGGAAACTGCCGCGTATTTTTGTGCAAGATGAATCACCTCATCCATGGCTTTGCTTTTATGGATGATGTCAGGAAATTGGTATCTGGCCCGCAATCCTTTGTCTCCCAGCTTTTTGCGAATCTGGGTTTCGTTTTGCTGGATTGTGGAAACATTTTGAAGGGTGACCATAACGCCAGAGGTTTCTCCCGAAACCTGTATAGGGGTGAAGGATGCCAGATAAGCGGACCCGTTTTCCAATTTGTATAATTGTGATGGCAAATCACTTCCTGACAAGGCCATGGAAAGGTCTTCCTTCATAAAGGGAAAAGCCTCCGCTACCTTACGCCCCACCAAGGGATGAGAAGAAGGGGAGGCGATTTTTTCGGCGGTTTTATTGGCAATGGAAATACGCCGCTGAGGTGTGACATAAAGAAACCCATCTTTGATGCTTTGAATCAGGGCCTTGTGCAGCTCACTTTTTTCCCGTTCATGGGCCACTAATTTCACTGTCCGGAGGGCGGTGTCAATAGCGTCCAGGATGGCGTTGTCGCTTAACTCCACCACCACCGATGGAATCCGGTATTGAATCGCCCGTAGATGCACAGAGTAGATTCCCAATACCATATCACAGCCATGTTCGATGGCGGATTCCAGGGCTTCGTCAATACCTTCAAAATTTTTAGGGGTAAATACCCGGATCTCACATCCAAAAATACTGCTCAAATCCATATGGCCACAGCTTCGGCCAAAGGGCCCCACAAGAGCAATTTTTTTAGGATGGAATCTTTGGACACAATTGTATAAGCAGTGGATTACGTCGTAGCCTGTAATAGGCAGTTCCACCACAGGGGCTTGGATACCAGCCTGTTTAAGCTGTTCGGCGGCGTAGCCTCGGGCAATGACCACATCGCAGTCCAGAGCGTTGGAAGAAAGGTCTGAAAAACGTTCAGAGGTGATTACCGAGACCGTTTTCTGCAAGTGTCCGCTCTGGGGATGATTGTTAAAGATTCTGTTTACCTTTTCCTCTAGTTCTGGATAAGGGACAATGAAATGAATTTTGGTCATAGCCGGGTCCTTTCCTTCTCTGGAATTGAAGTCTTTCTACTTATTAAATATATAATAATATAGGAAACTCAAAGATACAAGGCGGCTTTTCATATAAAAAATCCTGACACCCTTACAAAGTGTCAGGATTTTTTGAATTTAGTATATATTGCATAAAATAGAAGATATGTTATCTCAAAATATAAACAATGAAAACAAGAAAAGCTATTACATCATAGCAAAAAAATATTTTACAAACCCTCCAAAGAGGACTACAATAAGAATGTCGAGAGATTAACAAACAGGGAAAAGGGTCATTCCGGCTGGTAGCCGCGGGTAAAGTCAATGAACTTTGCCACATCGCTGTGCAGATGATGATTCTTATTCCAGATCAGGTCCAGCTTGACGATGATGGGTTCCTCAAAGGGAATCTCAACGATTCCATCCACAGGCGCCACAACACCCCGAAAAAATACCGTGGAGGCGGAGCCGTTGGCTACCAATTCCTTGATAGCGTGGATTTGGTTGGAATACAGGATTACGTTGGGAGTGACACCATACTTTTTGTATAATTTCTTGATGGCAATGGTCTGATAGGAGTCCTCCCGGAGGAGAACCAAAGGTTCCTGCTGAATCAGGTTTACTGTGACACTGGATGCTTGCGCTAGGGGATGTCCCTTGGAGACGCAGAACAAAATCTCAGTATCCTGAATGTTCACCCGTTCAAAATTCATGCTGTCTTGGGCGCTGGTGGAAATAATAGCTACATCCAGACTTCCATCCGCCACAAGCTCCCGCAAATGACTGGAACCCTGCTCGTTAATGGTGAGGGTAACATCTGGATAAAGCTTGCGGAACTGCTGGAACATCTGAGGAAAAAGGATGGTGCTGATCATAGGCGGAACACCAATCTTCACTCCCTGGGCCCGATTGCTCAGGCTGCTCATCAGAGCGCTGAGTTCATCCACACTGTCCAGGATTTTTGAGGCCCGTTCCAAAAAGATGTGTCCTTCATCCGTCAGGGAGATGCCTTTGCTCAGACGATAAAACAGATTGACACCAAACTCCTCCTCCAAATCCTTGATGGCGTTGGAGATGGAAGGCTGGGTGATATGCAGCTCAGCCGCCGCTTTGGTAATATTGTTATATTTACACACCGCTCGAAAGTATTGCATTTGGATTAGTTTCAATCAGCATCCCCCTTTAAGTTAAATTATAAAAGGAATTATAGCACGGAGAGGGGGAAGATGACAAGAGGCGTTGTGGGAACATTTAGTGAAAGAGGGGGATTTTCCCCATCACATATTTCATTTGTAAAGGAAGGGAAACGTAAGATGATTCAAAAATCTGAGAGAGCTTGGGACACCCAACGCAAAGAGAAGGTTGCCCGCTTGCAAGCCGCCGCTTCCCTGGCGAACGGCAAGGTTCTTCCCGAGGAAAATATTGTTAAATTACTGGAAGCCGTCATTCGTCCAGGTGACATCGTCGCCATCGAGGGCGACAATCAGAAACAGGCTGAGACTTTGGCCAAGGCGCTGTGCAAGGTGGACCCCAAAGTGGTTCATGATCTGCATATGGTCCTGTCCGCTCCTCAGCTGAAAGAACATCTGGATCTGTTTGAGCTGGGCATCGCCCGGGATTTGGACTTTTCCTTCTCTGGAAACTCCGCTACTCGGATTTCTGATATGATTGATGCTGGTACCGTCCATGTGGGCGCGATACATACTTATCTGGAGCTGTACAGCCGGATGTTCACCGACCTGATCCCCAAGGTGGCCCTGGTAGTGGCGGACGAGGCGGATAAAGACGGAAATCTTTATACCGGCGCCAACACCGAGGAGACCCCCACCATCGTTGAGGCAGCCGCTTTCAAAGATGGTATCGTAATCTGCCAGGTCAATAAGATTGTGGATAAGGTTACCCGTGTGGATATCCCTGGCGAGTGGGTAGACTTCGTGGTGGAAACCGAGGTTCCTTACGCTATTGAGCCTCTGATGACCCGTGACCCTGCCATCATCAAGGATGTTCACGTACTGCAAGGTATGATGGCCATTAAGGGCATCTACGCCAAACATCTGGTAACCCGCATGAACCATGGTATCGGCTTTAACACCGCCGCTATCGAGCTGCTGCTCCCCACCTACGGCGAGGAGCTGGGCCTGAAGGGAAAGATTTGCCGCAACTGGGTAGCCAACCCCATCCCTGCGATGATTCCCGCCATCGAAACCGGCTGGGTAGAGAGTGTTGTGGCCTTCGGTTCTGAGGCTGGTATGGGCGATTATGTAGCTGCCCGTCCTGACATCTTCTTTACCGGAAAAGACGGCAGACTCCGTTCCAACCGTTGCTACGCCCAGATGGCAGGCCTGTATGGTATGGATATGTTCACCGGTTCCACCTTGCAGATGGACGCTGTTGGTAACTCCTCTACCGTTACCCAGGGCCGTATCACCGGATTCGGCGGCGCACCCAACATGGGCTCCAACCCCAATGGACGTCGTCATTCCTCCACTCCTTGGAACAATATGATTCTGGATCATAATGATCCTATGGCCAGAGGCCGTAAACTGGTTACCCAGATGGTGCGCACCACCATTAAGGGCAAACCCACCTTCGTTGAGCAGCTGGACGCTGTTGAAGTAGGTAAGAAAGCTGGATTCCCAGAGGCTCCTGTTATGATTTACGGAGATGACGTAACCCATCTGATTACTGAGATTGGTTTGTCCTATCTGTACATGGCGGAGAACCTGGAGGAGCGCAAGAAATTGATTGCCGCGGTGGCTGGCGATACTCCGATCGGACACACCATCACCGACAAGGAAATCAAAGAGCTGCGTGCTGCCGGCAAGGTGATGTTCCCAGAGGATCTGGGCATCGATCCTTCCGAGGCGACCCGTGAGCGGCTGGCTGCCAAGAACCTGCAAGAGCTGGTGGAGTGGTCCGGTGGCCTGTATAAGATCCCCGAGAAGTTCCTCAAACCCCGTGAGCCCAAGAAATAATTAAATAAACTCGTAGGTCTAAACGGCTGGGGGGCAACCCCCTGGCCGTACCACATAAATTTTTTAAAAGATGGGAGATTTGAAGTCATGGAAAAGAAAGACATCAACTACCAAGAATATGTAGCCGGTTTGGTTGAGAAAGCGAAAGCTGCTCAGAAGGTGGCTGAGGGCTACGACCAGAAGAAAGTAGATACTCTGTGCGCTGCTGTGGCTTGGGCTGCTTGCAACGAGGAGTTCCGCAAGACCGCCGCTCAGATGCTGATTGACGAGTCTAAAATCGGTGTATTCCAGGATAAATTCAACAAGATCCGCAATAAGGCGATCGGCGTTTGGTCCCAGATGAAGGATGAGCGTTCTGTTGGCATCATCTCTCAGGATCCCATCAAGAACACCATGACCTTTGTGAAACCTATGGGCGTTATCGGCGCTTTGATTCCTGTTACCAACGGTGAGGCTACTCCTATCGTAAAGACCCTGTGGGTTCTGAAGAGCCGCAACGCTCTGGTTATGGCTCCTCATCCTCATGGAAAGAAGACCTGCCAGTTTGTTGTGAACTACATCCGTGAGGTTCTGAAGAAATATGACGCTCCCGAGGATCTGGTTCAGTGCATCGAGCCTGAGTATGTAGCTGTTGAGGCTTCCGCTCAGCTGATGAAACAGGCTGACTTCGTAGTAGCTACCGGTGGTACCCCAATGGTTCGTGCTGCTTACAGCTCCGGTACTCCTACTATCGGTGTAGGTACTGGTAACGTTACCACCTATATCGACGAGTCCGCTGATCTGGCTGACGCCGCTCACAAGATCATGCAGTCCAAGACCTTTGATAACGCTTCTTCCTGCTCTTCCGAGAACAGCGCCGTTGTCAATGAGAAGGTTTATGACAAGTTTGTAGAGGCTTGCAAAGCTGAAGGCGCCTTCATGATTCCCGCTGATAAGAAAGCCAGCTTCCAACAGACCATTTGGCCTGAGTGGCCCGCCAACCACAACCTGAACCGTATGATTACCGGTAAGACCGCCGCTCAGATTCTGGAGGTTGCTGGTATCGAGGCTCCCGCTGATGTGAAATGGATTCTGGTTGAGGAGAACGATGGCTTCGGTCATGAGCATCCCTTCACCGGTGAGAAATTGTCCCCCATCACCACCCTCATCAAGTGCAAAGACTTCGAGGATGGTCTGTCCAAGATGCAGAAGGTTCTGGATTATCAGGGCAATGGTCACTCCTGCGGTATCCACACCAAGAACGAGGCTCAGATTCGTGAAATCGGCGCTCGTATGCATGTTGCCCGTATCCTGGTTAACCAGCCTCAGGCTCTGGGTAACTCCGGTGCGTTCTTCAATGGTCTGCCCATCACCATGTCTCTGGGCTGCGCTACTTGGGGTCACAACAGCACCTGCAACAACCTGACTTGGCACGACATCGTGAACACCACCACCGTGTCCATGCCTGTGGAGCCCAAGATTCCTACCGACGAGGAGCTGTTCCCCGCCGAGATCCGCAACGCTTAATTGCGTAAGTATCAGCATAGAATTTAAATTGATTCCCTGCCACCAGGGCCATGAAAAGGCTCTGGTGGCAAGCTGGGTTTTACCAGAATTTTGCTTCTTATGGAATTTGTGCTAAAGCACAAAGATAAAAAATGCGATTTGTGCTGTCCCACAAGAAGCAGGCTGTTCCATTTTAAAGAGAAATATGGTATAATATGCATAGCATATTAATGCAAATTTATAAAGGCATGGCCTACCGCCATGTGGAAAGGATGCGTTTCACATGAGAGAGTCTATTCATAAGTATTTCCAAGTGGGTACCATTCAGTGGATGAGCCACCCCGCCTCCGCTAAGAGCGTTCTGGATTCCATCAAGACCATCGCTTGCGATGATTTCTTCGATGCCATCGAGGTCTGCAAGATGGATGACGAGACCCGTGTAAAGGCTAAGGCTATGTTGGAGCAGTCCCATCTGAAGGTTTGCTATGGCGCTCAGCCCCGTCTGCTGGGACCCAAGCTGAACCCCAACGATATTGATGAGGAAGGCCGCAAGAAGGCTGAGGCTACCTTGATTGAGGCTGTTGATGAGGCTGAGTACCTGGGCGCTAAGGGAATCGCTTTCCTGGCCGGTAAATGGGAGCCTGAGACCAAAGACCAGGCTTACGCTCAGCTGCTGAAGACCACCCGCAATGTCTGCGATTATGCCGCCAAGAAGGGCATGATGGTAGAGCTGGAGGTTTTCGACTTTGATATGGACAAGGCCGCTCTGATTGGTCCTGCTCCTTATGCTGCTCAGTTCGCCGCTGATATGCGTACCACCCACAGCAACTTTGGCCTGATGGTGGACCTGTCTCACTTCCCCACCACCTATGAGACCAGCAAATTCGTGATTCAGACCTGCCGTCCTTACATCACCCACTTCCATCTGGGCAACGCGGTGGTGAAAGAGGGCTATCCCGCTTACGGCGACAAGCATCCCCGCTTCGGCTTCCCCGACAGCGCCAATGATGTGGCTCAGCTGGCGGATTACTTCACCGTCCTGAAAGAGGAAGGCTTCTTCAACGCTGAGAATCCTTATGTCCTGTCCATGGAGGTTACTCCTTTCGGTGATGAGGACGCGGATATCATCCTGGCCAACACCAAGCGTGTCATCAACCGGGCTTGGGCTCTGGTAGAGGACTAATTTAAGCCGTTGGTTGTTCCCAAATCAGGACAAGCACCTGGTTTGGGGTTTCCCTAAAATTCTAATTTAAGGAGGACGATCCCCATGAAAATCGTTATTCTGGATGGTTATACTGAGAACCCCGGCGATCTGAGCTGGGAGGGCTTTGAGCAGCTGGGTGAGCTGACTGTTTATGACCGCACCCCTTATGAGGATGCTGAAATCATCAAACGTATTGGTGACGCTGACGCTGTTATTGTGAATAAAGTTCCCATCAGCAAGGCTACCCTGGACGCTTGCCCCAGCATCAAGTACATCGGCGTTCTGGCTACCGGTTACAATGTTGTGGATTACACCACCGCCAAAGAGCGTGGAATCCCTGTCTGCAACATCCCCACCTATGGCACCGACGCTGTTGGACAGTTCGCCATCGCTATGCTGCTGGAAATCTGCCATCATGTTGCCCATCACAGCGACGCTGTTCACGCTGGCCGCTGGGAGAACAATGATGACTGGTGCTTCTGGGACTTCCCGCTGATTGAGCTGGCTAACAAGACCATGGGTATCATCGGCTTTGGCCGTATCGGTCAGGCTACCGGCCGCATCGCCAAGGCTCTGAACATGAAGGTTATCGCTTATGATTCCTATCCCAACGATTCTGGCAAGGCTATTGCCGAGTATGTGGATCTGGACACCCTGCTGAAGACCTCCGATGTCATCGCTCTGCACTGCCCGCTGTTCCCTGAGACCCAGGGCATCATCAACAAGGACAACATCGCCAAGATGAAAGACGGTGTCATCATCCTGAACAACTCCCGTGGTCCCCTGATCGTGGAGCAGGATTTGGCCGACGCTCTGAACTCCGGCAAGGTTTACGCCGCTGGTCTGGACGTTGTTTCCACTGAGCCTATCAAGGGCGACAACCCGCTGCTGAAGGCGAAAAACTGCATCATCACTCCACACATCTCTTGGGCTCCCAAGGAGAGCCGTCAGCGCTTGATGGATATCGCTGTGGCGGACCTGAAGGCGTTCATCGATGGCAACCCCATCAACGTTGTGAACAAATAAGCTGATTTTAAAGAGGTAATATGGATAACAGAATCATCGTCACCTACGGCGACGACCCTATGCGGATGACGAAGGAACTGTTAGAAGCGGCTAAGCTCGACCAGATGATTCCGAAAGGGGCTCTGGTCGGGCTTAAACCGAATCTAGTGGTTGCTAAGCCCGCGGAAACCGGCGCCACCACACATATTGAAATTGTAGCGGCTACCATTGAGTATCTGCAAGCCCATGGACACAACAATATTCTGATTTTGGAGGGTTCCTGGGTAGGGGACAGCACCAAACGGGCCTTTAAGGTCTGCGGTTTTGAGGATGTCTCCAGAAAATACAAGGTTCCCTTGTTTGACACAAAAGGGGACAGTGTCACTGTCAAGTCTTATGGCGGCATCAATATGGAGGTCTGCAATAAGGCTTTGGAGGTGGACTTCCTCATCAATATGCCCGTTTTGAAGGGGCATTGTCAGACCATTGTTACTGGAGCCTTGAAGAACATGAAGGGCTGTATTTCCGACCGTGAGAAACGCCACTTCCATGCCCTGGGCCTGGACCGCCCTATTGCCTATCTGAATAAGGTTATCAAACCCCAGTTTATCTTGGGGGATGGCATCTGCGGGGATTTGGACTTTGAGGAAGGCGGAAACCCTGTTCGGATGAACCGGATGTTCTGCGGTACAGACCCAGTCCTGATTGACAGCTATATCGCCTCCAATATGGGATATGAGCCTCACGATATTGAGTATATCAAAATCGCGGAGGAAATCGGTGTTGGAAGCAGCGATATTGAGCATGCGGACATTGTGGAGCTGAACCGTGATACCACCATCGCCCGCCCAACCTCCTCCAGAAAGGTGCAGAAGCTGGCCAAGGCCGCCCGTCCTAAGGAGGCCTGCTCCGCTTGCTATGCCAATCTGATTCAGGCCTTTGCCCGTTTGGATGATGAGGGCTGGCTGAATGAGTTTGTAAGAAATCCTGTCTGCATTGGACAGGGTTATGAGGGGCAGAGCGGGGAACTTGGAGTAGGCAAGTGTACCTGTGGTATGAAACACAGTCTGCCTGGCTGCCCGCCCAGAACCCCTGAAATTTTGAAATTCCTGAGGGAGTATGCGAAAAACTGACCTTGAGGAAGCATCGAAGTCTTTCAAAAGAATATAAAACAGCCATAAAAGCCATCAGCCCTAAGCTGATGGCTTTTAGACTATAAAAAATCCGGCCTGTGGATATTACCACAACAGCCGGATTTTTTAACGGAATTAGAAAGGAGAGCAGTCGATTTAGAACTGAGCTTCAAAAGTTTCTTTGACCTTTGAAGTGTCATCGGCTACCGCCAACAGTACATAGTTGCCTTGGGTGAGAACCAGGGCGTTTTCAATTTTAGGCATCTCCTCAGGAATATAATTCTCGAAAGCGGTCTTTTGGTCTTCTAAATGAGCGTTTACAGCGTCTTTAGCGGCTTGCACATCCCCAGCGTCTTTCACCTTGATGACGGTGATTTCCTCAGCAGTAGCCAAGGTTCCTACATACATAGCCTTGTCCTCTACCAGTTCTGAATCTAAATTATATCGGGCGGAGAACATAGCATCGTCCCCTTCGGTCATAGCGTCTTTGAAGGTCACCTGCTCCGCCACAGCCTTCACCACATCCGCCGCAGAGGGCTGCTTGGAGCCTCCCTCACTCTTGGAACAGGCCACAAAACTCAGGCACAGAAGACCCGCCAATCCCATCACAACCAATTTTTTCATATTCATATGTCTTACCTCCAGTTATTGTTAGATTGTAGTTTACTGGGCCGCATCCACTGTATGGGACCGCAGATAGGTAAACCATTTCTGATAATACTCAGGACCGAAATGCATCCCGTCCGCTGGGGACGCTTCATCCGGCAGAGCGCCTTCCTCATTTTTCATGCAGGAGGCCACATCCAAATAATATACTTCCTGCTCTTGACACAGCTCCTTTAAAGCTTGATTAAACTGGTCAATGCGGGTATTATCCATTTGGTAATTATTGTTTTTGGTCACCGGAAGGATAGACTGCACATAAATAATGGCATTTGGCTGCTGTGCCTTCATGTCCTCCAAAAGCTGGGTGTAGCGACTGATAAAAGTAGCCTCATCCTCATCACGGACCTCATTTCCCCCAAGCATAATATAGACCTTGGCGTATTCCTTTTGCTTGAGAGCCTCCATCACAGGGATTTTTGTTCCATCTTCCTGCTCTACAACAGGAGAGGTATAGGCTGTTCCAAGGTTTAATCCAGTACTGGCCAGGACAGTGGTATTTTCCATAATCCCATACAGTTCAATGCCTGTGGTGATGGAATCTCCTACAAATACAGCGTCCTCAAAATAATCATTTTTCACCCGATTGGGATTTTCCGCTACTGCGCCTGTTTCATCAACAGGACTGCTGGATTCCTGGGGCTTACTGGAACTGGACGCTGCATGTTCCACTTCCGACGAGCTTTCCTGCTGGGAGGAGGAAGCCTCTAATTCCGATCTTCGAGCAATCATTTCTGCTTCCGCCTGACTGGCCCTGGCCAGCTTTTGGTCATCTCCGGACAGCTTCTGCCAAATAGTGGCAATAGCCAGCGAAATCACCAAAGCGAAGGCCAGCATCAACAGCAAAGGCAAAATATAGTTCTTTTTTTGAGGGCGGTGCGCCCGTATATTTTTGTACATCTTTGCTTCTCCTATTTCCGATTCATGCATTGGTTTTTATTATATAACAACCCTTTGCCTATGTAAAGGTAAAATTCTCTTTTACCTCACAATTTAATAATTCGGTAAAATTTATAGTTGACAATTTTATGTAAGCGTGGTAGAATATCATCGTTAACCTTATCGGTTAAGATGTGCGGCAGTGCTGGAATCGGCAGACAGGCACGTTTGAGGTGCGTGTGCGTGAGCGTGTGGGTTCAAGTCCCATCTGCCGCACCAAAAGAAAAGGACACCAAAAGGTGTCCTTTTCTTTTGGTGTTTTTTAGATTTCTTTAAAAGCCTTATTTTTGTATAACTCAATAGGACCAAGGCGTTTCTTCGCCTTGGTCCTATTTTACTAGAGCAATCCGCTCATAATATCAGATTGGATCTTTATTTGCCAAAATAACGGTTCAGCAGGCCCTGGAAGCCACAGCCATGACGAGCCTCATCCTTAGCCATCTCATGAACAGTGTCGTGGATTGCATCCAGACCCAGTTCTTTAGCCTTGGCAGCCAGTTTCTTCTTGCCATCGCAAGCGCCATTTTCAGCAGCTACACGCAGCTCCAAGTTCTTCTTGGTGTCCGCATAGACACACTCGCCCAGCAGCTCAGCGAATTTAGCGGCATGCTCAGCCTCCTCGTAAGCAGCCTTCTCATAGTACAGGCCAACCTCGGGATATCCTTCACGATGAGCCTGACGAGCCATAGCCAGATACATGCCAACCTCAGTGCACTCACCGGTGAAATTCATGCGCAGGCCCTCGATGATCTCAGGATCAACGCCAGCGGCTACACCGATGCGATGCTCGTCCGCCCAAGTCAAAGCGTCAGTAGACTGCTCCTCGAATTTAGAAGCAGGAGCTTTGCACTGAGGGCAGAACTCAGGGGCAGACTCGCCTTCATAAACATAACCGCAGATTGTGCAAACATACTTTTTCATAAAATGAACCTCCTAATATGAAAATAATTATTATTTTTATGTTGACTTAAATATACCACAGAAGTGTAGTTAAGTCAAGTGTTTATAAGAAAAACTTGGAAATTTTTTTTGGATTTTAGATGAAGAAAAGCAAATTTTAATAGAAAGGTGTGGTTTGTGAGAGCACACATTTTTATCATTATACCTATTTTAACATGAAAAAATCCAGATAGAATTTGTAAACATTAGCGGCAAATCGGCCAGAAAGGATTCTGGAAACTTTGGTATGGAAGGATTTCTGGAAATTTAGAGGGTTGATAAAAGAGGGCTGCATAAACCCATCTTTAAGGAACATACTAAGCATACAATCAAAGGAAAAGAGGTGAATGTCTATGGCAAAAAACAGCATGAACCGTTCCAACACAAACGCCAGCAATAAAACCAACCCCAGCAGCGCCAGCAATGGGATGTCCAACAGCACCTCCAATGGCGTTTCTTCCACCACCAGCGCTGCTAACCAGAAAGCTGGTCAGGCGAAGAAAAATGGCGGCGCTTCCAACTGTCGTTAAGATAAGTCGCGCTTCAAAAAAGACAGGCCCATTGCAAAAGTACCTTTTGCAATGGGCCTGCTCATGTATGGGCAAGAGTCAGACAAGTTTTATTTACGGGTGAGCAGATCCGCTACATACAGGCCATTGGCCGCCGCCTGAGAAAGGGAACGGGTAAAGCCAGCCCCATCTCCCAGAGCGTAGATGCCAGGGCATCCCTCAATTTCAAAATCATGGGCTTTGGGACGAGCGGAATAATACTTACACTCAATGCCATAAAGCAATGTGTCATAGTTGGCGGTACCAGGGGAAATCTGGTCCAAAGCGTGAAGGGTTTCAATGATGTTGTCCAGCTGACGTTTGGGCATACAAAGGCTCAAATCCCCTGGGACAGCATCCAAAGTGGGACGAACGGTACCTTGACGCAGGCGTTTCTCGTCGGTACGGCGTCCAGCTTCCAAGTCTCCCAGCCGCTGCACAAGCACGCTTCCGCCGCTGATGAGGTTGGCCAGAGAAGCTACATGGCGGGCATATTCAATAGGCTCCTTAAAGGGCTGGGTGAAATTGGTGGTGGAAAGCAGGGCGAAATTAGAGTTTTTAGTTTTGCGGGCTTCGTCCCGGTAGCTATGTCCATTTACGGTCAAGACACCGTTGGTATTTTCGGTAACCACCTGGCCTCTGTCATTGAAGCAGAACATCCGGGTAGTGTCGCCGTACCGTTTAGAACGGTACCAAATTTTAGGCTCATAGATTTTTTTGGAGAAGTCCTCCCAAATCATGGAGGGAAGCTCTACCCGAACCCCAATATCCACCTGGTTATTGTGAAGCTCTACCTGATTTTTCTCGCACCAGCTGGAGAAGAATAAGCTGCCAGCCCGCCCCACAGCGAAGATGATTTTATCTGCTTTGCAGGTTTTTTCTCCGTCTTTATCGGCAACCGTAATCTGATGGGTATCCCGGTCTACATCTTGTACCTGGGTGTTGGTGAAAATCTCAATTTTCCCTTCCAGGGAATTGATGAGATTCATCATGGTGTCAAAGTTAGAATCTGTTCCCAGATGCTTGAGCTGGGCCTGGCTCATATGCAGGTCAAATTCCAGACACCGCTTTTTCAGTTCGTTGTTGGGCATGTACCGCTCGGTGGTAGCCCCAAAGCTTACCAAAATCTGGTCCGCCTGTTCAATGTAGTCCAGAACCACCTCGTCAGGAAGGAACTCGGTGAGCCAGCCGCCATACTCGGTGCTGATGACGTACTTTCCGTCAGAGAAAGCACCCGCTCCAGCCATTCCCTCCATAATCGCGCAGGATTTGCAGTTGATGCAGGCCTTTGTTTTTTTGGTGATGATGGGGCAGATGCGGCGACTGAGGGGGTTGCCCTTCTCAAACAAAGCGATAGAAAGGGAAGGGTCCTTCTGGGAAAGGCGGTAAGCGGCCATAATGCCGCCGATGCCGCCGCCGATGATGGCAATATCATAATTGGTTTTCATTTATTTTGACTCCTTTTTACGGCGCAGCCGCAGGGTTTTATAAAGCTTGAGTTTTAAGGGGTGAACATCCTCGTCTGGATTCCGACGGGAAGTCAGTTTGGATTGCAGATGGAGGTAAGGGTGGGCCAGTTGGGCCCGCCGTTTCTCATGTAAAGCGTGGTTATATACCTGGATTACATACTGGGCCAAGTCGGTGGAACCACTATTTTCCACAGAGCAGCGGCAAGACTGGCTCAGATTCTTTTTCTCTTGAGGTGTCATAGCCTGGAAAGCCCGGATTTTATCTCCCATATCCTGAGCGGTATGGAAAATAAATCCATTGATACCGTCCCGTACCTGCCCCTCATTCAACGGGTCCTGGATTTGGAATACAGGAAGCCCACTGGCCATTCCCTCCAGCATGGAGATGGAATTGGTATCAGAGGTGGAGGCGGTGATGTAAAAGTCCGCTATTGTCAGATAAGGAGGCATTTTCTCATGCTCAATCTTTCCGGCGAAGGTCACCATGTCCAAAATACCCAAACGGGCGGCCTGTTCCTCCAGTTCAGGGCGGGTAGGCCCATCCCCGATGATAAGCAGCCGGATATTTTCCTCAGGGGAGAAGGTCTCTTTCCAGTAATCCAAAAGCAGGTCCACACTTTTTTCCCGGCCCAAGCGCCCCACAAAAACGCCCACAAAACTGTTTTCGCTGTATCCAAACTCCTCACGGAGCTTTTGCCGGTTTTCAGAATGGGCGTCCAAGCGAAAGGCGTCCAAATCTACCGGGTTGGGAATCACATTTACCGGTTTGTAAATCCCCACCTGCCGGAAATACTCCTCACATTTTTTGGAGGGACCGGTAAGGGCCTGGGCAAATTTAGCGAACAGCTTTGTATATTTATGGGAAAGCTTGGTGGTCAGGGGAACCAGAGCCGGAGGGGCCACATAATAAACGTATTCGTCGTACATGGTGTGCAGGGTGTATACTAAGGCGATATCCAGAAGCATGGCAATCATCATTCCAGACAGCCCAACCCCAAACTCCTGATGAACATGAATAATATCCGGGCGAAACCGACGCACCAGTCTTAGGCGGGTGGTGGACAGCGGCATAGCCACCCCGTATCCGTAAAAACGTTTGGAGGTGCGGGCAGGACAATGGAGAACCCCATTGGCGATATAATGGCGCTGGGCGGTGGCATCCGCTGTAACCACCAGCACTTCATGTCCAAGAGCTTCTAGGCCGTCCTTCAGGGATTTCACATGGGTCACCACCCCATTGACATGGGGCAGATAGGTTTCGGTGAACAACGCGATTCGCATACAACAACCTCCCTGCTGATTTTGGGACAGTCATACAATTTAAGTATAACATAATTGTGCAAGAAATCAATTGTTTTCTTGCGGAAAATAGCAAAAATTCTATAGCTCTCCAAAAATGATTGGAGAGGAGGGAATAAAACAGAAAGACAGCAATCAAAAATAGATGTCTTGACAAATATCAAGTCTAATATTTGTAGTTTTTGCCGGGTGGATAAATTTGCGTTCCAGGGAAAAAAGGTGTACAATAAAAAACAAATTTGTGTGGGGCGGCAATAGGCCGCGAATTTAACCGTGAGGTGAGCGACATGATATCCAATTTACAGCGCAACCTGACCATGCTGACCGATTTCTATGAGATTACAATGTCAAATGGGTATTTCCAATATGGCTTTCAGGACCGGGAAGCCATTTTCGACATGTTTTTTCGGAAGATACCGGATGGAGGCGGGTTCGCCATCTTTGCCGGGCTGGAGCAGCTGGTGGAGTATCTGAAGAATCTGAAATTTACTCAGGAGGACATTGCGTATCTGCGGGAAAAAGGACAGTTCTGCGAGGAATTTTTGGATTACCTGCTGCATTTTGAGTTTAAGTGCAGCGTCTGGTCTATGAAGGAAGGAACCCCAATTTTCCCCTATGAGCCGGTAGTGATGGTGAAAGGTCCCATTATCCAGGCTCAGCTCATTGAGACCATGGTGCTGCTGACCATCAACCATCAATCCCTGATGGCCACCAAGGCCAATCGGATTGTCCGGGCGGCGAAAGGGCGTCCCATCTCGGAGTTTGGCTCCCGGCGGGCTCACAGTTATGACGCCGCGATTTTAGGCGCCAGAGCCACCTATATTGGAGGCTGTGCCGCTACCGCCTGCGCCATTGCGGACCGGGAATATGGGATTCCCGCGGTAGGAACCATGGCCCACAGTTGGGTGCAAGTGTTTGACAGTGAGTATGAGGCATTTAAAAATTACGCTTTGATTTACCCAGATAACTGTATCTTTTTGGTAGATACCTATAATGTGATTCAATCAGGAATCCCCAACGCCATAAAGGTAGCGGATGAAATCCTCAAGCCCCAGGGAAAACGCTTGAAAGGGGTCCGGATTGATTCGGGAGACATCGCCTATCTGTCCAAAAAGGCCCGGAAGATGCTGGATGAAGCGGGGTACACCGACTGTAAAATTATGGCGTCCAATTCTCTGGATGAGTACATCATTCAGGATTTGCTGGTGCAGGGCGCCAAGATTGACATTTTTGGTGTGGGAGAGAGCCTGATTACCAGCAAGTCCAACCCGGTATTTGGAGGGGTTTACAAGCTGGTAGCGGTGCAGAAAGGGGACACCTTCCTGCCTAAAATCAAAATCAGTGAAAGCATCGAGAAAATCACCACTCCTTGTTTTAAAAATGTATACCGCTTCTTTAACCGGGAGACAGGGCAGGCCATTGCGGATTATGTGACCCTCCATGAGGAGCAGGTGGATGACACCAAACCCATTACGATTTTTGACCCGGTGGCTACCTGGAAGAAAAAAACCATCACAAATTTCCGGGCGGAGCCTATCCTGACACAAATTTTTGATGAAGGAAAATGTGTGTACGACCTTCCCGCCCTGGATGATATTCGGCAGTACTGCAAGGAGCAGGTGGATACCTTGTGGGAGGAAGTAAAACGCTTTGAGTTCCCCCACCACTATTATGTGGATTTGTCCGACCGTTTATGGAAGGAACGCAACGACCTGCTGGAAAAAATCAGCGTGAAGTAAAAACGGAAAGCCTCCCTCGTTTATACGGTGGGAGGCTTTTTATAAAAATTATTCAGCGTCCAGAGGGACTTCCTGCTCCGAGGGGTTGTCTTCCAAAAGCTCACCTACCCGCAGGCGCCGGGCTTCCTTCATGGCTTCCACCTGCTGGTGTATCAGCTCTTTTACCTCTCGGGGCTGTTTAATATTTTTCAGTTCCAGCACAGGGCTGCTTTTGTCAGAAGATTGAATGATGACGCTGCCCACCCCGAATATCCGCTGGGACAACGCTATGCGCAGGCTTAAATCCCGCACCCGATAAAGGATAATTTCCTCCGCCCGCAGGTTCAGCAGCCCCGCTTCCACGAAAATCCGGTCTTCGGTCAGCGAATAGCGGGTAAAGGAAATGGGAAGGCCAAGGATTCTTTTCCGGTCCCTCCATAAATATTGCAATGGCTTCAATTTTTCCATACGAAAACCGTCCTTTCCCAGAGATTTTTGGCGCAGAGAACGCTCACTTTTATGTGTTTATTATAATGCGGGACCGCTTTGGAATCAAGCACTCCTAAAAAGGGTTCAGAAGTAAGAAGCCTTTTTGCTGGGGGTTTGCATTTTTGGCGGCTTGTGCTAAAATAAAAACCAGTGATGAGGTGAGAGATGTGAGCAAAATAGAGATTTTCGACTCCACCCTGCGGGATGGAGCCCAAGGGGAGACGGTTTCCTTTTCGGTGGAGGATAAGCTGAACATCGCCCGTGTATTGGACCGGCTGGGGGTGGATTACATTGAGGCGGGAAATCCTTTCAGTAACCCCAAAGATGCGGAGTTTTTCCGCCGGGCCAGAGAGCTGGGACTGGAAAGGTCCCGTTTGGTGGCCTTTGGCTCTACCAGACGCAGAAATATGCCGGTAGAACAGGACCGCAACTGCCAAGCCCTTTTAGAGTCCGGGGTGGAGTGTGTGGCGGTATTTGGGAAAAGTTCTCAGTGGCAGGTTCGGGAGGTGCTGGGAACCACCCAGGAGGAAAACCTGCGGATGATTTATGACACGGTTTCCTACCTGACAAAGGCGGGAAAGCGGGTTTTCTTTGATGGGGAACATTTTTTTGATGGGTACAAGCAAAACCCCTACTATGCGGAACAGACCCTGAGGGCGGCTCAGGAAGCGGGAGCGTATCGGTTGGTGCTTTGTGATACCAATGGAGGCTGCTTCCCGGATGAAATTCAGGGAATCGTGGGGGAGATGTGCAAAAAATTCCCTGGAATGATAGGAATTCATTGCCATGATGACACTGGCTGTGCTGTGGCCAATACCCTGGCGGCGGTCCATGGGGGAGTGGTCCATGTGCAGGGGACTTATATTGGAATTGGGGAGCGGTGCGGAAATACCAACCTGTCTACCGTTATCGCTGACCTCCAGCTCAAACAGGGGTATCCCTGCATCCCGGCGGACCGGGTGCGGGAGATGACCCAGGCCGCCCGCCAGATTTCAGAAATCTGCAACATTCATCTGCCTCATACGATGGCTTATGTGGGTGAAAGCGCTTTCGCCCATAAAGGCGGTATGCATGTGGACGGGGTGATGAAAAACTCGGCGGCCTTTGAGCATATCAGCCCGGAGGCGGTGGGCAACCGCAGGCAAATTCTCCTTTCCGAGGTGGCTGGGCGGGCGGCTCTGGCGGCCAAGGTACAAACCTTCCTCCCAGATTTGCCGGAAAACGCGCCGGAGGTAGCCCGCCTGGTGGATACCCTAAAGGAACTGGAATTTGAAGGCTACCAATTTGAAGCGGCAGCGGCCAGCTTTGAACTGGTGGTACTCAAACAGCTGAAGCGGTTTACCCCCTTCTTTCAGTTGGTTCTGTTCCGAATCATCGGTGAGCAAGATCAGGCGGACCGGCATATGGCTTCAGCTATGGTCAAGCTGCGGGTAGGGGAACGGTACGAGATTACCGCTGACGAGGGAGACGGTCCGGTTCATGCTCTGGACCGGGCGCTGCGAAAGGCCTTGGAGGTATTTTATCCCACACTGGCGGGGGTTCGCCTGATTGACTATAAGGTGCGTGTGATGGAGGCAGGAAAAGCCACCGCTTCTATGGTACGGGTACTGATTGAGTCCTCCGACGGAAGGCATATGTGGACAACCGTAGGAGTCTCAAAGGATATTATCAACGCCTCTATGCGGGCGTTGGTGGACTCTATGGAATATAAACTGTATCAAGACCAGCAGGAGGGCCTGCTGACAGACAGGGGAGAGCTTTGATGAGGCTGGATAAGGAAGTTTTAATTGAGGAGCTGCGGAAAATAGATGAGGAACAGCTGAAAACTGGCCCTGTGGCTTTCCTGCTGGAGAAATGGGGCAGGCCATATCCAATTGTGGTAAAGGACCAGGGGGACTTTTTTGAGCTGACCACACGAGGCTTTTTTCATAAAAAGATGCGGATTTCCAAAGAGGAGGTATTTCCAAAGAAACCTCAGGGAGTAGAGGGAATTCCCCAGCTGGCGGAACTGGTGGATCAGCTTTATGAGGTTTTAGGCGGGGACGCCTCTCCCTATCAGGAGATTTTTCAGGGGATTATAGGGGGATGTCCCTGCTTTCCGCCCACCAAGTGGCTGGGAGATATTTCGGAAGCCTTCCAGCAGGTGCTGTCGGAGAACGCCATTCAGGACCCGGATTTGAAGGGAAAAGTGGAGTCTGTCTGGCGGCAGCTGAAAATTTGAGGAAGCAAGGAATTAAAAAATGGAGATAGAATTTCGCCAAGGAAAATTGGAAGATTTGCCGCAAATTATGGAGATGATTCAGCAGGCTCAAGCTTATTTTTCAGCAAAAGGAATCAACCAGTGGCAGGGTGGGTATCCCAGTCAGGAAAGAATTCGGCAGGATATTCAGGAAAAAGCGGCTTGGGTGCTGAGGATAGGAGAAGAAATTGTGGCTTCCGCTGCTTTCTTTACTGCTGAGGAGCCCAGCTATCAGCAAATTCAAGGGGCTTGGCACACAAGTTCTCCATACGCCAGTATCCATCGGATGGCGGTAAGAGAGGATTGGAAAGGACAGGGTTTAGCGGGGCGGATGCTCACCCAGTTGGAGGCCCTGGCTAAAGAGAGAGGAATGGGCGTGCGGATTGATACCCACCGTGAAAATCTTTCCATGCGAAGAACGCTGGAAAAGAATGG
This sequence comes from uncultured Anaerotruncus sp., assembly GCA_944385965.1. Classification (GTDB taxonomy): domain Bacteria; phylum Bacillota; class Clostridia; order Oscillospirales; family Ruminococcaceae; genus Anaerotruncus. The sequence continues at coordinate 39,638 of CALWZG010000022.1, forward strand.
ATACCAGTATTGCGGTATCATCTATTTGGTAGAACCTGGGCCGGAGCAGGGACAAGAGCGGCTGGCCTACGATTATATCTGCTGAATATACAAAAGGGCCGCCGCGGAATCTTAGATTCCGCGGCGGCCCTTTTTGAGTCAGATTACAGAGACTTTCGTTCAAGAAGGGAATCGGACAAGCGCAGGGCTTGAAGGATAGCCCCATCCATATTGTAATATTTGTATTCCGCCAACCGTCCGCAAAGGAAAAGATTGGGGAATTTTTCAGCCAGCTTCACATAGCGCTGGTACAAGGCCAGATTTTCCGGGTCGGAAATCACATAATAGGGGGTATTCCCCTGGGCGGCCATAGGGTCGTAGGCCATGGGATATTCCCGCAAAATGGTGGTCACACCAGGCAGTTCCTGTCCGCTGAGTTTTTTAAACTCGGTGATGCGGGTGAAGTCCTCCTCATTGGGATAGTTCACCACAGCGGCAGGCTGGAAGCTGGTAGTTTCTAACCGCTGGAAATCCAGCCGCAGGGAGCGGTAGGGCAAAGGTCCGTAGGCGTAGCCAAACAGCTGGTCAATGGCCCCTGTAAAGATAACAGGTCCTTGGAAAGGAGTCCCTTCCAGAGAAATAACGCCATTAACTTCATCCAGCTTCAGCATGGTTCCAGCTTCCCGATTGGTCTGGACTTGGATATTTGGGCTGTCCAGCATAGCCTCAAAAATAGGGGTATATCCCTTTTCCGGCATAAATTGATAGGTGTCCTGGAAATAACGGTCATCATATCCCAATACCACAGGCACCCGGTCAATCACCGAACGGTCCACCTGGTCAATGGGCATCCCCCATTGTTTGGCGGTATAATGGAGGAATACCTTTTCAAAAACAAACTCCCCAAAGGAGTGGATGGTCTCGTCCTTGGCGCTGAGCAGAGACATGATGGACGCGGTACGCTGTCCCGGGAATAAATCTAGAAGCTTCTTTTGAATCTCCTGGGCTTTTTCTTTTGGGAACAGGGTATCCAGGGACTTAAAGTTGAAGGGAATCGGCACCAGCTGGCCATCTATGCGGCCCAAGACACGGTGTTCATAGGGAAACCATTTGGAAAATTGCTGGACATATTCCCATACCCGTTGGGAATTGGTGTGGAAAATATGGGGACCATACCAATGTACCAATACTCCATTTTCATCTGGGGCATCATACATGTTTCCACCAATTTGGGGACGCTTGTCGATAACAAGCACCTTTTTGCCCGCCTGGGCCATCTGCTGGGCGGTTACTGCCCCGGAAAAACCAGCCCCAATTACAATGACATCATAATTCATTTGCAGTTTCCTCCGTTATGCCTCAAATTTTGGCTTTACAAAGATGTGATATACCCGCTTCAAACGTTCTCTCCCCACCGTCCCTTTTGGCAGGAAATGGTCTACCACCTTCCGGGGAAGACCGAGAAGATTCCTTAACCATTGCCAACGGCGTTGCTCGTCCAAACCATGAGCCACATGCCAGGCGTTGCCCTCCATCATGCGGAATACCAGCTGTTCATAATAGGGGGTTTTTCTGGCATACTCCCAAAAGACAGAAGCGTAATCCTCGTCGGGACGGTGCCAGGGTTTCATATATCCAGCGTAGTGAATGATTTTAGGGGCCTCATGGGCTTTTTGATAAGTTTTATAAATTTCCGCGGGAGCGTAGGTGACCACATGCTCCACCCGGTAGCGGGCACAGTCGGTAATCAGGTTCCAGGCCATATCCAGATAGTAGACCCGGCCCTCACAATACAGATTCAGTACATCCTGGTCACTGTATTTGTAACCGTGAGAGGCAAAGGTGAGCCATTGGGACAGGGAATAGGCTTCCCGCATGGCTTTGGTATTCAGCAGCAGAACCCCCGCCTGGAAATATTGATAAGGGTCCTTCATTTTCAGCTCGGTTTGGCAGTATTCCAGGGTGGAGGGATTGGCCCCATTAATCTGACCCAGGAAATCTGGGTCCCTTGCCGCCGCCAGCATATGGTTTCCGATGTCTGTATCATACAGCTTGGCCACATCCTCCCGCACCACCAGGTCACAGTCCAGATAAAGCACCTTCTCATAGGTGGGGAGGATATCCTGAATCAAAAACCGGAAGAAGGTTTCTACACTGATATGTTCTTTGGCTTCCAGATGGTAGCCTCCCAACAGCCGTTCTGCGTCAAAGAACCGGAGGGAAACATTGGGATAATCCGCCACCATATTCAGTAAGATTCCCTGGTTCTCCTTGGAGACATCCGATTCCAAAAGCACCAAATCATAGTTGCGCACAGGGGAGGTATGGTCCAAAACCGATTGCAGGCAGGTGGCGAAGATGGGGGAGAAATAGTTGTTGGCGGCAAACACCACCGGTACAGGATGGTCCGCGAAAGCGGGCAGCAGCATCTCCTGGGGGTCGGTGTTCTCAAACAGGACGCATTGCAGCTCTTTTACCCGAAGATTGGGATTCTGTTCCAGCAGGCGCAGATAGTAAATCCCGAACAGCCGCTCGGAAAGATGCCCTGGGGTACGCAGAGCCTCCTGACTGTAATGGGTAAAATCTGTGCGGCGCTCGAATTCCTCCAGAACGTCAAACATCCATTGGCAGTAATCCTGGAAAATGTCCTTGCGGAGAATGTACATATTGCAGAAGCTGGTCACATACCCCTCACAATGCTTCTTGGCCGCGGCGGCGTATTCAGGATATTTTTCCTCAATAATCTCAAGGACGGTTTTCAAATCTTTATAATGGAGCCGGGTGGCTTTTTTGTATTGGTCATCCACCGATTGGAAGTGTTGAGGCATTTTCCGCAGGTCTTTCCGGGTGGTGGTAATCACATCATACTGCTCCACCAGTTCTTGGATGGCTTGGTCATTCAGCTCATAATCCTCAATGGCTTTCCGGTCGATGTAAGGGTGGAGGATATTGCCCCAGGGGTCCTCCTTGAACTGCTCCTTGGAAAAGCTGAAATACCGGCGGTAGTGACAGAACCCATAGTAATCGGCGTCCAGATTTTTCCAGGCCCAATATTGGGCAGTCAGCTCGCAGTACATGGGGTTTTTCTCGGAGATGGACTCCCCTTGGTCATCGTACAGCATCCCAGGCAGCCGCTTTTTGGCGATGGCAGCCCCCACCTGAATAGGCAGCATCAGCTGGCTTTTGGGGTGGTCGGCAGGCTTATGACAGGAGATGAGAATTTTGATATTGGACATAGGGATTCCCCTTTCATGGATTTGGGAACAGCTGTTTGGTCAAGCGGCCCACAGGACGCTCTACCAGCCGGTAATGGGCCAAGGCCACAAAAGCTACCAGCGCCAGAGTTACAACGAAAGCGCCGGTGTAGCCTAAGAAGGGGGTAAGCAGGGTCATCAGCAGGCCCCCATAGGTCATGTGGGTCAGATACACCGAGTAGCTCACCTTGGAGATTCCTCCCACCAAAGGCAGGGAAGGAAGCTGGCTTTCCAAAGCCAGCCCCAAGGCAAACAGCAGAAAGGCGTAAGCGAAAGAAATCAGATAGGGGGATTGGCTGTAATAGTCCGGCTTGAAATGAACCATACCTTTTAAGGTCAGCAGGTAATTGATTCCGCTGAACATCAAAAACCATCCAAAGCCCATTTTCTTCTCCCGCAGCCAGTAGACCAAAGCCCCAAAGAGGGGAAAGGAGACATACCAGCCAAAGGATAACACATTCACCAGAACAGAGGGCAAAGGAAGGGAAACCGCTGCCCATAGTCCACCCCCAAGAACCAAAAGGCATCCGGCGGCGGCTAGCTTGGGCTTTTTCTGGAACCAGGGCAGGAACAGCCAGCCCAAGAAATAGAACAAAAGGGTGGGGAATAAAAACCAGGTGGTACCGTTGATGACATCCGGTTCCCCCAGGGGATAGTTCAGCAGGGTGGCCCCCAGCATCCACTGACGGGGAGAAAAGCTCGCCCAGAAGGTGGGGCCGGTCATCAAGCCCACCACCTTTTGTACAAGCCAGAAGCTGGCGAAGGAAATCAGCAGGGGGGGATAGAGCTTCAGCAGCTTTTTCCCGGCGAAGGACAGCCTGCCGCCCCTCTCAAGAGGCAACAGGTAGCCGCTGATGAGGAAGAACAGCACCACCCCAAAGGCTCCAAAGGATTGGGTGATGCCTAGAGGCTGGTTCAGGTTGTTTTCCACCAGCCGCCCCAGCCACCAATCCGGGTTGCGGAAGGGACCCAGATGGTCCCACACCACCATGAAAAGGGCCAAAGTCCGCAGAAGGTCCAGCACAGGGAACCGTTTTTTGGAGGAGACAGGGGGAGGGGAATCCTGAGGGGAAGCTTCCTCTGGTTCCTGGGGGGGCTGCTGCACCAACCCATGGCCTCCAGTCTCCATATCGTGGATATAAGCGTCACATACTTCTTGGGCGTCCCCAATCATTTGGGTGACCCCATGCTTAAGCCAGATGGCCTTTTTGCAGAGCCGTTTTACCTGGTCGGAGGAGTGGGAAACAAAAATCAGGGTGGCGCCTTGCTCAATCATTTCCTTCATTTTTTGCTCGCATTTCTGCTGGAACATGAAGTCTCCCACCGCCAGAATCTCGTCCACGATGAGTACATCCGGCACCACCACTGTGGCGATGGCAAAGCCTAAACGGGCCACCATACCGGAGGAGAAGTTTTTCACAGGGACATCCACAAAGTCCCATAGCTCAGCGAAATCCATAATTTCCTGGAATTTGCTGTCCATAAAGGCGGTATCGTATCCCAGCACAGCGCCGTTCAGGTAGATATTTTCCCGGGCGGTCAGGTCGATGTCAAACCCGGCTCCCAGCTCGATAAGAGGGGCAATGGTTCCATCCACCTTTACAGAACCGGAGGACGGGGCGAAAATCCCGGAAATGACCTTCAGGAGGGTGGATTTCCCGCAGCCATTTTCCCCGATGATGGCAAATGGCTCTCCTTTGTTTACGGTAAAGCTTACATCCCGAAGGGCGTAAAACTCATCAAACATCAGCTGGTGTTTCAGCAGCATCACCACATAGGTTTTGATGCTGTCAACCTTTTCCCGGGAAAGGTTAAACCGCATGGAAACATGATTGACTTGTATAATCGGCTGTTCTTCCATGAAGGAGGCTCCTTTCTCAGATAAACAGGATAAAATTGGCCTGCTTGCGCTTGAATACCCACAGCCCAAACCCCAGCATCCCCAGGCTCCAGGCCAGGCTTTGCAGAGTATTCAAGAGGGTGGGAAGCTGTCCATACAGCACAAGCTGCCGGAAGCAGTCGATAAATAGGTACAGAGGGTTCAGCTGCACAAGAGGCCGGAACTGGTCTGGAATCACCGAAACCGGATAGAAGATAGGGGTCAGGTACATCCAGGCGGTGGTGCATACCCCATATAAATGGTTGGTATCCCGAAAATACACAGCACATACCGAAAGAATCATCCCCATACCCATGGAAAACAGCAGCACATACAGCAGAGGCAGGGGAAACAGCAGCAGAGCGGGTGTAATGGGTACCCGTGTAAAAATCATCACAATCACCACCGCCGCCAGGGAGAACAGCAGGGTAACAAAGGAGGACAGCACTCTGGATACAGGAAAAATGTACTTGGGCACGTAGACCTTTTTCATCAAAGAGGCGTTTCCGGTGATGGCCCCCATGGCCATGGTGGTGGACTCGGAAAAAAAGGTAAAGATAATTTGTCCGGTAATGAGATAAATGGGGTAGTTGGGAATATCGTACCGGAACAGGGTGGAGAACACAATGGACAGAACCACCATCATAAGAAGGGGGTTCAGCAGGCTCCATAAATATCCCAGCACCGACCTGCGGTACTTGACCTTCAAGTCCCGCTGCACCAGCCGCATCAGCAGGGTGCGGTATTTCTTCAGCTTGGCAAGCTGCGTGTTCAGTTCGCTCATGTCACATTCCATCCCGGCCACGCTGCCCGAGAATTCTCCTTTTCAGCTCAAAATAGGCGGGCAGAGACAGCCCAGCCCGGTTCATCTGCCGCAGCAGGAACCCTTTTTTGCGGATGGCGTGGAACACCTGTGGATTTATCTCTTTCACATAGCGCTCCCATGCCAATCCTTTCCCCAGGCCCTCTTTCCTGTCCGGCAGGTACATATAGAGGGTGGTCAGATGATCCGCCGCAGCCTGGGCGGTTCGAAAGAACAGATAATCCCCTGCCTCTCCGGTAGGGGCAGTTTGTAAGGCATCCAGCAAACGCCGCACCACCTGTTCCCGATGGGAGGCGTACTTCGCCCGGTTGCCGGGGGAGGTGGACTGCCCAGGGTCCCCTACTTGGTAACGGTAAACATCCAAGTCGTAGTATATCACTGTTTTGGCCCCAAGAAAAGGCAAAATCACATATTCCTCATCCACAAAGAAAATTCCATCCTGCATGAAAAAGCCGGTTTCCCGCAGTAAACCGGTCCGATAGGTGGTGGAGTGAAGGCAGGGGACGTTTTCACGGCAGGGGGAGAAGGTGTGATAGACCTGGTTATAGTGCACCCCCTGGAACCTGACCGGCAGCTCTTGGCCCGTAGATTGGACCACCCTGCGGTAATTGGTTTGGATGACATCCACAGTCTGGTCCCCAAGGGCCTCCAGCGCTTCCAGCTGATGGGTCAGGGCTTGGGCATCCACCCAGTCATCCCCATCCACAACCCGGAAATACCGTCCTTTGGCCATGGCGATGGCTTGATTCACCGCGCCGCCATACCCCTTGCTGTCCCGGGACACCAGCTGGAACACATCCGGGTAACGCTGGGCAAAGGATTCCCCGATGCTGGCGGTACTGTCGGTGGAGGCGTTATTCAAAATCAGAACTTCCAATTTGCCGCTTTTCCCTGCTTCCAGATAGGTGGGCAGGTTTTTGGGCAGGTGTTTTTCCATGTTATAGGAAGGGATACCTATGGTCAGGAGCTTTTCCATCCGTTTCGTTCCTCCTTCAGCCGTCTCAGCAGGGGGCGGGGCAGAAGCCCCACCGCCAAGGGCTTTATTACATAGGGCAGAGCCTTAGGGAGCATCCCCAGCTGCCGAAACCTGAAAAAACGGGTGACGCTCTCATTGATTCGGTGCGGGAAGCGGCGTTTCAGGTCATCCTGAGGGCCTACCTGGTAAAAAAACAGCTTTTCTTTCAGATTATAGCCTAGGTATCCCTTGGCGTACAGCCGCAGCAGCAGGTCATAATCCTCACACAGCACCACCCATTTGGATTGACTGTATCCCCGAACCGCCAGCAGGGCCTCCCGCCGGAACATAAGGGTAGGGTGGACAAAGGGCATGTTAAAGCGAAAATCCATGGGGGTGGGGGCTTGTGGAAACAGCCGCTCCCCTACCACTCTATCCTGATAGAATACAGTCACATCACACCCCACAAAAGCGGCCTCTGGATGGGACTCCAAAAAATCCCGCTGTTTCTGAAACCGCTGGGGGGCGCTGCGGTCATCCCCATCCATCCGAGCGATATAGGTTCCCTTGGCGTTGGCCAGACAGAGGTTCAGCTTTTGAGGCAGGGCACAAGCGCCACCTCCTCTGCAAATCCGGATACGGGGGTCCTCCAAGGCCAGCCGGTCCAAGGTTTCCTGAACCATTGGGGAGGAGCCATCATCACAGATTAAAAATTCCCAATCGGTGAAGGTCTGCTCCTGGACAGAACGGATGGAGGCTTGCAGTTCCTGAGTGTCCTCCCCAGGAATGTAAACCCCCATAATCACAGAAATTTCAGGCATCCCCGTTTCTCCTTTCATCCAGTCCATAGTAAGACAGCAGCAGAGGCTTGACATACTCCAGGGCGAAAGGCTTAACAGCCTCCCGACCAGCCGCTCCAAAAGCCGCTCTCAGTTCCGGGTGGGCGGCCAGCTGGCGGATGGCCTGGGCCATAGCCTGTGGGTCATCCAAAGGGGTCAGATACCCGGTTACCCCAGATTCAACCAGCTCCTGATGCCCTTTCACATCGGTGGCTATCGCCGGAAGCCCGCAGGACATAGCCTCCATTAGATGGAAGGGCAGCCCCTCAGAGCGGCTTGGGGAAACCACCATGTCACAGAGGGGATAAAGAGTTCCTAAATCCGCCACCTGCCCTAAAAAGCGCACCTGTTCCTCCACTCCCAAGGCTTTTGCCAGCTCTTTGCAGGAATCCAGAAGAGCGCCGCTGCCGGCCAGCAGCAGGAGCAGGCTGGGAAGATTTGCCTGGGCCAGAGCCCGCAGGAGAAGGGCCTGGTTTTTCCGCCCGGAAAACTCAGTCCCATAAATCAAAACCAATTGCTCCTTCTCAATCCCCAAAGCGGTTCTGCCCGCTTCCCGCTGGTCTGGGGGCAGGGGGGAGAAGCGTTCACGCTGAAAGCCCATTCCAGGGATAAACCCCAGTTCTTTAGGCCCAAAATGATATTTTTTCGCCAAGCGGAAATCCTTCTGGTTCATCACCAGCAAAAGGTCTGTGGCCTTGCCCGCCAGCCATTCCGGCAGGATATAAGCCCAGCGTTTCCAACCTTGGTCCCGGAACAGGTACCCATGGCAGACATAGGCCACCCAAGGCCGTTTTGGGGTAAACAGAGCAGCCAGCCGAAAGATGACGCTGGCCAGGGTGGTGTGGACACAAAGTTTTTGAAAGTGTCCCCGGCGCAGCAGTCTCCAGGCGTCCAAAACAGCCAGCAGATTCCAGGGGGAGAACAGCCGCTTTCGCCAGGGCATGGCTATTACTTGGTCTGCATAAGGGATAGGGGCAGGGTCTTCCACCGCTACCCATACCTCCCAACCTTGGTCATGGAAGGCTTTTAGATAGGGCAGATGAAAGTTGCGGATATGCACAGCGGCGGAAGCGCAGAATAAAACCCTTTTTGCGGAAACAGGGCCCCCTGTACAGGAGCCCTTTTGGTTATTTGTCATAGCATCTTTCATCACGCATTTTCCTCATCCGCAGGCCGGTCAACCTTTACCCTGGGCCGGTCCTCATCCTCAGAAGAGGAGGCTTCCTCCTCACCTTCCACCTTCACACGATGAGGCTGCTCTTGGGAGGAAGCCTGATAATCCGGCTGGTCCGTCTCCTCTTGTTCCTCCTCCTGAGGCTCAGAGATTACATTTCCATCCTCATCCACCTGCTGGGGATATTTCCGTTCCGGCCGCTCATAGTCCGGCTCATCCTCCTCAGTGGTCTCCTCCTCTTGGGGTTCTTCCTGAGGATGCTCCAGCGCCCACTGATAGGCGGCTTCCTGCTGGGCTTTCCAAACACGAGCCTTGACCTCATCGGAGGCCTCATAGCTTTCAGGGTCAAAGGTATCCTCATAACAGAACTCGTGCATAATGCGAACCGCTTCCTCATGGTCCAGCATCATCATACTCCGACCATCATCGGTCAGCTTATTTCCATACATACCAGGCAGCGGCATGGTCATCTGCTCCAGCTCTACCCCAAGAAAGCCGATGGCTTTGGGCATCAAGGCGTTGATTTCCTTTTTGGTGAAGTTGGTTTCCACCAAAGGAAGCGCCACATCCAGCAGGTCGTCCAACTCCCCAATGCTGAGATTTTTGGTTTGGTCGATGGCTGCCTGCAATACGTTGCGCTGCCGCTGCACCCGGTTGAAGTCACTGTCAATAAACCGCTGGCGCCCATAAGCCAGTGCATCAAATCCATCCAAGTGGTTCATACCGGGTTTCACTTTATTACGAGTAGTAGAATTTGTATAAATTTCTCCATTTAGTGCGGCGGCCTCTGTTTCAGTCAGATAGATGTCAACCCCGCCGATAGCGTCAATCAATTGAGCCGCAGAACTTACATTGACGCGAGCATACCGCCGTACATCAATCTCAAATTGCTCCCGAACCGCCTGGAGCATAGCGTCCGCCCCGCCATAGGCAAAGGCATGGGTCAGCCAATCCTCTCCGTTGATTTCGTCAATCTCCACACCGATAGCACGCTCCAAGCTGATAAGCTTGGCGGTATGTTTTTTCAGGTTCAGGCTTAAAAGCATACAGGCGTCCGCCCGGGCGCCGCTCTGATACTCGGTGCTGAAATCCTCAGTGGTACCGCCTGCCTCCCGTTCATCGGTTCCCAGCAGAAGTACATTTAAGTATTCCAAATCAGCGATTCCACCTACATCGGACCCGTTTTCATCCTGCCAAATTTCCTCGGGGGCATTTTCATCTCCCACAAAGTTCAGTTTGTCCAATTTGCTCTGGACATAAACCCATCCGCCAATGACCAACACTAAAATCAGCATCAGTACACCAATTAAAATCGTGAGCCAGTTGGCTCGGAAGGGATATAGAAATTTTTTGCTGTTCATTCGCTCCATCCTTTATCTTCTGTGTAAGGTGAGAATTTATGGACTCTTTTTTATATGGTATTAACAAAAGGGTATTATAATCTTTTTGTGTGGAGTCTGTCAATGATGGAAGGGATGAATTTGGACAAAATCCAATAATCTTGTAGAATTTGCTTTTTTATGGGTTATAAATCCTCTGAGGGGTTGACAATTCCCCGCACCAGAGTGAGGCATAGGATTTTGATGTCCAGCAGGAAAGACCAGTTTTCAATATAGAACATGTCACATTTTACCCGCTCCAAAATAGAGGTATCCCCCCGCCATCCGTTGACCTGCGCCCAACCGGTAATCCCTGGGCGCACCAGATGTTTCAGCATGTAAAGGGGTACCTCTTCCCGGAACTTCTCCACAAAAAAGGGCCGCTCTGGGCGAGGCCCCACCAGGCTCATATCTCCTTTTACCACATTGAACAGCTGGGGAAGCTCATCAATGGAAAACTTCCGGATGAAGGTTCCAAAACGGGTGCGGCGGCGGTCATCCCGGGTTCCCCAGGTAGTCATATCTTCATTTCCAGCCACCTGCATAGAACGGAATTTATACATCACAAAGGGACGTTTGTTGCGGCCAATCCGCTCCTGGCGATAGATGATGGGGCCTGGGGAGAAAAGCTTCACGCAGACCGCTACCACCAGCATCAGAGGGGATAAAATCAGAATCAGGCATAAGGCTCCCACCAAATCCACAGACCGCTTCAAAAAACGGTTGAACAGGTTGTCTAATGGGATACGCCGAAGATTGATGAGAGGCATCCCATCCAGCTCATCTACATAAGGACGAGTAGGCAGGTATTGGGCATAGAAGGGCAGCAGGCTGGATTTGACCCCTTCCCGCTCACAAACTTCAATGATTCCTCCCAGCAGTTTGAACTCCTCCGCGTCCAGGGAGATTACCACCTCGTCCGCCACATGAGCCTGAAGCAGCTCTCCCAGCTGCTTGAGTTCCCCCAAAAAGGGCAGATCCCGTCCGCCAGTCTGACAGCGGCAGTCGCTTACATAGCCCACCACTGTATATCCGAAATCTCTGTCATTGGTAATCTTGTCATAAAAATCTCCCGACACGCTGTTCCACCCAGCGATTAAGACCCGGGTCAGATTTTTTCCCTGGCGGCGCCAGGAGCGCAGGGTCCAACGGATACAAATACGCAACGCAACACCAAAAAAGGTGTTAAAAAGAGCAAATAGAACAACCAGCAGACGGGAAACATCTACCGAACGCTGGAAAAAGCTGAACAGGAACAGAAAAGCCGCTCCAAAGAAATTGGCGCAAATCACCTTGGCTGACTCGTTGACCATGGAATGGTAGTGGAACATCTCATACAGTTCCAGAAGGTTATAAAGGAGAATATAAACAGGTATGGAAAACGCCAGCATCCACAGGTAGTAATCCAAGCCAAAATGTTCCGGGTCCCCGCTGAGGAGGGAAAAACGCACCCAATAAGCCAGAAGCATGGCCCCCAGCTCGATTAGAAGGTCACAACAGCGCAGGGACATAATGAAGATTTTTTGATTTTCTTTAAACATAGCATCTCCAAATTCTTTGACTATCCTATGAAATATGAACCCTCAATACAAAAGTGACAGAAACTCTAATTGATGATTATATAGCGGGAAAGGAGAGCCTGTCAAGAGCCTGCCGCAAAGGGGAAAACTACTATAAAGGTGCGCTGTTTTTTGAAAAATCCTGCGTATTTGTGGCAAAAGAAAAAGTTTTCAAGAGCTGGAAGATCTTTATAAACAGTTTTTCCAGAACGCATGCCTTTATGAAACCATCCAATCAGAAAAGCCGTTTCCCCATAGATGCCTTGGGCATCTGTATGGAAACGGCTTAAAACCATAAAAAGGATTAAGGAAACTCCTTGCTGAAATAGATGACCGATGGGCGTCCTCCGGTATCATAATTCACCCGGCTGTCCGCCAGCCCCTGAGCCAGCATATAGTTCATATATCTGCGGATGGTTACAGTGGATAGCCCAGCCTGAAGGGACAAGGTATCGCTGGAAGCGCCTTGAGGTCCAGCGTTTTTCAGACAGTCCCGCAGCATGGCTAGGGTCTTGCTCTGTAATCCTTTAGGTACAGGGTTCTCGTCAGAAAAAGGCGTGGAGGTGAACAAAAGCCTATCGATTTGGGATTGAGTCACCTGGGTGGGATGGTCCAAAGCCAGACGCCTCTGGCAGAAGGTTTCCAGCGCCTGCTGGAATCGGGAGAGGGAAAAGGGCTTTACCAGATAGTCGGTGACACCCAGTTTTAAAAGGGTTTCCAGGGTGTGGGTTTCATGGGCGGCGGTCACCATAATGGCGTCAGTGTCAATCCCCCGCCCCCGCAGTTCCCTCAGCAGCTCCACTCCGTTTAACAAAGGCATGTAAACGTCCAGAATCATCAAATCCGCTGGCGTCTCAGAAAGATACCGCAGGGCGCTGCGCCCCTCTTCAAACACCCTCACTACCTGAAAGCGCGGGTCCTTTTCGGTGTAGGCTTTATTTAATTTGGCGATGATGGGTTCATCTTCCACAATGACTACTTGAAACGGCTGGCTCATGCCTCAGACTCCTTTCCACGGCGATGGAAGGTTATAATGAAGGAGGTCCCAGTGCCTAAAGCAGATTCCACCCGAATGGTTCCCTGGTAGGCGTCCACAATCTCCTTGACCAGCGCCAGCCCGGTTCCCCGGTGTTTGCTTTTAGTGGAGTAACCTTGGTGAAAAATACGCTGGGTGGCTTCCGGGGACATACCGGGTCCGGTGTCATCCACGCTGATGAGTAGGGTATCCCCCTTTTCCAAAAGCCCCACCAAAATCTCTTTGGGGGTTCGGGAGGTTTGGTTGAGGGCCTCTATGGCGTTTTCAATCAGGTTTCCCAGAATGGTCACATAGGCCTCGGAGGGCAGGAAAGCGTTCCCGCCCGAAAGGTGGCTGCTCAGTTCCAGAGAGAGTTTAATTCCCAGTTCAGATGCCCGGCTGGTTTTTCCAATCAGCAGAGCTGCGGCTGAGGGGTCCTCCACCCGGGCGGTGATGGCGCCTACCGCCTCCTTCTGGATACGGGCGGTCTCCATAATATAATCTTCCGCCTGTTGGTACTCCTGAAGCTGCAAAAGCCCCATCAAGACGTGCAGCTTGTTCATAAACTCATGGGTATAAGCCCGCATGGCCTCCACCATATGCTTGGCGCCGGTCAGGTCCTCCGCCAGCCGGGCTACCTCGCTGCGGTCCCGGAAGATAGCCACCGCCCCAACCGGTTTCCCATTTTCCAAGATGGGAAGCCGGTTAGCCAAAATGGGTTTTTGGGTAGCAGCGCTTAAATCCACATAATATTCCGCACGGCGGGTGCGCATAACACGGTCCAGCACCGAGCCGGGAAAAGCCTGACTCAGAGGCTTGCCAATCACATTGGAGACAGCGCCCCCCAGAATCTCAGAGGCGGCATGGTTGACATACATCACACGATGGTCCCGGTCTATGGCCAGAATCCCTTCCTCCAAAGCGTCCAGAATATCGCTGCGCTGCTGGAAAAGATTACCAATCACCTCGGGCTCATATCCCAAAAGAGCGGATTTGATGCGCTTGGAAAGCTGCTGTGAAAGGAAAAATCCCAGAATCACAGCCAAAAACCCTAAAAAGATGTATTGAGCGGTGATGGAGTGAATGATGCCGGATAAGCTGCGTATATTGATTCCCACCATAGCGAAGCCTAATAAGAGATTATCCTGTCCGTAGATGGGAGCGTAAGCGCAGCGCTCTGCCCCGGAAGAACCGGTATCATCTGAGTTAAAGGGACCTTCCCCATCAAAAATCCGCTGCTGAACCTTACCTTGGTAGGGCTGCCCAATCAGCTCAGGGTTTGGATGGTAAAGCTGGATGTTTTGGCTGTCCGCTACCACAATGGTATCAATGTCGCTGACCGAGTGGATGGAATTTTCCAGAAATTGAATCATTTCCGGGCGAGAAGTTTGGGTCTCCAGGGAATCAATGACAAAAGGGGATTGGGCCACCATAAGAGCGGCATTCATCAGTTTTTCGTCCAGGTTGCGGCGCTCCAGCCCCACCCCCAGCCAGATTGCCCCGCCCATACACAGGGCCACGGAAAGCAGGATAGACAGAAGGTTGATAGACAGCACAGCTTTGCCGATGGTGCGGGTAGGCTTGGACCCCATAAAATCAACTCCTTGTTGGAAAAATACAGCATATCTTCCTATTTATTATAGGATTCCACTTCTAAGGTGTCAACGGTCGAAAAAGCTCCCACCACTACTCAAAGAGAATGAGATAGAGACAGCGTGAAACACTAACAATCAATAAGGAGCATCTGGAATAAAAAACGCCAACTGGAAAAAAGTTTTTTTACTTTCGTAAGAATTGCCCTTTGAGGGTTGGGGTGCTAAAATGAACCCGCAGTAAACGAGGTGATGAAGATTGGATGTGATTAAGCAGCGGATGACCGAGGAGCTGACCGGCGTGAAAAAGCTGGCGCTGGGCCCTTTGGTTGTACCGGAGTCGGTTGTGGTAACCTGGGGAATTATGATTTTGCTGGTGGGACTGTCCATCCTGCTGACCAGGAGGCTGCGTGAGGAGAAGCCCGGAAAGGCTCAGCTGGTTTTGGAATGGTTTGTAAGCTTTATCAACGGGTTTGCTCAGGAATCTTTAGGGGAACACGGCAAGTTGTTCGCTCCTTATCTTGGAACCATAGGGCTTTATATCGCCTGCGCCAACCTGAGCGGTTTGGTGGGGGTGACACCGCCCACCAAGGATTTGAATGTGACCGCCGCACTGTCGCTGATGAGTATGTTTCTGATTTATGGTTCCAGTTTTTATTTTAAGGGACTAAAGGGCGGACTTCATAAATTTGTGGAGCCAATGCCGCTGCTGCTTCCTATCAATCTTATGGAGGTGGCTATCCGGCCTCTTTCCCTGTGTATGCGGCTGTTTGGAAATGTATTGGGGTCCTTTGTGATTATGGAGCTGATTAAAATTCTGGCCCCGCTGATTATCCCCATTCCTTTCAGCCTGTATTTTGATGTATTCGACGGAATGATTCAAACCATTGTATTTGTGTTTCTCACCACCCTGTTTGTGGCGGAAACCATTGAATAAAAATTTTCGAGGAGGAAATCGTTATGTTAGTTGCAATTGGAGCTGCTGTCGCTGTATTCACTGGAGTAGGAGCTGGTATTGGAATCGGAATTGCCACAGGAAAGGCCGCGGAATCCATCGCCCGTCAGCCGGAAGCCGCCGGACAAATCAACAAGGCGCTGCTGCTGGGATGCGCTCTGGCGGAGGCAACCGCTATCTATGGATTCGTAGTCAGCTTGGCGCTGATGTTCATGCAGTAAGGGGGCGTAGGCCATGCTGGAACTGGATGTCACCAGTATCCTGTGGAATATTGCAAACCTGCTGGTGCTTTTCCTTCTGCTGAAACATTTTTTGTTCAAGCCTGTCAACGCCATTCTGGATAAAAGAGCCCAGGCGATTCAGTCGGAGCGGGAGGAAGCCCAGGCCCAGCGGATTGAGGCCCAGGAGCTGAAAGAGTCCTATGACCAACGGCTGGCCCAGGCCAGTCAGGAAGCCGCCCGGCTGGTGGCTCAGGCCAAGAGCCAGGGCCAGCGGGAATACGAGGCGATTTTGGAGAAGGCCCAGAGAGACGCTCAGCGGGTGCAGCAGCAGGCGCAGGCTGAGCTGGAGGCCCAACGGCAGAAAGCCCTGGCGGATACCCGCCAGCAGGTGGCCAGTCTGGCTCTGATGGCAGCCGCGAAGGTGGCGCAGCGTCGGATGGACGAAACAGAAGACCAAGCTTTGGTGGAGGAGTTTCTGCGGGAGGCGGGTGAAGCCTCATGAGTGAAATTGCCTGCCGCTATGCCCAAGCTTTATGGGGGCTGACTCAGGAGGAGAAAGCCTTGGAAAAAACAGCCCATCTGATGCGGGGAGAGCCGGATTTATGGGACGCCTTGTGTGGTCCATCGGTTCGGCCGGAGGAAAAGGCGGCTGTTGTGGGCCGCCTGCCTTTTTTGCAAGGGGAACCGGTGCTGCGTTCCTTTTATCAATTGCTGGCCCGGAAGGGCCGGATGGCTCTGCTGCCGGAAATTGTGAGGGCTTATGAGGATTTGGCGCTGAGGGAGCGGGGAGGATGCCGCTGCCTGCTGCGCTGTGCCAAAATTCCTTCCGCTCAGACTCAGGAAGCATTGAAAAAAGCCCTCTGCAAGCTGCACCATAAACAAGAAATTTTACTGGAAGTTGAAGAAAATCCCAGTCTTTTGGGAGGCTTTACCCTGGAGCTGGAAGGTGTCACCTACGACCAAAGCCTGAAAGGGCGGCTGTCCAGGCTGGCCCGTTATTTACAGATGAGGTGAGAGGCAACATGAATATGAGACCTGACGAGGTGGTTTCCATTCTCCAGGAGGAAATCGCCGGTTATGAGAATAAAATCCGCCGGGAGGAAACCGGCTCGGTCATCTCTCTGGGAGATGGCATCGCCACCATTTATGGGTTGGACAAGGCTTTTTACGGTGAGTTGGTGGAGTTCGAGAATGGGACCCCTGGCATGGTACTGGATTTGTCCAGAGACAGTGTAGGCTGTGTGCTGCTTGGCTCTGACGAAGGGCTTCAGGAAGGTTCTCAGGTGCGCCGCACAGGCCGCCAGGCGGATATTCCGGTGGGGGACGCCCTCATCGGGCGGGTGGTGGACGCCTTGGGGGCCCCCATTGATGGATTGGGACCTATTCCTTCTACCGAAACCCGGCCCATCGAGCGGGAAGCTTCCGGCGTTGTAAGCCGAGAGCCGGTCACAGTTCCCTTGCAGACCGGAATTCTGGCCATAGACGCCATGGTTCCCATTGGCAGAGGCCAGAGAGAGCTGATTATTGGAGACCGGCAAACCGGAAAAACCGCCATCGCTGTGGATACCATCCTGAACCAGAAGGGGCAAGATGTGATTTGCATTTATGTGGCCATTGGACAGAAGGCTTCCAGTGTGGCCCGTGTGCGGGATACCCTGCAAAAGCATGGGGCTATGGATTACAGCATTATCCTGTCGGTCACCGCCAGCGACCCGGCTCCCTTGCAGTATATCGCGCCTTACGCGGGAGCGGCTATGGGAGAATACTTTATGGGGAAGGGAAAGGATGTACTGATTGTCTATGATGACCTTTCCAAGCACGCGGTAGCTTACCGTACCCTGTCGCTGCTGCTCCATCGTTCCCCTGGCCGTGAGGCTTATCCGGGAGACGTTTTCTATCTCCACTCCCGTCTGTTGGAGCGGGCCTGCCGCTTGACCAAGGAATACGGCGGTGGTTCCATGACTGCTCTGCCCATTATCGAGACACAAGCGGGAGATGTGTCCGCTTATATCCCAACCAATGTGATTTCCATTACAGATGGCCAGATTTATCTGGAGACAGACCTGTTTTTCGCTGGACAGCGTCCAGCGGTGAACGTGGGCCTGTCAGTGTCCCGTGTGGGCGGTGCCGCCCAGACCAGAGCGATTAAAAAAACCGCTGGTACCCTGCGTATCGATCTGGCAAGGTTCCGGGAGCTGGAGGTGTTCACTCAGTTCAGCTCTGATTTGGACCAAGCCACCCGCCAGACCCTGGAACATGGCAAACGCCTATTGGAACTGCTCAAGCAGCCTCTTTACCAGCCAATGCCGGTGAGCCGGCAGGCCATTTTGCTGTACATTTCCACCAGCGGCCTGCTGGATAATGTTCCCTTGGAACAGGTACGGAAATTCGCTTTGGATTTTGCGGACCGGATGGCGATTGAGCATCCTGAGGTTATAGAGGAAATTGAAAGCAGCAAGAACCTTTCCGGGGCCTGTGTGCAGGTGATTCGGGACACTTTCGCGGTTTATGAGAAGCAGGTGAGCGCCTCATGGCAAGTATAAAGGAGATTCGGGACCACATCAAAAGTGTGGAGCAAACGCTGAAAATTACCAACGCCATGTATTTGATTTCCTCCTCCAGTATGCGGAAGGCGAAAAAACAGCTGGCGGATGTGGAACCTTACTTTGAGAAAATTTCCACCACCATTTCGGATATTCTCCACCGCTCCCCTGAAATCACCCATCTGTATTTTGACAAGCGTCCGGAAAAAAGCAAACGGATGGCGGCGTACCTTGTAATCACCGGGGATAAGGGGCTGGCTGGGGCTTATAACCACAATGTCATTAAGCTGGCGGAGGAGCAGCTCAGGCTGCACCCTCAGGAAGAGCCTTCCCTGTTTTTGGTAGGACAGGTGGGCCGGGCTCACTTTGCCAGAAAGCAGTCGGAACATGTGATTGGTTCCTTTATGTATACAGCCCAAAATCCTACCATGTATCGGGCCAGGGAAATCAGCGATACGCTGTTGGATTTGTTTCGGCGGGGATTGATGGATGAACTGTATATGATTTATACAGATATGGTTTCCCCTATGAGGATGGAACCTAAAATTGTGAAGCTTCTGCCGTTGGACCGGGATAATTTCCCTTGGCAGAAACCGGAAGGGGAACATTATCAGGAGATAGTGACCTATGTGCCCTCTCCTGACGCGGTTCTTTCCCAGTTGGTCCCCGGTTACCTGAAGGGAATGATTTTTGGAGGATTGGTAGAGTCCTATTGCAGTGAGCAGAACTCTCGTATGAGTGCTATGGACTCCGCCACCAAAAACGCGAAGCAGATGCTTAAAAACCTGTCTCTGGCTTACAATCAGGCCCGGCAGTCGGCCATTACCCAGGAGCTGACCGAAATTGTAGCGGGCGCCCAGGGCGGGGGACAGAGATGAATGAAACCACCTGGAAAGGCGTGATTGAGATATGGGACAGATGAAAGGAAAAATTGTACAGGTGATGGGGCCTGTGGTAGATGTGGAGTTTGAGGGGGAAACCCTTCCCGCTATTAAAGACGCTTTGACGGTGGAGACACCAGGAGGGCGGCGCACCATGGAAGCGGCCCAGCATGTGGGAGGAGGCACCGTTCGGTGCGTGATGCTTTCCCCAAGTGAGGGCTTGGGGCGAGGCATGGAGGTTATCGCCACAGGAGCGCCCATTCAGGTACCGGTAGGGGAAGGAACCCTGGGCCGGATGTTTAATGTGCTGGGAGAACCTATCGACGAGAAGGGACCAGTGGAGACGGAGCAGCGCTGGTCCATCCATCGGAAACCCCCTTTGTTTGAGAATCAGTGTCCTGTGGTGGATATTCTGGAAACAGGAATCAAGGTCATTGACCTGCTGGCCCCTTACGCCCAGGGCGGAAAAATCGGCCTGTTTGGAGGCGCCGGTGTAGGCAAGACTGTTCTGATTCAGGAGCTGATTCACAATATCGCCACCGAGCATGGAGGCTACTCTATTTTCACCGGTGTTGGGGAGCGTACCCGTGAGGGAAATGACCTGTGGCGGGAGATGAGCGCTTCCGGGGTGCTGAATAAAACAGCTCTGGTGTTCGGCCAGATGAATGAGGCGCCGGGGGCCAGGATGCGGGTAGCTCTGACTGGTTTGACCATGGCGGAATATTTCAGAGACCAGGAAAAGAAAAATGTGCTGCTGTTTATCGACAACATCTTCCGGTATGTGCAGGCTGGTTCTGAGGTGTCCGCCCTGATGGGGAGGATGCCATCAGCGGTAGGCTACCAGCCCACCCTGGCTAACGAGGTGGGCGCTCTCCAGGAGCGGATTACCTCCACAAAGGATGGAGCCATTACCTCCGTACAGGCGGTGTATGTGCCGGCGGACGATTTGACCGACCCAGCTCCCGCCACTACCTTCGCCCACCTGGACGCCACCACCGTTCTTTCCCGTAAGATTGTGGAGCAGGGCATCTATCCGGCGGTGGACCCGCTTGAATCCACCTCCCGTATTTTGGAGCCGGATGTGGTAGGGGAGCGGCATTATCAAATCGCCAGAGGCACCCAAACCCTGCTTCAGCGTTACCGGGAGTTACAGGACATCATCGCTATCTTAGGTATGGAGGAACTTTCCGAGGAGGACAAGAAAACTGTGGAACGGGCCAGAAAGCTTCAGCAGTTCTTCTCTCAGCCCTTCTCGGTGGCGGAACCCTTTACTGGTTTGCAGGGCCGGTATGTGCGTTTGGAAGATACCCTGCGCAGCTTTGAGGCTATCCTTGGCGGAGAAGCTGACCAGTATCCAGAGACCGCTTTCAGCATGGCGGGAGATATTGATGAGGTGCGGGAAAAAGCCAAAGCTTTGGGGGTGGTATGATGTCCCAATTCTATTTGGAAATCATTACACCAGACCGGCAGTTTTATACCGGACCAGCGGAAGCTTTGGTGATGCCAGCCGTGGATGGACAGTATGGGGTGCGGGCGGGGCATGAGCCTATGGTAACCGCTTTGGTTCCAGGAGAGCTGAAATTTCAGGTAAATGGACAATGGAATTTAGCTGTGGTGAGCCAGGGCTTTGCCGAGGTGATGCCTGACAGAGCCACCTTGTTGGTGGCTTCGGCGGAGCATCCCGAGGAGATTGACTTGCGCCGGGCGCAGGCCGCCAAAAAGCGGGCAGAGGAGCGTCTGCGGCAGAAACAGAGCGTTCAGGAGTATTATGATTCCAAAGCCGCTTTGGCCAGAGCCATGGCCCGTCTGCGCTTTAAAGGCAGATAAAGGTAAGAAGAACCATCAAAAAGTAGGCGGTGGTTCCCATAAATGGGAACCACCGCCGGAATTTTTATAAGAAGTTTCCGCCAGTGGCATCCGCTTTACAAAACAGCGGGTTATTTTTTTGAATATTATCATGTACAAAATAGAGTTTGGGTTTGCGGTTTACAGCTTGCGAGAAAGGTAGAATAAAGTCATTTTTTAGCGTTTTTATATTGATTATTTGTCGACTTATGTTATACTAAAAACGATAGCAAAAAGGCGGGTGGCAGCATATGGATTCTCTAACATTGGTAAAGTCCAATGAAAATTTTGTGATGATTGTCTTATCCAGCTCGGCCCGCTGGCTGGTTTCAAGGCAAAAGTCTGCGTCTGAGGTATAGACAACCGCTTCTCTGATTGAGGTCAGGAATATGGGGAAGCTCAATAAGCTTGATATTGAGGAAGGAGGCTGCCGGTTCCTTTGGGAACCGTGATGGTATGGCAGAATATTTATCCCCTGGAGTTTATGTAGAAGAGTTTGAGTCTGGCGGCAAGCCGATGGAGGGTGTGGGCACCAGCACAGCCGGATTTATAGGTTTGGCGGAGCGCGGCCCTGTGGGCGGCGTGCCGGTACTGGTGACAAATTTCGCTGATTATAAGAGAAAATTTGGCGGTTACCTCTCCGCCAGTGAGTTCGGTGATTATCGTTTTCTGGCCTATTGTGTGGAACATTTCTTTTTGAACGGCGGTTCCCGTGCGTATATCTCCCGCTGTGTTCCCGCCGACGCCAAGGTGGCTAAGGGAAGCATTCCCGAAGAAAACCCTGTTGTCAATTTTTACGCTGCCAATCCAGGGCAGTGGGGAGATGACATCACTGCGATTCTCACCCCCGCCAGCAAGGCAAAGACCCAGATTTTGGAGCAGATTGATGACACCAAATATCGGGTGAAAAAATCCGTAGGCTTTGAGAATGGCGATGTGGTGGTGCTGGAAGGTCCTGATGTAAAGCAGTACAATGTGATTGTCAAGAGTCTGGACAACGTCATCGAATTTGCACAGGCGTTTGATGAGGAGTGTGTGGACACCAATCTGGTTCCCCAGACCACCATCTCCACCTGCGAGTTCAATCTGGAAGTGAAGTATGACGACGTGGACGAGTTCTACGGCGATGTTTCCTTCAATATCAACAGCTCCAACTACCTGCTGAACAAGGTGGCTAAATCCGCCCTGATTCGCTGCGAGGTGGTATCCGCTCCAGAGGGAGACCCCTTCCTGGCTCTCTCCAGTGACGGTTCTGTTGCTACTGTGGCCTTCAAGGGCGGCAGCAACGGCAGCAAGTCCGCTGTCACACCTGACATTTTTATGGGTACTGATAATGGCCCCGGCAAGCGCACCGGCATCCAGGCGTTTCTGGACAATGAGACCGCGTCCATTATGGCGGTGCCGGGCATTACCGACCCCAATGTACAGCTGACCCTGGTGGCCCATTGTGAGAATCTGGCCAGCCGTTTCGCTGTTCTGGATATGCCGGAGGACCTTTCCAAGACCGATGAGATTCTCACCCACAGAAGTGTGGTGGATTCCACTTATGCGGCTATGTATCATCCCTGGCTGACAGTGTTCGACCCGCTGGACAAGAAGAGCATCAACATTCCGCCCTCCGGTTCGGTTGTGGGAATCTATGCCCGCAGCGATACCAGCCGTGGTGTTCACAAGGCGCCTGCCAACGAGGTAGTGCGGGGCTGCACCGGCCTGAGCGTCCCCTTCAATAAGGGAGAGCAGGACATCCTCAATCCCAAGGGCGTCAACCTGATTCGCTCCTTCCCTGGCCAGGGTATCCGTGTATGGGGTGCCAGAACCACCTCCTCCGACCCCAGCTGGAAATATGTCAACGTCCGTCGTTTGTTCATTTATCTGGAGGAGTCCATCAAGGCCAACACCAATTGGGTGGTCTTTGAGCCCAATGACGAGCGTCTGTGGTCCAGGGTAAAACGGACTATCGACGGTTTCCTCAAGACCATGTGGCGTTCCGGCGCTCTGGCTGGTTCCACCGAAGCGGAAGCCTTCTTCTGCAATATTGACCACAGCACCATGACTCAGGATGATATTGATAATGGGCGCCTGATCTGCGTCATCGGTGTCGCTCCTGTAAAACCGGCCGAGTTTGTTATCTTCCGGATCACCCAGAAGACCGGCGAAGCAGGCTGAGTCCCGCCGGTATGATTACATAAGGAAAGGAAGATAAATTATGGCTGGTATTTATCCTTACGGAAAGTTTCGGTTCCGGGTGGAATGTGATGGTTTATCAGAATATTTTTCAGAAGTAACTGGCTTTGACGCCAATGTGGACGTGTACGAATATCGGGAGGGCAGTCAAAAGACCACCCCGCTGAAGGTGTCCGGCCTGCGCAAGTATGGCAACGTGACCCTGAAACGAGCTGTCTCTGAGGCCAACGCCACCGAGCTGTGGGATTGGTGGACCATCGCCGCCGACCAGGAGCCGGAGCGCAAGAGCCTGGCCATCACCCTGATGGACAATGACGGAAATGATGTGGCTACCTGGAACATTGAGGAGGCATGGCCTGTCAAGTATACCGCCCCTGATTTTAACGCCACCGCTTCGGAGGCTGCTGTTGAAACCATTGAACTGGCACACGAAGGCATGACCCGCGTGATGTAATCAAAATTTCAACAACAAAATATAAATGTAATTCTTTGCCGCTGCTGTATCATAATCTGATTGTAATTTTCAGGATGCCTGGAAAGAATTCTGATTATGCTGCAGCAGCGCTTTTTTGAAAGGAGAGCTGGTCATCATGGCCTTTGAAACAGAATTTCACTTTGTGCTGCCCCGTGGTTATGTGGATCAGGATGGAACGGTCCACCGGGAGGGCGTGATGCGTCTGGCCAACGCGGCGGATGAGATTCTGCCTCTGCGGGACCCCAAGGTACAGCAGAACCCAGGCTATCTGACCATCATTCTGCTGACCCGGGTGATTACCAAGCTGGGTACCCTGCCGATGATTACCACCAAAACCATTGAGGGATTGTTCACCTTGGATTTGGCGTATTTGCAGGACTTCTATGAGCGGATTAACTCCATGGAAATGCCCAAATACCGGTGTATCTGTCCTCACTGCGGGCAGGAGGTGGATGTCCCGGTAAATTTTATGGAAGCCATCGGATAAGGCTGTACGCTCAGGACAAGCTCTACGAGGAAAGCGCCTTTCTGGCCTATTACACCCACTGGAGCAGGGAGGAAATTCTCCAGATGTCCCATCAGGACCGGATTAAGTGGTGCGGCGAAATTTCTAAAATCAACAGCAAGATTAACGCCGCCTCCGGACACGAGGAGAGAAAAAACGTTTTTTCAATTTAAGCTTTATTCTATGGCAGAAAGGGAAGAGGCATGGCGGCGGGAGATTTTGTAAATGGGGCGGTTTTTCGAGTCAGCTTTTTTGGCCTGGAACTGGGTTTTTCCAGGGTCAGCGGATTGGGCGGCTCAGTGGAATATGATTCCTATTTGGAGGGGGGCGGCCGGATGCATCTGCTGTACCGTCCCTCTACCTCTGCCGGAACCATTACCTTGGAAAAGGGTGTTTCCGCCGTGGACCAGAAGGCGCTCCAGCTTTTTCAGCCAGGTGTTCAAATCTCTGGGCTGACCATTGAACTGCAAAAGAACGGCAGAACGGTGGAAAGTTATTATATCGAGTCTGGGATGCTGGTATCCTGGCAGCTGGGAGACCTGGACGCTCTCAGTTCCGCTGTGGTGATTAAAGCGTTTACCATCGCCCACACGGGGATTCTTGTAAGCGGAAGGATGAACTGAATGCTCAAATGGATGGTCCCAAAACCCAATTGGATGCTGCGGCACAGGAAAAATACGCTGGCGGCCCATGTGATGGCACGGCATGGTTCATCCATCCAGCAGGTGTCCCAAGATGGGAGCCTTATCTATTTGATGCCAGCTCAGGAGCAGCGGCAGAACCTGGAAGAACTGCTTTCCTGTCTGGAAACCCTGGCACGGCTGCTGGCCCTGCCAAGGCAGGTACCGTCCTTGTATCTGACCCATCTGACCCACCAGACCAGACTGCTTCTTTCCATACAGGGGGGACTGTCTACTGCTCAGTATCAAACGGTTTGCGATTTTTACAATCAGTTGGTGGAACAGCAGCAGAGACCCCAGCCTTCTTTTTCCAATGCCACTATGTTGAAATCCCTTGCCCAGATGCGTACCCAGCTTCTTTATGGAGAAGCGGAGAAGGTTCCAGAACAGGGAAAAAAAGGACCAGGGACCTTTGCCGTCTCCCTGGAACGAGGAAATTGGGTATTGCAAAGCCTCAACGCCCATTTTTACACCCTGCTTCGCCGCCATCCCCGGTTCCTTGAAAAGGAAGGAAAGGGGCTGGCTCCGTTTTTGAGGGACAATATGGTCCGGCTGGAACGGCTGAGCCAGAGCAGAAGAATGTGGAACCATATTTTTTCCCAGTTGGATGAAACCGGCGCGGGAGAACTGCTGGAACAGCTGCGGCAGGAGCCATTTTTTCAGCTTTTGGGGGATGGGGGGAACAATGTTCCCTCCCTGTCCTCAGCTCAGGAGCAGCTGGTCCACTGGGTCAGCGGAGCGGATGAGAAACGTTTATATCAGCTATGGGAATGGGTTTGGCGGCAGCGGCGTCTGGTTCAGGCGCCTGAGGGCCACCCAGAAATACAGGAGATTTTTAAGGGGACCAATGACCCAGCGGTATTGGATGAACGGCTGAAACAATTGGCCCAGCAGGGAGGAATCTCTCAGAAGCGGCTGGAAGCGCTGCGGAGCCAGGTGAAAAGCTTCATTCAAACACAGCAAAGAGTACAGCGACTGGATCAGGAAAGCCGGAAGCTGTGGGAAAAGGTGCAGCAGATGTTTGCCGCCCGCTTTTTTACCCAGCCGGCGGATATGAGAGAAAGATGGCTAACCTTTTCTTTGGAAGAGCGGAATTTTGCGGCGGACTTTTTCTCTTACGCCTCATGGGAATATCTCAGGCAGGGGAAAGAGGATGCTGCGGCAAAGCTGGAAGAGCATCTGCGCCAAAGCAGCCCCCAAATTGCCCAATGGCTTTCGGCCTGCCTTTCCTCAGACCCATCCGCTTGGCAGTCCTTTGTCAGCAGATGTTCTCTCCAATGGAATCAGGTGTTCCAGGAATGGAGCCAGTCTCCCCTCCTGCGGCAATGGCAGCGGCGTATGCTGCCGGAAATCCCCCCAGAAGTCTGGGAAAAACCGGAAGAAAAGGCTTTTTCCGCTTTCAGGGGGCGGGTATTGAACCTTCTGGCGGAGAATGGCACACAGGGGGCGGATTGGGACACACAGAAACGGGTCAGTGATTGGGTGGAACAGGGACTGATATTGGCTGACCCTGCCCCAAAACATCTGGCGGAAACCTTCCAAACCTTGGTTTGGCGGCAGCGCCAGCTGGAAGAAGGAAGCCTGCTTCCAGCCTTGCGGAGCTTTGCTTTTCCAAACACCCTGTCCAGGCAGCAGTTGGAACACTGGCTCCGCCAGGCGGATACCGCTCTGCTGAACAATATCAGTGCCTATCTCATCTCTCAGGTTCAGGAAGGAGCCGACAGTTCCCCACAGAAACTGAAATTGGCGGAGGAGCTGGAACAGATTCTTTGCACCTCTCCTGGCGCCAAGTCTTTTGAACAGCATCAGCGCTGGCAGAGCCAGCAGATTCTGGACAAACTGGAACAGTTTTTGCGGCAGCCAGACAGCAGTCCGGAGGTTTTGCTGCGGCCTTTTCTGCCTCAGAACCAGGGGGGCGCGCTGACCTATTTTTCATCCTATCTGGAACAATTGTCCCCACAGGATTTACCCCGGATGGAGTCTTTGCTTCAGGCGGTTCCCTATTTAACAGAACAAGAACAGTTGCTGGGGGAAAGCCTGCGGCTCACAAAGGAATATGAACAAGAACTGAAAATCTATCTGCGGTCCTCTGCTGGTACAGCGGTGCTGACTCAACCTGGGACAGGACCTCTTGCCCAAAAGGAAGGAGAGTCCCTTTGGTCTTGGATGGCGGAGCAGCTTCTAGCCGGAATGGGAAAGGGGCAGACAGGATTGCTTTTATCCTGTTATCTGGAGGACCTGACAGACCGGCTGGAACAGACACCCATTCCCAGATGGAATAGGATTCTGGAACAGGAGGGAACCCTCACCTTTCTGCGGCAATACGCCGGGCAGCAGCAGGAGAAAACGGTCTATGAACCGGTATTTTCTCAGTTGGTGCAGGTGCTGGAGCGGATGAAGAAACTTTGGCGGCAGAGTTTGGAGGAGAAGGCTTTCTCTCAGCGGGAAAGGGAGAAAAAAGGGGATGATACACTGAAGACTTTGAGCAGTCTTCGGCAGCAGCTGAGAGCCCTTTATCGCCAAACCTTTTCCCAAACCTTTTTTCAGTTTTTGGAGACACAGCTCCCCTTGTGGATACGCGGGGAAGGCGTAAGGCAATCTTTGGATACTTTTTCCAGTCAGGAATGGTTTTTGACACTGGATGGCGGCAGAATAGCGGAATATCTTAAACCGTATGTTCCCCAAGAGCGTCAGGAAAGCTTTCAGCAGGCAATATCCCAATTGCGCCAGCGTATTTGGGAAGCGGAGAAAGAGGGGAGTACCTTACCTGTGGAGGAGAAAGTTCCCTTCTCCGATGCTGGGTGGCTGCGACAAACTTTGATGTTCCCGCAGGAGCCCGCAGTCTGGGACAGCGGCAGGCTGGTGGAATACCTTCAGCAGTATGTTTCTGAGGAGCATCAGGAAAGCTTCCGGCAGGCGGTATTCCAGTTGCGCCAGCATGTTTTGGAAGATGGGAAAGGGGACAAACGCCCTGGAGGGGAACAGATGGATTTATTAAAAAGTCTGCGGCAATATGCGGAAACCTCCCAACAGATGGACAGCTTCCAACGTTTGACCCAATGGATTGCCGACCCGCTGGCTCATTTGTTCCAACAAGCAAGCAGAAATGGTGAGGAACTCTTTGAAGCTGGCTCTCAGCTTTCTGGGACACCGCTGATTACAACCGCTCTGCTCCATGGCCTTTCTGGCCAGAGGAGGGAGGCGATGACCACAGGGTTGTTATCTGGGGAGAGACAAGGAGATTTCCTCGACCATGAGGGGAAACTTTCCCTTTTCCCGGGAGTTGTCAGTGGGCATACCATGACCAATCCGCCGGTGCTGCGGCGCAATGTTCATCCGGTATCCTCCAGGGATATGCGGGAACGTTTCCATTTAGCGGGCTATCATCAAAGCAATGAGACCTATTTTATTGACAGCCAGAGTATGGAGATGGTTTTGACAGGAGGGGCCTTCCCGACAGGGGCGGGGACATCCCTTCAGTACAGCTATCAAAACAGTGCTGGTTCCGCGAGGGAGTCGGTAAGGCAGCAGGAAGAGCGGTTCACCAAGCTCCACCAGCAGCTTTCTGCCTACGAGCAGCAGTTAGAAACCATACGGAAGAAACAGGAAAAGCTGGAGGCGGAAACCATGCGTAAGTCGGACCAAGCCTTGATGGAGCAGCGGTTCTACCGTTATATTGAGGAGGACATCCGGCTGGCGGCCAAACGCCATGGCTTTGGATAAAGAAAAATGAGGGGGTGAAGGAGTATGTTCCAGAAAGCGGTTATTAAAGTAACTGGCGGAAAAGACATTAAGGTGATGTTCAATCCCACAGAATACAGTCTGGACACTGGGGCGAATTACAGCAATGTCAATGTTCCTGGATTGGATGGACCCATTACCCAGTACATTTCCGGCAAGCAGGATACGCTGATGATACAGCTAATGTTTAATACCTACCAGCCGCCCCGCTATAATCCGGACAGCGGCCAGCTGGAATCTCCCAAAGAGGATGAAATTGAGGATGTCAGTACTTATACCAAGGAGATTTATGAGCTGACCCAGATTAAGGGAATCCTGCATCATCCCCCCAAATGTACCTTTCAGTGGGGCAGCCTTAGTTTTGACGGGGTGGTTACCGATGTTAAGCAGAAATTTACCATGTTTCTGGACAGCGGCAAACCGGTACGGGCGTTGGTAGATGTTACCTTCCAGTCGGTGCTGGACCCCATTTTCTCGAAAAAATCCTCCCCCTGGGAGTCCCCGGACCGGACCAAATATAAGGTACTGGACGAAAGCTCCAGCCTGTGGCAGTTAGCCTATGAGGAGTACGGAGACGCTGACCAGTGGAGGGTCATCGCCAAACACAATGGCATCCGCAATCCCCTGGATATTTATCCAGGGATGACGGTGGTGCTGCCTCCCATTTGAGGAGATAAAAGGAGAATCATCCATGGGTCTTTTCGGTTTTGTTTCCCTGCCCTGGGAAGCGGTTACAGCAAAATATGGCGGCTTTCAAACCCCGGTGATGCGGGTGTCTGTAAACAACAGCCTGCTGAGCCTGGTGCTGTCTGTGCTGGGGCTTTCCGGCTCAGGTAATATCCGTACCGATGGGGTCAGCATCACCCTCAATAAGGATGCCGCCAGCAGTGCTACCTTCCGGATTCTGGACTGTTATAACAGTGAGGTACGCAAATTTACCAATGGTATTTCGGTGGGGTCTAAAATCTCCATCCAATTGGGATATGGCTCGGTGCTGTCTACCGTGTTTGTAGGGTATGTGGGCAGCCTCAGCTATGATTTCGATGACCACCCCTCCATCCAGGTCACTGCCTTTGACGGCATCAAACTGATGATGGATGGAGGCAATCAGGAGCGTCACTGGAAGGATGGGGGCTTTTATTTGCAGACCATCACCGAGATTCTCAGCAGGTATACCGATGTCTGTACCTTTCTGCCCCTGAACATCAAGCCAACTATAAAAACCCATGGCCATCTGGTGCAGAAAACCAATGACTATGACTTTCTTAAAAATACCCTGTGCAAATACTGTGGTCGGGATTTTGTGCTGGTAGGTGGAAATGGGCATCTGTATGACCCTGCCAATTTGGGCAGCAAGGTGACCACTTTGGGGCGAGGGCAGGGGCTGCTGTCCTTTTCGGTGACCCCTTCCTACCGAAAGGTGAAGGTTTGTGTGACCGGAGACCGGCTCCAAAACATCCGAGGGGAAAGTGTGGTCCAGACAGGGGATAAATACAAGACCTCCATGGATAAGGAACAGACCATCGTGCGGGAAAATGTGCCGCTGCTCAGCGTGTCAGACTGCAAGGACTACGCCACCCGACTGGCGCTGGATGAAGTGCGCAAAGCCCAGCAGGCCAGCGGGGTTTCGGTGGGGCTTCCGGAGCTGGCGCCGGGGCGGTGCATTGGTGTTTCGGGACTGGACCCGGATTGGAACGGCAAAAAATACTTAATCTCATCTGTGACCCATAACCTTGGGACAGGAGGATATACCACATCCTTTCAGACGGAGGGCTGGGAGTAAGAGAGGGGGCGAGAAACCATGGCGATTGGAGAGAGCATCTATGGCGCGGGAGAACAAGGAGGGGAAAACAGGCCTGCCAGCCTCACCTTGGGGGTAGTTAAAGAGAACTGGAACCCTCTGAGTCCTGGTATGGTAAAGGTTCTGATTTCCACCCCAAATGACGGGGAAATGGAAAGTGACTGGATGCCGGTGGTTACCCCTTACGGCGGCAATGGGGTAGGCTGCTTTCTGTTGCCGGAGGTGGGGGCTACTGTGGTTATCGGCTATATTGACGACAACTCTGTCTCACCAGTGGTGCTGGGGTGTACCTGGCTGAAAAAGAACCAGAAGGAGAACAAGCTGCCCGACGCCAGCGCCAACCAGAAAAACAATGTAAAGGTTTTTGCTTTTTCCAATGGTACCCTGCTGCGGATTACCGAGGACCAGCAGGGGGATATGGTGGAGATTATGACCGCCAAAAAACAGCAGGTGGTGCTGGATGATAAAAGCCAGACGGTGAAGGTAATTTCCAAGGAGGGGGACAGCTGCATGGAGCTGAACGGCAAAACCGGCAGCGTCACCATGGAGGCCAAGGAAAGCTTTACTGTGAAGGTGGGGGGCAAAGAGGTTCTGACGGTGTCCAAAAGCGGACTGAAGGTGGACGCGGACCAGATGGACCTGAATGGTAAGAGCCTGAAATGTAAGGCCAGCCAGGCCAAACTGGAAGGCAGCACCATCGAACTGAAAGCACAGGGTACCCTGAAGGCGGAATGCAGCGGCATCGCCCGGATTAAGGGTTCTATGCTCAAGCTGAACTGAGGGAGGCGAGTCTAACGGTGTCACAAAAGGATTTTCTGGGGCGTGGCTGGGGATTCCCGGTCCGCCTGAACCACGTTTCTGGCCGGGTGGAGGAAAGCGCCTGGGAACAGAGCATTGCGGATTCCATCCAGATTATTCTGCGGACTCAGCCAGGGGAACGGGTGATGCGTCCTGATTTCGGCTGTCGTCTCAGGGAGTTCGTTTTTCAGGAGATGAACTATACCGCCCTTTCTCAGATGGAAAAGGAGGTGCGCCGGGCGCTGACCATGTGGGAGCCGCGGATTATTGACCTGGAGGTGCGGTGCAGGCAGGACACCAGCAGCAATGGCAGGGTACTGATAGACATTTCTTATGTGGTGCGCAGCACCAACAACCCCTACAATCTGGTCTATCCCTTCTACCTTACGGAAACGGCCTGATTCCATTTTATCTTTCTCAGCAGTAAAAGGAGACGCTTATGGAGATTCCCAAGCTGGACCAACGGAGCAAAGAGGATATCATCAAAGAAATTCAAAAGCTGGCTAAATCCTATCTTCCCCAGTGGCAGTTTAACAGCCGCAATCCGGATATGGGAAGCGTTGCTGCGCTGATTTTTGCCAGTATGATGCAGGATGTAGCGGAACGGTACAACCGCACCGCTGAAAAAAATATGGTGGAATTCTTTCGTCGGCTGGGGGCCTCCCCCCTTCCCGTTGAGCCCGCTCAAGGATATGTCCAGTGTTCGGTATCTGGAATGCCGGAAAATGTCCCAGGGGAGTTCCTTCCTCAAGGAGTTCAGGTGCTGGCCCAGTCCGCCGCCGGTGATGCGGAAGGAGAAAACCTGGTCTTTACCACCCAGCAGCCTCTCTACGCTGTCAACAGCAGTCTGCGTCATGTTTTTTATGAAAATACAGCCAAGGACTGGATTTCCAGCTGCTACCAGGGGGAAGGAGAAAGCAGACCGGAGGGAATTTCTCTGTTTGAGGAGCGGGGAACCAACCTTCAATCCCATACCCTTTGCATCTGGGCGGGGGAGTGTATGGATCTGCGTCCCGGAGGCACCTTTTCCCTTTCCTTTACGTTTGAGGATACAGAGCCGGAGCTGATTCGCCGCTTTCTGTCCATGTTCCGGGAGGGAACCGCCCATGTGGATTACAGCGTAGAAGACGGTTTCCGCCCGGCGACTCTTCAAGAAAACAATGGTGAGACTGACACTTTGATATTCCGGCTCTCTCGGCAGCTGCCTGCTCCTACGGCGCTGGAGGGGGTGGATGGATATTGGATTCGTCTGCGGTTTGACTCCCTTGAGATTCCTCAGAAAATTTACCTCAAGGGGGTTCAAATTTCCTCCCAAGGGGAAAAGTGGACGCCAGACGGCATTTTTAACGAAATGGGGCAGCTGCAAACCGGCCATTTTCAGCCCTTTGATACCAGTCCCATTCCTTATACCTCCATTTATTTTGCCGGAGATTGTCCCCTTCACAAACCGGGGGCAATGGTCAAGCTGGAGTTTTACTTGGATTACCGCCGGGAGCCCATCCAGGAAATTACACAGCAGGAGATTGAGTGGAAACACATCATGAAAAAATCCAAGCTGGAAAAGCCCAAGGAATATGATGTTACTATCCTCAGTGTGGTGTGGGAGTATTATAATGGTTCCGGCTGGGTGCGCTTATTCCCGGATGACAGGTACAGTGATATTTTTAATGGCACCAATGGGGGTACGATGGCCTGTGTGACCTTTTCCTGTCCTGAGGATTTGGAGCAGGCTTTCCTCCCATCGGGAGAATTGCGGTGTGTCCGAGCCAGGATTTCCGGGGTGAAAAACTACCTCAAACAGTATGGCTATTATGTTGTCCCTATGGTCAGCCAGCCGGTATTCTCCTACTGGTACAATGAAGTTCCCTTTTCTCCCTATCTGCTGCGGGAAAACTGCCTGGAACGACGACTTTCCCTCCGAAATGAAGGGACGGATTCCCTCCAGGCGGCTTATGGCCGGCAGGCGGTGGGGCAGGCGGTGTATTTCTGTTTTGACGCCCCCCTGAATCGCCCTATGATTCGGATGCTGTTTGTAGTAGACAAGGAGGAACCCCCCGAAGCACCGCTGCTTTGGGAGTATGCCACAGCCAAGGGATTTCAGCCTCTTAGCTGTCAGGACGGTACCCAGGGCCTGTCCCGGACTGGTTTGCTCAGCCTCCAGGAGAATGAGGGCTTCGCCTCCATGACTCTGTTTGGATGTACTGGCTATTGGCTGAGAGCCAGGACCTTCAAAGAAAAAAATCGGGAGCCGGTGCTGCTGGAAAAGCTGTGCCTCAACACCATGAGGGCGGTGAATCTCCAGCAGCAGGAGGATGAGTATTTCCACGTAGGCCCCCACGGGGACCGGATTTGCCAGCTGCGCAACCCTGACATCTATCGAGCCAAGGTATATGTGGATGAGCTGTCCCAGATTTCTCCAGCCACAGCGGAAAGCTGGATTTCCCAAAAGAAGGCGGAAGCCCAGTGGGACAACGATGGAACGATGCTCCATCTGTGGGTGCTGTGGGAGGAAGTGGAGGACTTTCAGCAGGCTGAGGAGGGCCAGCGCTGCTACCAACTGGACCGGGACCGCTCCCAGATACTCTTTGGCAATGGACTTGCGGGCAGGGTTCCGCCGGAAAGCGAACGGGAAAATGTTCGGGTTTCTTATACGATTGGGGGAGGCCGTAAGGGAAATCTCCCAACAGGGGCAATTTGTATGGCGGATAGAAATTTGGGGATGATTTCCCAGGTGACAAATCCCCTGCCCAGCTTCGGCGGGAAAGACCGGGAAACCTTGGACCAGACCCTGAAACGGGGCAGTGCCCAGCTGAGATGCTTTGGACGGGCCTGCACCAGCTTTGATTATGAATGGCTGGCTCGGATGGTCCAGCGGGATATTCTGAAAATCAAATGTCTCAGCGGTGTCAACAAACAGGGGATACGGGAATATGGGGCGGTGACCCTGGTACTGCTGTTTGAGGATATGGATCACTTTGAGGACAACTGCCGCCGTATCCAGCGTCAGCTTCTGTCTTCCGGCTGCGGTGGCCTGCGGCCGGAACAGCTGTTTCTGGTCCGGCCCACCTTTTTGGTGTACCATATCACCGGTCGGGTGACGGTGACAGACCCCCATGGGGTCGCCGCTGTCCAGCAGGAGACGATAGAGATTGTACGGGCTTATTTTGACCCCCTGACAGGTGGAAATGAACAGCAGGGATGGCAGATTGGCCAGATTCCCAACCAGATGATGCTGCGTAATCTGCTGGACAACCATAAGGCTGTGGTACGCATTGAGCAGTTTGC
Source organism: uncultured Anaerotruncus sp. (assembly GCA_944385965.1). Classification (GTDB taxonomy): domain Bacteria; phylum Bacillota; class Clostridia; order Oscillospirales; family Ruminococcaceae; genus Anaerotruncus. The sequence goes on from CALWZG010000022.1 coordinate 74,000, forward strand.
ACTGCGGGTCTGCCTGGAAAACGGGGAGGAGTTGACCGAGTCCCGGCTGGATCAGGTGGAGGAACAGGGAATGGCCTTGGCGCGGCCGGGAGATATTCGCATCAGTGTTCATGTGCAGCAGCCCAGAGATTGACTTTGGGAATTTGAGAGAGGAGGGAACATATGCTAATTCCGGAACAATTGGATAATCAAAGCTTTGATGAGATTCTCAGACAGGCTGTCAAGCAGATCCCTCTGCTCACTTCTGACTGGACCAACTACAATCCGTCGGACCCTGGCATGATGATTTTGGAGCTTTTTTCCTGGTACAAAGAGGTGCAGCAGTATCATCTCAACGCTCTGAGCCGGGAGCATGAGCTGGCCTATTTGGGGCTGCTGGAAGCGGTGCCCCGCCCTTTGCGTCCAGCCAAAGCGCTGCTGTCCTTGTGGGGAACAGGGATGGTGCCAAAGGGTTCTGTCTTTCGGGCGGAAGAGATTCCCTTTGAAACCACCCATTCTCTGATGGTGGCCCCGGCCAGAATGACTGGCCTGGGGCGGAGCGATCAGCAGATCACAGATCTTGAACAGGTATGGCAGGGCGGAGGAAAACTGGAATTTTCACCCTTCATGGGGAGTGTGGACCCAAGTTTTAAGTTGTTTTTTGACCGGACGCTGCCAGTAGGGGTTCCCCTTCAGCTGTGGTTCCAGTTGGAGGAAGGGGGGCAGAACTGGGAGGCAGCTTCCTCCTTCCGTCCCTATGTCACCATCCGGGGGGAATATTGGGAACAGGGGGCGTACCGTCCCTTTACTGTGCTGGAGGATGGGACACAGAGCTTCTTTCACAGCGGTATTTTCCGCTTTCGTCTGCCGGAGAATGGCCGCCCATCTTTGACAAAGGAGGGCTTTCCTCTGCGTTTTGTGGTGGAGCATGGCCGCTATGTGAAGCCGCCGGTGATTTGCGGCATCCGCTTCAACGTGGTGGAAGCGTTTCAACAGGAGACCATTTCCTGCTCCCGAAGTTACCATCTTCAGGGACAACAGGAGGTTGCTTTGGAGGAGGATGCTTTTTCCGGTACCCACCGGATGGAGGTTTATGGGGTGACAGGGGAACGTTGGGTTCCGCTGTCACCAGAGATGGAGGAGCCAGGCAAGCTGCACTTTTCCGAGGGGAATTTCCCGCTGGTTCAGGTAGTCCGCTGGAAGGAGGAGGGAGAGGCTTCACGAAAATTGGGGAGATCCAATGGGCTTGCCTGCTTCACCCTGCCGCTGCCCCAGAAGGACCTGCTGCCAGACAGTCTGGGCTTGTTGGTAAAGGAACCGGATGGAAATTGGTATTTTTGGCAGCGGACTGAGAACCTTTACAACGCTGGCCCTTCCTCCCGTCAATATTGCTTTGACGCTGACTCCAATACCCTGCGCTTTGGAGATGGGGAACATGGGATGGCGCCGGAGGGAGAGTTGCTGCTGATTTCCTGGAGTACCAGCCTGGGAGAAGGAGGTAATATCCAGGAAGGAGCGCTGACACCGCCCCAGCAGGGAGGGGTCAGCCGGGCGGTCTGCGTGTTTCCAGCCCAGGGAGGAGAGGCACCGGAAAGCACCGAAAAATGTTTCTCCCGGGTGCGCAAAGAGTTGGGCCGGTGTGACCAGCGCTGTGTCACCTTGAGGGATGTGGAGCGGGCAGCACTGGCTGTTCCTGGCACCTATTTGAAAAGGGTCCATGCCTTTGTGCGGGAACAATGGCCCAATCAGATCTTTCTGGCATTGGAGACCCAGGGGGACAACACAGACCTGCATCCTGGGGTGGTGGAGAATCTCAGGCAGGTACTTCTCCCTAAAATGATGATTAACACCAAGCTGAATTTTCTGGCGCCAGTGTATGTACAGCTGAAAATTTATGTGCAGGTCAGTGTGAAGCCTCAGTTTTTTGTCCGGGAAGAGGAGATACGTCAGGTATTTTCCGATTATCTGGAAAGCCAGGACATTCCCTTTGGGGCGCTTATCAGCAAGAATGAACTGTTGGACCGTCTGTACCTGCTGCCCCAGATTTACTCGGTGGATGCCTTGGAATTGTCCTTTTCTGGAGGACATGGGACGATGCAGGGTGGAGATATTCTGCTGGAGGAGGGCTGTCTGCCCAAGTTGGGCCAGCTGAATCTCAATGTGATAACCAATGATTTTTAATGGCGATGGAGCGGTGAGATGATGCGAGAAAAAAGCAAATATTTCCGTTTAAACCGTCTGGGGGAGTTCCAGCGGGGCCATTGGGAGGAGCAGCTTCGCTGGGAGGAAGGGGTGACCCTTCTCCCTGGCAGCGGCGGCCGGCTGATTTCCCGCCCTTTTGACAGCGGCGGCAAGGAGACCCAATGGTACCGTCTCAGCAGCCGGTGCACTCTGCCCAACAATACCGCTTGTCGGCTGACGATTTTTACCAGTGAGACCAGCACCATCCAACTGCCCAAAGGGGAGAAGATGGAACTGGAAGAATATATCGCCTCTCCCTTGTCCTGGGAGGAAAAGCTGCGGCAGTTCGCCCCCTATGAGGTGATGAGGCTGCCTTTGGAGCCGGAGCTGCTGCTGTATGAGGCCAAGGGGCGCTATCTTTGGTTTGCCCTGGAGCTGACCGCCTCTCAGGAACAGTCCCCAAAGATTCGTGAGATGAAGCTGTCCTTTGGGGGGAAGTCCTGGCTGCGGGACCTGCCGGAGCTGTTCCAAACCCAGGACGACGGCTTTTTGCGCCGCTACCTGGCCATCTTCCAGACCATGTATGAGGAGATGGAGGAAACCATCGAGACCACAGTCAAGAATTATACGCCCCAGCAGGCCCCCGAAGAATTTTTGCAATGGTTGTCCAGCTGGTACTGTATCCAGGAGCAAAGCCTGTGGAGCAGGGAGCAGCTGCGGGAGCTTCTGGCACACGCCAGGGAGCTTTATCAGGCGATGGGTACCCGCTGGTCGGTGGAGTTTCTCTGCCAGCTTTATCTGGGCCAGCCGGTGCAGATTGTGGAATATTATCAGAAGGACGATCCAGATTTTGTTTGTCCCGATGGGGTACGGCGGGATCAGCTGTTTCCAAATCCCTATGTTTTTGTGGTGCTGGTGCCGGAACGATTGATTCAGGGGCGCAGTCAATATCTGGCGCTGCTGAAGATTTTGGATAGCTGTAAGCCAGTTTATCTTCAGGCCAGGGTAATCCTGCTGCGTGAAAACCCTTGGGATGTGGGAATCCGGGTAGGGCAGGAGTGTTGTCTGTCTTCAGGGATGGGAGGCTCGTCCTTTGGCGGTATCATTTTGAGAGAACCTGAAATGGGGGAAGAAGAGTGATCAATCTAAGTTATTTTCCCTATAAGCGAAATCGTTATTATGATGGAAAGCTGCTGACCGTCTCAGAATTTGAGATGGAGCAGAAATATATGAACGATAAAAGGCGGCTGTCCAACCGGTTTCTGGGAGGATTCGGCGTGGTCTGCGGTTTGCAGGTTGTGGCGGTTTCGGAAGGCCGTATCTCGGTTGAGCCGGGTGTGGCTCTGGATGGATATGGCCGGGAGATTGTGGTGTCTAAGCCGGACGTGCGCAGGCTGACGGATTTGGAAGGATATTCCGCCCAGACCTCCGCTTCCAAGCAGTATCTCTATCTGGAATATGATGAGCGTCCCACAGATGAAGTGCGCCGGCAGGAGTATGGGATGGAGCCGAAGGGAGAGGATGGCTGCTGCAACAGCGTTGTGGAGAACTACATACTTTACCTCAGCGACCGAACCCCAGAGCCAGACACAGGGACCATAGATACCTTTTATCGGACCCAACAGGTGGCGTATGAGGATGACCAGTTCCAGGTACAGCTGATTCTGCCCCGGTACCTGGCATCAGGCAAGCCCTTTTATCTGACGGTGCGGGTGCTGTCCCGAGACCTGTCCAGAACCTTCCTGCTGAAAATGCGGCTGGGCCTCCATTGCGCCCGGTGGAAGGGAAAGGATTTCATCGATTTTGAGATGCGCAGTCAAACCACTCCCTTGGTGGAGGGTGCCTACCAGATGAGCTGCCTGTGCCACAGTATGAATATTACCGAGGACCTGGCTCAGATTCAGCTGGAGCCTCAGGACTTTTCCCTGGAAGCAGAAGATGTGGTAAGAAAGCTTTCTCAGCCGGTTCAGCTTCAGGCGGTTATCACCAACCGTCCGGTGGAGGATTGCGCCACAGAGGATTACAGCGCCCGCATCTTCCAGTATGCCTCTTACAGGCCCTGCCGGGATGTCTGTTTGGCGACCCTGTACTATGATGAACAGGGAAAGCTGCAACGGGTCAGCGAAGTGCCTTTCGGCCAGCGTGTGGCTACCAACGGCCAGCTAATCCTGGAAAACATGGTACTCAAGGAGCGCATCTCCTGGATGGAGCAGCGGCTTTTGTCCAGCAAGGACAACGGGAATCAGCTTGAGCAGCGGGAAAACCCGGTGGCTATGGCGGTAGGGGATGCGGTTATCCCCTTGGGCATCGGCGGCAAGGCAGGCAAGCGGTTTTTCTCTGAGGAGATTACCCACGGCCTGGGGCTGGGAAAGGTGACCATTGTGCTGGGAGTGGAGGAAAACGAGTTCCAGAAGCGGGGTGTGGTGTACGGTTCCCCTGAAATTTTTGATGAGCGCCAGGCAGTGGTGATGGCGGAGACAGCCGCCCTGCTGGACCCATCCAAGGGAACCTTTGTCATTGGTGCCCGGCTGCTGGAGCCCACCACCCAGTATGAGCTGAAGATCCATTGGACCGCCTTCCGGTACGAGGACCAGAAAAAGCTGGCTCAGGAGAAGAAGATGTTGATTGTCAGCCCTGCCAAGAGCATCCGGGTGATGGAGTCGGTGTATCTGTCGGTGAAATTTATTCAGATGAACCCCACCGATGTTATTTGGACGGTGGTGGGTGAGAACAGCGGCTCTATTAACAGCAATGGTTGCTATATGGCCCCAAATCATCCTGGGGTTTATGAGGTTCAGGCGGTCTGCGCCTATGACCCGGATGTGAAAGCCAATACCTTTTTGGTGGTCAAACCCTGACGGGAGGTGCCTTTTTTGGTACTGGAAAACAGTTCAAATCAATATCGTGTGGTTCGTTTGCTGCGGAAAGGGGAGGGCTTTCAGAGCTATCTTTGCCGGAAGGGGGAGAAGGACTGGATTGCCCTGTGGTTTGACACCTCCCTTACCCAGAGGCTTTTCCCTTATTTTCTTACCCTCAGGGAAGAGCAGACTTTTGAGGAATTGGAAGATGTATTTTCCTGGAAAGAGGGGCTGGTAGTCATACTGGCCTGTACTTCCATGGACCAAATGCTGAAGGATGTTTGGCAGGATGAGGACCTTTCCTGGAAGGAAAAGCTTCAGTTAGCGGAAAATGTGCTGACCGCCCTGTGTGTTCGGGAGGTGCCTGTGGGAATCGCGGGGGACCTGCTGGAGCAGGGAAATATCGGCATGTGCGTGGATGGTGTGCCCGGCTGTTTTTATGATTTAAAGAACCCTGCCGCGGCGGCAAAATGGACCATGGAGGACTGTATAGGCTTTTGGCGGCAGGGGATGGAAAGGCTCTTTGAGAAGGAGCTGCGGCAGGGACAGGCACAGGAGCTGCTGGATTTTTGTGAGCGCCAGCAGCGCCATCCTCCAAAATCCTTTTTGGAGTTTTACCAGCGCTTTTTGCCGGTGAAGCAGTCTCTGGAGGAGCGTTTGAGGCGAAAGGGGCTGGAGGTGGGCAGCCGGAGTGTTCAGCTTTGGAAAAGAATCAAAAAAAAGGTGGCACTGTTGAGGAAAATTTTGATGGTGCTGGTATTACTGGGAGTGGTGCTGGTTTTGTTCACCACCATCTTCCAGAGCGGCAAGACAGGCGCTCCCGCCTTCCAGAACATTGGTACAGTAACCCTGAAATCCTGATTGGAAAGGAGGATAAGGATGAAATTCGACCCAGGAAACGAACTGAAAAAAAGCATAGAATATACCGCTTCCACGGTACAGCGGTCGGCCAGACAAACCGTTACAAGCGGTATCCGTAAGGTTGTCAGGCTGTTGGGGATACGTTCCCTGAGCCAGCAGGTACTGCGGGATGTGAAGGAGATTGGCAGAGGAAAGGTGGGATTTCACCCCTCCTCCCGAAAGGACTATGTGGACTTTGGACGCTTTTATGTCTCCAAAGTGCTGCTGGTGGCCATACCACTGTTGATTCTGTTGTGTGTGGCGGTGCTGGTGCGGTTTGTTTATCCTCATGTGATGTCCGCCTTTTTTACACGTGACCTGCCGGTGACCTCCTCTCTCATCACGGGCTATAACGGGAAGGTGCGGCTGTTCAGTGAAGGGGGAACCCTTCTCTTTCAGGGAAAACTGGAGGAAGGCCGAATCAACGGTACCGGCACCCTTTACGACACCTGCGGCAACCTGGTGTATACCGGCGATTTCCAGGAGGAGCAGTATAACGGTACAGGGGAGCTTTATTATAGTGATGGTGTCCTCTGTTATCGGGGAGAATTCGCGAATAATGTTTATCAAGGGCAGGGCAGCCTCTATTATTCTGACGGTACGCTGCGTTACCAGGGGGGATTCTCGGATGGGCAGTTCCATGGGGAGGGAACCCTCTATACCAAAGATGGTCAGGTGGCCTATACAGGACAGTTTCTGGCGGGACAGTACAGCGGCTCTGGTCAGTTGTACCATAATGGGGTATTGGCCTATCGAGGCGAGTTTCTGGCGGGGAAACGGGAAGGAACCGGCGTGGAGTACAATGCCGATGGTTCTGTGCTGTATAGCGGTACCTTCTTTGGGGATATGTTCCTCACCGGCAGCGGAGGAGAGGTCGCCTATCCTGACGGTTCTATCAAGTACAGCGGGGAGCTGGCGGATGGACTGTATCAGGGAAAGGGAACCCTTTACAATCAGGATGGCACCGTTTTGTATACGGGAGAGTTTGCCGAAGGTGTCTATCAGGGCAGCGGCGTGCTGAATCTCACCAGTAAAAGCGGCCAGCAAATCCGGTATGAGGGGAATTTTGACAAGGGTCAGCTAAGTGGTTCCGGACGACAGTACGTGGACCAGGTGCTGGTATATGAAGGGGATTTTTCCAACGGCAGCTATAATGGTTCTGGAAGCGCCTATGATTTGGAAACGGGCAGCCTTTTATATACAGGCTCCTTTAAAAACGGCCTGTTTGATGGGGAAGGGGTTCTGTATGTCCCGGAATCCGGTGTCACCTATTACAAGGGCAGCTTTAAAGAAGGGCAGATGGATGGAGAAGGAATCCTGTATGACCAAGTTACAGGCATCCGGCGGTATGAAGGCGGATTTTTGAAAAACACCCTCAATGGTGAGGGTACCTTGTATGACAGCAGCGGTGTTCTCCTTTGCCAAGGAACCTTTTTGAATGGAGAATATTTGGATAGCGGGGAGGAAACGCCATGAAATACACAGCCATCGCCCAGGTGAGCCGCCAAATTGTAGAGCTGCTGCGGGAAGGGCTGGCTCCGGAACTGCTGCGTGAGGATGCGGTGGGGTTGTGCGCACCGGACAACAGAGGGGATTTTTCCCTGGGGGTGTATCTTTACAGTGTGGAGCCATCGGAGCATGCCCGTATCAGCGGCCGCACCAACCAGACACTGTTTACCCAGAAATATCCACCTTTGGTGCTGGACTTGTTTTATATGATTACCCCCTATCTGAAAAGTGATGTGAAATTCCTGTTCGAGGAGGAACAGACCCTGCTGGGCCGGGTATTTCAGATTATCAACGATAACAGTGTACTGGCTCAGGAGGATGATGAGGCGGTTACTTTGGAGCTTTGCAACCCTACTCTGGAGCAGCGGGAAAAAATCTGGGGCAGCTCTTCCCAGCTCTATCGGGTTTCCGCTTTTGTTTCCGCCAGAGCGGTGATTGTGGAATCCGCCCGCAGCAGAGAGGTGGCACGGGTACGGGAATTTGTGGTGGATACAAACCAGAATCAAAGGAGGGGGCTATGAGCAGAAGAAGCATCAAGGTAAGTTTGGCTTTGATGGTGACCGACTTGCTGACCGGAAAGCCCATCCAAACAGGATTGCGGATCCGTTTGGACAGCGGTCTCCCGGCGCTGGGGAAAAAGGAAGGCTTCTGGGTATTTCTCAATCTGCCGCCAGCCCTCTACACGGTAGTGGTGGAGGCTCCTTTTTATCAGAAGAAGGAGATGCGTCTGCTGGCAGGAGAGGGGTTTTCTCTGGTCCAGGTGGGGCTGATTCCCAACAGACATTTCTCTTTTTCTCAACCGGTGCATTGGCTGACAGGCCCCCTTCCCTCCCAACGGCCCATTTGGGCGGCGCTGGAGGAACAGACACCTCGTTTCCGGCTTACCCAGGCTTTCGCGGCGGGGGACAGCACTCTTTCGCTTTATGATACCGGACCGGCTTTTTCTACCCTTCAGGTTTGGATTGATGGAGAGGAAGGTAAGAGGGGACTGTTTCAGCTGAGCCCTGAGAGGATGGAGGAGGGGAGATACCGCTTGGACCGTCCCTGTCCCTTCCCCATGGACCATCGAACCAAAATCCTCCCGGCGGCGGAGGTGGATGGGACTTCCCAAAGGTATGACATCCCTCTGCCCGCCTCCTGCAACGCTCTTTATCTGGTGGATGGAGATGGGAGGCTGCTGTTATCCAGACAACGAACAGGAGATGAGTAAACAATGGCTTTGGCTGTTTGCGGCGGCGCTATGATGCAGTGCAGTTTTGGTATGGCACCCTCCGCCTTGATGGTTCTTCCTCAGAACAAGGTGATGAATGTGATGGGGCTGGCCAACATTATGGACAATAAGCCGATGGTGAATATTATGCCTTTTGGAATGTGTTCCTCCATGGCCAATCCCACAGTAGCCTCCGCCACAGCGGCAGCGTTGGGGGTACTGACCCCCATGCCTTGCATCCCTGTGATTCCAGGACCGTGGGCGCCAGGTTCCCCCACATGCCTGATTGGAGGACAGCCCGCCCTTAACAACAGCTGCAAACTGACCTGTGCTTATGGAGGGGTAATTCAGATTACCAATCCTGGCCAGACCACCATTCAAATTCCGTAACGGTAAAAGGACGTAGAACCATGGGAAAAAAAAGATGGATTTCTCTTCTGTTTTTATGGATTGTTTTATCCATAGTGGGCTGCTGGATTTTATATCGGTATGTGGCTAACTACAACTACAACCACCCTTTTCTTATAGCGCAGGATGACACCCATGTGGTTGTGGTGGATGATAACGACCGCCAGACCAATATTTTGCAGCTGGATACCCAAAACCGCATTACAGGGAAAATCTCTTATGACCGTATAGAAAATAACAGGCATCATGTTGCATGGAAGCTGTTCCAGGCGGAGAACGGCTGGTATCTGATGGACCTTTATAATCTCATCGGCGGTTCGGATGATCACTTTGATCTGTATTATCTGGATTTCCAGCAACAGGAGATGGTACTGCTTTACCAAAGCTTGGAAACTATGTGCAATGACCAGTGTTCAGAACAGGGCATCAAAATCTATGTGAATCACCGAATGGAAATCACTGTGGATGGTGATGTTATTTATCTGGACTTACTGGGGAGAACCTCTGAAAATGAGTTTCGAGATATGCGCTTCCGTCTGAAGGACGGAGCATGTGAATTGCAGCAGGTGCGGGAAGTCCCGTTTGTCCTGCTGAAGGATGTTCTATGGGGAAGTGTCCATATTTCCCTGTACGAAAATATCCAGGGAATCTTTTATGAGAAGCAGCCACTTTCCAAGGACTTCTACTCCAACCTGCTGATCAGCCAAAAAGGGGGGATTTATGCTGTCAATCAGACCAAAGATGTAGTGGAGCAGCTGCTGCCCAAGGAGAAAAAGCTGGTGGTGGACCCGGAAAACACCCTCAACCGTTTGGAGGAATATGACCTTTCTCTGCGGGGGATACGGGCGCTGAGTATGGTGAATGGGGAAAATTTTGCCGCGGCCTATTATGACCTGGGACTGCCCAGGGTATTGGTGGAATGGAATGGACAGTTCCATATCTACGATTCCGCCCAGGTGATGGATACCCCTATGCTTGTACTTTGGTGTGCTTTATTGACTTTGGTGCTGGGAATTTTGGTACTGGGAAGCGCCTTCCTGATCCGGTATCTGTGGAATCACGGGTCGGTAGTGGTTAAGATTTTATCCGGCATGATCCCAGCGATGATATTGCTTTCCGGGGGTTCCATCTGGCTGGTGTCGGCTCTGCTGACCCAATATCAGCGGCAGCAGGATCAGAGAACGATGGAGATGATTGCCCAAGAGGTCCATTCTTTTGGGTATCATCAGACCATTGAGGATTTTGGAACCGTTCTTGACAGCCTGAAAAACACAGACCCTCAAGCGGATATGCAGGCGCTGAAGAATTATTATGAGATGTTCTATAATATTCAGGCCCTTTCCCTCCAACTGTATGAGGAGCCGGTTATCTGGGACGAGGAGGCTGGGGTGGAGTTTTCCAATCAGTATCACTGCAATATTGAATATTATGGACTGGACCAGCAGAACAACTCATATTACTGCATTTACGGCCCCCACTCTATGATTCCTTTGGAACAGTGGATGGCGCCCAGAGAGCTGATGTTCTTCAATGATACCATTGAAGCTGATACAGACGAGATGTTTACCCATTACAGTGACAACAATCAAAAGTTTATTGGTTTGATTCTTCCCAGCTGGCTGGAGGATGGAACGGTCAATGGCTTTTATCTGATTTTGGGGGACCGGATTGAAGGAAACAACCAGGTGAAGGAGATTATCAGACGGTTCGTCTTCTGGCAGATTATGGTTTGTGCCCTTTTGGTGGTGCTGCTGACCCCGGTGATTTATTTTACCCTTAGGCCCCTTGGGACCCTGCGCAGGAAAGCGAATATGCTTACCCAGGGAGCGCTTCCCACGCTGGACCCTCCCCGGAAGGGTGTGCGCAATGAAATTACCGATCTGGAGGATACCTTCCGGCAGCTGGTGGAACAGTTTGGGCAAAGTACCCAGCAGCTGAACCATCTGCAAAATCTCAGCAGAGCTTATTTTTCCCGCCAGATTCTGGCCCTGCTTGATAAAAAAAGCGTGGCCCAACTGACCTTCCAGGAGACCACCACCCAGCTCCTTTATATCGCCTATCTCCGTGGAAGCGACAGAAGCTTTGCTGGTATCCAGCGGCTGGTGGAAAAACTGATTGGATGGCTGGAAGGCTGTGACGGATTTTTTGCTTCTGTCACCGGTGAGGAGCTGGTTCTGGTGTCCCGGAAACCTTCTCTGTTTTACGCAGCCGCGGCGATGGCTCAGGAGGAAGACATTCACATTGCCTTTGACCATACGCCGGTAACGGTGCGGGTGATGGGCGCCAATGAGGAATACCGTTTTCTGGTCTTTCCCGAGGACCAGAACCGAAAGGAAGCACTTTGCGTCTATCGGGATGGAATGAACTGCCGGCTGCTTGTCACCGAAGGCTCCTTCCCGCTGCAAGAGGAAAATTGGAGCTTCCGGAAGGTGGGCCTGCTGGACCGACAGGGGTTGATGGAATGTTTCCTGGATTCTTCTGCCAACCAGTATCGGATGGGGCAGGAGGATTTGGAGCGAGGGGTGGAGCAGTTTTTCCGAGAGGAGTACGTTCTGGCCCGGAACAGTTTTGTCCAGGCCCTGCGCCGTTACCCACAGGACCAGGCGGCGCTTTACTATATCAGGCTGATTGACGCCGGAATCGGTGGGCAGCAAAAGGAGGAAAATTTGTGAAAGGATGGCTGAAACGGCTATGGTGGGGCATTGGTCTGCTGATGCTTCCCTTGCTGGTGACTGGTGTGGTTGGTTATTCGGATACCCACCTGAAGCTGGATTACTGCAAGACGCTGGTTTCCTACCAGGGGGGCTTGGCCGGTATCCAGGAAAACCAGATGCTGTCTCAGATCTTTCTGACCGACCACAATGGGAAGCTCACCGGAAATATCCAGGCCCTGAATATTGATTTATGGCACCAGAGGATTAAGAGCTTTGACCAACTGTTCCAGGACGAGAATGGCACATTGTATGTGGCCTGCACTCTGCATGGATCGGAGGGCAAGGAGACGAAAGCGGTCTACCAGGCGGATTTTCAGTGGGAGATTCTGCGGCCGGTATGGGAGGTAGCCCAGGAGGAGGTTGAGGGCAGCTTCCAGTCACAGCAGCTGTTCAGCGTGATAGATGGCCAACTGTATTTTACTCTTTACGAGGATTCCTCCAATCAGCTGCTTACCTACGCCAAGAAACCGGGAGAAGAAGCTGTACAGGTCAGCGCTACCCCCCGCCGAGGCTGTGAGCCGGAACAGTATTTATATACCGAAAAGGGGCTGCTGACCCTTTACCGGGACCAGGGGATATTTTTGCAGGAGGAAAGGATTTATCCTCAGTCTGACCAATCCAAGCTTCTGCTGAATGGTCTGGGATATGAGGATGGTGTGGTATCCTGTTTGGACCTTTACCAGCAGCAAGCAGTATGGATTTATCTGGATACGGATGTGGTTGCGTCACAGCCGGTACAGTCTCAGCTGGATTTGACCAAAATGCAGAATGTCCATTCACATCTGGGCGGCGGTTTTTCCGCTTCTTTGGAGCAGGGAAACACCCTGATGGGCATTTATTGGGATCACACCGGAGTGCGGACCTTTCAGAATTTGAAAGGGGAGCTTCAATGGCGGATTATAGGGTTTTGTTTTCTTCTGAGCCTGTTGCTGGAGCTGATGATTCTGGGGATACTCTGGGTGTTCTGGGTGCGCAGAAGAGCAGGGCGGCGCAAGGGGGAACGATACTTCCTCAGCGTCCGTATCCGCATCAGCTTGATTTCCATTGCTATTGTGGTGGTGGGGGCGGCGGTTATCACCGTCATGTCCGGCCTGTTTATGAAGGAGTATTCCAGACAGCGGCAGCAGATGGACAGCGCCAACGCGGTTCAGTCTTTGCTGGGGATGCTGGAGCGTACAGCGAAGCTGGAGCCTTCTGGAGAGAGCAAGGGATTCTCTTTGGAATTTATCCAGAAGCTGAATAGCTGGATCAGCGACCAGAACGCCAATGGAGTAGATTATAGGTATGAGCTGTTTTTACGGGAAAATGGGGTCTGGTATTGTGTTTACAGCGCGAATCTAACCACACCGGCCCTGGCGGAACATGTGATGACCAGCCATAACTTGGTATACTGTAACCAAGCGGTGGAGAAGGATGTGATCCAATCCTTTGGGGATCGCCGCAGTGTAGGAATTCTGCGGTACGCTGTTTCGCCAGCGGATTTCACCCTGCCTGGAGGAGAAAATTGCGTTCTGGTGGCGGCGTCTATTACCGATGGTTATGGACAGCAGGTGATGATTCTGGAGGCGGTGCTGCTGCTGCTGAGGGTGGTGGCAATCACCTGGCTGATTCTGATTGTGGTGGAAAATTTGCTCATATGGCTGTTTATGAATCACCTGCGGCGGTTGAACCGGGAACTTGCCCAGTCCGCCACCCAAGGGGAGTGGAAAATCACTGACTTTGCCGGACGGGATGAAGTGGCGGAAACCGCCCAGACGATGAAAGCTATGACCGGCAGTATCCAGGTCTATTTAAAGGATATCCGTACCTGTAACGCCCAGTATGAGCTTTTGATTCCAAAGGATATGATTCGCCTCATGGGAGCGGATTCCTTTACCCAGGTACAGGCTGGGCAGAGGGTCCAGCGGGAGGTCACCCTGCTGACCCTATCCCTTCATTCCAATCCATCTGAGCCTTTTTCCCAATTGCTGAAGGAAGGGCTGGAGGTGGTCCGGTGTCAGCAGGGGATGTTGGTACGTTTTGACCTTCATAAGATTCGCTGCTGCTTTTTACAGCGGGAGCAGGCTTTAGCTGCGTTGGGACAACTGTTGGCACATCCTGTTCTGGGGCATTATGGAACCTTCTTCTTTGCGCCTGCCACTTTGGAGGTGGGGGTTATTGGCAATGAGTCGGTGAAATATGTGCTGACCTTGTCGGAGGAAGGGAGATTGCTCCGCTGTCTGGAGGAACAGTGGACTGGCCCAAATTACAAGGGATTTTTTCTGGGGCAGAAGGATTGGCGTATCAAAACCGGACTGCCTGGATATTTCTCCCGCCTGGGTGGCTGGGTAGAAGGAAGACCCTTTTTCCAGCTGCTTCCCCAAAAGGAAAACCCGCTGGCCTTTGCAACTAAAAAATCTTTTGAGCGGGGATTAGGCCGTTTGCGGAAGGGCGATTATGAGGGAGCAATGGAGCTCTTTGATTCTATCTGTCATGGGGACAATCAGGACGCCCTGGCAGCCTATTACAGGCTGGAATGTGAGAAAAGATTGGAGGAAGAGGGGCGATGAAAAGAGGCTTTGGACATCGGCTGGCAGCAGCAGCGCTGATACTGCTGGCTGGGGGTGGATGTTTTTGGTGGTGGCAGAGTCAGAAGGTTTCTCTGGAGGATTATACCGTACAAATACAGCAACTGTCCAACAGAGGAGAGAGGCAGCAGGCGCTGAAGCTTTGCGACCAGGCCATTCAAAAATATCCTCAGGAAGGGTCTCTTTATGAGAAAAAAGCACAGATTTACTGGTCGGAAGAGCAGCAAGATTTAGCGATGAGAACGCTGGATTACGGTTATAAACAAACCGGCTGGGAACAGCTCAAGCAGCTGAAAGAGCTGTATGGCATCACGGAGGAGGAAGATGTGTTTTTCCAGGAGGTGATACCATCTTTCTCGGATACCCAACAGCAGATGGAAGATGTGGAGCCCTATGTTTCTTATGAGCTGCCGGAAGTTTCTCTGCCAGCAGTCCAGAGGAAGGAACCCCCAAAAGAAGATGATGACGAAACGGTGGAAGAAGACCCACGCTGAAATAGTGAAGGAGAGAGTATTATGGCAAGGGAACTGCTGAAGAAATATTTGGAGCAAAAACAGTGGAGTTATCTGGAAAAAGAGGATATCCTGAAATTGGATGTCACCGGCAATGAGTTCTCCTGGAGTTCGTTTCTAAAGGTGGATGAGGAGTATCAGTTCTGTTATTTCTCCGTGCTGCCGGCAATGGTGCCTCAGGAGCGGCTGGAGCTGTTTTCTACCCTGCTCCATCGCATCAATTGCCAGATTTGGTTCGGGGATTTCGAGATTATCCTGACCGGAGAAAACGTGGGACAGGTCCGGCTTCGCACCTCCAGTTTCCTGCCTCCCGCGGCTTCCGAGGAGACACTTTTGCAGCTGGCGGATTTGAGCATCAATATGAATATGGCTGCCATGAACTTTTATGGTCCTCTGCTGATGAAGGCGCTTTATGGAACCAGCATGAACCCGGAGGAGTATCTCCCCAACTAATGTTAAGCGGCCAGCGCAGCTGTGGAAAAGGTGGTGTTTACAGTGTTGCCCTATCAAGACCCCTGGGAGGAATATGAAGACTACCGGTCAATCCTTACCCTTCTGTTTCGTGAATATCTTCTATGGAGCCAGTCTCCCGCTCTGGCTTCCACCCCTGGGGAATGGGACCTTCCAGCCCTGATGCAGTCTTTGAGCGGGGCGGAACCGGCGGCCCGTCCATTTACCCTTTCCCAGGCAGGAGCGGCCCAGTATCAGGCTATGATGGGGCAGATGCTGGAACGAAGCCGACAGGAGGGGGTGTTCTTCCCCCTGGAGTACCTCTGCGATACCTTCCAGATTCCCTGGTCGGGCAGGCTTCTGGTGATGTGCGGTTTTTGGAGCGTCCGGGACCGGAGATTTTCCAATTTTTTCCGTTATTGCGGTCGGCCCAACGGATCTGGGCTGCTTAGTCTTTCTCTGGCGTTGGAATTATTCTTTGAAGGGGACGAAGGGCAGCTGCGTCAGGCGGAGGAAAGCTATCTGCCCCTGATTTTCTCCTATGATCCCAAACAAATCCAGCGGGAGCGGAGCTTTCTGGAACCGCACCGCCGGATTTTGGAGCTGCTGTCGGGAGGCAGCATCCTTCAAAGTTTCCCTTGGGGCTGTTCTTACCACATATTTGAGACCCTTGCGCCGCTGTATGGTCGGGAGCAGGAGAAAGAATTTTTGGTTTCCGCTTTGGAAGGAAGGGCGCCTCTTCATCTGATTCTCCAGGGAGAAACGGACAGCGGCCGCCTTTTTCTGCTGCGTCATGCCTGCCGGGAAGCCCGGAAAAATCTGCTGGTGGTCTCCTGGAACCGGTTGCTGGAACAGCCCTGGCCTGAGATTCTCAGGACATTGTCCTCAGAGCTGAGGTTACAGCGGGCGATCTGCTGCCTGACCGATTTCCGCCAATCCCCCGAGCCTTCCCAACTCAAGGAGCTGGAAACCTATCTGCAACCTGTGGCGCCGGTATTGTGCTTCCGGCTGAACCCAGGGATTACCCTGCCGGAAATTTGCTCCCAGCGGCTGTTTCGGCTGGGAGAGCTGCCTCCCAAGGCCACCAGAGTCCTATGGGAAAATGGTCCTCTGCCCTTGGAGGATGGAACAGATGGGGCTCAGCTGACCGGGAAATACCGGTTCCTGCCGGGGCAGATTGTCCATATTCTGGATACCTGCCGGGAACAATGCCGCTTTGAGGGCAGGAATACCATCACGCTTTCCCAGATAGAGGGGGTGTGCCTGGACCGGGTCAGCGACGATTTGAGCAGCAGCGCCAATCGGCTGAACACCGGCTATACCATGGAAGATTTAATTCTGCCCCTGGAGGAGAAGCAGCAGATTCAGGAGGGAATGGACCATATTCGGTACAGGTATCAGGTGTATGGCCAGTGGAATTTTAAGCAGAAGGTGAAGTATGGCCGGGGACTCTCAATGCTTTTCGAAGGCCCACCCGGCACCGGCAAGACCATGGCCGCTTCCATTATTGGCAACGAACTGGGACTTCCGGTCTTTCAGGTAGACCTGTCCAGGGTACTGTCCAAATATATTGGAGAAACAGAGAAAAGCCTAGGAAAGCTCTTTGATTTAGCGGGAAAAAACAACGCCATTTTGTTTTTCGATGAGACAGATGCCCTGTTCGGTAAGCGCAGCGAGATTAAGGACAGCCATGACAAATACGCCAATGTGGAAACCTCCTTTCTGCTGCAAAAGATGGAGGAATATCAGGGGGTGGTGATTATGACCACCAACCTGCTGACCAATATAGACCCCGCTTTTCTGCGGAGAATCAGTTATATCATTCACTTTCCCTTTCCAGATGTGGAGCAGCGGAAGGTCCTTTGGAAGGGTGTGTTTCCCAAGGAAGCGCCTTTGGATGGGATGGTGGATTTGGACTTTTTGGCGCAGCGGTTTGAGATGACCGGAGCCATGATTAAAAATTCGGCTCTCTCAGCGGCTTTTTTGGCGGCTGCCCAGGGCCGGTCCATTACCATGGGCGATTTGCTGTATGCGGTACAAAAGCAGTTCTCAAAGCATGGAAAGCGGCTTAGTTCTCAGGATATGGGCCCTTACGGAGCCTGCTTCAAAGAATCCAGTCAGAGGTGATGATGGGATGGGACCCACAACAACAGAAAAAGCTACGGAGAAGAAACAGGATACTCCCCGCCGGGAGGACAAAGGCAAAGAAGCACCTGTTCAAAATCCCCAGGTAGCCTCTCAAGACGAGCCCCAGAAAAAGCCGGGCTTCTTTCGCCGTGTCTGGAACTGGGTGAAAGGGCTTTTCTCCCGGATGTTTTCCTCGAAAAAGAATAGCAAAACCAAAAGCGGAGGGGACGCTATGGAGACTTTGGCCTCCACACAGGTCCAGGCACCGGCTCCAGACCCAATCCTCAACACCCTTCCCCCGGAACAAACCCCAGCGGTGGAAGGACCCCAGGAAAAGCCTTCGGAGGGGGAGACACTTCCCGCCGCTGACCTTGACGAGACCCCTTCTGCCCAGGCTCCCCAGCCCCAGGCGGGTGGAAATCTGACCTTGGGCGGGGTGACCCTGACCCTCCAGGCGGGAGAAAGTGAGGACAGCTTTGTGTCCATGGCTGGTTCCGCTCGGATACTGGGACGACAGGTGAACTGGACCAGTGGGGAAGGGGTGCGGCTGCTTCGGGGAAAAGAGGGCAGCTTCAGCGCCAATGGGTCTATCCATCTTCAGGATGACCAGTTGGATTTTGACCAGGTTTTACTCATCGCCGACCAGCAAACCCAAAGCTTTCAGGCGGGAGAACACTCGAAATTTGTGTATCACGGCGGGGAACTGGACCTGTCCTTTGTCCCGGAGGGAAAACTGAAAGATTTGTCTCTTTTAACCGGCAGAGAAATTCGGGTGGAAAACCGGATCCTGTCCGATGCTTCCGGCGCTGGTATAGAGTCGTTTTTCCAGGAGGGGACCATTACCATCTCCGCGCAGGAGGGATTCCAGCTGGAGGGGGTACGCCGTTCCCTGGAACCTGAAAAGCTGCTGCCTGCCTGGCTGCAATCGGAGGAGGCCCAGCTGGTTCTGACCAAACAAGGGGAAACCGCAGCCCTGTCGGTACAGCTGCATCAGATGAGCCTGCATATGGGAAACTTCAAGTTTCTCAGTGTGGATACACCCGGAACGGTGGAAGCCGAAGCTTCGGTGGACGCTGCCGGCAATATTGTGCTGCCTCTGTCTGGACAGATGTATTTTCTGCGCCTCTTTAATGGGCTGGTGGACAAAAATGTAACCGACCTGTTTGGAAACCTGACCCTCACCCTGAACGGCACCGAAAAACCGGCGGCTATCCAGTTTCATCCTTTGGAGTTTTCGGTGGGAGGTTTTCAGTTCCATCAGATGCAGCTGACCTACGAGTTTCAGCAGGGCTTTTCTGCCAATCTGGAAAGCCTTTCCGCCCTGGAAGGGAAACTGACAGGGAATACCATTCAGATGGCTGTGAGGGAACACCAATTTGAAGTGGCCAGTATGACGCTGACCTACGATGACCCACTCAGCATGGCGGTCAAACATGTGGATTTTGCTGTTAACCAATTCCGTATGGGCGGGGAAGGGGTCTTTTTTGAGGAAGCAACCGCCAGCCTGCGGCAAGGAGACCCTTTGGCGGTTCCCGCTATGACGGTGGTCAATGGAACCGTTTCCCTGCGCAAGCAGCCCAATGAGATTCAGATGAATTTGAACGCTTCCAGCCAGTTTGACTACAATGGGGATTCCCTGGACCTGAAGGGCAATCCCATGAATGTGAATCTCACCTATGTTCGGAAGGTTTCTCAGGCTCCCACGGCCGGTACCGAAGGCGGCGGACAGCCTGCCCAGACCGACCAGCAGCAGATGGGAGGCTTTGAGGGAACGGTGAGCGGTCAGATTCATGGTAAGGTGACCGTGGGGGATACCAAAGTAGCGGATGTGAAATTTACCGACCAGATTACCATTGGCAGCAACGGGCTTTTCCTGGGAAACGCCGACGCTTTTCTGGATGTCCGCAGCCTCAGTGACCAGTTTTCTGGCATTGGAACGGTGAAGGTAAAAAATCTCTCCGTAGGTGCCGCCGGAATAACCGCTGACACGTTTCTCATCTATTTTTCTGAGCCTAAGGTATTTGGGCAGGCGATTGGAGACAGCCTGCTGCTGAAAAAAAGCGCTCAAGGCAGCTATGAAGCTAAACTAGGACTGGAAAAGGACCTTTCTGTTGGGATTGGGGATTCCGGGTCCCTTTCCCTGAAAAAGCCTACCTTTACGGTAAGCATCCAGCAAACTGGGATTCATCCTGGGCTGGAGGATACAACACTGGAACTGAAAATAGGGGACAGTATTGTAACGAGCAAGGTAGATACCTTCCAATTGGGAGGAGAGATGCGCCTGGCCAGCGTTACTTTCCGCAACCAGACCCTTGCCGATATGGTGAAAAACGCACTGGGCATTGAAAATTTGGGGCTGAAGGTATACGACCTGGTAATCCCCCCCGATTTCAGCAGCTTTACCGTGGGAGCCATTGGAGCGGAAATCGGCAACAAGATTTCTATTTTTGGCAGTCCTGTGATGCTGGAAGGATTGGAAGTGGCGGTTGTGGCGCCCAATCTTGCCGCAGTAGAGGGTATCAAGGTAGGGGGCACCATCAAATATGAGAATGACAACAGCCTGATTTCTAAAATCGGGGGTAAACTGACACTGGGATTTCTCAAGGAAAATCAATACGCGCCGTCTTTTGAGGGATTTGAGGATCTTCAAGCGGAGGTACAGGGATATGGTTCCGCCCAGATTGGTTCCATCGAGAAACGGCCAGGAGCGGAAGGCAGTTTCCTTCTGAAGAATGTCTCCATCACAAAAAGCGACCGCTCTGGCTCAGTGGGGAACGCAGGGGACGATGACTCCACTTCCATCCTGAAAAAGATGATTGCGAAAGCGCCCACAGTGGACCTTTTGATTACAGAGATTGGCTATGGCCCCAATGGGTTTGAGTTGAACCCCCAAAATGTACTTGTTAAATCGGTCCAGCATGAGCTGAAAATCAATGATAACCTGAAGCTGGTTCTGGATTATCAGATGGAAAACCGTCAGGTGGGCGCCAAACTGGAAGGGGCCTATTACCTGCCGGAGCGGCGCAAGGAGGACAAAACCGCCAAAAAGTCCCTGGTGAATTTCAAAGCCTTTGTCTACCCAATCTTTCCCATGGTGACCCTGAATATCAGCCCCTTCCTGAGAGCGGGTATTGGGTTTGAAGGTTTTGTGGGAGGGGCTTTTGCCACAGGCGCCTTTACTGGCAGCTTTGGCGCCCAGTGTGACGCTTCTCTGGAAGCGGGAGTTGGTGCTGATGTGGAAATCGGTGTCCCTGGGCTGTATGGAAAACTGGGCGTGGAGGGAAGTGTTTCTCTCAATGTGACAGGAAACGCCAACGGCACCATGCGGGTACTTTATGATTCAGCCCAGGCCAGCCTGCTGGACGCCTTTTCCCTGGACCGTGAGAATACCAAGCTGGCTTATGGCCTGTCCGCTGGGCTGGACTTTGATGTATACCTGAAAGCGGGTGTAGTGGTCCCATCGGTTTTTGACGCTTCTTCCCATTCTTTGATGAAGTCCTGGAATCTGTTCCATTATAATTTGGGAACCGCCAGTATACAGGGACAGGTCTTTTATATTCAGGATCAACTGCAATTTATAAACGATGTACAAATCTATTTCAATAAACCTGGGGCAATCTCCTTTGATCAGGCCATTGAGCATCTGGAACAGCTGACTACATCGGTGCAGGAGATGGAGGAGAAAAATCAGGAGGTCTGTCGTATTCTGAATGAAAACGCTGGAACGTGGGGATTGGGACAGGTACGAAATACCATGCGTCTCAAACAGTCCATTGTGATTCTGGAGATGCTGCAAGGTACTATGAAGGAGTCAGCAGCCCGCTATGTGGAAGTGCATGA
This sequence comes from uncultured Anaerotruncus sp., assembly GCA_944385965.1. Classification (GTDB taxonomy): domain Bacteria; phylum Bacillota; class Clostridia; order Oscillospirales; family Ruminococcaceae; genus Anaerotruncus. Next base: position 95,255 of record CALWZG010000022.1, read on the forward strand.
GCAGCTGGCTAAGATTCACCAACAGCTTCCCAAAATCTTGGAAAAAGCCCATCGGGCGGAGCTGGTTCATCAGGATACTTTGGAAGTGGCCCGCATTGCGGGAATCCAGGTGGATGAACAGGGAGAGCCCACCGTGGATTGGCAGACCTTCCTGGAGCAGCAGAAACAAAAGCTCAACGATGAGGAATATCTGGGCCAGTTGGCTCAGAAGGACCCTCTGGCGGTATTCAACACCTTTAAGGCGTACAAATACCATGGGACCGCATCTTGGTCAGATGAATATAAAATTGCCAAGGAATTGAGTGAGCGAATGAGAGCTATGGACTTGCAGGCACAGCAGGACACCACCACAGATGCGTCCAATTCCACTGGGGCCATCAATAAGCCTATGGATAAATTGCTGCGTGATTCCCTGAAAAATACCAATTCCCTGCTGAATGTACACATGAAGGATTTAGACAAGGTCCATCAGGCACAGCTAAAAATTCATGAGGAAATCAACAGCAAGAGTGAGGAGAGGACAAAGCTCCAGGAAAGCTATCAGCAGCTGCTCAGCCGTGAGAATCAGCTTTCCGGGGCCACGTCTGCGCAGGACAAGAAAGAGCTGAGCAAGATTCTCAAAGAGCAGGAGGCGGTAGGCAAGAAAATGCTCAGGCTGACTGAGGAGATTGGTCAGAAGCGCAGAGAGCAGTTGGACCTGGACCAAAAGATGGCGGGATTGTCCATAGAGGAAGGAGACAAGAAAAAAGCGGTGGATACTGCCTCAAATGAACATATCGAGGATGACAAGAAGATTGTGGTCCACATGGCGGTGATAGACCGGGCTTTTACCGATGCCGCTACGGATATGGAGCTGATGCAGACGGGCCGCAGCCGTGAATATGAACGGATTACAGCCCCACGCAGGGATGAGGTGCGGACCCAGTTCCAGCAGGAAAAAAAGGCGTTTGTGCAGGCGCTGCTGAGTAAGATGGTCACCGAAGCAGAAAAAGCCCAAGGCCCCCAGGACCCAGCCGGAACCAGAAAACCAGATTTGGCTCAGGACCTTCAGGTCAAAAACCGAGCCGCTCAGGTAGCGCAGGGCGGGATTATTGAGGAGCGAATCAAAAAGGCCTATCAAAACGCTGCGCAAGGCAGACGGGAAGGGGAGTGGCTGGATCTCCAGAAGCAATATTATGAGCGCAGTTTAGCCTTCCAAAAACAGCATCAACAGGCTGTGGGGCTTTACGGCAGGCTTATCAGTAATTCTTTTGGTAACGCTGATGACCAGGATATTTCCAAGGTGAATACCCAAAACGCGCTGCTTCAGGAGACCTGTACCGCTTTGAATACCACACTTTCTCCTGAGAAGATTCAGGAACATGCTATGGATCAGAAACAGATGAAGGATTTGAACCGGGAAATTGCTGCGCTCAGTAAGTAGCCAGCAGCAGGCTCTATATCATCTCTAACTTAAAAATACCCCCTGTTGCAGAATGAATTGCAACAGGGGGTATTTTTGCTGTTTTTTAGTGTAAGGACACTTAATGAGTTTCTTCTTCGTTTAAAATGGACATGAACTCCTCACCGGTGATGGTTTCTTTTTGCAGAAGATACTCCGCCAGCTCATGGAGCTTTTCCTCGTTTTCCATAAGGATTTTTTTCGCTTTCTGATGTGCCTTCTTCACCGTTTCAATTACCTGCTGGTCAATCTTTGAGGCAGTTTCAGCGGAGCAGGTTAAAGAGGTGTCCCCGCCCAGATATTGATTTTGAACGGTCTCCAGGGCTACCATATCGAACTCGTCGGTCATGCCGTAGCGGGTTACCATAGCCCGGGCCAGCTTGGTAGCCTGTTCAATGTCGTTGGCTGCGCCTGTACTCATGGAGTGGAAGATCAGCTCCTCAGCGCTGCGGCCGCCTGTCAGGGTGGCAATCTTGTTCTCCACATCCTCCCGGCTCATGAGATTGCGCTCCTCTTGGTCCACCTGCATGGTGTATCCCAAAGCGCCGGAAGTACGGGGAACAATGGTGATTTTGGTAACAGGGGCTGAGTGGGATTGCTTGGCCGCCACCAAAGCGTGTCCGATTTCGTGATAGGCCACAATCTTTTTCTCTTTGGGGGACAAAACCGCGTTTTTCCGCTGGGCTCCGGCGATAACCGTCTCAACACTTTCCTCCAAGTCTTCCTGAGTTACCGAATGGCGGCCTAACCGGACCGCCCGCAGAGCTGCCTCATTGACAATATTGGCTAATTCCGCTCCTGAGGTACCGGCGGTGGCTCGGGCAATCACATCCCAGTCAATGGTATCCTCTATGGTCACATGCTTGGCGTGAACCTTCAAAATGGCTTTGCGGCCCTCAAGGTCTGGCAGCTCCACAGGAACCCGACGGTCGAAACGTCCTGGGCGCAGCAGAGCAGGGTCCAGAGATTCCGGCCGGTTGGTGGCTGCCAGCAGTACCACACCCTTCCGGCCATCAAAACCGTCCATTTCAGCCAGCAGCTGATTTAAGGTCTGTTCCCGCTCATCATTTCCACCCATACCGGAACCATCACGTTTCTTTCCGATGGCGTCAATTTCATCAATAAACACAATACAGGGGGCTTTTTCATTTGCTTGTTTAAACAGGTCCCGCACCTTGGCGGCGCCCATACCTACAAACATTTCCACAAACTCTGAACCAGAGATAGAGAAGAAGGGCACATTGGCTTCCCCTGCTACCGCCTTGGCCATCCGGGTGTTACCGGTTCCGGGAGGGCCCACCAACAGTACACCCTTGGGAAGATTGGCGCCAATGGCGGCGTATTTTTCAGGCTCGTGGAGGAAATCCACAACCTCCAGCAGGGATTCTTTAGCTTCATCCTGGCCAGCCACATCCGCGAAGGTAACACCTGTTTTGGCCTCCTCCACATAGATTTTGGCTCCGGACTTGCCGAACATCATGGAATTGCCCAAACCGCCGGGAAGCTGATTTTTCATCTTCTTCATCATCCAGCGGGAAAGCAGTTCTCCAATCAGCAGGAAGAACACAATCGGAAGAATCCAGCTGACCAAAAGGCTCATAATTGGGTTGGCCTTGGTGGGAATCTCCGACTCAAATTGAATGTTCTCATCTGTCCGAAGCTGGGTCAGCAGCCGCTGGCCATCGTCCGGCCAGATACCAGTTTTATAGTAACCTTCTTTGCCATCCTCATTGGTGCCGATGAAAACAATTTGTCCTTCGGAACCTTCCAAAGCAACCTCTTTTACCTTGCCTTCATCAATCATGGTGAGAAATTGACTGTAAGGAACCTGCATAACAGGCCGTTCCAACACAGAAGGGAAGAACAAGATATTTAACAGCATGATGATGATAAGGGAAACGATGTAATAATAGATTAACGGTTTTTTGGGGGGAGTAGGTTTGGTGTCTTGAACTTCTTGCATAGAAAATCCTCCTTAATGATGTTTGAAATAGAATGGTTAAAGCTCAGAAGATGGATTGCTGTCAGACCCTTTGATAGCGGAGAGGGCTTTGCGGAATTGGAAGAAGAACAGAACAGCGGTGAAGGTAACAGCGATAATATCCGCTGTGGGCTCTGCCAAATAAACCGCTAAGGTCTGGTTCTCTTTCCACAATTGGGGCATCAAGTAAATTAAGGGAATCAGCAAAATAAATTTTCTGGTAACCGCCACAATGATAGAAGCAGTGGCGTTCCCAAGAGAGGTGAAGGTCATCTGACAGGCGATTTGAATTCCAAACAATCCCATAACCGCCAGATAGATGCGCAAAGCGGTTTTAGTAAATTCTATCAAAGCGGAGTCGCTGGTAAACAGAGCAGCGAAGGCTTGGGGGAATATCATAATACAGGCCCAAAGAAATACGGAATAACATAAGCTGGCCTTTAACAGAAGCCAGAAGGTTGCCCTCACCCGGCTGGCGTTCTTAGCGCCGTAATTATAGCTGATAATAGGCTGGGCGCCCTGTCCCAAACCTTGGAGGGGCAGCATAGCAAACTGCATCACGCTGGTGAGAATGGTCATGGCACCTACGGCGATGTCTCCGCCATACTTTAACAGGGAAGCGTTGAAGCAGACAGAAATGACACTTTCACTGGCCTGCATGATAAAGGTGGCCAATCCCAAAGCCAAACTGGGCAGAAGAATCTTGGCGTCCCACTTGAGGTTCTTCTTTTTAATTTTCAAAAAAGTCTTTTTCCCAAACAGGAAGCTCAATACCCAAACACAGGAAACCGCTTGGGACAAAATAGTAGCTAGGGCGGCGCCTCGCACTCCCATTCCAAACCCAAAGATAAAGATGGGGTCCAGGATGATGTTGCATACCGCTCCAATCAATACAGACAACATGCCAACTTTGGCAAACCCCTGAGCGGTGATGAAGGCATTCATTCCCAAGGTGAGCTGGACAAACAGGGTGCCAAGGGCATAGATGTTCATATAGCTGGTGGCGTAGGTGATGGTATTTTCGCTGGCTCCAAAGGCCAGCAGCAGGTCCTCATTGAATATCAAAAGCAGACCGGTCAGTACCAGGGACACCACAATCTGAAGGGAGAAGCAGTTCCCCAAGGTTTTTTCCGCCTTTGCCTGTTCGCCCATCCCCATAAAGATAGAGGCTCTGGGAGCGCCTCCGTTGCTGATAAGCGCCGCGAAAGCGGATACAATCAGAATGAGGGGCATACATACTCCGACCCCGGTAAGGGCCAAAGCGCCCTCGCCGGGAATATGTCCAATGTAGATACGGTCAACGATATTATAAAGCATGTTGATAATCTGGGCTGCCACAGTAGGCAGGGCCAGACTTAGCAGCAGCTTTCCGATGGGCTGCGTTCCTAAGAAATCTTTATCGTCTTTCACAGGGTTCCCTCCCGTTCCGATTCAAAGGTGATATTTTTGACCAGGCGCTGATTCAAGGATTCAAACAGCTCCTGCTCCTCAGGGGTGAATCCCCGAAAAAGACGCTCCTGAAAAGACGCTCTCACCTGAAGAATATCCTCCACAATCGGTTGGGTGAGGGGAGTCAGGGAAAGATGAATTTTTCGCCGGTCCGCTTGGTCTTGGCGGCGGGTCAAAAGTCCCTTCTGTATAAGCGACTCCACCGCCTGGGACACATTTCCCTTTTGCAGCATCCTTAACTCCACAATGTCGCTGGCAGTATCCAACTGAGGATTGTGGTAGAGAAAACCGATAATATGGGTTTCTACTGGGGATAAACCATGTTTTACCCATACACTTTTCAAAGATGCGTCATATAGTTTGATAATCATACGGATGGTAGAAAGCAAGTCTGGCATTTGGGGCATCTGTATACCTCCTTAAAAGTTCTAAATAGAACAGTTATCCTAAAAACTATTATAGCTGTTTTTTTACAACAGTCAATGAATGGATTGTAAAGATTTTATTTCCCCTTTGAAACAGAAAACGCCTTGGAACGCATGGAGTCCAAGGCGTAAATTTTTGCTCAACAGATGGGCCTGATTTCAGAGACTGATTTAAAAAAGAGGTTAAAAGATATTGGTCAAAGTTGGAAATTCCGCTTCCCGTACATGGTGAAGCAGTTCCTTCAAACGGGCGGTTTGGGCGGACAGCAAAGGGTATTGCTTGTAAGCGGCCAGCGCAGGAAGCTGCGCCGCCAAACCGGTCACCTCATCTAAAGCCTCATGATGAATATATCGTTCCAAGGTGTTTTGATGGTCCTTCCATTGCTCCAAAAACTGTTGAGAAAGGTCCATAGTGCTTTCAAAATCCTGCTGCCCCACAGCGGTTTCTAATTGCTGGAGGGTGGAATTCAGTTCGTCGATGATGCTGTCCAACCGATAAAGTCCCCAGCAGCTTACCGCCAGAATGATTACAATAATTCCCAGGGCAATCCAAAAACGTTTCATCAGCCAGCCTCCTTTTGAGGCTTAGGGCTCTTTCCATCCACTGGAACCAATAAATAATTGGCCCTGCGGTCACAGGTCATAAGAAAAACGTCCTTCTGATTGACCCCTTCCTGCTGAAGCACCTTTTCCAACCATTCCGGCTTCAGATTGCAGTACCGCAAGGCGCTGTCAATGCGAATCCCATCGCTGATAAGTACCATAGGCGGCATATCGTCAGCGGGATTGTCCGGGATTCCGGCGGTGCTTGGGGTCAAGGGGCGGGCATGAAATTTTTCATAGACACTGAGCTGACCTGTGGTTTCCACCACCGCATAGGAAACCTCCTGAATGTCAAAAATGTCCTTGCCACGCAGCTGCTCCATCAGGTCATCCACGGTAAACCGCAGCTCCTTGAGCTGTTTTTGGTCAATTTGGCCATTCTGGATAACCACACGGGGAGAACCGCAAACGATTCTTCGGATGCCTTTCCAGCGGAGGTTCGCGGCGGAAAGAACCACATCAAAGGAAACCAGGCACAAAATGGGGATGATGCCTCCCAATAAAGGCACATTGGTATCCTCAATGGAAAGTGTGGCAATGTTGGACACCAGGATGGTCACCACCAGCTCGGAAGGCTGAAGCTGCCCCAGCTGGCGCTTTCCCATTAAGCGCAGACTGGCCACAATCAAAGCATAAATTAGCAGCACTCGAAAAAAAACAATCAGCATAACAGATAAATCTCCTTGTGACAATCAGTAAATCTAGTCTGTGAGATTTGGCACAGGATATTCTGGAAGGATGCCGGGTAAACTAACCCTATTTGAAAGGAAGGGAAACGCTGTGAAATTTTTAAAAGACCTGAAAAATAAGCTGTTGTCCCCCACAGCGGCTTACCGTCCCCCTCAGGGACAAAAGGGACTGGAAGAAAAAAAATTACAGCCGGATTTACAAACTAAGCTGGAACAGATCCGTCAGCTGTTTGGAAATTCAGGGGATTTGGTCATCCATGAGCTGGAGGCGGGCGGAGTTCCTTGCGCGGTACTGATTTGTGAGGGTGCCATTGATACCTCCACCTTCTCGGAAATTTTCGCCCGTCCTTTGACCCAGGTGCGTCTGGAGGAACAGACCCCTAACGCTTTGCTTTGCTGGGTACGCCGACACTCTCTCATGGCTCCGGACCAGAAGGAGTTCAAGACCTATGCCGAACTGTTTCGGTTTATGATGTCCGGTTTTGTGGTGCTGCTGATTGACAGTGTACCCTATGGGTTCGCCTTTGGAATCCAGGGAGCCATCGGGCGGGGGGTGGATGAGCCTCAGGGGGAAATCAATGTCCGAGGCTCACGGGAAGGCTTTATTGAACGGCTCCGGCCCAATCTGGCGCTGGTAAGACGCAGGATGAAATCCCCGGATATGGTATTTGAGTATTTGCAGGCGGGAAGCAAAAGCCGCACCGACGTGGCCCTTGTTTACATGAAGGACCGGGTTTCCTTAAAACTGCTCAATGAGGTACGTTCCCGACTGGAAGACCTGCCCTTGGATGTGGTGTTGGAAAGCGGATATTTGCAGCCTTTTCTGGATACAAAACCTTTGTCTATCTTTTCGGGGGTAGGTTTTACCGAACGGCCGGACACCCTTTGCGCCAAGGTAGCGGAGGGTCGGGTGGGGATTTTGGTGGATGGAACTCCTTATGCTTTGGTGGTCCCTTACCTTTTTAATGAGCATTTTCAAAGCTTTGACGATTATGCCCACAGACCCTATTACGCCACCTTCATTCGATGGCTCAAATATGCAGCGTTTCTGTTTTCGGTGCTGCTGCCAGGGGCTTACGTGGGTTTGGGGACCTTTCACCCAGAGCTCCTGCCGCCCAATCTCCTGCTGAAACTGGTTTCCAGCGAGGAGGCCACCCCCTTCCCCTTGATGTTTGAGGCCCTGCTGATTTTCTTTATTTATGAAATCATGCGGGAAGCTGGACTGCGAATGCCTAAATCGGTGGGACATGCGGTCAGCATTGTAGGTGCGCTGGTCATTGGAGACGCAGCGGTCACCGCAGGCTTGGTGGGTTCTCCCATGGTGATTATTGTGGCCATCACTGCCATCAGTTCCTTTGTGGTGCCAAGCCTTTATGAGCCGGTAGCGCTGCTGCGGTTCGCGTTTATCTTGATAGGAGGAACCCTGGGCTTGTATGGGGTGGTTTTGGGGTTCTGCGTGGTGGCGGCCAATCTCTGTGCGTTGAATCCTTTGGGGATTCCAGTGGCCAGCCCCACGGGAGGCTCTCTCTATACCATGCGGGACACCATTTTCCGTTGGGGATGGAGAACCTTGGGACAGGAGGACCTGTATGTCCAAGACTTGACCGGCAGCGATTTAAAGGAGGAGAAAACGGATGGAAACCAAACAACGTAATATCTCAGGCTTCCAGCTGGGGGCGCTGTTATTTATCAGCCGCTATTTTTCCTATATGACCTATCTCCCGCAAAATCGGACTACCCTGACAGGGCCAACCGCTTTAATGTCTGTGCTGGTGGCTGTTGCAATCCTCACAGTGGCTTTTCAGGGGTATAGAATCATGTGTAAGCGATGTGGACCTGATTTGTTTCAGGCGGCTCACCGGGTCTCGCCAGCATTTGAAAAACTGGTGGCCGCTCTGCTGGGAATTTATGCGCTGCTTATCAGTGCTTCCTCTATGGCCCAATTCGATTTTTTTATGAGCAGCACCATTTATCAAAATATCCGTTCCTGGATTTTTGTGATACCCCTGGGGGCGGCGGTGGCTTATGCTGCGGCATTGGGACTGGAGTCCTTCGCCCGCATGGCAGTACCAGCTGCTTTTCTGGTTTTGGTTACGGTTTTGTTATTGACAGGGGCGTTGGCCAGAGAGGTGCAGCCAGCTTATTTTTATAGCCCTTTTTATGATGGATGGGGTGAAATCTGGGAAGGGGCGATTATGCTGGTGGCCCATATGGCGGAATTCTTGCCTTTGATTCTTTTATTTCCCCGCACAGGGACCCAGTCTCCCAATAAGGTTTTTACGGGATGGCTGGGATGCAGTATGGTGGTGCGGGAGTGGATGATTCTGCTGGTGATTGCCACCCTGGGGGATTATGCGGCTTTGAGAGACTTTCCATTATATGGGGCGGCTTCCCTGGCGGAAGTAGGGCCTTTTGGAGACTTGGATACCGCTCATATTGTGATATGGGTCATTGTGGGCTTTTTGCGTATCAGTGTGTATCTGTATTGTGGGGGCATCTGCCTGCGCAGGATTTTTCCTAAAGGGAAGCTGGGGCTGTTTTCCAGTTTGCTGGCAGCCGCGTCGGTGGGATTTTCCCTGTGGGCCTTCGCTTATCCCCAGTTAAGCGGGGGAGTGGATTCCACCAAAATCGCAGGTGGGTTTTTCCTGGGGGGAACGGTGCTGCTGCCGTTTATTATCGCCATGCTGCCAAAAGCCCGACAGAAGGAGGGAGCTGTGTGAAAAAACTGATTGCTGTGCTGCTTTTGATTTTAAATTTAACCGGCTGTATGCCCAACGCCAAGCTGGGGGATCGAGATATGGTGGAAGGTATGGCGATTGATAAAAGCCCTAATGGCACCTACAAAATCACCCTGCAAATTTCCCAGCCGGAGGAGGAGGAAAAACCGGCCCAACCGGTTATTTTGCAGCAGGAAGGGCGCAGCGTGACCGAAGCCATGGCGGAAAGCAGTCTGGCCCAAGGGCGCCAGATGTTTCTGGGGAACTGTACTTTATTAGCCATCGGGGAAGGATTGGCTGGGGAGGACTTACGCTATCTGCTGAACTTTTTTGACACCAATCACCGAGTATCTCCAAATATGACTGTGCTTCTTACAAAAGGAGAAGCGTCAGAGCTGCTCTGGCTGCGCAAGGAAATCCCTACCCTGTCGGCGGAACATGTGGCGGAAAGTGCCCAGGCGGGGCGAAAGGGAGGCTGGATGGGATACAGCCGCCTGTCAGATTTGACCTTGGACCTTAAAAACCAGAATTGCGCGTTGCTTCCCATTGTGACACTGGAGAAACCTGAGGAAGTCTCGTCCCAGGAGGAAGGGGCTGGGGAAGAAAACAGTTCCCAAAGCAGCGGTTCCTCCAGTCAGGACAGCGGTTCCAGTTCTCAGAGCAGCAGTCAGGCGTCAGAGGAAGAAAAGGTACCCCCAAAACTTCATTATATTGGAATGGGTATTTTGCAGGATGCCCAGGTGAAAGCGGTTGGGGATGCATCCGCTTCCAAAGGTTGGGCCTGGCTGACCAATTCCAAGCAGGACCGGCAGATGCATTTAGAGGACCAGACGTTAGGAAAGGTCAGCGTTTTGGCGTACAGTCATAAAGTAAAGCTGATACCCGAACAAAAAGGGGATTTAATAGTTTTAAAAATTCAGCTGAAAGTACGTTCCAATCTGGTGGAATGGGACTTGGGCTCAGGAGAGAAGCCTGACAAAGCGGATCTGGAAACCATCAAACTGTTGGAAACCCGACAGATTGAGGAGGAGATAGGAGCGTTTATAAACGCTACCTTGCGCAAAGGATATGATCCTTTGGGGGTGGGGCTTTTGATACGGCAAAAATTTCCAGAGCTTTATCGGGCTTGGGAACCAAATTGGGGAAAAAATCTTCCAGAGATTGGATATGACCTTCAGGTTTCCTGTGAGCTGGACCAGGATTATATCCAATAAGCAGAGAACTTTAAAAGTTTCCAGACGGGAACAAAACCCGGTTTAAAGGGAAGGGAGAGTTCTTTGCGGTTATTCCCTGCGATAAAGCGGGCCAATGGTGGAAAGGTAACAAGGCCAGCGAATTTTAAATCAACAGGGAGGAATTTCCGATGAGAAAATATTACAAGAGGTTCGCCAGCGTCTTATGCCTGGCCATCTCAGCCATACAGGCGTTGGCTCTTTATACACAGGCCACCTTGCCAGACCATTATTATGTGGCCGCGGGAGAAAACTTTTCCATACCTGGCACAATCCCTATCACCACCCAAAGCAGCGCAGGCAGCTTGCCAGCGGAAGCCTATTCCGCCGCTGGAAACAGTTATAATGTGGATTTGAAGCTTCCCGGCGGGGTGGAGGTCAAGCAGGTTCAGGTCCAGGTGGTGGACCGGGAAATGGTGGTTCCTGGAGGCAACCCATTTGGCATCAAGATGTTTACCGAAGGGGTCATGGTGGTGGGTATGAGCGACATCGCCAGCCAGGGCAAAACCTCCAATCCCGCCAAAGAGGCAGGGATAAAGGTGGGGGATATTATCCTCTCCATGAATGGAAGCCAAGTACTCACCAATGAGGACGTGGGGGACATTGTTTCCCACAGCAGCGGAAAGCCGGTGAAGGTCCAGCTGGAACGATCTGGAAAACCCATGACAGTTCAGGTGGAGCCTGTCCGGGATGATTCTGGTGTGTATCGAGCTGGCATCTGGGTGCGGGACAGCTCAGCGGGCATCGGTACAATGACCTACTACGACCCAGCAACAGGAGTGTTCGCCGGTTTGGGCCACGCCATCTGTGATGTGGACACAGGGGATATTATGCCCTTACATTCTGGAGAGATTGTGGGGGTAAAAATCACAGGAATTCAAAAGGGCGCCAATGGGGCCCCTGGTGAGCTGCGTGGCAGCTTTTCAGGACAGAAAACAGGGGAACTGCTCATCAATTCTCAGGTAGGTGTTTTTGGAATCGGACAAATTCCGGATTTATCCAGCCAGCCGGTGCCTCTGGCCATGAAACATGAGGTTTTAGAGGGACCCGCCTCGATTCGTTGCACCTTACAGGATGGAGAAACACGGGAATACCAAATTGAAATCGAAAAGGTGAGTATTTCAGAAAATAATCCCACAAAAAATATGGTAATTCGGGTCACTGACCCAGCCCTTTTGGAAAAAACTGGGGGAATTGTGCAGGGTATGAGTGGGAGCCCAATCCTGCAAAATGGACGTTTGGTAGGCGCAGTAACCCACGTTTTTGTAAATGATCCGACGAGGGGATACGGTATTTTTGTCGAAAATATGGAGAGGATGTCGAAAAACGTTATAGATACAAGTTTTTAATTGTGTAAAATTTACAAAATAAACTGTAAAAATATAAATATATTTCTGGCACAAAAAAGGTTGTAAAAGTGAAACAGGAGTGATAATATAGCACTAGGGAAAAAAACGGAGGAGAAAGACACATGAAAGAAACAATAAAAGTGTTGCTTGTAGAGGGAGGCGGAGATTATTGCGGTAAATGCTCCGCCCTGCTCAAAAGCTGCGGATGTGAAGTGGTGATCGCTCCCAGAGATGGCCTGTTGGTAGAGCAGCTTATCCATGAGACCCATCCCAAAGTAGCGCTTCTGGATGCGTTCATGCCCAAGCTGGACGCTTTAGGAGTGATGAACAGCGTCCGGGAACGTCATATGCCTGATCCGCCGCAGTTTATGGTGGCGGCCACCTTCAGCAATCCTATTTTGGAGAGCGAGTTGGTGGAAGCTGGAGCTTGTTATTTCTTTTTGATGCCTTTTGAGCCTGAAATCATGGCGAAAAGAATTCTGACCATGGCAGGAATGGGTCAGCCTCTCACCAGTGCGGAAGGCGGGAGGAACCATCCTCGTCCTGATTTGGAGCTTATGGTCACTGATATTATCCATCAAATTGGGGTTCCAGCCCATATCAAAGGGTATCATTATGTTCGGGAATCTATTATGCTGGCGGTAAAAACACCGGACATCATCAATTCTGTTACAAAAGAACTCTATCCAACCGTAGCCAAAAAGTTTTCAACTACCCCTTCCAGGGTAGAAAGAGCCATCCGGCATGCTATTGAGGTGGCCTGGGACAGAGGGGATGTAGATACCCTTAACAGCTATTTTGGCTATACCATTCATAACGGCCGCGGCAAGCCCACAAATTCAGAATTTGTGGCAATGATTGCGGATAAACTCAGACTTCAGTTGAAAGATGCGGGTTAAAAAAAGGCGGGTGGCTGCGCCCGCCTTTTCGTTTTGCGTTTCGTTATCGATTGGGAATTGAGAAAGGCGGGATTGGTATGGGAAAGGTCAATTGTGAGAACTGTTGCCATTACATTTATGATGAGGAGATGGACTGTTATACTTGTCTGATGAATTTGGACCAGGATGAAATGGCACGGTTTATCCAGGGAGCTTTTGATGATTGCCCTTATTTTCGTCTGGATGACGAATATGGATTGGTACGCAAGCAGAATTAAAAGGGGAAATCCTTGTCCAAGGCGAGGGAATTTTTAGATTGTATCTTGAAAAAACCTGTGTTATACTGGAAAACGTAATCTAGGCTGCGCGACTTGGAAGAAAGGGTGAACCAACATGGAAAAAATTAAAATGACAACACCTCTGGTGGAAATGGATGGAGACGAGATGACCCGTGTCATCTGGAAGATGATTAAGGATGAGCTGCTGCTTCCCTTTGTGGAGCTGAATACGGAATATTATGACTTGGGGCTGCCGAACCGGGATGCCACCAACGACCAGGTGACCATTGACGCCGCCAACGCCAACAAGAAATATGGCGTTTCGGTAAAATGCGCCACCATTACCCCCAACGCCCAGCGGGTGGAGGAGTATCATCTGCATGAGATGTGGAAAAGCCCCAATGGTACCATCCGGGCCATCCTGGGCGGAACCGTTTTCCGCACCCCCATCCAGATTGAGGCCATCAAACCGGTTATCCGCAACTGGAAAAAGCCCATTACCATTGCCCGTCACGCTTATGGGGACATTTATAAGGCCACAGAAATGCGGCTCACAGGAAAGGGAAAGGCGGAGCTGGTCTTTACCGATGAGGCTGGCAAGGAAACCCGTCAGACCATCTTTGACTTTGAGGGGCCTGGAATCATCCAGGGCTGCTACAATAAAGACGATTCCATTCAGGATTTTGCCCATGCCTGTTTCCAATACGCTTTGGATTTGAAACAGGATTTGTGGTTCGCCACCAAGGACACCATCTCCAAAAAGTACGACCATACCTTCAAGGATATTTTCCAGGAGCTTTATGATACCCAGTATAAGGAAAAATTTGAGGCGGCGGGCATTGAGTATTTCTATACCCTGATTGATGACGCTGTGGCCCGTGTGGTGCGCAGCGAGGGCGGATTCGTCTGGGCCTGCAAAAACTATGACGGTGATGTAATGAGCGACATGCTTTCCACCGCTTTTGGCTCTCTGGCCATGATGCAGAGCGTTCTGGTAAGCCCGGACGGAAACTATGAGTACGAGGCCGCTCATGGAACTGTTACCCGCCACTATTACCGCTATCTGAAAGGTGAGCAGACCTCCACCAATCCCATCGCTACCATTTTTGCCTGGAGTGGGGCGCTGCGCAAGCGGGGCGAGCTGGACGGAAATCAGCCTTTGGTGGATTTCGCCAACAAGCTGGAGGAAGCCTCCCTGCAAACCCTCAACGAAGGGGTTATGACGAAAGATCTGGTTGGCCTGTGCGAGGGCATCACCCCCAAAGCGGTGAACACCCAGGAGTTTATGGTGGAAATCCGGTCCAGACTGGAAAAACTTTTGCAAGCCTGATAAATAGACATCTGAAATAGATAAAAAGGGATCGCTTTCCAGGGAGAAGGCGATCCCTTTTTTCGTTTACATCCAGCAGTAAAGATAGGCCACATAGCATCCATAGAGTACAAGAAGAAGGCAGCCCTGCCAGCGGGAAAATTTTCGTTTTAAAACGGCGGGAATAACCGCGATGAGCATAAGTAAAAGGCAAACAGGCAAATCCAAATTGGAGGTTTGAGGGTTGACCCGAAGGGTTCCGCCGGAAATCAGGGCGCAGGAGGAGAGAATCATGGTCATGTCGATGATATTGGCCCCAAGGATATTCCCCACCGATAGGGAGGGTTCCCGCTTTACCAAAGCGGTCAAGGTGGTGATGAGTTCAGGAAGGGAGGTTCCCACCGCCACAAAGGTCAGTCCCACCAGGGCTTCCGGTACCCCGAAAGCCAAAGCCAACCGGGAGCCGTTATCTACCAGCAGATTGGCACCAATCAGGATACCTGCTAACCCCAGCCCAAACTGAGCCAGCTTCCCTAAAAGCTCCCCTTTCCTGGCTGGGGCGGGAAGGGTATCCCGGGATTGAGCTTCTTTCATCGACCGCAGGTTCAGACGAATGAACACCACCAGCCAGAACATGAGGATACCGCTTTCCAAAAGGACCAGGCGACCGTCAATGATAAATGCCCCAAGAAAAGCAGTAGAAGCAATCATAACCGCTCCTTTCGACCAGAAGGAGTGGTCCTCCAACTTGGCAGGAAGGAACAGAATGGAAATGCCCATAATCAGGCCAATATTGGCGGATACCGAGCCTACCGCGTTTCCAATAGCTAAATCAACAGCCCCATCCATGGTGGCCATCATGGAGACACATAATTCCGGCAAAGTGGTAGCCAGACTGACAATGGTGGCTCCCACCACAAATTTTGGAATTCCTGTGTGCTGAGCAATCCAGCTGGCAGCGGTGACAAAGGCGTTGCCGCCCCATACCAGCGCCAAGATTCCAGCGGAGAACAGCGCCCCTATCAGCCAAAGTTCCATTTTTCATCGCTCCTATCCTCTCTGATACAAGTTCAGTTTATGAGAATTTTTCCTTTCTCATGCTTGAAGCTGTATAAAAAAATCAATATGTCAAGACATAAGTATGGACAATTGAAAAGGAATCGTGTATGATAGAGCGAGAGAATGGAGGAATTGAAAATGGAATGGATGAAAAAGATTTTTAAACGGTATTTGATTGACGCTATGAGCGCTATGGCTTTGGGACTATTTTCCTCGCTGATTATCGGGCTGGTACTGTCCCAGTTGGCCAAGCTGCCCCTTTTGGGCTTTTTGGCGCCTCTGACAGAAGTGCTGTCCTCTTCATCACCGGTGGTAGGTGCTGCTATCGGAACTGCGGTGGCCTGGGGATTGAAAGCCAAGCCCTTGGTAACCTTTTCCTGTGTGGCCTGCGGAGCGATTGGCTATGTGGCTGGAGGCCCTGTGGGGGCTTATATCGCGGCGGTGGCTGGAAGTGAGATTGGCTCACTGGTAGCTGGAAAAACAGGGGTGGATATTATTTTGACCCCCATTGTCACCATTGTCTCAGGCGGACTGGTGGGCCAGTTTGTAGGCGGCTATGTGCAGCAATTTATGAATTTACTGGGGAAAATCATCAATGAGGCTACGGTGATGTCACCCCTGCCAATGGGGATTATTATTTCAGTGGTGGTGGGATTGGCTTTGACAGCACCAATCTCTTCAGCGGCCCTATGTATTATGCTGGATTTGAGCGGGGTTGCCGCTGGAGCCGCCGCTGTTGGATGCTGTGCCCAGATGGTGGGCTTCGCTGTGGCTGGATTCCGGGATAATGGATGGGGTGGACTGGTCAGTGTGGGCCTGGGAACCCCTATGCTGCAATTCTCAAATATTATGAAAAAACCTATTTTATGGGTGGCTCCTACTTTGGCAAGCGCCATTCTTGGACCTATCTCCACCTGCCTGTTGAAGATGACCAATACCGCTGCTGGCGCAGGTATGGGAACCAGCGGTTTGGTGGGACAATTTGGTGCCTGGGCAGCTATGAGCGATTTGGGAAGCGGTATTTTTTTGGTGGAGATTTTACTGATGCATTTTGTGCTTCCAGCGGTTTTAACCCTGTTTTTCCATGAGCTTTTCCGTAAAGCGGGATGGATTAAGGATGGCGATTTAAAAATTCAGGCAGGCTGACCCTTTTCAAGCAGGAGGCATAGGATAGAGGCAGGAGGTGCCTCGTATGCCTGCTGGCTCACAAAACTCAAGCAGCCCTCCGCAGCCCGTGACGCCTAAAGGCACTACGGGGCAGGGGGCTCAATTTATTTACGCCGCCGCTACGGTGGCCAACATTCTATGCGATAATCTGACAGAAACGCAAATCAATGTGTTGGCTAACTTTTTATCGGTGGTTACAAGTTGTGTTTACGCCATTTTGACAGTGGAAAATCCAGATGACATTGTGCAGGGATAGGGCAAAAATGACATTGCTCCTTAGTATCTCTTATGGTATAATAACCGCAGAACAAACAGCGAAGCTGTTTGCAGCCGCCCTCTGGGCGGCCCAGCACGGCGAAACGCCGTGCGCTGCGCTTGTTACACCATAGCCAAAACCGGCTGCGCTGGTTTTGCGCCGCTTTGCGGCGTACAAGCCCAAGGGCTTGCAGCTATGGTATAATAGCCGCAGAGCGGCTATTATACTTCCATGGCCAGGACGATTATACCTTATAGCTAGAACGATTCTGCCATTCAAACGATGTATTCAGGACAGAAAAGGATAGATAAAATGGAAGTTTTAAAAGAGATTGATTTGGTGGATTGGAGCCAATATGAAACGGCTTATGGAAACGCTGCCGAACAAGAGGCGTATTGTTGTGTTCCTCGGGAGCTGAAACAGCTCTTCACAGGGGATTTCCAGTCCAGCATGGAAGCTACCCACCGTTTATGGTGCGGCTTATGTCATCAGCATGTCTATCTGTCCTCAGCGGCGCTGCCTGCTTATCCATTTTTGCTTTATGGTTTGGAGCATTTGGAGGATAGTTTGAAGGTGGAGATTCTGGATATCCTTACAGGCTTTGCGGTTTGTACCTCAAGAGAAGATTTGGGTTGGCAGAGAACGTTAAGGTCCCATTTAATAGAGAACCTGCCCTGCTTTGAAAATTTCATTTCCCATAAAAATGAGGACATAGCGGAATTTGCACAGGATATCGTTGCATATCTGAAAAATCCAGGCGAGGAAGGGTAATTCCTTTCTTTCAAGAAAACAGTGTTATTTTTTAAAAATCTTTAGGCCCGGTTTGCAGTAATTTTGTATTTCCAGAACACTATAATGATGAACCGGGAATGGTGAGAAACATGGTAATTGACACAAACGCGGTCAAGCAGGCAAGGCTTGGTGATAAGGACAGTTTTGCGGAGGTCTACCGTCAGATTTCAGAAGACCTTTATAGAGTTGCGCTTTATTCGCTGGGAAACGCTCATGACGCTCAGGATGTGGTCAGCGAAACGTTCATGGAAGCCTATAAAGGGATCAAGAACCTGCGGGATGAAAACAGTTTCCGACCTTGGATCATGCGTATCCTGTCCATTCGCTGCAAGCGAAAAATTGGACAGTACATAACCGGCAGGAATCAGTTGGATATTGATGATTTTCTAGATTTGACGGAGGAAGGGGACGGATTGGAGGAAACCTCCAGCCGTAAGCTGGCGCTCATCCACGCACTGGAAGGCTTGACCCCTCAAGAACGGGAAATCGTGGCATTGGCTGTGGTGCAGGGGTATACGGTACGGGAAACCGCTGAAATCCTGGGCGCCCCTCAGGGGACAGTGAGTTCCAAATTGCATCGCACGCTGAAAAAGCTAAGGTCCCAACTGGAAACAGCAATTTGATTGAAAGGAGCGAATGGCGGTGAATCATCAAGAAGAATTGGAACTGCAGCAGGACTTGGAGTTTCTGCGGGGAAGATTCCAAGAGCTCAGCCAGGAAATTAAGCTTCCCCATTCGCTGGATCCCGAGGTGCTTTGTCAAAGATTGGAAAACTTGGAGCCAGAACCTGAAAAGGTGCGAAGTTTTCCCAAGTGGAAGGGCTTGTTGGGTGTGGCGGCGTGTTTCGCGTTTGTGCTGGGAGCGGTTTGGATGAATGGCGGCTTTGTAAGAGAGGCCAGTTCCGGGATGCCCGAGATGGCCTCTATGAATCTGGAATCCTCCTCTGCTATGGCCGCAGCTCAGGAGCCGAATATGAAGATGGCTCCTGCTCAGACTAATTTTGAAATGACTGCGGAAGATTCTATGGAGGAAACTGCTGAGGAAGCTGTCCAAGAGGGAGAACAGCTTCCATCCCAAATGGATAGAGGTCTTAAAAGTACACAACCGGAGCAAATAGAAAGTTACGAGCAGGCACGACAGACACTGCCTTATGGAAGCTATCTGCCGGAAGAAAGCGCTTCCTTGACTTATGAAAGCGGTTATGTCACAGAAATGAGCCAAAGCGCCCTTTATGTGGGGGAGAATCGGGAACTGCAAGTTTCTGTCCGGCTTTATGACCCAGCCCAGGATGAACCACGTCTGGTGAATCTTGAGAAACCAGAAACCTACGATTTGAGGCTGTATACCGTTCCATATGCCGATTCTGTTCCAGCTGAATTGGCCCAGGTGGTGGAAGCCCCAGTTTTCCAGGCGGAGGAGATAACCACCGCGGTACTGGAAGCCCGGTTGCTGCCCTCTCAAGAGTCTGGGGATGAAAAGACCAGCCAGGGAAGCTTTTCGGTGCAGTATGGGGAAACATTGGTGGACTATTATTGTGTGAATCTTTCCCCAGAGGAAATGAATCAAATTATAGTGGATACAAAAGCCGCCATCGGGTAATCCCTTGGCGGCTTTTAGAGGTTTGAGGGGGATATGGATGCGGATTTTAGTGGATGCTGACGCTTGTCCTGTCAAAAAACAAATTATTCGGGTGGCCAAACGCCACCAGATTCCCGTGATGATGCTGATTGATACCAGCCATCAGCTGGAAGATGGATATAGCCAGGTCATTGTGGTGGATAAGGCCAGAGACAGTGTGGATATCAAGCTAATCAACCTGCTTCGCAAAGAGGACCTTGTGGTGACCCAGGATTATGGGGTAGCAGCGATGGCTTTGGGCAAGGGCGCCAAGGCCATCCACCAAAGCGGAATGGTCTATGACCAAAACAACATTGACCGGCTGCTCTTTGAGCGGCATTTAGGGGCCAAAATCCGCAGAGCAGGGGGCAAAACCGCTAATCCCAAGAAGCGAGCCCCAGCGGATGACTTGGCTTTTGAGGCTGCTCTGGAACGGTTGGTTCAGGAGGGTTTGGAGAAAGAATCCGGTTGTACCCAGCCCCTGTGATTATGATGGATAAGGAGAACGCATATGTGGAGAGCGCTTTATAAAAGGATGACTTATGAGGATAGGTTTGACCGTAAATACGCCTGTTACTGGCGCAGAGGCGGACGAAAAATCAAGAGGTATAATCGGCGTCTGTTCCGCAGAAAATGGACAGGGCAAACAAAAAGCCTTCGGAATTTCTCCGAAGGCTTTTGTATATCAAACTTAGTCGCTGATATAAGGCAGCAGTCCCAGATGACGGGCGCGCTTGATAGCCACAGTCAGCTCACGCTGATGACGGGCGCAGGTACCAGTAACACGGCGGGGAACAATCTTGGCCCGCTCGCTCAGGTATCTTCTCAGACGAGGCACGTCCTTATAATCAATGGTCTCAACCTTATCAACACAGAAAGAGCAAACCTTTTTGCGGCCTTTTCTTCCGCCGCGAGGTCCTCTATTCTCGCTTTTCTCGAAAGCCATAACACAAACCTCCTATCGTAATCAGTAATCCGTTCAGATGAGTGAGAAAAAGGGCTGCCGTTTAAAACGGCAGATCATCCGAGTCAGCAGGCATCTCCGAAAAGTCCCCCACATCGCCGCTGGAATAAGAAACAGCGGGAGAGGCGGGAGCTGGGGGCGCCTGGGTGGGCATGGGAACGCCATAGCCAGCACTCTGTTGGCTGGCGCTTTTGCTTTCCCCAAACTGAACATTGTCCGCCACAACCTCCACAGCGGTGCGCTTATTGCCGTTTTTATCCTCATAGTTGCGGGTTTGGATGGAGCCCTCTACAATAATCATTTTCCCCTTGGAAAAATAACGGGAAACGAACTCAGCGGACTGCCTCCAGGCAACAATGTCAATAAAATCGGTTTGACGCTCCCGGTCTTTGGAATAATTGCGGTCCACAGCGATACGGAAGGAACACACCGAAACCCCATTGGGGGTCTGGCGCAGTTCCGGGTCCGCCACCAAGCGGCCCATCAGAATCGCCCTGTTCAACATGGCGCTGACCCTCCCTTAATTAAGCGTTTTTCGCAACGATCAGGCTGCGCAGAACGCCATCGGTGATCTTGTAGATACGATCCAGCTCAGCAGGGAACTCAGGAGCAGAAGTAAACTCAACCACCACATAGTAACCAACAGTCTCGTCATTGATGGGGTAAGCCAGGACTCTCTGTCCCCAGGTATCCACATTATCAATGGTGCCGTTGTCAGAGATGAGCTTGTTGAATTTCTCAACCAGAGCGTTAACGCTCTCCTCACCATTCTTCATGCTGAAAACCATGACGGTTTCATATTTGGCTTTGACCTGTGCCATTTCAACACCTCCTTTTGGACTTTAGGCCCCCACAGCAAGGTGGGAGCAAGGATGTTTTCCGTAAGGGATGACATCATCCCCCAGGCTAACTCATAAATCATACCACAACAAAACCGGATAGTCAAGTATTGGGGAAAGATTTTTAACCCCTGTTTTTTGCGCTTCCGGTTTGCTATAATAGCGGTAAAGGATACTTTGATAAGGAATGATAAAGACTCAGGACCCGCAGACAGGAGGAGAATGTATGGAATGGCAAGGGCTGGAAGTTTTTTTAAGTCGTTGGTTTGGAGAGCAGGACGACGAAACGGAATGTATGGGCCAGCCTGGCTCCCCAACGCCAATGGATGTATGGGTACAGGAAGAAAAAAAGTGTCATACCCCAGAGGAAACAGCGGCTGTTTTTGGGGGATTGGCGGTATCTGTGGCCAAGACTCTGGGGTTTGAGCTGGATTTCTCAAAAGAGAGTGTGGCCAGTTTGGAGAAGCTGCTGGATTTTATTTATATGGACTTGAAGAAAACCTGTCTGGCCCAGCAGCAGATGGACTGGATGATCAACTTATTCGGCTGTTATCTTGGGGAATCCATGCTGGGCAACGGTTTGAAAGAAGCTGGCTACTATTGGGCCAGACAGGAGGATGAAACCCTCTTTTTGAAAAAAGATGAAAAGAATCAGATATTTCCAATCAATAAGGTCTTTAAACAGTTGACCAATGGCCCTGAGGATGGGGTAAACTCCTTCTTCAAAATTGGGTTGATGATTGCTGAGGGGAAATTCCCTGCCTCAAAGTGACAGAAAGGTGGCGGTATCTATGCGGATTGTGACAGCGGAGCAGATGAAACAGATTGAGACAAATGCCCTGAGTTATTCCCTCAGCTATGAGCGGATGATGGAGAACGCTGGAAGCGCAGCGGCGGCGTTGATTTGTCAAGCGGGACCGGTAGAGGGCAGATGCGTGACCTTGTTCTGCGGCAAGGGCAACAATGGAGGGGATGGGTTCGTGGCGGCCCGGCGGCTAAAGGAAGCGGGTGCCGATGTGGCGGTCATCCTTACCGATGGGATGCCCCGCACCGAACAGGCCCGGGCTATGTACGCCCTGCTTCAGCAGATGGATATGGAAATCCGGGAGTATGAGGCGGACCCCCAATTCCTCACCCAACGGCTGGCCCAGACTCAGATTCTGGTGGACGCCATCTATGGGACCGGATTCCATGGCACACTGGATGAGAAACATCAGGATATTTGCAAGCTGATGAATGGCCTGGGGGTGGACCTCTACGCTTTGGACCTTCCCAGCGGTGTGGATACGGACACAGGAGCGGCAGACCCCCACGCCATCCGGGCCACTTTTACAGTGGTGTTTGACAGCGATAAGCCAGCCACCGTTCTGCCGGCGGCGGCCCAATACTGCGGCGAGGTGCTGCTGGCGGATATAGGGATTCCTGAGCAGGCCCACCAGGACATCCAGCAGAAATACCATCTTGTGACCGGGGAAACGGTGTTTGAGCGGCTGCGCCCCCGGCCAAGGGAAAGCCATAAGGGGGCCTTTGGAAAACTGCTGATTATCGGAGGATGCCAGCGGTTTATGGGAGCGGTTTCCTTGGCCTCTCTGGCGGCCATGCGCAGCGGGGTGGGCTATGTGACTCTGGCCTCCACCAAAGAGGTGTGCCGTACCGTGTTCCCTTTGATACCGGAAGCGGTGATGCTGCCTCTGAAGCAGACCTCAGAAGGGGCGATATCCTATGATGCGATGGAGCCTTTAAAAGAAGCTTTGGAGCGGGCTACCGCTGTGCTGATTGGGAACGGTCTGGGAACAGGGGAGGACGCCTGCCGGATTGTTTATGAGGTGCTGCAAACCGCCCAATGCCCAGTGGTGGTGGACGCGGATGGTCTAAATGTGCTGTCCCGCCGCATAGATATACTTCAGGAGGCCAAGGCGCCTGTGGCGCTGACCCCCCATTTGATGGAGTTTTCCCGGCTGACCACCCTTCCGGTGGAGCAGCTGGCCCAGGACCCATTGAGAATGGGGCTGGCTTTCGCTGAAGAACATCAGGTCACCTTGGTTTTGAAGGGTGCGTATACCAATACCATTACCCCCCAGGGCCAGGTTTGCATCAACACAACCGGAAACGCTGGGCTTGCCAAAGCGGGCAGCGGGGATGTATTGGCTGGAATCATTGGGGCTTTGGCGGCCCAGGGGCATCCTATTCAGGATGCCTGTGCCTGCGGGGTCTGGCTCCACGGATTGGCTGGGGATTATGCGGCTCAGGATTTGTCCCAGTACGGGATGCTTCCAAGAGATGTGATTGACGGGCTGGCAAAGGTATTTGTGGACCATGGCAGGTGACCTTTAAAGGGGTTTTGTGAATGAATGCGGGCTTGTTAAAGGGGAGCGCGGCGCTGGGAATCTGTTTGCTGCTGTGGGGATGTTCCGCCCAGACTCCGGAACCTGACGGGAAGATTGTGCGGGAAAAGCTGCAAGGTGGCTACCAGACTACCACAAAGGTAAAATATCAGGAGCTGGAAGCCACCATGACCATCTATCAGCCACCTATGAACTGCGCTCAGGTGGTTTTTGACAGCCCGCCAAGCCTGCAAAACCTGAAGATGACCTTTTTTACCGACCGCACCAAGCTGGAATATGAGGGGAAGAGCTTTGAGTTTTCGGCAGGAAGCCTGCCCAGCAAAGCCGCTGCCCAGTTGGTGATTTCGGCTTTGAACGCGGTGACCCAGGACCAGGGGATTACCGTCCGTCAGCAGGATGATAAATTAGTGATTCAGGGGGAATTGGCTGACGGAAGCTTTTCGCTGGAGGCGGATGGAAAAAGCGGGAATTTATTGACCCTTTCCATACCAGAACGGGAGCTTGAGTTGGAAATTTTGGATTTTCATATTTTGGAAGAGTAAGGAAAATATGAGCAAGGAGCCTCTTGCTGTGGAGTGAACCCACGGCAAGAGGCTCCTTTGCGCCATTTTAAAAAAGAGGACATTCTCAGGTTGAAGCACTGTGAAATTCAGAAAAAAGGCATTTTGAAAAATTTCGCAGCCTTTTGGAAAGAAAATGAAAGGTTCCTGAAAATAAAAGATTGGTTTTAAGAAAGAGCGGAATAACCCCGGCTGTCAAAAAAGGACAACAGGGAATAGAATGTTAAGAGCGCCGCCGAAAAATTTCCCGACAGGATGTTTAAAACCACTGGGCGGCGGTCACACTAAACATGCAGGACGGCGTCAAATGCGAAATGAATACACGGAGTGTGATAACATGACCGTAAAAAGAGGAGAAATCTATTATGCGGATTTAAGCCCTGTGGTGGGTTCTGAGCAAGGAGGAGTGCGTCCGGTCCTGATTGTGCAGAACGATGTGGGCAACAGACACAGTCCTACCGTAATCGCTGCCGCTATCACAAGCCAAAAAGAAAAATCCAGACTGCCTACCCATATTGAAATCAATTCTCACAGCTGTGGGCTTTCTAAAGATTCTGTGGTTTTGCTGGAACAAATCCGCACAATTGATAAGCGCAGGCTTAAAGAACGCATGGGACGTTTAGATGAAGGGTCTATGGGTCAGATTGACCAGGCACTCTCCATCAGTTTTGGTCTGAATAACAATGGGGGCTCGGCTACATAACCCCAAGAGATGGCATCTTGGGGTTATGACAGCCGGAATACCCGCTGACAGCCACCGGAAATATCCGGTGGCTGCGTTTATATCAGATAGAATTGTGGCTGTCAAAGGGCAAACAGCTTTGGGCTTGCTGGTGGAGCTGGTCCAGAGTACGGATGGCATCGGAATGCTGCTGGAGCATCCCTTGCACATAATCCGGCATAGAAACATAATAAGATTTCGCCAATT
The DNA here is from genome assembly GCA_944385965.1 of uncultured Anaerotruncus sp. Taxonomy (GTDB): domain Bacteria; phylum Bacillota; class Clostridia; order Oscillospirales; family Ruminococcaceae; genus Anaerotruncus. The sequence goes on from CALWZG010000022.1 coordinate 120,133, forward strand.
GATTGGTGCTGATAAGCTCATGAAGATTTTTCGCTTTTGGTTGCTTTGTCATAAAATCACCTCATGGATAGCATCCCCCAAGACAGTGGATGAAATCCTGGGAAAAAGCTGGTTTTCCTTTATGGGATGTGGTATAATTAGGGTACATCTTTATGGCGCAAGCCAGAAAATTTGATGAAAGGCCAGGCGACCTTATATGTATGAGGAACTGAAAGAAAACGCGGTCCAAGCGGTGCGTGAGCTGTTGGAGCAAGCTAAACTGAATCCGGGAGATTTATTTGTTGTGGGGTGCTCCTCCAGTGAAATCTGCGGACATAAAATTGGCTCTGACTCCAGCCCAGAGGTAGCTCAGGCGGTTTTCAGCGGGATTTACCAGGTGCTCCGTGAAAAGGGCATCTATCTGGCCGCTCAATGCTGTGAGCATTTGAATCGGGCGTTGATTCTGGAACGGGAAGCGGCGGAAAAATTCCGTCTGGATCCGGTGAATGTAGTTCCCCAGCCCAAAGCCGGCGGCTCATTCGCCACAGCGGCCTATCAGGCGTTTGAATCCCCAGTGGCGGTGGAACGTATCCAGGCAGACGCGGGTATGGACATCGGGGATACATTGATAGGCATGCACCTGAAGCCGGTGGCTGTACCTGTGCGTATTCAAATCCGTAAAATTGGGGAGGCCAATTTGGTCTGCGCCCGCACCCGCCCAAAATTTATTGGAGGGGTCCGGGCTCATTACAATGAGGATTTGCTATAAGTTTTCAGCGGAATGATTTTGGCACTCTAAAAGCTCCAGAAATCGCAGCAGGCCATCCTCCGAGGAAATGGGCATATTGCTTTCCTGGATGGCCTGCTGGATTGTTAAGGGCAGTTGAGCGATTTTTTCTTCCAGCTCAGGGGAAAGCTGAGACATGAATACCAGCCTCCTTAGTGTCTTTTCCCTCATTATAAAACAAAACTCTTTATCTGGAAAGACCGCTGAGTACCTGATCCGCCCGAATCATCAGGGCGAGCTGGGTATTCAAACGCTTTCCCTCCCGGTGGAGAATCTGCCGCACATAGCTGGGAAGCTGCTGAAAATAGCGCTGAGCTGATGGGTTTTCCCGCAAAAGCTGTTCTAAATTTTGAAAAGAACTTTTCATCTAATCCTTCACCTCCAGAAAAAGTGTACCCTGGATTTTTAAAGGATATACAAAAATATCCGTTATTTAATAGGAAGAATTTTATAATTTTAACGAAAAAAATCGCTTGCTTTTTTAAATGAATCGTGTTATAATAGCAAAGCGCTCGATTGAGTGTATGTAATCCGGATATGGCGCAGTTTGGTAGCGCGCTACCTTGGGGTGGTAGAGGCCGTGGGTTCAAGTCCCGCTATTCGGACCAAACAAAAAGATCGTCGACTTTTGTTGACGATCTTTTGTTTTTACAGCGCTTTATTGAAAATAATGTCCCTCTGGATTGACAGGTCCAGCATATATAAGCCCCAAAAGAGGAAACAATATAAAATTGGAGGAGGTTGACGCTATGCGAATTCCAAAGCATATTGGGATTATCCCAGATGGGAACAGACGTTGGGCAAAGAATGCGGGAATGGAAAAAAAGGATGGCTATGCGTATGGATTAGCCCCAGGTTTGGATTTATTGAGACTGGCCAGTCAAGCGGGTGTTCAGGAGATTACCTATTATGGGTTTACCACCGACAATTGCGGACGCCCCGCGGAACAGGTGCAGGCTTTTTCCAAGGCTTGCGTGGAAGCGGTCAAGTTAATCGCCGCTGAGCCGGTTTCCTTGCTTGTAGTGGGAAATCAAAACACAGCGGCGTTTCCAAAGGAGCTGCTGCCCTATACCACCAGAACAGACCTGAATGGCGGTGGGATTCGTGTTAACTTCCTGGTGAATTATGGATGGGAATGGGATTTGTCCGGCTTGGAAACCCCTGGCACCAACCGCCGGAAAATTTGTGAGCAGCTCCATTCCCATGATGTTTCCCGGGTGGATTTGGTCATCCGTTGGGGCGGCATGCGGCGGCTGTCCGGCTTTTTGCCTGTGCAGTCGGTTTACGCTGATTTCTTTGTGGTGGACCGGCTGTGGCCGGATTTCCAGCCAGAGGATTTCTTTGAAGCCCTCCAATGGTATCAAAAGCAGGATGTGACCCTGGGCGGTTAAAACAGAATATGAAAAGTGTTCCCGAAATGGGAACACTTTTCTTTTAATCTGACAGGTCTGTAATCTCCTCAGAGGTGATATGCGCCCAGTCTCCATTGAGCAATTTCATCAATGCTGAGTAGGTTATTTTTTTAGGAATAACCCTGCGTCCTAAAAGACTGTCAGGGGAGTTTGGAGTAACACTGATGGTTTGATTTTTGGGGTCAAAGGTCAATCTGTGGATGTCCGTACAGAGTTCACAGCCCTCATGGCTCCTCACCGCGCTTTTCAGCTGCGCCATAAAGGCTGGGTCACGTTGGGCGATTAAAATAAAGTCAAAGGTTGTTATCATATAAATACCTCAGTTTTGTGCCTGATGGAGCAGATATTAGTTTTATTTTAGCACACTCCTCCAACAAAAAATACAATCTTTTCCCCAAACATTTAAAAAGTGGTGGAATCCAGAGACAGAAAATCCTGACAGGATTTCCGCTGTCCCTGTTTTCCACCACATGATAAATTTGGGATGAAAACCAGTTCAGTTTTTTTCTTTGGGCTTGAACAGAAGGGCCGCTAGGAGAGAGAAAAATAGAGCGGCCGCAATGCCGCCAGCGGCGGCGGTAAAGCCTCCGGTAAAGATACCCAGAAAACCCTGTTGGTCGATGGCATCCCGTACCCCCTTGGCCAGAAGGTTTCCAAATCCCAGCAGAGGCACCGACGCCCCAGCGCCGGCGAATTCCACCAGTTTGGGATAGAGGCCAATACCACCCAGGAAAACCCCTGTCACCACGTAACCGGTGAGAATACGGGCAGGGGTGAACTTGGTAAAATCAATGAGCAGCTGTCCAATGGCGCAGAGCAGACCGCCCACCAAAAAGGCTTTCAGAAAAGCGGGAAAAAATTCTAACATGACAGAGGACCTCCTGACTTTTCAGATGACAGATAGATTAAATGGGCGATGGAAGCGATGCTTTCCCCCTGCTGAACCACAGTGGGGCTCATTAAAGCGCCTGTGGCCATAAACAGGATGTGGCGCAGTTTCTGGGCCCGAAGCAGGGGAATGAGATGTCCGCACAGCACAGAGGCAGCGCAGCCGCAGCCGCTTCCACCAGAGTGGACATCCTGCTCCTGAGGGTTGTACAGCATCATTCCGCAGTCGGTTTGACGGTGTTCCAGATTGTAGCCCCGTTCCAACAGGAGCTGCCGCAGCAGGGTGCTGCCTACCCGTCCAAGGTCTCCAGTTACCATCAAATCGAAGTCCTCCGGTTTGGTCTGGGTGTCGTTGAAGAAATGCTCCAAGGTCATAGCGGCGGCAGGTGCCATAGCTGCCCCCATATTGTTGGCGTCGGTGACGCCCAAGTCCTCAATGGTGCCGATGGTGACCGCCCGGACGAAAGGGGACTGTTCCCCTTTGGCCAATAAAGCCGCTCCTGAAGCGGTGGCTGTCCATTGGGCAGTAGGGGGCCTTTGCCCCCCGTATTCCAAGGGGTAGCGGAATTGGCGTTCCGCTGTGCAGAAATGGGAGGAGGTACAGCAGACCCCTCTGGAGATGGCCCCCGCTTCTAAAAATACAGAGGCCACCGCCAGGCTTTCTGCCATGGTGGAACAGGCTCCAAACAAGCCCACCAAAGGAATTCCCATGCCCCGCAGTCCATAGGTAGAACTGATACATTGGTTGAGCAGGTCGCCAGCGAAGGCGCAGTCTACCGCGTCTCCCTCCAGCCCCGCCTTTTCCAGAGCTTTATGAACCGCCAGGCTCTGCATTTTGCTTTCCGCTTTTTCCCAGCTTTCCTGGCCAAAATAGCTGTCCCGCTCAATCAGGTCAAAGATATTTCCCAATGGCCCTTCCTGCTCCATCTTTCCACCTACACAAGCGCTGGAAATGATGGAAGGTGGGTCCTCCATCCAGATGGTATACCGTCCTTTTCTCGTAGCCACAGTGCCGCCCCCTTATAACTGTCCAAGCAGCCAATAGACAAATCCATATAAAATACTGGCGCTGATTCCATAAACAATCACCGGTCCGGCGATGATAAACATTTTAGCCCCAAGCCCTAGAATAAATCCTTCGGATTTAAAGTCCAGAGCCGCGGCGGACATGGAGTTGGCAAACCCAGTGATGGGGACCAGAGTACCTGCTCCGGCTACCTTGGCGATACGGTCGTAGGTATTTAATCCGGTGAGAATAACCGCCAACAGTACCAGGGTGATGCTGGCCATCCCTGAGGCGGTCTCTTTCGGAACCCCAAGGCCCATATAGAGATAAATGAACGCTTGTCCTAAAACACAGATTCCCCCGCCGATGAAAAATGCCATGGAAATATTTTTGGCATGAGGGGAGGGGGGACTGGCTTCCTTTACCAATTGACTATAAGTTTGAGGTGTCAGTTCCATAAATATGGCCTTCCTTTCCCATAAGCTTTTCCTTAGCATATGTTTGGGCAGGATTGTTTATACAGCGTCAATTCCTGCCAATCGAGAAGACTCTTGAAGGACGCATATTGGAAAGGATAATGTCATAGAATTTGCTGTTTGGAACGATGGGAAGAAAAATTTTTTAATGGGATGGCTCAACACCCATTGCAACTGAACCGGCTTCCTGATATGATTAGAAGGAAAGCTTCATTGACCGGTATTGAAATGATTGTTTAAAATTTAGTTCCAAAGAAGGGAGCAAACCATCATGTTCGGAAAGAAAAAACAATCGCCCTATGAGCGTCTTACTCAGGAGACCCAGGAACCAGCTGCTTTTGAGCAGCCAGAGACTCCAGCAGCAGAGGAGCAGCCCCAAGTCCCTCAGGAGACAGAGCAAACTAAAACAGAGGAGAAGATTACCGTGCAAGATTCTGATTTGACCACCTCCATATCAAGAAATACCGTTGTAGAGGGAAATCTGGTTTCAGAAGACAATATGGAAATCTATGGCACAGTCAATGGAAATGTGACTACATCCGCAGTGCTGAAGGTTTACGGAAAGGTCCATGGGAATATCAGCTGTAATGTTTTGATTGCCAGCATGGCTGCGATCAAAGGAAATATCCTCAGTGAGAAATCTGTGGTTATCCATGAGAATACAAAGGTTGAGGGCAACATTACATCTGGTTCCATTACCATCAGCGGACAGGTGAAGGGTGACCTGCGGGCTTCTGAGGAATTGTGCATTACCGGAACCGGAGCGGTGTGCGGAACGGTAGACAGCCCCATGTTGGAGGTTATGAAGGGTGCTGTGATGCTCTCCGAGGGAATCCAGGTAAAGCCAAAGCTGGAGGCTCATGAGGTGAAGCAAGAACCTAAACCGGAGCCCAAGCCGGAAGTTGAGGCGGAACCAGAGGTGGCTTCTGAGGAAGACGCTGAGCAGGCCCAGGCAGAGAAATAAGATTTTTACAGGAAAAAGCTTATCGCCGCTGTGGCGGCGATAGAAACAAAAGGGCAAACCAATTTGGTTTGCCCTTTTGTTTTGAAGGAGAAATCAGATATAGAAAAGAAGATCGCTGTAACTGGGCATAGGCCAATATTCCCGTGCCACACATAATTCCAGCTGATCCGCTACCGAACGGGCCGCTTCCATAGCGGGCAGAACGGTGTGGTTATAGTAGCGGGCAGCCTCTAAGCTTTCCTCGGGAAGGGAAGAAAGGGTGGTTTCCAGCTGTTCTGCTTTTTCGTAAAGCTGGTTTGTGAGCTGAGAAACCTTTTCAACCAGCTTGGTTTCCGCCTCCACCGGCAAATGGAGGGGACTCTTGATGGCGATACCATCGGCCAGGGTTTTGGAATAAGCCAGGCAGGCGGGAAGGATGGACTTTCTCAGCAGGTCAAGGCTGGTGAGAGCCTCAATGTGGATGGTTTTGTTGTATTCGGCCAGGACGATTTCCTGACGGGAACGCATTTCACTTTCCGAATAAACCCCATGACGGGCGAACAACTGAAGGTTCTTTTCATCGGTGTAATGGGGGATGGCGTCAGGGGTGGAGCGCAGGTTCAGCAGTCCACGTTTTTCCGCCTCAGCGGGCCATTCTGCTCCATACCCATTGCCATTGAACAGAATCTTTTGATGTGCTTTGATTTCCCGGCGTACCAAAGTGTTTAAAGCATCCTGGAAATCAGAGGCGGATTCCAGCTCATCAGCGAAAAGCCGCAGTTCTTCCGCCACAGCGGTGTTCAGCATGATGTTGACACAGGCGATATTGAGGGAAGACCCTGGCATACGGAACTCAAATTTGTTTCCAGTGAAGGCGAAAGGCGAGGTACGGTTGCGGTCGGAGTTGTCTCTGGGAATGTTGGGGATGGCCAGAACGCCTGTATCCATCTCACCCAAGGCGGCGTTTTGCAGAGGGACACCATTGACCAAGGCGTCTACCACAGCCTGTAATTCATCACCAATATACATGGACACAATGGCCGGAGGAGCCTCATTGGCGCCTAGACGGTGGTCGTTGCCAGCGGTAGCCACAGAGATGCGGAGCAGGTCCTGATACTCGTCTACCGCTTTGATGACAGCGGTGAGGAACAGCAGAAACTGGGCATTGGAAGCAGGGGTTTTGCCAGGCTCCAAAAGATTTTCTCCAGTGTCGGTGGAAATGGACCAGTTGTTGTGTTTACCAGACCCGTTGACCCCCTCAAAAGGCTTCTCATGGAGCAGGCATACAAATCCGTGTTTTTGAGCCACCTTTTTCATCACTTCCATGGTCAGCTGGTTGTGGTCAGCCGCAATGTTGGTGGTGGAGAAGATCGGGGCCAGCTCATGCTGACAGGGGGCTACCTCATTATGCTCGGTCTTGGCGTAGATACCCAGCTTCCAAAGCTCTTCATCCAGTTCCTCCATGAACGCCTTCACACGAGGCCGAATAGAGCCAAAATAGTGGTCCTCCAGCTCCTGCCCTTTGGGAGAACGGGCACCAAACAGGGTGCGCCCTGTCAGAATCAAATCTGGACGTTTGGCGTAGTCCTCCCGGTTGATTAAGAAATACTCCTGTTCCGGGCCAACTGTGGTGGTAACGCGCTGGACTTCCTTGCCAAATAATTTCAGGACCCGGACCGCTTGCTTGCTGATAGCATCCATGCTGCGCAGCAAGGGAGTTTTTTTATCCAGTACTTCTCCTGTGTAGGAGCAGAAGGCGGTAGGAATACATAAGGTGTTGTCCTTGATGAAAGCGTCAGAGGTGGGGTCCCAGGCGGTATACCCCCTGGCCTCGAAGGTGGCTCGCAGGCCGCCGGAAGGGAAACTGGAAGCGTCCGGCTCCCCCTTAATCAGCTCTTTCCCGGAAAAATCCATAATCACCCGTCCGTCCGCAGAAGGGGAGATAAAGGAATCGTGTTTCTCAGCGGTGATACCGGTCATAGGCTGGAACCAATGTGTATAATGGGTGGCGCCATTGCTGACCGCCCAATCTTTCATAGCCGCCGCTACAATATTGGCCACAGCGGGGTCTAAGGCGGCACCGGTTTCCCGGGTTTTCTTCAAAGCCTTAAAAACATCTTTGGGGAGCCGCTCCTTCATAACAGCTTCGTTAAACACCATACTGCCAAATAACTCAGGAACTTTTTTCATGCTATGGGACACTCCTTTCAATCTCAAAACACAAAACAAAAAGGGCGCTGGGGAGCCCTCTCCATGCTCCACAGCGCCCTTGCTGTTTTCGCCCTAAGTATAAGCCTTGAATTTTGGTTTTGCAACCCCTTTTTTTAAATTTGATGGTTTTTCACGTTTTTTGAAAAGGATGGGGAACTGTTTTTGGAAGAAAAATGATTTGAAAAATCTTGTGTCAGGGGGTATAATAAGCACATTGATGAAACGGACAATGGCGTCCGCGAAGTGATTTGCGCTTCGCGGGCGCTTTTTTGTTTGTTTGGATTTCCGCAGGGAAAGAGGGAGTGTCATGTGGCTGAATACGCATTATCAAGCGCTGAATGAGCAATATTTATTTTCTCAAATCGCCCGCAGGGTAGGGCAATATAAGGAACAAAATCCATCCGCCCGGGTTATCAGCTTGGGAATCGGGGATGTAACCAGACCGTTGGTTCCGGCGGTGGTGGAAGCCCTGAACCGAGGGGTGGAGGAAATGTCCAAGGCTGAAACCTTCCATGGATACGGACCGGAACAGGGATACCCTTTTTTACGGGAGGCCATCGTGGAATATTACGAAAGACGAGGGGTTGCTTTGGACCTGGATGAGGTGTTTGTATCAGATGGGGCCAAGTCCGATTTAGGCAATATCCTGGATTTGTTCCATCAGGAGAATATCGCCTTGATTCCAGACCCGGTCTATCCCGTTTATGTGGACACCAACCTGATGGCGGGGAGAACTATCCACTATATCAAGGCTGTCAAAGAAAATGACTTTCTGCCCCTCCCTGACTGGGATGTCAGCTGTGATTTGGTGTATCTGTGTTCCCCTAATAATCCCACAGGGGCCGCTTACAGCAAAAGCGCCCTGACAGAATGGGTACGCTATACCATCGAAAAAGGGGCGGTCCTTTTATACGACGCCGCCTATGAAAGCTTTATCCAGGAGGATGGGGTTCCTCATTCCATTTATGAGATACCAGAGGCCAATACCTGCGCCATAGAGTTCTGTTCCTTTTCCAAGATGGCGGGCTTTACCGGACTGAGGTGCAGCTGGACGGTGGTTCCCAAAGGACTGCGTTTTGGCGGTATGGGCTTGAACAGCATGTGGCTGCGGCGTCAAACCACCAAATTCAATGGGGTGCCCTATATTGTGCAGAGGGCGGCTCAGGCGGTTTTTTCCCCGGAAGGTTTGGAGCAGGTTGAAGCTACATTATCCTACTACCGTGAGAATGCGGCGACCATCCAACAGGCGTTGGAACAGGCTGGGATTTACTATACCGGAGGAAAAAACAGCCCCTACATCTGGATGGAATGTCCTGGGGCAATGGATTCCTGGCAATTCTTCCAGCAGCTTTTGGAGCAAGCCCAGGTGGTTGGAACACCAGGAGCCGGCTTTGGGGAGAATGGAAAGGGCTTTTTCAGGCTGACCGCTTTTGGAAGCCATGAGGATACAAAAGAAGCGGCTGAGCGGCTGGAGAAATTACTGCTCCAGTGGAAGGAGAGAGGATAACAATGTGTACAGTTTTGGGGTATTTTGGGGCGGATATGCCCCAGGAAGTATTTGAGGGGTATCTGCGTCGGACAGAAAGTCGAGGCCCTGACGCTTCCCAGGTAGTCAGACTGCCGGGAGGCGGCTTGCTGGGCTTTCAGCGGCTGGCGATTATGGGGGTTTCCCCGGAAGGAATGCAGCCTTTTCGGATGGGAAACCGGTGGGCGGTCTGCAATGGAGAAATTTATGAGTTTCGCCCCATTCGGGAAGCACTTCAGCGCAAAGGGTTCCAGTTCCAAAGCGGCTCCGATTGTGAGATTCTTTTGCCGTTGTTTCAGGAGCAGGGGGTGGAGCTGTTCAAAAAGCTGGACGCCGAATTCGCCTGCATCCTTTATGATGGGGATACAGGAAGCGTCATAGCTGCCCGTGACCCCATTGGCATCCGTCCTTTGTTTTATGGATACAGCGAAAGCGGCGGCATCGCTTTTGCCAGCGAGGCCAAAAGCTTGGTGGGGTGGGTGAAGGAAATCAAACCTTTCCCGCCAGGATGTTATTACCAGGATGGAAAGTTTGTCCAATACCGGGATATTGGAGCGGTAGAGCAGGTCTGTCAGGATGATGAGACCACCATCTGCCAAAACATCCGTGAAAAGCTTATTGCTGGGGTTCGCAAGCGTCTGGACTCGGATACGCCGGTGGGATTCCTTCTGTCTGGGGGATTGGACAGCTCCCTGGTGTGCGCCATTGCCGCCAAACAGCTGAACCGACCCATTCGGACCTTTGCCATTGGTATGGAGGAGGACGCCATTGATTTGAAATATGCCCGACAGGTGGCGGATTATCTGGGTACTCAGCATACAGAGATTTATATGACCCCTCAGCAGGTAGTGGACCATTTGGAGGAGGTTATCTCCAACCTTGGAACCTACGACATCACCACTATACGGGCCAGCATGGGCATGTACCTGCTCTGCAAGGCCATCCACGAAACCACCGATATTCGGGTGCTGCTGACCGGAGAGGTTTCCGATGAGCTGTTCGGATATAAATATACCGATTTCGCTCCCAGCGCGGAGGCCTTCCAGCAGGAAAGCCAGAAACGAATGCGGGAACTGTACGCCTATGATGTGCTGCGGGCTGACCGGTGCATTGCGGATAACAGCTTGGAAGCCAGAGTTCCCTTCGGGGATTTGGATTTCGTCCAATATGTTATGTCCATCGACCCGGAAAAGAAGCGCAACCATTATAACAAAGGAAAATACCTGCTGCGGAAAGCCTTCGAGGGAGATTGGCTGCCAGAGAACATCCTTTGGAGAGAAAAGGCAGCTTTTAGCGATGCGGTAGGCCACAGCATGGTGGATGACTTGAAAGCTTATGCGGAGACCCGTTACCCTGGGGACGACTGGAAAGCCCGCTGTGCCCAGTACACACCGGTATCTCCTTTTACCAAGGAATCCTTGCTGTACAGGGAGCTGTTCGAGATCTATTATCCAGGCCAGGGCGATATGATTCCTGACTTCTGGATGCCCAACAAAAGCTGGGAAGGCTGCGACGTGCAGGACCCTTCCGCTCGGGTTCTGTCCAACTATGGAGCCAGCGGAAACTAACTATAAAACAAACAAAGACCGCCATGGGATTGGATTCCCAGGCGGTCTTTGTCTGTTTGTCTACATGCCCTGGGACAGAAAAGCGTCCGCCAGGGCCAAGGCGGCAGCGGCTTCCACCACAGGAACCGCTCTCGCCACAATACAGGGGTCATGCCGGCCACGGATGTTCACCGAGCCTTGGGTCATAGCTTTGAAATCCACTGTCTGTTGGGTTTGGGAGATAGACGGAGTGGGCTTGAAGGCCACCCGCAGCAGAATCGGCAGTCCGTTAGAGATGCCTCCCAAAATCCCTCCTGCGTGGTTGGTTTCGGCGGAAACCTTACCATCCCGAATACAGAAGGGGTCATTGTTCTGACTGCCCAATAAATCTGCGGCGGCGAATCCGTCCCCAAATTCCAAGCCTTTCACGGCGGGAATTCCGAAGATTAAAGAGGCCAGCCCATTTTCCAGACCGTCGAACATGGGAGAGCCAATCCCGGCGGGCATCCCAATTACCCCACATTCCACAATCCCCCCCACCGAATCCTGGGCGAGACGGGCCTTTTCAACGGCCGCCCTCATCTGCTCCCCAGCGGCATCATCCAATACAGGGAAGTCCTTTTCACCAGGGGACAGAAGGGTTTGGGCATCCAGGGACAGAGTGGGGTAGGGCTGGTCGGGAATCCCGGCAGCCCGAAAAATATGGGCCCCTACCAAGACCCCTTTCTGGGCCAGCAGCTGTTTGGCCACCGCCCCGGCGAAACAGAGAGGAGCGGTGAGGCGACCAGAGAAATGTCCGCCTCCCCGGATGTCGTTGAACCCATGATACCGGACGAACCCTGTATAATCCGCATGGCCTGGCCGGGCGATGGAAGCGAACTGGCTGTAATCGCTGGAATGGGTGTCACTGTTCTGGATGAGGGCGGTTAACGGGGTGCCTGTGGTGTATCCGTTCCAGAAACCGGACAAAATTTCAGGCAGGTCTTTTTCCTTGCGGGGGGTGCTGGTTTTATCCCGTCCAGGAGCCCGCCGCCTCATAAAGGTGTTGATTTGTTCCAAATCCAGGGCCAGACCAGCCGGAACCCCATCCAGAACCACACCAATGCCTGGGCCGTGGCTTTCCCCAAAAATAGAAATTTTCAAAGCGTTTCCCCAGCTAGATGACATGGGCACAACCTCCTAATGACTGAAATTCCTCGAAGAAGTTGGGGTAGGATTTCTTCACCGCTTCCGCCCCCAGGATTTGGACCGGCTGGCGGCATCCTGTAGCGGCGATGGCGGCCGCCATCACAATCCGATGGTCATTGGCTCCATCCACCCGGCCTCCCACCAGCCCGCCACCGTGAATCACCAGTCGGTCGGGGAACTCCTCCACATGGCCGCCTAAGCCTTCCAGCAAGGCTCGGACGGTGGCCAGCCGGTCGCTTTCCTTGATGCGCAGCCTGGCAGCATTATAAATTTCGGTATCCCCCTCAGCGAAGGCGGCGGTCACCGCCAGAATGGGAATTAAATCGGGAATGGGTCCGGCGTCAATACGGATTCCATGGAGCGGGGCGGACTGGCAGGAAACACATCCTGCCTCTTCCTGAATAGAAGCCCCCATCTCCCTTAACAGGGAAACAATGGCTTTGTCCCCTTGGGCCGACTCAGGACGTAGCCCATGGACCTGAACCGCCCCGGAAATGGCTCCGGCGCAGAGCCAGAAGGCGGCGTTGGAATAATCCCCTTCCACCACCTTGTCCCCATTTTTGTAGCCGGCCAGCTGAGGATTTTTCCAAGCCCCAGCGGCGGCGAACTCTCTCAGGGAGCCGGTGAGCCGGTACCGCTGGCCGCCGGGAATATCCCAGCCGTTTTCCACTGTCTGAATCTGGATGCCCGATTTTTCCAGAGCGTCCAGGGTCAAATCTACATAGCCCGCCGACTGCAAAGGACTGGACAGCCGCAGCTGGCTGTCCTCCTGAGCCAAAGGCAGAGCCATTAAAAGCCCGGAGATAAACTGGGAGCTAATATTTCCGGGCAGCAGATAGCTGCCTCCGGTCAAACGGCCTGAGATGGAGAAGGGCATGGAATCCCCTGAAAAAGAGATTCCATGGGTGGACATCTGCTGGGTCAGAACATCTATGGGGCGTTCAGGCAGTCTGCCATGTCCCGTGAAGGTCCCGGGAATCCCCAGAGCGGCCGCCACAGGAAGCAGAAAACGAAGAGTAGAGCCGCTTTCCCCGCAGTCCAGGGTCACCGGCTGGGAAGCCCAGTTCCCCTGATGAAACTGGACCGAAGCCCCCTCCTGGGTGAAATCGCTGCCCATAGCCTTCAAAACCCCCAAGGTGGCGTCCATATCCTGGGAACCGGAAATGGGAAAGACACGGCATCCCTTTCCGGTCAGCGCCCCACAGATGAGAGCCCGGTGGGCAGCAGATTTGCTGGGGGGAGCTGTCACTGAACCGGAAAGGCCTGCCGGCTGAACAAGCATATCAGACATGGCGTCCCTCCATAAAATCCAAGAGTTTGTCCGATTCCACCGTGTACAGCTTGGCTTTGCCCGGCTCTTCCAGCACCACCAGGGAAATTTTGGAGCCTTTGCGCTTCTTGTCCCCCTGGGCATGGCGGCAGAGTACCTCCATAGGAATCTCTGTGTGGGTGGGCAGGTTGTACTTTTCACAGCAGGAGGTAATCCGTTCCAGCACACCCTTGGGGGTCAGCCCGGCCCGCTCCGCCGCCTGGCCGATTAAGGCCATACCGATGGAAACCCCTTTGCCGTGGGTGATGGTAAAGTTGGTCTCCCGCTCTACCGAGTGGCCCAGAGTATGGCCAAAGTTCAGCCACTGCCGGACCCCATGGTCCCGCTCATCCGCTTCCACCACCTGGCGCTTCAGGTCGATGCACCGCCAGATGACCTCCAGCAGTTCCTCCTTCAGACGCCCCTCCTCTAAAATCTCAAATAGCTGGGCATCCATGATGGCCCCGTCCTTAATGGCCTCAGCAATGCCATCGGCGTAGATGTCAGGAGTCAGGGTGTCCAGGGTTTGGGGGTCACAAACCACAAGAACAGGTTGCCAGAAGGCGCCAATGAGATTTTTCCCGAAAGGGGCGTCCACCCCAGTTTTGCCTCCCACTGAGGAATCAATCATGGACAGAAAGGTGGTGGGGATTTGGATAAACTCTATTCCTCTCAGCCAGGTGGCAGCGGTAAAACCGGCTAAATCCCCTACCACCCCGCCTCCCAAGGCGATGATGACATCGCTGCGGGTGATGGCGTTCTCCGATAAAAACCCGTAGGCCTGTTCCACCGTAGCCAGATTTTTAGAAGCCTCCCCGTTGGGGAAAACAAATTTGCAGGTTTGGTATCCCGCCTGTTCCAGCTGGCTTTCCAAGGCGGGGGCGTAAAGGGCGTCTACCCGGTCATCGGTGATGATGGCCAGCTTGGGCTTGCGCTGCCCGTAGACCTCCTCCAGAAAAGAAACAAATTGCCCCAGAGCGCCCTCCTGAATCTTTACCTCATAAGGCCGCCCGGTTTTTACAGATACCGTTCTCATTGGTCCAATTCCTCCTTAATGCGGCGCCCCTCATCCAACAGCTGATACAGACGCTCTCCGTCGTGGTTGGCGATAGCCTCCCGATACTCGTCCAGATGGACGATGATTTCATCAATCTCATCAATCAGGTCGTCCTGATTTTCCAAAAACAGCTCGGTCCACATTTGGGGATTCAGCTTGGCCACACGGGTCAAATCCTTATAGCTGCCCGCGGAAAAACCAGCGTGTTTTTGGGCCCGGGGGCTTTTTATGTATGCGCTGGACACAATATGAGCCAGCTGGGAGGTAAAGGCAATCATACTGTCATGGTCAGCGGCGGTGGTGCGGGTGATACGTCCGAAGCCAATCTGTAAGAACAAATTCTCCATAAAAGTCAGAGCGTCCTTGGGGGTGCGCTCGTCCGGGGTTACAATCATGCTGGCTTTTTGGAACAGGTCCGGGTTGGAATCGGCAAATCCCCAGCACTCTTTGCCAGCCATGGGATGTCCACCAATGAAGGTAACCCCTGCCTCCCCGCAAAGGTCTGTCAGCTGGTCTACCAGGTACCGCTTTACCCCGCACAAATCCATCAGAATGGTGCCTTTTTGAAAATAAACAAGGTTTTCTTTTACAAAGTTCACCGTCTGCTGGGGATACATGGCGGTGAGAATGACCTGACAGCTGCCCAGCTCCTGGGGCGGAACAAGCCGGTCCACCGCTCCTTGCTCCACCGCCATTTGAGCGGTCTGGGAATCAATATCCCAGCCATAAATTTGATAGGTGGTGTATTTTTGCAGCGCCTTGGCCATAGAGCCGCCAATCAGCCCAAGTCCCACCACACCAACGGATAATCCCTGAGATTCATTTATTTCCATAGGTTTCCCCTCCTAGATTCCGTCAAATTTCAATTGGCTCTTTAAAGAAGTACAGCTTTAGTATAGCAAATTTAGGGAGAAAAGAAAAGCGGGATTTTATGACGCAAATAAGGTATTGACCTTAAAGTGGATATTTTTTGGAAAGGGGATTGCATATCATCAGAAAAAGGGGTACAATAAAACTACTAAATTTGTATAAATTTCGGAAGGGGGAAATAGGAATGAAGCAATACGAGGTCATTATTATTGGCGGCGGTCCAGCGGGATTGACAGCCGCCATTTATCTGGAGCGGGCAGGCCATCCCTGCTTGGTGCTGGAAGAATATGTGTGCGGAGGCCAGATGGTGAATACACCAGAGGTAGAAAATTATCCAGCTCTCAGCAAAATCAGCGGTGCTGAGCTGAGTTCCAGTCTGTATAATCAGGCGGTGGAGCAGGGGGCCACAGTGGAGTTTGATGGGGTGGTGTCTGCGGACCTGGAAGGGCCGGAGAAGAAGGTTACCACCTTGGGCGGTATGACCTACACAGCCAAAGCGGTCATCATCGCCAACGGTGCCAAACGCAGGAAAATGGGAATTCCTGGAGAAGAACAGCTGACTGGAAAGGGTGTGGCCTACTGCGCCACCTGTGACGGAGGCTTTTACCGGGGCCAGAAGGTGGTAGTGGTAGGCGGAGGAAATACCGCTTTGGAGGATGCTCTTTATCTGAGCAATATTTGTGAGGAAGTGCATCTCATCCACCGCAGGGATGAATTCAGGGCCGCCAAGGTTTTGGTGGATGCCCTTGGAGACAGGGAAAACCTGAAGATTCACTATTTCACTGTTCCCCATGAGGTGCTGGCCGGTGAGGACGGAAAGGTTCGGGGACTGGCTGTGAAAAATGTGCAGACCGAGGAGATTTCTGAAATCCCCGCCAGAGCGGTTTTTGTGGCCATCGGATTGGAGCCGGACAATCAAAGATTCGCCGAGCAGGTTCAGCTGGACCAGGCGGGCTATATTCTGGCAGGAGAGGACTGTCACACCAATTTGGCAGGGGTGTTCGCCGCTGGGGATACCCGCACCAAGACTTTGAGACAGATTGTAACCGCCGCAGGAGATGGAGCGGTAGCGGCTGCGGAAGCGGGCAATTATTTAGCCTCCTGCCGCTGATTCATGTATGAAATGATACGCCATACACATAGACTGAACCGAGGTGAAGTCTCTATGTATGGCGTATTTCGATTGCAGAAATTGGTTTTGGGTGGTGGCTGTATTGGGTTGGCGCTGCTGATTTTTCTGGGGGTAGGAAGAAGCCTGCTTACGTCTGCCAAGCCCAGGGAGCTGCCCATCTATTCGGTGGAACGGGAAGAAAAGCTGGCAGCGCTGGGCATCAACTGCGCTTGGGATGATAGTGATATTGATGTCATTCTGTCTCTTTTAGAGGAACGACAGGTAAAGGCCACCTTTTTTCTGGTGGGGGATTGGTGCAGAAAGTATCCCGAAGCTGCCCAAAAGCTGGCCCAGGCTGGACATGAGCTAGGCAGTCATTCAGATACCCACCCAGATATGACCAAGCTTTCTCAGGAAGAAATACAGGCCCAACTGGAGCGTTCCAGAGAAACGATTCAGGAGGTGACTGGGCAAACAGTGCGGCTGTTTCGTCCACCCTCCGGCGCCTATAACGATTTGGTGGTGTCCACCGCCAGAATCCTTGGGTGGGAGGTGATTCAATGGTCTAATGACAGCCTGGACTGGAAGACACCTCCTGTGGAAAGTATGGTGGAACGGGTCTGCCGGAAGGCCGCACCCGGAGATATTTTGTTATGGCATGCGGGACGGAAAAATACCCCAGCCGCTTTAGCCCAGGTGCTGGATCAGATGATGGGGCAAGGGTACCAGTTTGTAACCGTGGGAGAGCTGATTTATCCCCAGCCTTATACCATTGACCACACGGGTCGTCAGAAAGGGGCCTGAACGTGAAAAAAGCCCTCTTTCATCCTTCCCCCGCATAACCAACCCATGGGGGAATTTATGAAAGAAGGGCTAAGCCGCCAGCGAGACACCGGTTACAGATAGACCGTTGAGCCGGTCAGGAGTCTTTTGCAGTGTGAAGGAGTATTGAGGAAGCTCGGTTAAATGGGCGTTCACATAATCTCGTACCTGATAAATGGGAGCCCCGTCCTCACTGTTCCACGAACCGTCTAGTGTCCCCCAGGAGTCGTAACAGTCCCAATAAGCCATGATAACCACATCCGCCTGGTAGCCGTTAGGAACTTCTGTTACGGAGACAAGTACAGGGTAGTCGGTGGATAGAGATAAAGCGTAATGGTCCAAATAATAGATGTCCAACTCTGGATGGTAAAGCATGGTGAGACCATTGGCAGCTGGAAGCTGGTAATCTTCCCCAAATAACGCTTTGGCGGTTTTCCGAACATCATCTCCATAGGAGATAAGGCTGATGCGATGCCCCTGCTTGAGCTGTTCCTGATAAAAGGATTTTACCGGATCAGAGGAAGGAGCGGTATAGAAATCCGCGTTGTAAAGATCCACATGAGGCGCTTGGGAAGCGGCGATTTCCACCAATAAAGAGGGATCAGCCTGCTGAATATCCTCAAATGGCTGGTCAAAGATAATGGAATTGTTATAATCCCGATAGGCGTAGATAGCGGCGGTGATGGTATAAGATTCAGGGTGGTCACAAAGAAATTGAGCGCCAATATCTTTAAAATTTTGAATTTCTCCAAGCCGTGAGGTCAAATTTTCCAAAGGAAGTTCTTCTGTGGGAGGAGAGGTGTTTAAGGAAACTGTTTCCAGAGGAACAGAACTTACACTGCTGGCGGACAGGGTGATCTGCCCAGCCGGAGCGCACCCGGCAATTAGAAAAACAGCGCTGAGGATACAAATGATTTTTGTATGTTTGGAAAATGCGGTTTTTCTTACCATACAAGACGCTCCTTCAGAATTAGGATAGATAATGATTTAATTATAGCTATTTTCCCATGAGAATCAATTGTGAGTTTGCGACTATTTTTAGAACAATTTATGAAATCACGAAAAGTCTTTTCTTTCAGGAATAATAGGCGGAAAGCATCGCATACTAGAATCGGCGTAAGACTTCTTACGCTCTAGCGCAACGCAAAAAGTGAAAGGAAGGATAAAAAATGGATTCTTGTAAGGCAAATCACAGCATTGAATGTACTGTCCAGCAGTGCGCCAACCACTGTAAAACTTCCAACTACTGTTCTCTGAACTGTGTGCGGATTGGTACTCACGAGGGAAATCCTACTATGGACCAGTGCACCGACTGTAAGTCCTTCGTTCAGAAAACCATGTAAAGTTCAATTGCTCTGAACTTTTAACCCAGAAACAGGATACTGAAAAGGATGTGGTTTACGCCATGTCCTTTTTGTTTATGACGAAATGTCAGCATCCGGCGCCAGGGGAAAATTACTAAAAATTTCTTTTTTTCAAAAAAGGGGTTTACAAATAGATTTTATTATGCTATAATCAATACTGTCGTTTGGGAGTATAGCTCAGCTGGTTAGAGTGCCTGCATCACACGCAGGAAGTCGCGGGTTCGAGTCCCTCTATTCCCACCAAATAAAAAAGGTGCCTGTTAGGCACCTTTTTTATTTTTTTGATAAAAGAATCAATCTTCTGTAAACAAATAAGGAACCCCTGGCCAGGTTAACTCAGGCATCTTTTCCACCTGATTCAAGTAGATATAGATGGTCTGATCGCCTCCCCAGTAGCCGGATTCAGGCATACAGGTGCATACCGTCATCTCATAATATCCATCAGCCATGGGAAGAATTTGGTTTTCAGGAAAATCAGTAGACCATTTGGTCAGCCAAAAGAGGTCACAAAACTGTATGGAGCCGCCTTGGACATCTAATCCCAAGCGGATAGACACAGGATATTTTTCCAAAATTTCATTGGAAGGATACCCCGAGACAAAATAAAGTTCAAAGTCACCTCCGCTTCCTGTACAAAAACCTGTAATATCTCCTTTTTTAATATGGGCGGCGATTTGCTCAGGCCGCATAAACTCAGCATCCAAGAAATCAGTTTCAGGAGCCACATATTCCATGGCTTTAGCTGAAAATAATACGATTCCCATTCCATCAATGCTCAGACGTGTATGATAGTTCAAATGAAATCCTCCATTCTGTTTTTATCAAAGGGGATGTTGCAGATAAACCATATCCACCAATTGACGACCACCCTCAAAGATAGGGTGGTCGTAGTATTTGAGGAAAAAATCTTTCGACCGCGCATAGAAAACAAATCCCAAGCTTTCATAAAAGGATAGGGTAAGAGGGGTGTCTCCGGTACCAACCAGCAATGTTCCTTTTCCCTGATACTGGTTCAGCAGGTGTTCCACCAGCATACGCCCTAAGCCTTGGCGTTGGCGTTCCGGCGCCACAGCCAGGGCTTTCAGTTCCATAGTATTCGCCCATTCTCCTTGGATTACCACATACAATCCAACAGGGTCAGGGTCATATAGAACCCATAAGTCTCCCTGTTCCAGATAGCGGTCTATCATGGATTCCTGTTCATCCGCCAACAGCAATAAGGGGAGGAAGGTTTTCTTATTCTCGCGAATTTGCCGAATCTCCAAAAGATGATTCCTCCTTCAGCAGCATTGCCACTCGTATTCCGCCTTGGAGAAATCCAAAGCCTTCAAATCCTCCTTGGAGATAAAGAAATTGCAGTTGCCAGCGTCTCCAAACATGATGCCGCAGGTATCGTCTATATCCAATTGCAGCAGCAGTACATCACATGTCCCATCATCATAGTAGGCAGGCGCATTTTGAACAAAATTAGGATATCCGCCCACCCGGCAGCCTTCGGCGTAACAGAAATTAAAAAGCTCCTCCTGTTCAGGAAGGTCATCGGGAAATTGCTGGATAAAACGGTCACATTCAGCGGTAATGGGCATCTCACGAGGGGAAAATTTGATTTTTCCAGGCTGGGAGAAGGGGGCGAAATCCATATAGTCCTCCTCATAAGGATTTTCCAAAACCAAATTTTCCTTGCGCCATTTCTTATAATAACGCAGGGTGTAGTCCCCATCCAGTCCTAAAAGGTCATCATTGGCGATGAAAAACTGCAAAATGCCTTCTGTGGGGAAATCGGGAAGGGGAGGCATTTCCGAAAAATTGATTTGGGCCAAGAAAATCATCGGCTGCTCATTTGTGTCAAGAGGATAGTCTTTCAGGTCCTCCAGATAAGGGCATCCGCCCAATTTGCTTTCCCAAGGAAGAGTGTCCTGGATTTCAAAAGAAATCTCGTTGCAAGGCAGACGGGTGGACTGCAAAAAAGACGCATATTTTTTGAGTGTCTCAGGGATTTGAAGCATATACACGACTCCTTTCTTGTTCTAGAGTGTCCAGAGAGCGTTGGCGATGGACAAGGTGACAGGAAGGGTTACAATAGACAAAAGGGTGGACAACACCACACATTTGGAGGGGAACAGGTAATCTCCTCCAAACATCTGGGCGAACATGGGAATCCCCATGCTGCAAGGAGAGGCGAATCCAATCATCAAGGCCATTTTAACGGCCAGGTCTACCGGAGCCAAGGTCAGCAGCCCCAAGATAATCACTGGGATAATCAGCAGGCGGAAGGACAGCGCCACATAAATTCGCCGGTCCTCCAGGCAGCTTTTAAAATTGGTCTGCGCGATATAACTTCCAAGAATCAACATGCCAAGAGGGGTATTCATACTGCCGATGGCGTTGACAGCGTCAAAAAGCAAAGGCGGCAGTTTAACCGGAGAGAGAAAGAGCGCTACGCCCAGATAAAAGCAGATGGTACCAGGGTTCAGGAGGGTCTTTTTGATAGAGATGTAGCGGGAATCCTGGGTAATGGTCAGCACACCATAAGTCCATTGCAGAATAGAGATAATCACCATAAGGCTGGAACCTAAGAATACCCCAGTGGAGCCAACCAAGGCTGTCAGCAAAGGAATCCCGATCGCCCCGCAGTTGGTGAATATCACACAGAGGGATTGGGCCTGAGCGTCTGGAAATCTCTTTTTAGGGAATAAGAGCTTTGTTCCAATAATCAGAAGGGCACTGAAAGCCGCAGCTAAAATAAAGGATTCCAATAAAGCCACACCAGTTTCCGGGTCGAAAGGTCTTTGGTAAGAGGCAAAGATGGCGGCGGGAGTGGTAATGCTCAGCAAAAAGTTGGATAGTTTTTTTGTAAAGGCCTCATCAATCATCCCCCGGCGGAATAGAAGGATGCCCAGCAGCATCTCCAAAAACATAAGCGCCACCTGGTATCCCGCAATTAACATATAAGCGAGCAAACAAAGCCCTCCATTTCGCTTTTAAATGGTAAAAAAACGGGGTATGTGCAAGCCATACCCACGTTTTTTCGTTTAAGAACAAAACTTATTTCTTCTTCGCCAGAACCTCTTTGGCCTTAGCGGCGATGGCTTTGCCATCCATCTTGTATTTGCTCAGCAGCTCCTCGTAGTCACCGGACTCACCGAATCCATCTGTGCCGATGAAGCCCATAGGAACAGGACACTCCTCAACAATAACCTCGGAAACAGCGCTGCCCAAACCGCCATAGATGCTGTGCTCCTCAGCGGTGACGATGGCGCCGGTCTCCTGAGCGCATTTTACAATCAGCTCACGGTCGATGGGTTTGATGGTGTGAATATCAACCACACGAGCCTTGATACCATCAGCTTCCAGCAGTTTGGCCGCTTCCAGGGACTTCTGAACCATGTAGCCGGTGGCGACGATGGTGATGTCATTGCCCTGGGTGAGGGTCACGCCCTTGCCTACCTGGAAATCATAGCTGTCATCGAAGATGACCTCAGCGGGAGCGCGGCTCAGCCGCAGATAAACAGGGCCATCAATCTGAGCGGCAGCGAAAACAGCTTTCTCAGTTTCCACAGCGTCGCAAACAGAGATGAGGGTCATGTTGGGCAGGGAGCGGATGAAAGCCATATCGCTCATAGCGTTGTGGCTGGCGCCATCGTAGCTGTCGGACATACCGCAATAAGTACCGCAGAGCTTTACATTCAGGTTGTCATAGCAGATGAGGCTATTGATGGGGTCGCCGCCGCGGCCAGCCAGGAATACCGAGAAGGTATTGCAGAAGGGAATCAGTCCGGTGGTGGCGAAACCAGCGGACATAGCCACCATATCCAGCTCGGAAATACCAACGTTGAAATAACGCTCAGGGAATTCCTTGCCGAACAGGCCGCTCTTGGTGGAGGAGCCCACATCCGCTTCCAGCACCACTACTTTATCGTTTACTGCGCCAAGTTTTTTCAGGGCGGCGCCAAAAGCGTCCCTGATCGCGATTTTCTGTGCCATTACGCGTTCCCTCCCAGTTCCTTCATTGCGTTCGCATAGT
The DNA here is from genome assembly GCA_944385965.1 of uncultured Anaerotruncus sp. Lineage (GTDB taxonomy): Bacteria > Bacillota > Clostridia > Oscillospirales > Ruminococcaceae > Anaerotruncus. The sequence continues at coordinate 142,652 of CALWZG010000022.1, forward strand.
TCTCATCGTTAATTGGAGCGCCGTGCCAGGTGTTTTTGCCCTCCATGAAGGAGATGCCTTTGCCCTTGACGGTTTCGCAAATGATGATGGTGGGCTGTCCCTTATGGGCTTTGGCCGCGTCTACAGCGTCAGAGAAGGCCGCCACATCATGTCCATCACACTCGATTACATTCCAGCCGAAGGCTTTCCACTTGGCGGAGATGTCTCCCATAGGCATAATCTCATCGTTGGTGCCGTCCAGCTGTACATGGTTGTGGTCCAGGATGGCTACCAGGTTATCCACTTTAAACTTCACAGCGGTCATAGCGGCCTCCCAGATGCCGCCTTCCTGAATCTCACCATCACCCATCAGTACATAGGTGGTGTAGTCATAGCCGTTGAGCTTGGCGCCCAAAGCGATACCGTTACCAGCGGAGAGACCCAGACCCAGAGGACCAGTGGAAACCTCTACGCCAGGAGTTTTGTGGGCGCAGGGATGGCCCTGAAGATCACTGTTAATCTGACGCAGGGTTTTCATATCCTCCACAGGGAAGAAGCCCTTATGAGCCAGGTTCAGGTACAGCATAGGAGCGGCATGTCCCTTGGAAAGCACCAGACGGTCGCGGTCAGGAGCCTTGGGGTTCTTGGGGTCAATATGCATTTTCTCAAAATACAAAGCGGTCAGGATTTCGCAGCAGGACAGGGAACCACCGGGATGGCCTGTCTGGATGCTGTGCAGCAATTCGATCAGCTCAACGCGGAATTGGTGACAGAGCTGATCCAATTCCTGTTTGCGCTCTTTGGTCATTGGCATGGATAATTCCTCCTCTTATTGGTTACATCTTGGAAGATTCCAAGATGGTTTTTACCTGTTGGATACACAGTTTGGGGCTGGAGAACACAGGGCGTCCAGTCTGAGCGGCTACCGGCTCCTCCATATGGGCCATGGAAGCTTGGGCCAGGACAATTACATCCACATCGTGGAGCTGGCTGGCCATCTCCAGCACCAGCTGGTCATGGCGGGCCTTATCCCCAGCCTTCAAAGCACGGATAGCGTCCTCGTTGTGAACTACCTCAATCTCCACTTCCCGTCCAGCCTTTTGAGCCTCCTCCATCAGCTTGAACTTGGAAGGCTCAAGGGTGCTTTTGGCGGTTACCAAAAGCCCGATTTTCCGTCCTGAGGTTACCGCTTTCTGGGCCATAGCCTCATCGATGGAAACAATCCGGGTGGGGATAAAGGGGCGGATTTCCGCCACAGTGGGGGACAGGGTGGAGCAGGTTACCACAATCAGGTCAGCTCCAGTCATATAAGCAGCCTGCAAATCATTATACAGGCGGGCCTTGTTGTTGGTGGAAAAAACACCGGTATCAGCGGGGTCATCCGCCAGGAAATCATCCATCAGGTTGTGCAGCTTCAGTTCCCCAACAGAGTCTCCCAGAGCTTCCCGGAGCTGGCCGGGAAAGGTGTCATAAACGCTTTTTACGGTATGTACCAAAGCGACTCGTTTCATGGGTTGTCCCTCCTGTCAAAAGGGCTCAGCGGCCGTAAACTTTGTGGAAGATGGGAGCCAGATGCTCAATAGCGCCCTTGGCGGCCTCCTCCTGGTTGGGAATCTGGAAGATTTCGGTGCAGAAAGCCCCATCGTATCCAACCTCTTTAAAGGTAGAGATTATCTTCTCAAAATCGAGGCCGCAATGCCCAGGATAACGGCGGTTGTTGTCGGCCAGGTGAACATGAATATTATAGGAGGCGTAGTCCCGAATGGTTTTGTAAAGATCAGGCTCCTCAATATTCAGGTGGAAAATATCCATCATCAGTTTGAAGTTGTCACGATCCACATCGTCCACCATTTTGGCAGCTTCGGGAATGGTGTTGATGAAGTTGGTCTGCATAATGGTGACAGACTCCAAGGCAATCATCACGTTTTTAGGCTTGGCGTAATCACTGATTTTGCGGAAAGCGTCTACCGCCCAAGCATAGGTCTGCTCTTTGGGAACATCGTCATAATACTGTCCGCGGACGCGGCCAATGTTGATGTTGGCGCCCAGATAGCTGGCGAAATCGATGATTTCATAGACCCGCTCTACCGCCTGACGCCGACGGTCAGGATCTCTGTCAGCAAAAGAAAGGCCCAACTGGCCATAAATTTCACCAGTGCAGACCAACACGACGGACAGGCCATTCTTTTCGGCGGTTTCCTTGACCTGAGCCCAATCCAGTTTACTCGGATTGAGGGTCATCAGCTCCACGCCATCATAGCCAAGTTTCCCTAAATCACCAAAGCTTTTTTCCAAGCTTCCCTGGTAAGCGGTGACAGAAGGCGCAATTGCCACATCCGGGGTGGCGACTTGATAACAAAGTTTCATACCCTTGACGCTCCTTATATGTATTCCTAAATCCGGCCAAAGCCGGTGGTGGACGATATGAGAAATTCTTTATATGAAACAGAGGCAAAACAAGTAAAAAAGCCTTCACACTGAGATTTGTCCTCATTATTATAGCACGGGACAACCGATTTGTGAACTGAAAAATGCCTATTCTCAGTGGTTTTTTTGACAGAAAATTATCAAATAATCAGAAAAAAATTAAACAGATTTACGCATTATCACGTTCAAACTGAGCGAAAGCGCGTTCAAAAGCAGCCAAAGCTTTCTCGTAGCAAAGCTGGGCAGTAGTCCTCATGGAAGCTCCGGGATAAGGCTGCACCTCAAAGGAAATCAATGCGCGGGAAGTGTTGGGCGTGGAAGGAATATACCCTGATTTCAGCAGCTGCAGGAAGTGATAGGTCAAGGCGTCTAAATCAAAGCACCCTCCCTGAACCCCCAGAGGCGGATGAGTATGTCCATAAAAGGCGTTGGCGGGATCTAAAACAGCATCCCCCATATGAACATGAGCCAAATCTTTCGACACATGGGCCAGGGCACTGTCAAAGTCCTCCTCCATCAGGGGAAGGTGGGCAATATCCAGCATGGTGTGGGCGTTTGCGCATCCAGCGGCCCGAGCTTTTTCCACAAGGCTGGCACATTCCCAGGTAGGTCCCAATACTAGGCGTTTAAACCGATGGCGCTCGATGGGTTCCACCACTACCAGAATCCCTTGTTCCTGAGCGTACAGGGAACTGGCGATAAAGAACTCCTCAAAGTATTTCATGGTATCTTCGTGGTGTTCAGGCCGGTCCATGCAGCCAGTGATTACAATGAGGGGCGCTTGTGCCTGGGCGGCGTAATCAATATGCCGCTTCATCAACTCCAAAGCGCTGGCCCGCTGCTTGGGGTCAGGGCTTCCGGAATCTCCGGGGCCGGCCACCTGAAAAATACCAGGAGTATTGTAATGCAGAGTTTTACCGGCATCTCTCATTTTTTGTATCTCTAATTGACGCAAAGAATTGTCATCCGGCAGGAAGGTTTCCAGAGTTTCAAATTCAGGGTAAGCGCAGCAGGCGTCCACCGCGCACAAATGCTCCAGATGATTGTCAAAAGAGGCCGACCGAAGCATAGAAGGGCTGATGCCTAATTTAATATGTTGATTCAGAATGGCCATGGCGAGGGCTCCTTTCATCAGATGTTTTTGAAACGCATTGCTCAGGGGAAAGAGCCAGATGGTTATGAACGGAATCCGCTACCGCTTCCCGAGCGGTGGTCAGGTCATTATGCAGCAGGGCATCCACAATTCGCTGGTGGGAAAGATAGCTGACATGTCCATTTGACAGGCCCAGATCATATAAGACCCTTAATTTGTCCCGAAAGAACCCCATAACATGCTGATAAGTGACGATCAGCAGAGGATTTTTGCAGCATTCTCCCAAAAGCTGATGGAACTCCAAATCCAGCTGAAGCATTTCTTCATGATTTCCCTGGACGTCCAGCCTGTCTTTGATCTGCTGATTCTTCTGATGAAGCCGCAAAAGATCCTCATGGGAAGCATTTTTAAAAATCAGCTCCACAATGGCCTGCTCCAAAGCCATACGGTAATCCGCCAGATCCCGGCCTGTCCATTGACAGGAATCCAAGTCATTTTGAAAAGAGCTGGAAGGGGAGGCGGTTGGGGACTGCTGTTCTTTTGGAGGATGGGTCACATAGGTTCCGCTTCCGCGGCGAATCTCCACCAGGCCTTGGGAAGAAAGCAGCCGCATAGCTTCCCGAATAGGGGTGCGGCTGACACCTACCATTTGAGAGATTTGGGGTTCAGATGGGAGACGGTCCCCTGGACGGTAAGTACCCGAAGCGATCCACTGTAAAATCTGTTCAGAAACACGGTCTGTGGCGGATCCTTTCTTAAAATGATAATTATGATCCAAATAAGTCCTCTCCTATTCATAATCCAACGGTTGATTTATTGGCAGGGTTCCGAATGCGTCCGGTTCATTCAATAGAAGATAAGGTCAGGATAAAAAATCAATATGATTTGTGTAAAGGTATGATGAATTTTGCAGAAGAAAAAAGAAAACTGCAAATTCCCAGAAGAACAGACGATTCGATCTTTGTATTCATTATACACTTTGGTTGCGCAAAAAGCAATCATTTTAGAGCAATTGATGTAAGATAATCAAAAACTGCGTTATTACATAAAAAAATCATGAAATATTTGTGAATAAAGCGCATTTACATGTTACTTGTTTTTGAATACAATATAAACATCCGATGATGAACCGAAAAATACAGGACATGTTTACCTAACGATATGAGGTGTCTAACATTGTTTTAAAAGTTCATCAGGTGAGACAGATACTTTTTTGTAGAAGTATAGCAAAAAGTAATGGAGGATGAAATGATGAAAAACGTCAAGAAAATCATCGCCCTGCTGGCTGCGGTAGCAATGGCTACAACCGGGCTCGCTGGCTGTGGTTCCAGTGCGGAAAGCTCCAGTGAGGCCGCTCCGGCTTCCAGTGAGGCTGCTTCTTCCGCCGCTTCTGAGCAGGCAACTTCTCAGGAAGCTTCCAGTGAGGCTGCTGATGGGGAATTGGTGCCTGGTACTGTAAAATATCCTGTGAAACAGCTGACCATTACCTGTCCTCCCGCTGCTGGCGGTGGAACAGATCTGCTGATTCGGGCGATGACCGCGTCCATGTCCGAGTATTTAGGGGTTCCCGTAATTGTGCAGAATAAGCCAGGCGCTGGTATGGCGATTGGATTTTCCGCTGGTATGAAAGAGAAGCCCGATGGAAGTTCCATTACCGCTGCTGTGGCTGAGATGCTGGCAGTTCCCTATGTTTCTCAGGTGGACTTCACTTATAAGGATTTCACCCCCATTTGCAACTTTAACTCTTGTTATGGTTCTTTGGCGGTGGCCGCGGACGCTCCCTACAATACTGTTGAGGAGTTCGTTGCTTATGCGAAAGAGCATCCCGGCGAGATTCGCTTCAGCAACTCTGGTGTAGGCGGCAACTGGCATGTTTTGGCGGCGGCCTTCGCGGATGCCGCGGGCATTGAGGTTACCCATGTTCCCTTCGATGGCGGCGGGCCTGCGGCCAACGCTTTGGCTGGCGGAAACGTGGAAGCCTGTGAGGTTAGCCCTCAGGAGCTGGATGTTCATGTGAAGTCCGGCAAGGTTAAACTGCTGTGCACCTTCTCTCCTGAGCGTCTGCCTGAGCTGCCTGATCTGCCCACCGGCACTGAGCTGGGTTATGACACCATTCTGACCATCTTCCGTGGCTTCGTTGGTCCTAAGGATATGGACCCCGAGGTGGTTAAGATGATTCAGGACGCTACCCAATACGCTTTGAATGACCCTGAGGTAACTTCCTTCATGGAGACCCAGCATTACACCAAGAACTATATGAACGCTGAGGAATTCTATGCTATGTTGGAGCGGGAAGATGCCATTTACGCTGATCAAGCGGTGAAATTAGGCTTGACCAAATCCTGAAAAAGGGAAAAGTATCGTTAGGTAGGTAGGGGAGGGGAAAGGCCGGAGGACCTTTCCCCTTCAATTTTTTCAGAAAGGAGCATGCCCTGGTGAGAAAAATCAGTATTATTACCTCGGGTATTTTTATCGCAATCAGCGTGTTTATTATTCTTATGGCCCGCACCTTCCCGGAAGGTTCCAACGGGGTGGTAGGACCAGGCTTTTTCCCAATTATTTTGGCGTGTATTGTCATTCTGCTTTCTTGTATTCAAATCTATAACTCTACCGTTCGGCCTTCCCAGGAGGAACGTGAGAACAAGGTGAATCTGCTGTCCAACCAAAGTATCCGTGTCTGGATTTCCATGGGGATTACGGTTGCATACTTCGTTTTGATGTATCTGGTTGGCTTTATGATTTCCACCCCCATTTTTCTGTTTGTGGCCCTGTTGTATTTCAAGGTGAAAAGCTGGCCGGTGCGTATTCTGGTGCCCATTCTCACCACCGCTGCGGTCTATGTGATTTTCACGGTTTTGCTTTATGTGCAGTTGCCCGCCGGGGAACTATTTTAAGAGGAGGGCGTGTAGAGAATGCTGCTTGATATTTTAATGAATGTTTTCCGCCCCGCAATGCTGCTTTCCATTTTAGGCGGTGTGGCAATGGGAATCTCCATTGGCGCTATGCCAGGCTTAACCTCCACAATGGGAGTTGCCTTGTTGATGCCTATGACCTTTGCCATGGACCCGGATGTGGGTATGATGGTTTTGATTGGCTTATTCTGCGGCGCTATTTATGGCGGTTCCATCACCGCGATTTTGATTAACACCCCAGGTACCCCTTCCGCCGCCGCGACGGTTTTGGATGGATATAAATTTACCATGCGGGGTGAAGCGGGCCGCGCTCTTGGAATTTCAACGGTTTCTTCCTTTGGCGGAGGTATTATCAGCGGAATCTTCCTGATTTTTATTGCTCCGATTTTGGCGGAAATCGCTTTGAAGTTCTCCGCTCCGGAAACCTTTGCCTTGGCCTTCTTCGGCATCAGCATCATTGCCAGTATCTCTGGTAATTCCTTGATTAAAGGTCTGATGTCTGGAACTTTAGGATTGATTCTGGCTCTGATTGGTATGGATAACATTACCGGATATTCCCGGTTTACCTTTGGTTCCACCTTCCTGATGGCTGGCTTGTCCTTTATTCCTGTCTTGGTAGGACTGTTCGCCATGAGCCAGTGCTTCCTGAGCATCGAGGAGATTTACGAGCGGCGGGTTATGGACAATACCACCAAACGCTCTATTCCCACCTTACAGGATTTGAAGACCATTTTTCCCACCATTCTCCGGGCAGGTATTACAGGAACCTTTATTGGAGCCATTCCTGGAGCGGGCGGTGATATCAGCGCGTTTGTTTCCTATGATATGGAGAAGCGGGTATCCAAACACCCAGAGAAATTTGGTACCGGTATTCCTGAGGGAATCGCCGCGCCGGAGGCTTCCAACAATGGTACCACAGGAGGCGCTTTGATTCCCCTGCTGACCTTGGGTATCCCTGGAGACGCCAACACCGCTGTTATGCTGGGTGCTTTGATGGTTCATAACCTGACCCCCGGTCCTCAGCTGTTTGTAGACCAGGCTGAAACAGTTTATACTCTGTTCGCCGGTTTTATGCTGGCCAACGTATTCATGCTGATTTTGGGTCTGTCCGGACTGAGAGCCTTCGTAAAGATTGTTTCCATTCCCCGGCAGGTTTTGGTACCGGTGATTATGGTGCTTTGCACCGTAGGCTCCTATGCTATTAACAATAACTTCAATGATGTAATTGTTATGCTGATTGCGGGCGTGATTGGATATTTCCTCACAAAGGGCGGCTTCCCATTGTCTCCCATTGTTTTGGCGTTGATTTTGGGACCCATGGCGGAAGGCAACTTCCGTCGGAGCTTGGTTATGTCCAACGGCAGTTATGCCATTTTCCTGGAGCGTCCCATCGCTCTGGCGTTTATCGTAATCGCGGTAATCTCCTTGTTCCTTCCCATTATCAAAAAGGGTATCAAGGTACAGAAGGAATCCAAAGCCAGCGCGTAATTTTTCTGAAAATGTGGCAAATCCGCAAGGAAAACTCCTTGCGGATTTGTTGCAACAGGAGTTATGATAGAGGAAAAGACTTGTGTATGGGCTGGACTGAAGAAAATTAAGGAGATTTGCCATGAAGGGGCCAACAACCGATTTAAAGAAACAAATGGGAAAAACCGCTGTGGAACAGGTAATCGAGCAGGTGAGGACTTGGGTGAATGAGGGGACTTATCCCCCAGGAAGCCGCCTTCCATCAGAAGCGGAGCTTATGGAGCAGGTGGGAGTGGGCCGAAGCTCGGTACGGGAAGCTATGAAGATTCTCTCAGCGATGGGAGCCGTTGAGATCAAACGAGGAAATGGGACCTTCATTGCCCAGGAACAAACCCTTTTCCCAAAGAACTGCGGAATGACAGGGCTGCCCAAGCCCACCAGCTTTCGGGAGCTGGTGGATGCCCGGGACGCTTTGGAGCGGGCTATTCTTGGATTGGCTATCCGGGCCGCTAAGCCGGAGAGTATCCGGCGTTTGGAGGAATGTAACCGAAAAACCCTGCAAGCCTATGAGAATCATCAGGATATACAGACCATGATTGATTTGGAGATTGAGTTCCATCATCAATTAGGCTGCTGTTCAGAAAACGCTCTGCTTGCCCATTTATACGACCACATTTTGGCTATGTCTCTTCCTTATATTTCTGACAATTTTCATAACACGGATGCTCAGGGATATGTTGCCTATTTTATTCATCAGCGTATGGTGGATGCTATGCGGTTCCGGGACCAGGAAATGGCCCAAAGGGTGGTCACCGAGGCCACCGCTGAATTCGCGAAAAATAATTGTTGAAAGGACTGAACCGGATGAAAAAAATTGTATTGAGCCATAATATGCCCCTAAACGGATTTGAGGATTATTTGCAGGGTCTGGAGGTTGTATGTCCCAAAGAGCCTCTGGCCAAGTTTACCAGAGAGGAAGCGGAGGAAGCCATCAAGGAAGCCAGTGTATTCATCTGTATTGCTGATTTTGTCTGTGATAAAGCGCTGATGGAACTGGCCCCTAACCTGGAGATCGTGGGCAATTTAGGCTCCGGCTTTAATAATGTGGATGTGGACTACGCCACTCAAAGAGGGATTTATGTTTTGAATACCCCTACTCAGGTAATGGAACCCACCTCCGAGATGACCATTGCTTTGATGCTGAGCGTCTGCCGCAGCGTGGTACGCTATGACCGGGATCTGCGCAGGGAGAAGGTATGCACCCCTACCTTGCTGTTCTACCGGGACATGATGGTTTACGGAAAGACCTTGGGTATCCTTGGATTTGGACGGATTGGAAAAAGTGTGGCCCGCAAAGCGGTAGGATTGGGAATGAATGTGATTTATTACGATCCTTACCGTGCTTCTCCTGAGGAGGAGGAAGCTTTGCACGCCACCTACATGCCCATTGAGCAGGTACTGGCCAACTGCGATGTACTGACCCTGCATATGCCCTATGTTCCAGAGTATCACCACTTTATGAACGACCAGCGGTTTGCCCTGATGAAGGATACCGCCTATCTGGTAAATGCCTCCCGTGGTCCTATCGTGGAGGAAAAGGCTCTGATTAAAGCTCTGAAAACCGGAAAAATCCGGGGAGCGGCTCTTGATGTCCATGAGTTTGAGCCTAATATTTCTCAGGAAATTATTGACTTGGAAAATATTGTAATCACACCCCATTGCTGCACCAACATCGCGGAAATCCGCTTGAATATGCTGGGAGAGCTGATGCAGGGAATGGCGGCTCTGCTGGATGGCAAGGTCCCTCATAATGTCGTCAATAAAAGCTTGTGTGCCTCTAAATAACAGTCAAAAGTGGGGATATAACAGCCGGAGAATGGTTTTCTCCGGCTGTTGTGCTTTTTCACAAAGATTTGACCAGTTGGGTAAAATCTCCAAAATTTAATTGACTTTACCAATCAAAAAATGTTAAATTATAAGTATCTATAAAATGAATTAGGGGGTTAAGGCTGATGAAGGGTTTGTTGGCAGGCTTTTTGACAGTCATTTTGGTGGTATGCATGTGCCCCATCACAGCTTGCGCCATCAGTGAGGTTCAGCTTCCAATGACGGGAGTGGTATATGATGAGGATGAGGATGATGTCAGCTCGGATTTCTCCATTGTGGATGGCCGGGTGACCGCTGATCCGGTGCGTCCGGGGAAAACCTATTATTTTGAGATTAAGGACAGTGGAACGGTTACCTTTGGAAGCTACAACCCAATTCCGGTTACCTATCTGTTTGAGACCAATGATTTCAGCTTCAAGCTGGACAGGGACGAAGGCAGCAAATATTTGGATACGGTCAAATATGTGGAGCGAAACATTTCCGGCGGCCGCAGGCCTTATATTCAGGTGGATATAGAAGAAAGCAGCCGACTTTTGGATGACGATAAGCTTTCCTTTGATGTTTTCTTTAAAGCTAAGCGTTCGGGAAGCGGATGGAATTCCGGTGACATCGCCAATGTGCGGTTTGAACTGTGGCTGCAAAATGATCAGGAAACCACCGACGCCTACATTGATACAGGGGATGGGGTGGTATTCAACCCGGATTCCAACGAGGATAACCTGATTACTTGGGGATGGAATGAGGATATCGCGTCCCTGGAGTTTGAGGCGGACAGTGATGCTGACAAATTCTACGCCAAACTTTCCACAAAAGCCATTCGGGATGTTTGGGAAAATTATGGGGACCCAGTGGATGCGGAATTGTATTTCCGAAGTTTCGTAGGAAATCCCCAGATAGATTCTACCTCCAGGGCTACATTAACCTTATACGATCCCTTTTATGAGGACGGAAGATGGCGTTCTATAAGCCCTTATGACTGCTATATTTATGTATACAGCGGAGGTGAGCTGGTGGATGTAACCGACCGCTTCCAATATGTGGATGGTTATAACACCGACGCTGGGCTGCCTGGATGGCAGGCACGGGTCAGAGCTTTGGGGACTTATGTGATTTCAGACACAGAGCTGCTGTACCAGGAGGATGTCTGGATTGATGCTTCCTCCTCCGCCTCTGAACCGGAAGCCATATGCCCGCCCAATCCTACACCTACCCCTCCTTCTTATCCCACAACACCAGCCCCCACCGGCTCAAAAGATTTTGTGGCAGCAGCTGTAGGAGCGGCGGTACTCTCTCTGGGTGTATTTCTGAAGCTTAGAAAACGGGTAAAATAAAAAGGTAAAATAGTGTCAGGCCTGACGATTGCCATTCCGCTGCGTCAGGCCTGCTTTTTAAAACATAGTGACAAAAAGGGTATGGCCAACAGGCCATACCCTTTTTCATTTCGTTTTAAATCTTCCCAAGCCTGAAAAACTCTTACTCAGGAAGCTGGGAGCTGTCCATCAATTCAGGGAGGATGGTGTCATTTGCAGGAGGCTGGGGAGGAGGTCCTTGCTGGTTGCGCTTTTTGCCCTCAAAAATGGTGTAGAAGGTGGGCAGAAGCAGAAGGGACAACAGAGTGGATGCGCAAAGTCCTCCAATAATCACCAAGGCCATACCCTGCATCATTTCGGCGCCAGAGCCTATACCAACGGCCATAGGAACCATAGACAGAACCGTTGTCAGGGTTGTCATAAGAATTGGCCGCAGTCGGGTCCGTCCAGCGTTGATTAAAGCGGTACGCATATCCATGCTGGCCCGATATTGGTTGGCTGTGTCTACAAACAGAATTCCGTTGTTTACAACCGTTCCTACCAAAGTCAGGAAGCCCATCAGAGCGGTCATGCTCAGGGTGCTGTTGGTCAGCCACAGCAAGCCGAAAGAACCAATGAGGCTGAAAGGTACGCACAGCATAACCATAGTAGAGAACTTGGGAGACTCAAACTGCATAGCCATCACCATAAAGACCAGCAAAATAGCGATGATAATGGCGGTGGCCAGGGAGGTGAATTCCTCCATCATCTGTTCCGTATTGGCGCCCTGAGCCAAAGTGACACCATCAGGAAGGTCAAGGGTGGCCAAGCCGGCGTAGATAGACTTTTGAGCATCAAACTTAGCGGCTTCCGTAGGCTGTCCGCTGACCGTAACCAGATACTGATTATTTTTGCGGGTGATGCTCTGAGGACTGTCTGAAAATTCGATGGTGGCCATATCCAACAGGGGAACCTGCTGTCCGGAAGTGTTCATCAGTACCAAACCAGACAGATCAGTAACCGTTTCATAACGGTCCTGAGGATATTCCACCATAACAGAATATTCCTGTCCCTGTTGATTCATAGTGAAAGCTTCCTTTCCGCTGAGGGTCATGTTCACAGCGGAAGCAATTTGGATGGGTTGGAATCCTTTGGCGGCGGCCTTGATGGGGTCTATCTGTACTTTGGCCTGAGGGCTTCCCTTAGAAACGCTGGAGGTAACCCGGATGATGCCATCGGTTTGATACATCAAGTCCTCCACCAAGGCGGAAGCTTCCTTCAACACCTCAAAATCGTTGCCTTGCAGATTTACCTCAATCTCGCCGCTGCTGCTCATAGAGCCCATGCTGCTGGAAGTGGAGGTAATCTGAACCTCACAGTCCAACAGGTCGGCGCAAGCTTTTTGCCACTGTTCCACTACTTCCTTGGTTTCCATCTCACGGTCACCTTTCAGGTAAGCGTTGATGGAAGCGGAACCGGAACCAGAGGACATCATACTGGAACCAACCGTGAGGTAATACCGTTCCACATCCGGGTGAATTTTCACCATTTCCTCCAGCTCTGTTACGATTTCATTTACCCGCTCGGTCTGAAGTCCGGGACGTGTTTCCACACTGATGGAGATATTTCCCTCATCGATCTGAGGCATCAGCTCCATATTTAACCGGGTGGCTGAAAAGATTCCGCCCACCAAAAGTACCAAGGATACCACAGTGACCAGTATCCGATGGGGAAGCATGGAAGCGATGATTTCTCCATAAGCGATTTCCATGCTGTGCAGGAATTTAGAGATAGGGGTATTTCGTTTTTCCTGGGGCTTAAAGATGGAGAAGAACAATGGCACCAAGGTCAGAGCGCAGATGAGGGAGGCGGTGAGGGAGAAGATGATGGTAAAGCCTAATTGTTTGAACAATTGTCCAGACAGGCCCTGCATCAAGCTGATGGGCAGGAATACTACCACCGTGGTGATGGTGGAGGCTACAATGGAAGCGGCCACAAATCCAGCACCCTCCATGGCACATTTCTTATAATCCTGTTTGGCGCCTACGCTGCGGCGGAAACAGCTCTCAATGACTACGATGGAGCTGTCTACCATCATACCGACGCCGATGACCATACCACCCAAGGAGACAAGGTTCAGGGAGAAGCCCATCAGGCGCATCAGAATCACTGTGGCCAACAGGGAGATGGGCATGGAGCTTCCTACAATCAGAGAAGCCTTGAAATCTCCAAAGAAGAGGAACAGTACCAGCATGGACAAAATGATACCCAGAATCAAGGTGCTGAATACACTTTTTACAGAGTCTACAATGGTATCACTGGTATCATAAACCACATCTAATTTTACACCCATGTCCTGTGCGTTAATTTTGTCCACCTCACGGATGACCGACTTAGCCACATCCAGGGTAGAAGCGCTCTGACGTTTTTGAATCGTCATCATTACATTGGTGTTTCCATTATAACGGCTGATGGATTCGGCGTCTTTTTTGGTTTGAAAAACTTTTGCCACATCTGACAGATGAATCACATCACCGCTGCGCAGGGTGATTGGCACATTCATCAGTGCCTCCACCGAGCGGTATTCCACACCCGCCCGTACAGCCAAATTCTGACTGCCCATATCGGTGTCACCACCTGGGATGGAGAAATCAGCGCTGCCAATAATGCTGACCAAAGAGGACATATCCAATCCGTACTGCCGCATCCGGTCTTCCATCAGCTGAACGCTGATATAGCTTTCCTGGCCACCCATAGTTTCCACGCTGGCCACTCCGCCTAGTTTTTCCAACTCAGGCTGAATTTCCTCCGTGACGGTATACAGAAGGTCCAGGTCACCGGTTTGCTGGGCGGAAAGAACGATTACCGGCATGGCGTCCATACTCATTTCCATAATTACTGGATCTTGCGCATCGTCTGGAAGAGTAGCTTTCGCCAAATTCAGTTTTTCCTGAAGGTCAATATGGGCTACATCAATATCCGTTCCATACTCCAATTCCAGGATGACAATGGATACATTCTCTTGGGAAATGGACTGGAGATTTTTCAGACCGTTCAATGTGGAAACCTGATCCTCGATTTTTTTGCTGACCAAATCTTCCACATCCTCAGGACTGGCTCCAGGATAAACGGTCATGGTCAGCAGAACAGGCACTTCAATATCAGGAGTCAGCTCCAAAGGGGCGGTAAAAATGGACATAATGCCGAACACAATCAGAGCGAAGATAATAATGATACAAGAAACAGGCCGTTTTAAGGCAAGCTTTGTCAAACTCATATTCTGATGCTCCCTTCATTAAGCCTGTTGGGAAGTAGTGTCCTCCTCTTGGCTGGAGGACGGGTCTGAAGTGGAATCAGAATCCGATGAACTCTGGGAGGATGAAGCTTCCTCAGGCTCAGCGGTTTGAGAAGTCTCAGAAGAATTCTCGGCAGAGGACTGGCTGGCAAGCACCACATCAGCCCCATCCAAAAGACGTGGATGCCAAGTGGTGATAACCTGGTCCTCTGGGGATAAGCCAGAAACCACAGCGATTTCATCTGTGCCAGTGACACCAGTTTCAATCTCTGTCTTTACAGCTTTTCCATCTTTATAAACATAAACATAAGGGGTTTCCTGGTCATAATAGACACAATCAATGGGAATAAGCAGGCTATCATTGGATTTTTGGGTAGCCGCTGTAATCTTTACAGAAGAACCAGTATGTAGAGTAGCTTGGGAAGAATCCACAGTAGCTTTTACGCTGAACAGACCGCTTTGAGGGTCCACAGCGGTGGAAATTTCGGTGATGGTGCCATTGATGGTCTGGCTGCCGTTTTCCACAACCACAGGGTCTCCAACCTCCATATTGGAAACCACCGACTCGGAGACCGCGAACCGAACGGTCATGAGGCTTTTATTGGAAACAACATAGGCGGGAGAGGAAACATTGGAGGGGTTGTTATCGGTGACATTTTTCTGTTCAATCACACCATCAATGGGGGAGTAAACCTTTGTATAACCCAACTGCTGCTCCTGAGCCCGCAAGGAAGCCTCAATGCTGCGCAGACCAGCGTCGACCGTCTGCTGCGTTTCCTCGGTAGTACCATTTTTAAAGATTTCTAAATTGTAAAGAGCGTTCTCGTAGGCTTCCTGGGCTTGCTGATATTGGAGACGCAGGCTCCGGTGTTCAGCGTCATCATCTGCTTCCTGCTCGTTGTAAGTGGAGCGGGCGGCCAAGTATGCTTCCTCAGCCGCTATCAATTCCTCGGAAAGTTTTTTATATTCAGGGTCCTCCTTGTAATTAGGGTCATCCTTTGGGAAGTTGTTGACCTTTTCCTCAGCGGCTTTGTAGGCATCGTATTTCCGGTCAGCCTCCCGCTTGAGCAGCAGGATTACATCCTCATCTCCATCGTTCTGCTGATCGTTGTAATCATCCAGCGCGTTGCGGGCTTTCTGCATGGCCAGCTGGGCATTGGTAACCGCCATCTCCATAGCCGCGGTATTGCTGTCCCAGCCAGCGCCGAATGTCTGATCCAATTGCAGCTTTTGGGACTCCAATTGGGCGGCAGTGGCGTCATATTGAAGCTGAATGTCGGTAGGGTCAATCTCATAGAGTAAATCCCCCTTGCGCACCTGGTCCCCAACTTCAAAATGGGTCCGCAGCACAGTGCCAGAAACCTTGGGATAAACTTGTACACTTTCGTCAGGCTGAATGGTGCCAATAAAAGAGGACATTTGCTCCAAGGAACCCTGCTCGGGAACCTGAGCCATTACATTGATGTCCGCCAAAGGCGCGCTGGCTGCTTGAGAGGGTTCTTTCATGCGAGAACCAATCCCAATGGCCGCCAAACCAGCCACAACCACACAACTACTGATTACCAGTACACGCTTTTTCAAGATACCAAACCTCCTAATTGGTTAAAAATCTATCAGTTTATACAATCACACGATGTTAAGTTTATCCAAGTTATATGAACCTAATGTATACTACGATGATATTAATGTGAATAATTTGTGAATTAAATACGAATAACTGATGTATTTGAAATGAAGAAAGACCTTTTCAAACATCCTCAAATTTGATAAGATAGAGAACGGAAAGAAGGGACAGCTATGGCGACCATTTTGATTGTGGATGACAACACCAAAATCCGTAAGTTAATTGATATATATTTGCGTCGGGAGGGGTTTACCACCATACAGGCGGAGAATGGAGCGCAGGTGATGCCCATTCTGGACGCTCATGTGGTGGACTTAATTATAGCGGATATTATGATGCCTGAAATGGATGGATATACCCTATTGCAGACTTTGAGAGAAAACAAAATTGAAACCCCTGTGCTGATTGCCACAGCAAAAACTCAGTTCACTGATAAAAAGCGGGGCTTCAGTCTGGGAGCCGATGATTATATGACCAAACCGCTGGATTTGGAGGAGATGGTGCTGCGGGTGCGGGCTCTCCTGCGCCGCAGTCGTATTTACAGTGAAAACCAGATTGTGTTGGGACGCATCACCTTGGATTACCAAAGCCTGGAGGTGCGTACTCCATCTGAGGTTGTGGTGCTTCCGCAAAAGGAGTTTTACCTTTTGTACAAGCTTTTTTCTTATCCAAACCGCATTTTTACCAGACAAGAACTGATGGATGATATCTGGGGACTGGACACCGAAACCAATCCCAGAACGGTGGATGTGCATATTAAACGCTTACGGGAGCGATTTGAGGGAATTCCAGAACTGGAAATCCAAACCATTCGAGGACTGGGCTACAAAGGGGTACAGCCTTCAGGAAGAGAGTGAGCGCTTTATGAAACGGATTTGGCATCGTGTGGCGGCGGTGATTTTGTTTATTATTCTAATCACCGCCGCCATCCCTTATTTATGGTTTAACCATATCTCAAGACAGGGGCTTTACCAGGATACTAAAAAGAAGATTCAAAATAGTATCACCCAGATGGCGGATTATTTGGTAGCCAGTGGAGATTCTTTGGAAGTTTTAGAAAAAATTTATGATGACCCATCTTTGCAGGTTCGCATATTGGAGTCTTTGAAAACGCTGGAATTGGATGAATCCCAAGAACAACGCCTGAAAAAGGAAGGCTCTCTGTTCATTTTAAAAAGGGATGCGGCATCCCTAGAATATTGTGTGGTGGTAATTGATTACCATGGACAATATTTAATGTGGAAATTTAATATTTCATCAACCTTTGGACCGATTCATCAAGCGGCTGTGATGTCTTTGATTACCTCACTTGTTTTGGGTTCAATTATTGCGGTATTTGCCAGCTTTCGATTGAGCAAACCTATTCAGGAGCTGGACGCGGCGACCCAAAAGGTGGCTGCTGGAGATTTTACCATTTGTCTGCCGGAACGGGGGAAGGATGAGGTAGCTTCCTTAGTGCGCAGCTTTAATATTATGATTAAGGAATTGAGAAGCGTGGAGCTGCTGCGCAGTGATTTTGTGTCGGATATTTCCCATGAGTTCAAAATCCCTTTGACTGCCATCGAGGGATACGCCAAACTTTTGGAGCAGGAGTCTGACCCCCAGGAGCGAGCAGAATATATTCAAATTATTAACCAAGAGGCCCATCGCCTTTCCACTCTGGCTGAGAATATTCTCTTTCTCAACCGCATTGAAAAAGGGAATATCTCAGCGAAAAAAACACTGGTGCGTGTGGATGAGCAAATTCGCTGGGCCTTGACCCTATATGAGCAAAAGTGGAGCCAAAAAGAGATTGCTCTGGAGTTGGAGCTGGAGGAAGTATCCTTTTTAGGTTATGAAGCTATGCTTTCCCAAGTCTGGACCAATCTGATTGATAACGCCATTAAATTTTCCTCGGAAAAAGGCCGCATTTTTCTTTGCCTGAGCAGACAACAGGAAGGATTTCGGTTTACCATCAGAGATGAAGGATGTGGGATTCCTCCGGAAAAGCAGTCCCATATTTTTGATAAGTTCTACCAGGCCGACCAATCCAGAGGCGGGGAAGGCAATGGACTGGGGCTGGCGATTGTGAAAAAGCTGGTGGAACTGCATCATGGAAAAATTCAAGTGGAGAGTTCGTCGGAAGGCTCTACATTTACAGTTATTATGTAATATCGGCGTGCTATGGAACAGGAGGGGCAAATTTCAAAGTTTATAGGAAGAAAATAAAAGAAATCTCATATTTGGATGTAAAAATCAAAGAAAAAATCCGTTAAATTTATATAAAGAAGAATTTTGTGGACTTACGAGAATTTACGCTTGCAATTTGATGTTTTTGTGGTACAATAAAATAGATAAAATTCTGAATGTTTTTAGGGGGTGTAGTTGGTGAATCCTGACCCAGGAAGTTATCCCAGTAAAAAGAAAATAGGGGCAGGGGCTACACCTTTATGATAGGCTACCCCTGCTGAAAGGGGTTTTACAATGCTGCGTTTTTACAAGACCGTAGACAACCGCGTCCTGCGGATTGACAGACCGGAGGCGGGATGCTGGATTTCGGTGGTGGCCCCCACCGAGGCGGAGGTAGCGTATCTGACCAAAGATTTGGGCGTTTTGCCGGATTTTGTACGGGCCGCTTTGGATGAGGAGGAAAGCTCCCGTATTGAGAGCGATGAGGGACAGACCCTGGTGATTGTGGACTATCCCTCAGCGGAAGAACAGGCGGATGAGAATAAAACCATCCTGTATACCACCCTTCCTATGGGCATTATCATCACTGAGGAGTATGTGCTGACCGTCTGCCTGGAGGAAAATCTCACCATCTGCGATTTGGCGGAAGGCCGGGTGCGAGGGCTGCAAACCTCCATGAAAACCAGATTCCTGCTGATGACCCTGCTGCGAATTGCCCAGCGCTTTTTGATTTACCTGAAACAAATTGATAAGATTTCCTCTTCCACCGAGCAAAGACTCCATCAGTCCATGAAAAATAAAGAGCTGATTCAGCTTCTGGGCTTGGAAAAGTCGCTGGTGTTCTTCTCCACATCTCTGAAATCTGACGAGATTACCCTGGAAAAGATTCTCCGGGGACGTATCATCAAGCTATACGAGGAAGATGAGGATTTGTTGGAAGATGTGCTCATCGAGGTCAAACAGGCCATTGAGATGTGTAATATCTATTCCAGCATCCTGTCGGGAACTATGGACGCCTTCGCGTCAGTAATTTCCAATAACCTAAACATTGTGATGAAGGTGCTGACCTGTATTACAATCGTGATGGCGATTCCCAATATGGTGTTCAGCTTTTATGGCATGAATACCTGGAATGGGTTCCTTCCTATGGCTACCTGGTGGTTCCCTCTGGTGATTTCCGCTATCCTGTGCCTGATTGTCTCCCTGATTTTGATGAAAAAGGATATGTTCCATTAATATGACGCCTAACAAAAAACAGCTTCCTCGGGGCCTTATCGATAGGTACGAAATCTGACCCATCGGCTCCGGGGCGCTAGGAGGCGGACAGCCATGGCTGTCCGCCTTTTCCGTTATGCGGGGATATCCTTCGGTTGGCCGGTATTGGACTCCGCCTGGTGAAGTTGGGATGCGGGTAAGGCGGGCTTTGCTTCA
>CALWZG010000023.1 GCA_944385965.1 uncultured Anaerotruncus sp.
TCTGCCACAGGGATTTTATACCCTTTTGACGGGTTAATTGAGTGATGTTATGGCTGCATGGATCAATTTTCAGATTCATGGTACTGTTATCAATTCAGATACTGTTCCGTGAATAATTTAGGTTTAACATTTTCCTGGATGGTAAATTTGTTATATAAGCCGGTCAGCCCATCCTTTTCCGCTTTTTCTTTCAGCTGTTCCAGTTCCTGGCGGTCCTTATCGCAATCGGTGATGGTTCCAATGATACGCTCCACCTTCCCGATTTGATTTTTGACCCCGCAAATCCGCACTTGGCACCAGATATATCCGCCGCCTTTTCCCTTCATCCGAACCTTGACTTCTTTAGCGCCTCCATCAGAGGTACAATTCCGAAGGGTGTCCCGTAAGGACTGCACATTCTCAGGGTGAACCACCTGCTCCCCCATAAAATGATCCAACACATGGTCGGTAGGAATTTCAGAGGCCAATTTATTTTCCCAGTTCATGGAATAGGTGATGGTATCTCTGAAAACATCAATTTCAAAGATGATGTCATTCAGCTGGCTGTATAAAATATTATTCCGCTCTACGCTCAGCTGCAATTCCTCATAAAGCTCCACACGCTCAGTTACATCCATCAGGATATTATAGATCCAAAGCTTCCCGTTTTCGTCCTCCATACGTTTCATACAGTCAGAGATCCAAAGGGTCTGCCCATCCTTGGTACACATCCGATATGAGGAGGATTTTTGCCGGCCTTCCAGAGCTACCTCCAGAATCGTTTTTTCTACCGTTTGCCGGTCGTCCGGATGGACAAACTCCAAATAATCTTTATGTAAAAAGATATCAGGATTTTCCTGGGAATAGCCAAGCATGTCACGGAAGCCATCGCTTACATAGGTTAAAAGATGCCCTTGGGTTGGGCTGAAACGGCAGATACCTTCAGGCAGGTTCTTGATAAAGCTGTTCAGTTCCTGATTGGAAGGCCGCTCCGCCTTGGGGGAAGGAATATCAGCGGAAGTTTTAGGATGGGAGAAAGGATTGGCGGTTGGAGCAGAGGAAGCGTTCTGAGGGTTTAAAAGGTTCTTTTGCCGAAGAAATTGGTCAATGGCCAAAGGCACTTTTGACTTGGAAACAACATCTTTTAAAATAATCAAAACAAATACAGCGATTACCCCAAAGAATAGTTCAGGCAACTCCAGATCCCACTCCAGATCCTCAAAATCAAACACACAGGTGGCTATGTATACAATGCTTATCCCAATCAGCAGATTGAGAAACATCTGGTTAAAGGGGTTTTTCTGATCTTCAGCGGATTTTTTCATAGCAAACACTTCCTTTTATGGAATGAAGATATATTTTAATACTAATCCCAATTTATTAAACCAATATTAAAATCTTTTCTCAGATTCTTTGGGAGCCTGAATTAGAACAAAAGCGGGTGAAAAAACCTCCCAGCTTTATAGTAAAAGCGGGGAGGCTGAGAAAAAGAGAAATCAAGGATTATTTATGTGCCAAATCCCGAATCCATTTCAGCAGTTGGATAATGGGCAGATTGGCAGCGGCTAAACCATAAACAGTGAGAAGCTGGCCGATGGTCAGGGTCTGTACCTGGAACAAACGGTCCAGGAAAGGAACGGTCAATACCAAGGTAATCAGCACCAAGCCAATCAGAAAAGCGCCTTGCAGGAAACGGTTGTTGAAGAAACGACGGGTGAAAAGTGTTGGGTGATCGGCTTTACAGTTATATCCATGGAACAGCCGGCCCAGGCAAAGGGTACCGAAAGCCATTGTACTGGCCAGCACAGGGCCTCCCGCCTGAAGCCCCAAGGTAAAGGCAATCATGGTGGTGATGGAAATACACAATCCTTCCAGTCCAATACTGGTCAAAAAGCTGCGGGTTAGGATGGATTCGTTGATAGGACGGGGCTTTTCCTGCATGACCTGGGGAGAGTGGGGTTCCAGTCCCAGAGCAATTGCGGGAAGGCTGTCTGTCAGAAGGTTGATAAACAGAAGGTGGACAGGGGCGAAGGGAACCGGCAAACCTGCCACAGCGGCGTAGAGAACCGCAAGAATGGCTCCAAAGTTACCAGACAGCAGGAATTGGATAGAGCGTTTGATATTGGCGTAAACATTGCGTCCGCTTTCCACAGCTTTAACAATTGTGGCGAAGTTATCGTCGGTCAGGACCATGGCGGCGGCGTCTTTGGCCACCTCGCTGCCTGTAATGCCCATTGCCACACCAATATCCGCCTGTTTCAGAGCGGGGGCGTCGTTGACGCCATCTCCGGTCATGGCCACGATGTTGCCCTTCTCCTGCCAGGCCCGAACGATACGGATTTTATGTTCTGGGGAAACACGGGCGTAAACGGAAATTTTATCCACAAAATTTTTCAGTTCGCTGTCGGTCATCTGGTCGATGACAGAGCCCTCACAGGCCTCAGACTCATCTTTCAGAATTCCAATCCGCTTGGCGATGGCGGCGGCGGTTACCTTGTGGTCTCCGGTAATCATCACGGGACGGATTCCGGCGCTGACACACTCCGCTACCGCTTGAGCGCTTTCCAGACGGGGCGGGTCCATCATAGCGATGAGGCCCAGGAAAATCAGCTGATCCTCATCCTCCAACACCAGTGCCCGCTCCTCCTGGAACTTCCGGTAACCAAAGCCCAACACCCGCAGTCCTTGACGGGAATAAGCCTCGTTTTGGGCCAGAATTCGTTCCCGGTCCCCATCTGTAATGGGACGGACCGTCCCGTTCTCCTGGATGAAGCCAGCCCGCCGGAGAATCACGTCTGTGGCTCCCTTGGTAATCATTGTGTAGCCATCCTTCAGATTGTGCAGGGTGGACATCAGCTTCCGGTCACTGTCGAAGGGAATCTCACTCAATCGTGGGTATACCCCCCGAACCCTCTGGGCTGGGATTCCCTTGGAAGTTCCAAGGTTGATTAAGGCGGTTTCGGTGGGGTCTCCGATTTCCTGACCGTTTTCGTTGGTAGAGTCGTTGCAGAGGATGGACAAACGCATCAATTGCTTATGCAGGGGGTTATCAGGATTGATTTGCGCAACCTCTAAATCCTGTCCATCCACATAATAATGCTCTACGGTCATTTTGTTCTGGGTCAGAGTACCAGTTTTATCGGAACAGATTACAGACACGCTGCCCAAGCCTTCCACCGCTTGCAGCTTCCGGATAATGGCCCCTTCCTTGGCCATCTTCTGGGTGCCGAAGGACAACACAATGGTTACGATGGAACTGAGGGCTTCCGGCACAGCCGCCACCGCCAGAGCCACAGCGAACAGGAACGAATCAGCGATGGAGGCACCCCGTACAATGTTTACCGCGAACAGAATACCGCAGAATACCAGAATCAGAATGGACAGCTTTTGACCAAACTGGTCCAGATTTTTCTGGAGGGGCGTTTTTTTCTCAGAAGTGTTTTTCAACAGGCTTGCGATTTTTCCAACTTCGGTCCCCATTCCGATACCGGTAACCACAAAGGAGGCTCGTCCATAGGTAACAAAGCTGCCGGAATAAACCATATTCAAGCGGTCTCCCAAAGGCAGCTCGCCCTCTAATGTGTCGGTATTTTTCTCTACCCCCAGGCTTTCTCCGGTGAGGGCACTCTCATCCACCTTCAGGCTGGCGCAGGTGAGCAGCCGGCCATCCGCCGGTACATAATCGCCCGCCTCCAGATGGACCTCGTCTCCAATGGTTACCTCCCGGCTGGGAATCTCAATCAGTTTTCCGTCCCGTACGACCTTGGCGTGAGGGGCCGAAAGCTGCTTGAGGCTTTGCAGGGATTGTTCCGCCTTGATGGTCTGTACTGTCCCCAAAATGGCGTTCATGGTGATGACCACCAGGATGACCAGGGTGCTTTCCCACTCACCAAGAAATCCGGAAACAGTGGCCGCTATAATCAGGATAATGACAATAAAATCCGCGAATTGCTCCAAAAAAATCTTCAGGGTGCTTTTCCGGTCTCCCTCAGCCAGCTCGTTCAGACCATATTTTTTTTGGTTTTCCGCTGCTTGCTGGGTGGTGAGAGGGTTTGGATGCTGATTTACCCGCTCACGAGCCTGTTGGCCGGACATTTGATAAAATTGCTGTTCCATGCTGCATTTCCCTTTCCCAAAATATAAGGTTTTAAAAGGAGTTTCTTTTTTCAGGATGCCCGAAAAAAACGGTTTCATCAATGAAATAACTCATATCAGCGCAAACAAAAAGAGACTTTTATTACATCTTTCAGGATGTAATAAAAGTCTCGCTGTTTCATCACGGCCCGGATGTTGCCATCGGGATTGACGTTGCCGTAAACACCAAGGTGTCAGCTACTCCCTTTTATTGCGTTTATTATAGCACACTTTATGAGTTTGTCAATACTTTTCAGAGAAGCTGAGGGAAGAACCCCTTCCAATGCCTGCCCATAAAACTTAAAAAGCCTGCCGCAAGAGGATTTTTATAGGCTTTTACTAAGTTCTCTCAGGTATTGACGGAATCCGGTGCCTACCTCAGGATGAGCCAAGCCTACCTCCACAATCGCTTGCAGAATTCCCAGCTTATTGCCCATATCATACCGTTTTCCCTCGTATTCCACCCCCATCATGCCTCCGTGCTTGGCCACAGTGCGCATAGCGTCGGTGAGTTGGATTTCCCCGTTCCGGGAGGGGGGGGTGTGGGCCAGCACATCAAAGATATCCGGTGTCAGTACGCATCGGCCCAGGATGGCAAAGTTAGACAGGATTTCCTCCGGCATAGGTTTCTCAATCATATCGAACACATCATAGATGTTATCCTCCACCGGGGACACATCCAAGGTGCAGTAGCTGGAGATTAAATCCGAGGGAACCTCCTTGATGCCCACCACACATTTGTCAAAACGCTCGGCAGCTTCTATCAGCTGGCCAATAGCGGGCTTTTGGGAAACAATTACATCATCCCCATACAGAACGGCGAAGGGTTCATTGCCCACAAAAGCCTTGGCACAGTAAACAGCGTGTCCCAAACCACGGGTTTCCTTCTGACGTACATAATGAATATTGCACAGACGGGAAAGGGCTACCATCTCATCATAGATCTGTTGTTTACCAGAGAAGAGTAGTTTTTCCTCCAGTTCGGGAGCCCGGTCGAAATGGTCCTCAATCAGGGACTTTCCCCGGTTGGTGATGACCAGAATATCCTCAATGCCGCTGGCCACAGCTTCCTCCACAATAAATTGAATGGCTGGCTTGTCCACAATGGGAAGCATCTCTTTGGGAACCGCTTTGGAGGCGGGCAGCACTCGGGTTCCCAGGCCGGCAGCGGGAATGACAGCTTTGCGAACTTTCATAAAAAGGTCCTCCTTAGAAACATCTTTCTATTGCAGGGAATTGAGGACCACAGCCCCCATCACTTGTCCCACAATGATAAAAAGCAGCAGCAGCCCCACCGCCAGACACACCACCGCAATGCGGTTGGTGCCTCCCTTACGGGTGAGGGCGGCGGTATACTGCATATCATCCACCTGTCCGTCAGGGCGGGTAAAGACCGTCTTTAACCGGCGCACACGGCGCAGTACATAGGACATATACAACCGGTTGGCGAAGAAGGAAATCGTTAAGGCGATAGCGAAAGAGACCATCCGTATATAAGGCATCACAGCGTATACCCACAAATGGGTAGAAGGGACAAAGGGAGCGGGATTGATACCCTTTAAAATCAGGTCCATATTTTCAAGGATATAGGCCATATACTCCGGCAGGGCGAACAGGGTGGGAAGCTGGGAAAGAAGGAACAGCCCCAACAGGCAGCTTCCCACAAGATACATTTTTCGGTAAAAGAAATAGAAGGAACCGAAAAAGAAGGCGGGCAGACTTGGAAAGAACCCCTTTCCAAAGGTATATTGCTTAAAGCGGGGCAGGAAATAGCGGGAATTGGAGCCGATGAACATAGCGATATCCCTGGCGCTGACCCCCTCGATTTCCTCCTCCGGGGAGACACCCCCAAAAGCGGAGGCGTAAGCGCTGGAAGCGGCCGCTCTTGGGTCCCCATAACCCCAGGAAGTTTTTTGCTCAAATGGGCCTGAGCGAGAACGCAGAGGCGCCCCGCAAATTTGGCAGAACAGCCCTCCGGCGGGATTGTGGGCTCCGCAGGCGGGGCAGGTAGTGCCATGGGCGTCCTGCTGGGATGAACCGTAGGTGTAGGCACCGTTGGAAGTATCCTGAGAGGGTTGTGGACCAGCGGACCAAGCGTGTCCTTTGATATGCAGCTCCTCCAAGGCGCAATGTCCCAGCTGTTGATAGCACGCTCTATGATGAGGGGCTCCACAGATTGGGCATACCACAATATCATCATTTTCGGTAAAACGCTTGCCGCAAACGGGGCAGTTCGCTCCGGTATAGTTTGCCAAAAAATCAACTCCCAAATCCAACTTCGGAGAATCCCGAAGAACTTGTTCTAATGTATTATAATACAAGGCTTTCAGGGATTTTTCAAGGTACGAATTATGAACATTCAAAACCTTTTGTAAACGGGGTGGAAAAGGCTTTTTAAAAACCAAGTCTTTGAGGGAGGACTTCCCTTTACAAACAGGGGAAAAAACGGTATAATAAAAAACTGAACTGTTTTTGTTTGAAACGCTCAGAAAGTCCTGTCCTGGCCAGCCTGAAAAGGCTGCTTTGAACAGGGGTTGATTTTTCATTACAGAAGATAAGGAATGGTGTAACAGAAAATGCTGCAATTTGAGGAACTGCGCCTGCGGCTGGAAGGCCGCCATGACGAAATTGAGGAGCTGCGCCAAGCGGTGGGATATGAGGGACTGAAGCGCCGTTTGGAGGAGCTTGAGGCTAAAACCACCGTCCCTGGCTTTTGGAATGATGTGGAAAAGTCCCAGCAAAACCAGCAGGAGACCGCCCGGGTAAAGGCGAAAATAGAGGCCTGTGACAATTTGCAGGCTCTTTATGACGATACCATCACGCTGATTGAGCTGGCCAACGAGGAAGAGGACGAAAGCTCCTATCCAGAGGCTTTGGCAGATGTGGAAAAATTTGAGCAGGATTTGGAGAAGGAAAAGCTGACCACCCTGCTGACAGGCAAATATGACGCCAACAATGCGATTCTCACCTTCCATGCGGGAGCGGGCGGCACAGAAGCTCAGGATTGGGCCCAGATGCTTTATCGGATGTATACCCGCTGGGCGGAGCGGCACGGTTTTACCTATAAGATTTTGGATTATCTGGATGGGGATGAGGCGGG
Organism: uncultured Anaerotruncus sp.; assembly: GCA_944385965.1. Classification (GTDB taxonomy): domain Bacteria; phylum Bacillota; class Clostridia; order Oscillospirales; family Ruminococcaceae; genus Anaerotruncus. Next base: position 7,214 of record CALWZG010000023.1, read on the forward strand.
CATTAAAAGTGCTTCCATCCTGATTGAAGGGGAGAACGCCTATGGCTTCCTGCGCTCGGAAAGCGGTGTTCACCGACTGGTGCGTGTGTCTCCCTTTGACGCTTCCGGCCGCCGGCATACCTCCTTCTCCTCTGTGGAGGTGCTGCCTGAGCTGACCGAGGATATGACGGTGGAGATTCGTCCAGAGGACATCAAGATGGATGTATTCCGTTCCTCCGGCGCTGGCGGACAGCACATCAATAAAACCTCCTCCGCTGTGCGCTTGACCCATATTCCCACCGGAATCGTGGTTTCCTGTCAGAATGAGCGCAGTCAGTTCCAAAACCGGGATATGTGTATGAAGATGCTGACCGCGAAACTGTTGGAAATCAAGGAGCGGGAGCATCTGGACAACATCAACCAAATCAAGGGAGACCAGCTGCAAATCGCTTGGGGCAGCCAAATCCGTTCTTATGTATTTATGCCCTATACTTTGGCCAAGGACACCCGCACCAAGTATGAGAACTCCAATATCAACGCGGTAATGGATGGGGATATTGATGGGTTTATCAACGCTTACCTGAAGGCCGCCAGCTTAGGGACCTTAGGGCAGGCGACAGACGAATAAAGAAAACCTTAAAAAATACAGGGAGCGGCCCTTTTAAGAGCCGCTCTCTATGTTTTTATGTAAGAACAAAGGCCAATCAGTTGTCTTGGTAGAAAATTTGGGCGATGGGGGAATCTTTGGAGAGAATCAAGGTTTTGTCGGTTCCTTTGAGGGATCCCTTGGCGGCGTCCAAAGCCCGAACAAAGCTGTAAAAATCAGCTCGCTCCTGGTCAGCGTAGGCTTCTGACAGAATCCGCATATATTCTGCCTCGCCTTCCGCGATGATTTTCTCAGCGTTGGCCTGGGCTTCGGAAATCTGGATGGAGATGGTCATATCTGTTTCTGTGCGGATTTTTTTCGCCTCAGACTCGCCCTCCGCCTGATAGGAGGCAGCAATGTTGTTGCGCTCGGAAATCATCCGCTCATATACAGCGGTCTTATTGTCATCCGGCAGGTCCAGATGCTTGGTTTCTACCGCCACCAGCTCCACTCCATACTGGTTCAAGCTCTCGCCGATGTTGTCGAAAATAGCGCCGGCCAGCTTGTCCCGGCCGCTGATAATATCGCTTTGGGACAGACTGCTGATTACATTTTTCATGGAGTTATAGACAATGGTACTGATACGCGCCTCTGCGTTGGCTACATTTCCATTCAGGGTCTGGATGAATTTCAAAGGGTCAGAAACCTTCCAAAGAACAAAGCTGTCAGCCACCATGGTCTTTTTATCCTTGGTAATCACATCGGAAATAGGCAGGTCATAAAGCAGAACCGTTTTGGGCAGGGAACGAGCCTGCTGAATAAAGGGGATTTTAAAGCTGACCCCAGCGCTGTCCTTCACCGAAACTATCCGCCCGAACTGCTGAATCATGGTGTATCGGTTGGTGGGCGTAATGACCACACTATTAAACAGAAGAACTGCCAGCACCACCAGCACACAGAGCCAGCGGACAAAACGTCCCACACTTTTTAAAGCTCTTGCGGAAGCTTCCTTCACCTTTTGGGGGTCCAAATCCGGCATAGAGCCGGGGATGTCATTCATCGGATTGGGGTTCTTACCAAAAATCATTACGCTTCACCTTCCTTTTCCTCGGAGTTCCCACTAGCAGTGGGAGCGGAAACATTTACCAGGCTGTCCAAGGGAAGCAGCTTGCTTACCCCACCATCCCCATCAATAATCAGTTTGAGGTTGGGCAGAAGCTCTTCCATAGCTTCATAAAACATGCGCTGTTTGGTAATCAGGGGATTCTTTGTATATTCAGCGTACATGGCGTTGAATCTGGCCACTTGGCCTTGGGCTTCGTTGATGCGGGACTGCTTGGCAGCCTCCGCTTCCTTGATAATTTTATCCACATTGGCCGAGGCCGCGGGAATTTGTTCACTCTTGTATTTGTTGGCGTTGTTGATGGCGGTTTCCTTGCTCTGTTTCGCGGTTTCCACCGCTTTAAAGGCTTCCAGCACCTCAACCGTAGGAGGCTCGGCGTCCTGAATGGTGATGTTCACCAGTTGGATACCAATATCTTCCTTTTCCAGCCGCTGAATCAGTTTTTCTTTAATCTCCGCCTGAATTTCATTTTTCCCGGTGGTAATCACACTGTCCACTGGATACAGGCCGATGGTATCCCGGATGTAGCTTTGTGCCAGGGTTTTTAGGATGGTGACCGGCTCCTGAGATGCGTATAAAAATTTGATGGGGTCGGATACCTTATATTCCACAAAAAAATCTACATTGACAAAATTATAGTCGGAGGTAATCATCAAAGACTCCAATTCAATAGGCTCTTTGGTTTCCACATCGTATCCAATGGGAAACCCATTGATTACAGTGGAAACTTTATGTACCTGTTGAAGAAAGGGAATCTTAAAGTGAAGTCCAGGCTCACTGACAGTGCTAGGCTTACCCAGGGTCACAATGACCGCTTGCTCCTGTTCCTTGATGCTGTATACAGCGTCAAGAGACAGGACCCCAACAAGGACCAATACAATAATGAGTTTTGGGAGAAAGGATAAGACTTTGCTTTTTCCGCTCATAAAAATAAAACCTCCTTTGATTCATGGGTATCAGTGATAAAAACAAAAATGGGTCACAGCCACAGATGGTCTTGGAACTTGCGACAGGAATATCGTCTTGATTATTATACCATAAACACGAAGTGTGAATGGTATAATTGGCCATTGGGATGGGAGTGGGCATTGCTCACGCATCGTCCTGGCCATAAGATGTATAATAGACGCTTTGCGGCTATTATACCATGAAGATGTGTTCGGTTACCACAAGTTCCAAAAAGTTTTTTGGCAGCCTTCTTTAAAAATATAACCTTTTCTCTTATGAAAAATGGACAGGGAAAGAAGGGAAAATCTTCTGTAAACCGTATATTCGTGGAAATTTGGTGGCATTCTTACTAAAAAACATAAGAAGCTATTGACAAAAACCTCAAATTGTTAAATACTAAACAAGTAAGATGGAAACTGACATATATGAAAAAAGGAGCAACTGTGATGTCGATAAGAGGTATTTATTCTTCCGTGACAGATATCCGGCGAAAGGTTTTTACCGAGGTAGCGCGTTTGGCGTATGAGGGGGGAGATTACTCCAGAATAGAGGAGCTTCCCTATAAGATTCTCCCAGGGGAAACCGCGAAATATCGGGATTCTATCTTTTTAGAGCGAGCGATTATTGGAGAACGGCTGCGCTTGGCAATCGGGCTTCCTTTGCGCCCAATGGATGAGCATGCCCCTTTGTCAACGGGGATTAACGAGAGCGCTGTGGCGGAAAAATATTATGACCCGCCCCTTGTAAATATCATTAAATTTGCCTGCAACGCCTGTCCGGAAAAGGAATTTTATGTTACCGATTGCTGCCAGGGCTGTTTAGCCCATCCCTGCACAGAGGTTTGCCCCAAAAAAGCGGTTTCCATTGTTCATGGGCGTTCGGTAATTGACCAGTCAAAATGTGTGAAATGCGGGCGCTGTGAGAATGTCTGCCCGTATCACGCCATTGTAAAATTGGAACGCCCCTGCGCAAAAGCCTGCGGCATGAACGCCATTAAAAATGACCAGAATGGCCGGGCTGAAATTGATTATGACAAATGTGTTTCCTGTGGGATGTGTTTGGTGAATTGTCCCTTTGGAGCCATCTCTGACAAGGGTCAGATTTTCCAGATTATCCATTCCATTAAAAATGGAGACAGGGTTATCGCCATTGTTGCCCCTGCCTTTATTGGACAGTTTGGTCCCAATATGACCCCTGAGAAATTCACAGCGGCTATGAAAATGCTGGGATTTGACAGCGTGGTAGAGGTGGCCATTGGAGCGGATTTGTGTACCATCGAGGAAGCGAAAGACTTCCTGAGAGCGGTCCCGGCGGAGCAGCCCTTTATGGCTACATCCTGCTGCCCCTCCTGGTCGGTGATGGCCAAAAAGCTGTTCCCGGAACTGGCACCCTATATCTCCATGGCCCTGACCCCTATGGTTTTGACCGCCCGGCTTCAGAAAAAGGAGCATAAGGGCTGTAAAATCGTATTTGTAGGGCCCTGCTCCGCCAAGAAGCTGGAGGCCAGCAGACGTACAATCCGCAGCGATGTAGATTTTGTGCTGACCTTTGAGGAATTGATGGGGATGTTCGAAGCTAAAGGCATCGACTTTGATGCTATCACAACTGAGGTGCCGCTGGAAGAGGCCACCGGAGCGGGCAGAGGCTTCGCTGTCAGTGGTGGAGTGGCTTCCGCTGTGGCTGATGTAATTAAGCGAATGGAGCCTGACAGGGAAGTGAAAATCGCCTCCGCCCAGGGACTTCAGGATTGCCGTAAGCTGCTGATGCTGGCTAAGGCGGGAAAATATGACGGCTATCTGCTGGAAGGAATGGCCTGTCCGGGAGGATGTGTGGCTGGTGCGGGAACCCTTCAGCCGGTGGACAAATCCACAGCAGCGATCGCCAAATATAAGAAGGAAGCCCCAGACCAGAATGCTCTGGACTCCAAATATGAGATTACACTTAGTCTGTTGAATGATTAAAAAGCAACGGATGCCAGGAACCTATTCCTGGCATCCGCTGTTTTTATTATATTCCATATCAATAGATAAAGCCCCTTCATCATAAGGCAAATGGGAATATACTTGTGTTTTAAAAATAATGTGTAGTAATAATGTGTAGTAAAGATGCCCAAGATGGTTGTACAGTCTAAGATCAGAAATCAGCAGGGCTCTATTTTATACTTATGAGCTGAAAAACAGAATTTTTGAAATATAGTTTCAGGTTGGTTAAATTTTGCTTCTGAAATAAAATTTATGAAACTATATTGTTTTTTTGGCTCATATAATGTATATTTATGTTAATAACTTTTTTATGGGGTTAGGAAAATTTAACAGTGATTTTGTGAACAAGACTCTGAAGCTTTTCCAAATTTTTAGATTATTTGGAGTTGCCAGAAGAGGAGAGCATCTATTCAAAACAGGTGGATGACCATTTTTTGTGAAAAATCTCTTGTGAAATAATATGCGCATATGAGCCAAAGGAAGGAACCAATATGAAACTTCATACAAAGATTCTATTGCCTCTGTCAGTCATTTCTGTGTGTGCGATTGTGGCAATAACCGCGATTTCCTATTTTTTGGCTCAGCAGGAAATTGTAAATATTTATAAAAGCCAGATTCAGGAGACGGTAGAATCTGTACGGGAAGAAATAGAAACAACAGCGCAAGTTCAAAAAACTGTGTTGGCTGACATAGGTGAGCGAAATCTTGCCTTGAATAAAGCGCTGGTGGAACTGATTGCCCAGAGGCCAGAGCTGACAGCGGACCCCAACAATCAGAATGCATCTGCTTTTCAGGCGCTTGCTGACCAGTTTAATATCAGTGAAGTGCATGTAGCGGATGAAAATGGCATCCTGCGCTGGAGCAATGTGCCGAAATTTTATGGTTTTGACTTTTACTCGACGGATCAGGCCAGACCATTCACGGAAATTCTCAAGAACCCTGATCTAGAGATCATACAGGAGCCTCAGGAGAATTCTATTGGGGAAATCGTCCAGTATACTGCTGTGGCAACAGTTGATGGAAAAGGTTTTGTTCAGGTGGGGATCCAGGCGGATATGCTGGCGGAATTAAACAATGTCCTCTCCTTGCAGAACCACATTCGGTCAATGCATATTGGTACTACCGGTTCGGTGAGTATCATACAGGATGGGGTATTTATCGCCCATAATAACGCTCCTTTGGTGGGAACGGATGCTTCCACTGTGCTTGGACTGACGCAGACGGAAGCGGTGCATTGGGTCAAGATGGATGGAAAAAAGTATCTGGCAAGTATAGCACCGTATGAAGATATGATCATTGCGATCTATTTGCCAGAATCAGAATATTCTGCCAGCCTGAATACAATGTGGATCACAAATGGTATTGTGGGTATTATTACGCTTCTTATTTTGGTGCTGGCATTGTTTTTCTGCATCCACTCGATTGTACTCAAACCGATTCGGGAATTGAGTAACAATCTGCGTCTGATAAAGCAAGGGCGCATCTCAGAAACCAATATCAAGCATCAGAGCAAGGATGAATTAGGGCAGCTGGCTTCGGATATGCGGGATATCAGCAATGGATTGAAATTAGTTATGGGAGAGCAGGACGCTATTTTGACTTCTTTTGTGAAGGGTAATTTCAGCACCCAGCTCTGTGATGAGAAAGCGTATGAGGAGAGATTGCAAGGTTTTACTGGATGCCAGCCTGAAGATGTGGAAAAATGTTAGTAACACATTCCAGAAGATCAGTGTAGCCCAAAATCAGGTATCCAATAGCCCACAGGCATTGGCCTATGGGGCCATTAGACAAACTAGCGCTGAGGAGCAGCTTCGAAACACTAGTTGGTCAATTTAAACTGGCGGATGAGGCTATGCACAATGTTTAAAGTCATCTCTAAACAGCAGAAGGTTTTTAAAATTGAAAGAGGCAAAGCCATGATGGCTCTTTGGAGCGGTCATGGCTTTGCTTTTCCTATTTGCAATTATAGATAATTTCTATAAATAGGGCGGTTTTGAACGGGATATAGTACAATAAATAAAAAGGAGGCGTGTAACATGGAGCGGATTTATTTGGATAATGCCGCCACTTCTTATCCAAAACCTCCTCAGGTGGTCCAAAAGATGATGGCCTACATGAATCAGATAGGGGCCAATGTGGGACGAGGCGGTTACCAAACAGCATATGCAGCTGGCGGGGTCGTTTTGGATACCAGAGAGCGCCTGGCAGCCTTTTTTGGATTTCCATTTCCTTCCCATGTGCTTTTCACCCCCAATGTGACCTTTTCTCTCAATCTGCTTTTAAAGGGACTGCTGAAACCAGGAGACCACCTTTTGGTATCCAGCATGGAGCATAACGCGGTGATGCGTCCCCTGAGCCAGCTGGCGGAAAAGGGGATTTCCTTTGACCGGATTCCCTGTGATTCCCAGGGTCGACTTTTATTGGAGGGCATGGAGCCCCTCCTGAAACCCAATACCAAAGGGATTGTGATGACCCACGCCTCCAATGTTTGCGGCACCCTTCTGCCCATAGAACAGGTGGGAAAATTCTGTAAAGCCCACAATCTGTTTTTTGGGGTGGATTGCGCCCAAACAGCGGGAAGTATTCCCATAAATATGGAGGAAATGTGCATTGATGCCCTGGCTTTTACCGGCCATAAGGGGCTGATGGGGCCTCAGGGAATCGGCGGGCTGCTGATTCAACCCAAGCTGGCGGAAAAAATGGAACCGCTGGTTGTGGGAGGGACCGGGAGCTTTTCCCATCAGGAGGAGGTTCCCACCCTTCTGCCAGACCGGTTTGAGGGGGGGACTTTGAATCTTCCTGGAATTTATGGACTGAACGCTGCCTTGGAATTTCTGGAACAGACTGGAATCCAGGAGATTCAAGAACAGGAAAGAGCCCTGACAGACCGGTTTTTGAAGGGGGCGGCCAGCCTGACAGGGGTTCAGGTGGTGGGGACAGGAGACGCCAGCCGTTCCTCAGAAATTGTATCGCTGGTGTTTCCTCATCTGGACCAGGGGGAGCTGGCTTTTTTGCTGGACAGCCAGTACGGGATTATGACCAGATGTGGGCTTCATTGCGCTCCCAACGCCCACAAAACCCTGGGGACCTATCCAAAGGGAACCATTCGTTTTTCTTTTGGGTATTTTAACACAGTCCACCAGATAGATTACACCTTAGAGGCGCTGGAACAGATTCTGAAAGAAAGAGGCTAAGGGATGGAAGAGCTTTTGCGTAAAATTCCTCAAATGGACAAGCTGCTTCAGCATCTGGTGTTGGAGGGCCTGCGGACGAAAATAGGACATGAGCCGGTAAAAACCATGGCTCAGATTTATTTGGAGGGATTAAGAGGACGGGTGCGGGCTGGGGCGCCTATGGAAACACTGGACCAAATCGCTGAGGGGATAGAACAGCTTATCGCCAAAAGAGAACAGCCTTATCTGCGGCGGGTTCTCAACGCTACCGGAATCGCCCTTCATACCAATCTGGGGCGGGCGCCGCTGCCTTCGGCCGCTCTCCAGGCGGTGCTGGATACAGCCTGTGGATATTGTGACCTGGAGTATGATTTGGAAAAAGGGCAAAGAGGCAGCCGTTCCCGTATGGTGGAGCTGCTCAGCCAAATCTGCGGTTGTGAAAGCGCTATGGCGGTGAATAACAATGCGGCGGCTCTGCTGCTGGCGGCCTCCACCCTGGCCAAAGGGAAAAATGTGGTGATTTCCCGGGGGGAATTGGTGGAGATTGGGGACAGCTTCCGGGTTCCTGAGATTTTGGAGCAGAGCGGAGCGGCCCTCAGGGAGGTGGGCGCCACCAACAAGACCCACCTGCGGGATTATCAGAAAGCCTTGGAGCAGGGGAATGTGGGGATGGTGCTGAAGGTCCACACCAGCAATTTTCAGGTGGTGGGCTTCACCAAAACTGTATCCGCCCAGGAGCTGGCACCTTTATGTCATCAATGGGAAATCCCACTGGTGGTGGATTTGGGCAGCGGCTTGATTTTGGGGAAGGAAAATTCCCCTATTTCCCAGGAGCCCACCCTGCCGGAAATGCTGGAAGCGGAGGCGGATGTGGTGTGCTTCTCAGGGGATAAGCTGCTGGGAGGGCCTCAGGCGGGTATTTTGGCGGGGCGGAGAGAGCTGATTTCCAACATGTCCAAGAACCCGCTAGCCCGAGCGCTGCGGCTGGATAAAATGACATTGGCGGCGCTGGAGGCCACCTTGCGTCTCTACGAAAGTCCTCAAAGAGCCTTGACGGAAATCCCAGTGCTGGCCTCCTTAAACGCTTCCCCAGAAAAACTGCGCCGGCAGGCGGAAGAATTGCTGGAACTGCTGAAACGGGAGAACCTGACTGGGGAATTGGTGCCCCATCAAAGGCCGGTGGGAGGAGGGTCAGCCCCAGGAAAATGGCTGGATGGGTGGGCGGTAGCCCTCCATCTTGAGGAGGGGCTCACCCCGGAAAAGGCCGCCGCCTGTCTGCGGCAGGGAGAACCTCCTGTGGTGGCGAGAATCCACCAGGGGAAACTGCTGTTGGATGTGGCAGCCCTTTTGCCAGGGGAAACCATTTTGCTGGCCAAGGCGTGCGGCAAGGCGTTAAAGGGGGACAAGGAGGGATAAGGTGTGGGACACCTTCTGATTGGAACAGCGGGACATGTGGATCATGGAAAAAGCGCCTTGGTACAGGCGCTTACAGGAAAAGACCCTGACCGTCTGGCTGAGGAAAAAAGCAGAGGTATGACCATAGATTTAGGGTTTGTCCAGGGAAGCCTGCCAGGGGGGAATACAGCGGATTTTATCGACCTGCCTGGCCATGTCCACTATATCAAAAATATGCTGGCTGGGGCGGGCGCTTTGGATGTGGCTTTGTTGTTGGTGGATTCCTGTGAGGGGGTTATGGCCCAAACCAGAGAGCATTTGGAGATTCTGTCCCTGCTGAAAACGCCCCAGGTAATAGGGGTGCTTTCCAAAAGGGATTTGGCCTCAGAGGAGACGCTGACCTTGGCCCGACAGGAATTGGAGGAAGTGCTGTCCTCTTTTGGGTTTCCCAATGCCCCCATTTTGCCGGTGTCATCGGTGACAGGACAGGGCATTCCAGAGTTGGCCCATCTTCTGGGGAACCTCCACCCCTTGCCCAGAGAGAAGGATGTAAGGTTTTGGATGCCCATTGACCGGGTATTTACCATAGCGGGATTTGGCACGGTGGTAACAGGAACCGTTGTTTCTGGGGCCGTGAAGGTGGGGGACCTGCTGGAAACGGTTCCAGGCGGTTCATGCCGGGTCCGGGGAATCCAAACCGGGGGCTGCCAGAGGGAAAGCTGCGAGGCTGGAAGAAGGGTGGCTTTGAATTTAGCGGGAGTGGAAACCTCCAAAATCCATCGGGGAGCGGTTTTGGCGGAGAAAGGCTCCTTCTGGGAAAGCCAATGTGTCAATGTATTTGTCCAGGTTGCGAAAACCTCTGCCCAACCCTTGCGGCATAATCAGCGGCTGGGGCTTTTTATGGGAACAGGGTTTTGGAACTGCCGGGCTGTGACATACGGGGGAGAGGCCTTACAAGCAGGCGAGGAAGGGTATATCCAGCTCCGTCTGGAACGGCCTGGAGCTGTCCGGCCAGGGCAGCGGTTTTTATTGCGCAGCTCTGATGGAAAGGAGAATGTAGCGGGAGGGGAAATTGTGGACCCCGCTCCGGTGGGGAGACGTCTTGACAGTTCTGCCCTTGAGATGTTACGATGCTATCGGCAAAGCGCCCCAGATGAGAAAGTTTTTTTGGAGGCAGGGCGTTTTCCAAGGATTCAGGAGCTGACCTGCCGGTTTCGCCATTGGAAAGAGGAAAAGTTATCCGAAATATTGGGAAATTTATTAAGTGAGGACAGGTTATTGGAAGGGGAAGGTCTGCTGCTCACCCCAGAAGCCCTGGAGAAGCAATGTGAGGAAGCGGTGGATTGCCTGAAAGGTTTCCATCAAGGGCACCCCTTGGAGGAAGGAATGTCTGTAACAGAATTTCGGGAAAGGGTCCCACTGCTGCCCCTCTCCCTGTTGGATGCTAGAATCCAGTGGATTGGAGACAGCGTTAAGCTCACAGAATTCACCCCTGAAAAAACAGAAGCGTTTCGTCTGCTGGCTGAGAGGATCCAAAAGAGGCTGGGAGAAGGCCCTAAAAACCTTGTGGATTTAACCCTCTCCAAAAGAGAACAGGAGCTGCTGGAGCGAGCTCAGGTGATTCACCGGCTGACAGGAGATTGGGTGATGACAGAGGTGGACTGGGAAAAAGCCAAAACAATTATGGAGGCCCTTTCCCAGAAAAAGCAAGGGGTATCCCTGGCCAGTTTCCGGGACGCTATGGGTATTTCCCGGAAACCCGCTCAAATGATTCTGGAGACGATGGACGCCGAAGGAATCACCAATCGGCAAGGCGATTTGCGTTTTATGGGAATATGGGGGTAGGTGGGCGCTGGTGCGCTCCGCGGTCTTCAAAACCGTTGCAGACGGCGAACAGCCGCCTGGGTGGGTTCGATTCCTGCATACCCTCGCCAAATAGAAGGGACACAATGGATTTCCCTAATGTGTCCCATATTATAGAGAAAGGCCACCTTTTGGTGGCCTTTCTCTATAAGCTAAGAGGCGCCAATCGCTGGGCGCCTCTTTTCAATGATTGGTAAAGTCAAACCCCTTCTGGTTGAGCAGCAGCGGGATGAGAAACCACCTTAGTCTTTTTGGTGGGCTGATTGTCCTGAGCAGCGAAGAAGTTAGCCACAACAGGGCCTACCACCTGATGAATCACTGTGGCCAAGACACAGGGCAGAATCGCCATAGTGCCTCCAAAAGCGGTATTGGCTAAGGTGCAGGAAAGGCCGCTGTTTTGCAGGCCAACCTCCAAAGAGAGGGCCCGTACTTTGGCCTCGTCCATACCCAGGCCCTTGGAGATGGCGTATCCAGCCACCAGACCAAGCACATGATGGAGCAGCACCGCCAGGGAAGTGACCACCACCAGGGCCACACCATTTTTGATAAAGTGGGGCTGATTGGGAGCTACACACATGGCCAGCACCAGCATAATGCAGAGGGTAGAAACCAAAACCAGACCTTTTTTCCAGTTATCCACCAGATTGCCCAGAGCGGCGTGAACCCCAATGCCAAGAAGGATAGGCAGAAGAACCACAACCACAATGGAGAGGAACATATTCCAGAAGTCCACATGAATCCACTGGCCGGCCAGAGCCAAGGTCAGGGAGGGGGTCAGGAAGGGGGCCAGCAAGGTGGTACACATGGTAACGGTGACGCTGAGGGCCACATCTCCCCGAGCCAGGAAGGTCATTACATTGGAGGCGGTGCCGCCAGGGACGCAGCCCAAGAGAACCAATCCCACCGCGATTTCAGCGCAGACCTGCTCCCCGCCGATACCGGTGAGCCGGAGCAGCTGAGCGCACAGCCAGCCAAAGCCCGCCATGCAGACATACTGGCTGACGACACCTACCAGCACATCACGGGGACGCTTGAGAATCAGCAGGAAATCCTGGGTCCGCAGGGTCATGCCCATGCCGAACATGATGACACCCAACAGAATATTTACCAGCCCCAGGCTGGGGAAGTGGGCTCCCAGAAAGGGGACAGCGGTCAAATCCACCGCCACTTTGGAAAGATTGGTGAAGGGAGTGGGAAGCAGCAGCGCCACCAGCGCTACCACAACCGAAAGGAGAGCCAGATTTTTATTTAACACGTCCGCGAGACGATTGAGAACTTTCATAGCAAAGAACCTCCTGATTTTATTGCTGGGCGGCTTTGAAAGCCCGGCCCTTGGCGTTTAAGCGGGACATCGCCGCCAGGAAATCTTCCCTGGTGACACCTTTGGGATTGTGGGCCCATTCGGTGGTTTTGGTGAATTTATCCGCCATCACATCGAACTCATCCTCGCTGATTTCCACATCATCGAAGCAAACCGGCAGACCGATGCTGGCGTTGAACTTCATCAGCCGGTCAAGCTCCGCCTGGTCATTCATGTATTCCAGCAGGCACAGCACACCCAGAGAAACAACCTCCCCATGAAGATGCTTATGACCATTGGGGGTTACGGTGGAGCCGTAATAGACACAATGGGCCAAGGTGGAGTTATAGTAATAGTCGTCAGGGGTGGAGACCATGTTGGATACAATTCCGGTGGAGATGATGATGTCCAGTGTCACCTGGTCCAGCTCATAGCTGGGGCGTTTGACACGGATGTCCTCCAGGGCTTTGGCGCCGTATTCAACCAGAGGGGTTGTGCAGATGCGGCTGAGCTGGACACCCATCATAGGGGTGTGGGAGAGGCGGTCATCCTTGGAGGAGAACACAGCCTCACATTCCTTGGACAAAGCGTCTCCAATGCCCGCCCACAGGAAATCCTCCGGGGAATCCGCAATGACCGCGCTGTTGATGAAGCAGTGGTTGGCCAGCTTGGGGTAGTAATATTCCCGCAAAGAACCGTCCTCGTTATAAATCACCGAAATAGCGGTGACAGCGGCGCAGTTGGAGGCTAGGGTGGGGAAGGTAAACAGGGGTTTATCCAGCTTGTCGGCCACATATTTCACTGTATCACAGGCACGGCCGCCGCCCACAGCGAAAATCATATCCGCCTGCTGCACCAAAGGGGTTTCCAGCAGAGCATCCCCGTTCTCATAGGTGGAGTTGCCGCCGTACCACAGGAAGCCAGTCAGCTCTACCTGAGAGCCGGATACCCCTTCCAGAAGGTAGGGACGGGCCTTTTCCATAGCGGTTTTACCGCCGATGACTACCGCTTTTTTTCCAAAAAACCGGGTGACATAGGGAATCTCTTTGTAGCAATCCGCTCCAATGCTGTAATTCGGTAAAGAAACTGTGTAAGACATACTGCATTCTCCTTTTCTTCATTCTGCTGACAAGATTGGCGGATGTTCGACCATAGAGACGGGGGAAATGAAAAACGCCCCGAAGGTCAATTGACCTTCGGGGCGTGAAAATTCACGTGGTACCACCCGATTTCGGGATATAAAAATCCCGCACTCACTGGATCCAACAATCCATTCTTCTGTAACGTGAAGACCACGGCAAACGCCTAATCACGCTTTATCAAAAACGCTTTCGGGCTGCGGCTCAGGAGTGATAGGTCAATCCACCATTCCCCGCGATGCTTACACCAACCATCGCTCGCTGTGGGGGAACCATTGTGGCTGACGATCTCCGTCAAAGCCTTTGGGGTTGTTTGATTTGATGTTTCACAGTATAGCACCCTGGTTTTGGCTTTTCAAGTGTCAAAAGGCTAGAGGATTTCCAACAATTTTTTTGAGGAATTGTAAAAGCTGAATAAATATGTAAAATTTTTCTTTTATGGCTTGACAATGCCAGGGCATAGGAGTTATAATCGCCTCAAACAAAAAAACAAAAACGCAATGATAAGGACTAGTAAGCTTTGGAGCTGCTGACAGAGAGCCGCCGGCTGGTGTGAGGCGGCAGAGCGAAGATGCTGAACTGACCCTTGGAGCGGTCCCATTGAATAGGTGGGAACGGTAGCCTCCGTTAACATGGGCAGGGTATTGTTGGATACCCGGAGAGAGCGGAAATGCCTGGATTGCCAGGCTCCGAAAAAGAGTGGTACCGCGAGATCGTAGATCCCGTCTCTTGGCGCGAAAGCGCTGGGAGGCGTTTTTTGTTGTCCGGAAAACAAAAAACCGGTCCTCCGCCCCTTTCCGGCGGTTTGATGGATGCCCCATCAGACTTCCCAGCAAAGTTCTCAATCAGTAAGGAGCGAAAGATTATGCAAAAAAATACGATGAAATATGTGCCAATGGCCTTATGTTTTTCTGTTGGGTCGGTGTTGTTCAGTTCTCACGCAGGAGGTGGATTCGCCTCGGGCAACCAGGCCTACCAGAATTTTGTGGTAAACGGATGGCTGGCCCCCATCTCCGCTATTATCGCCATGCTGCTGCTGACTCTCACCATTCGGGAGGCCATGTTCCTCTATAACAGCCGGGGCTTAACCAGCTATAAACAGCTTTTTGACTGCCTTTACAGCCCGTTTGACCGGATTGGCCCCAAGAAAAGCCCGGTGGCTTTCCGTCCGGAATGGATTTTTGAGCTGTTCTTTTACATTATGGTGTTAATGGCAGTGGCCGCCGCCATCAGTACAGCCGCCTCTACCCTCCAGCAAAAGCTGGGCCTGAACTATTATGTGGGCATTGTGGTGGTAGGCTGTGTCATTTTGGCACTGACCATCTTTGGGGTGCCCCTGGTGCGCAAAGCCTCCACTGTTATGGGAATCGCCATTTTGGCCACCTCGGTCATCATCTTCGCCATTGGTATTTTTATGGCCCCTGACCTGGGCCAGGTGATGAACGTCAGCTTCACCAATGATGGATTCTCCAAACTGCCCCAAGCCATTCTCACTGGTTTTACCTACGCTGGTTTCCAATGCGTGGTGATTCCGACCATGATTGTCTGCGGCGCTCCCTTGGTGACAAAAAAGGCCTGCGCCAACAGCATGTGGATTTCCTTTGGACTGAACGCGGTAGCTTTGGTGCTTTCGGTATTTATGCTGTTGGGCTGGGCGCCGGTTTATACCGCTGTGGAGGGCGGCGTCACCATCCCCACCCTCACCGCCTGCAACCATATGGGGATGCCTTGGCTCTCTGTGATTTATTCCATCTGCTTGATTCTCTGCCTGATTTCCACCGGTGTGACCACCGTATTTGGCTTCACCGCCCGGTTTGAGAAAATCAAAGCCCTCTCTGGTGTGAAAAATCCCACCGTTCGCTGCGCCATTGTTTCCGCTTTGATTATGGCGGCGGCCATGGGTGTCTCTACCGCCGGACTTAGCAGCATTATCAAATATGGCTATGGCTATTGCGGATACCTGGCCATCTTCATCATCATTCTCCCGTTCCTCACAGTGGGCGTTTATAAAAACCGCCAATTTGTGAAAGCTCATCCCGAGTATGCGGGCATGTCCGGCAAGGAAATCCGGGCTCAGGAAAAGAAAAAGGGATTTGTACCCTGTCAGGAAGGAAGCGCTATCTAATATGCAGAAGTTTTTATTTCCAGGCTACACCATAGGGGTGGACGCCTATCAGGATATTCCCACTGTCTGCGTCCCTCATGGCCGCAAAGCGGTCATGATTGGCGGCAAGCGGGCCTTGGCCGCCGCCCAGAAGGATATTGAGCAGGCGGTAGAGGGTTCTCCCATTAAAATTACAGGGGTATTTTGGTATGGGGGAGAGGCCAGCTATGAGAACATAGAGGCTTTGGAGGCTCGCCCTGAGGTTCAGGAGGCGGATATGATTTTCGCAGTGGGCGGCGGAAAGGCCATTGATACCTGCAAGGTTCTGGCTCACCGGGCAGGGAAACCCTTCTTTACCTTCCCCACCATCGCCTCTACCTGCGCCAGCTGCACCAGCTTGGGGATTATTTACCATCCAGATGGCTCTCTGAACGAGTATTCCTTCTCCAAAATCCCCCCAAATCATATCTTCATCAACACCCAGATTATCGCCCAGGCCCCGGAAAAATACCTTTGGGCCGGGATTGGGGACACCATGGCCAAGCATTATGAAAGCACCATTTCCAGCAGAGGACTGTCCCCCGAGCATACCGACGCCTGCGGCATTACCCTCAGCGCCATGTGCGGTGGTCCCATGGTCAAATATGGGGTGGAAGCTATGAAAGCCTGCAAGGCCAACCAGGTGAATGATGCCCTCACCGAGGTGGTATTGGGCATCATCGTTTCCACTGGACTGGTCTCCAACTTTGTGCAGGTGGACTTTACCACCGGATTGGCCCATGCGGTTTATAACGGGTTTACCATTCTGCCGGAGATTGAGGAGCATCATCATCTCCATGGAGAGGTGGTTTCCTATGGGATTTTAGTGCTGCTGTATGTGGATGGTCAGAAAGAGGAGCTGGCTAAAATTTGGAAGTTCAATCGCTCTATGGGTTTGCCTACCAAGCTGGCGGATTTGAATACAGACCTTACCAGAGTGCCTCTGGTAGCGGAAAAAGCATTGAAGGGCATTGATGTGCGGGTGTATCCCTACAAGGTCACAGAGCAGATGATTGTAGATGCCATTACCGCCCTGGAATCCTATACCCCGGATTGAGCAGGACCCTTCCGATGGATGAAAAAAAGAGGACTTTCTTTATGAGAAAGTCCTCTTTTCAGCTTTTAAAGGTTTTTTATCACCCGGGCAGGATTTCCACCTACAACCGTTCTGGGGGGAACATCCTTGGTGACCACCGCCCCGGAGGCGATGACCGCTCCATCTCCAATGGTGACCCCAGGGTTGATGACAGCGTGTCCGCCAATCCACACATCATCCCCAATGGTGATGGGTTTGGCAAACTCCAAACCGGATTTTCGCTCCTCGGGGGAGGTGGGATGGGTGGCGGCATAAATGCCCACCTGAGGACCTAACAGGCACCTGTCCCCAATGGTGACAGGCATTACGTCCAGAATCACACATCCAAAGTTAGCGAAAAAGTTGTCCCCGATATGGATGTTATAACCATAATCACAGTGGAAATCAGGGGCGAAAAAAGGGTCAGTTCCAACAGAGCCCAGAAGCTGCCGCAGGAGGGCTTCCCGGGCCTCCCATTCCTCCGGGGGAAGCTGGTTATAAGAACGGCAAATCCTTTGGGCCCGCAGCCGGTCCGCCATCAGCTCTGGATCCCCGGCGAAATAAAGCTCGCCCGCAATCATTTTTTCTTTTTCGGTCATAGGGAGTCTCCTTTCAGGAAGATTGGTTAAAAGTCAGAAAACAGGTCCCGGTTTTTCCAGAAGTAGTTCCAGCCGGAACAGAGGGTCAGAAGCACCACCGCCACCTGAAGAATACCGCACAGCCCCAGCAGAACCATCACCGGCGCGGCGGGGGCGGAGGCCCCTTTCACCAAAGATTGAGAGAAAAATACAGCCTCGTAATCCCAAAGCCACCAGGTAATCAGGGTGGTCAGCACCCAAAGCATCTGGAACACGGTTTTCAGCTTGCCCCACCAGTCGGCGGCTATGACCCGGCCCTGCTCAGCGGCGATGAGCCGGACAGAGGTGACCAGCAACTCCCGGGCCAGAATGATAAACACGATAATGGGGTTGGCCGCTCCCATGGGAATAAAGCAGATAAGGGCGGAAAAGACCAGCAGCTTGTCCGCCAGAGGGTCCATCAGCTTTCCAAAGTTGGTCACCAGCCCCATCTTCCGGGCCAGGTGTCCATCCAGGTAATCGGTGAAGGAAGCAGCGGCAAAGATAAGGGCAGCAATCAGATAACGGTGGGGAAGGGTTGACAGAGCCATGAACACCAGAAATACCGGAATCAGCAGAATCCGTATCAAAGTCAGCCTGTTGGGAAGGTTCACGTTTACACCTCCAAAGCGGTGCCGGACAGGTCATAATCCAGCACACCATTGATTTTTACAGGGACATAGGTTCCAAGTTCGTAGTTGGAAGAGCTGGTGAAATAGACCTTGGTATCAATATCCGGGGCGTCCATATAGCTGCGCCCATACCAGTATCCATCCTCAAAGCCTTCCACAGCCACCTCCAGGGTCTGTCCTACCTGGGACTGGTTGAAAGCCTCCAAAATGGGGTATTGGGTGTCCATCAGCAGCTCCGCCCGATGGCGTTTCAGTTCCTCATCCACCTGGTTGGGCATTTCGGCGGCAGGGGTATCCTCCTCGGCGGAGTAGGTGAAGCAGCCCAGCCGCTCGAATTTCACGTCCTTCACAAACTGGCACAGCTCTTCAAACTGCTCCTGGGTTTCCCCAGGAAATCCCACAATCATGGTGGTCCGCAGGATAACCCCAGGAACCTTCTCCCGAATCCGGTTCAACAGGGAGGTGAGGCTTTCCCGGTTTCCACGGCGGTTCATCTGGGCCAGCAGAGCCCCATCCGCATGCTGCAAGGGGATGTCCATATACTTCACGATTTTCTCCTCCTGGGCCATCACCTCCAGCAATTGGTCGGTAATCCGGTCCGGGTAGCAGTAGAGAATCCGCACCCATTTGATGCTGGGAATCCGGCACAGCTGTTGGAGCAGCTCCGGCAGCGCTAAACGTCCATACAGGTCCTCCCCGTAACGGGTGGTATCCTGAGCCACCACATTCAGCTCGGTGACCCCACGGGCGGCCAGCCGCTGGGCCTCCGCCACAATGTTTTCCATGGGGCGGCTGCGGAACCGTCCCCGAATCAGGGGAATGGCGCAGTAGGAGCAGCGGTTGTCACAGCCATCCGCCACCTTTAAATAGGCGTAAAATGGCTCGTTGGCCAGAATCCGCTCTCCCTCCAAAGGCAGGTCCTCCTTGGCGCCGAAGGCTACCGTCCGGTGACCCTCCAGAGCATGCTCAATGGCATCCACCAGCTGAGCATTGCGCCCGATGCCTAAAACCACATCCGCCTCGGGAATCTGCTCAGCTACCTGCTGCTGGTACCGTTCCGCCAGACAGCCGGTCACCGCCACCACCTTCAAGGCGTCCTGCCCCTTTTTCTGGCAGAACTCCAAAATGGTTTCGATGCTTTCCTTTTTTGCGTCCTCGATAAAGCCGCAGGTATTGATTATCACCGCGTCACACTGGTGGGGGTCCGGGCAGATTTCCCAGCCTTTCTCAGCGATTTTCGCCAGCATCCACTCAGCGTCCACCTGGTTTTTGGAGCATCCCAGGGAAACCATTCCAATTTTTACAGCCATAACGTCCTTCCTTTTCCATATCAAACTTTTGCTGAAAGGGGATTAGTCCTCATACCCTTCCTCCAAGCAATCCAAGGCCCGCCGCACCTGGTCCGCCTGGTAACCCATCCGCATCAAACCCGAAAAGGCCCTTCTGCGGGCCTTTTCATCATAGAGGGCATCTGGATATTTTTTCGCCAAGATGGAGCGGATTTTTTCCTGGTCGTCTTCCTCCAGCAGGGAGATAGCCTGCTCCACCAGCTCCCGGTCCAGCCCCAGCCGCCGCAGCTCCTGACGGATGCGGGCGGGTCCGTACAGCTTGCGGCGGGAAAGGTCCCTGGCCCGGCGCAGGGCATAGTCTTCATCGTTTACCAGTCCCAATTCTTCCATCCGCTCCACCGCCAAGGCGCAGGCTTCCGGCTGCAATTGCCGGCGCAGCCGCCGTTCCAGCTCCTGAGCGGTGTACTCCTTATAAGAAAGCAGCTGCAAGGCTTTTTCCTTGGCGGCTTTCACCTGGGCCTGGGAAAACAGCTCCTCCATCCGCTCCAGGCTCAGCTCCTGCCCAATGGTTAACTTCCATTGGGCAAAGACCTCCGGGTCCATGGAGAAGGCGAAGTCCCCATCCACATAAAGGGCGATCCGTCCCTGTTTGGTTTTATGAAAGTCGGTGATGGTCATTCGTCATCTGTCTCCACATCCAGGTTTACCTTGGGGACGGCAGGAGCCTCCTCCTGGGCGGGCAGGGCTTCCTCAGTGACAGCCCCTACCCGGATTGGCTTTTTGCCGGTGGGCCGGGTGGGTCCCTTAATCAGCTTATCCGCGTTGGCCCGGATTTGAGCCTCAATCTCATCCGCGATTTCAGGGTTGTTTTTCAGATATTCTTTGGCGTTGTCACGGCCCTGTCCCAGACGAATTTCCCCGTAGTTGAACCAGGAGCCGCTCTTGGCCACAATCTCCAGCTTCACCCCTAAATCCAGGATTTCTCCCACCTTGGAGATGCCGGTGCCGTACATGATGTCGAACTCCGCCTCTTTAAAGGGAGGGGCTACCTTGTTTTTTACGATCTTCACCCGCACCCGGTTCCCAATCATGTCGGAACCGCTTTTCAGGGTTTCCACCCGGCGCACGTCCATGCGCACCGAAGCGTAAAACTTCAGCGCCCGGCCGCCGGTGGTGGTTTCAGGGTTGCCGTACATCACCCCGATTTTCTCACGGAGCTGGTTGATGAAGATAACAATACAGTTGGATTTGCCAATGGCGCCGGTCAGCTTCCGCAGGGCCTGGCTCATGAGGCGGGCCTGAAGCCCCACATGGCTTTCGCCCATCTCCCCCTCGATTTCCGCTTTGGTCACCATAGCGGCCACCGAGTCGATAACCACCACGTCCACCGCCCCGGAGCGCACCAGCGCCTCAGCGATTTCCAGGGCCTGCTCACCGGTGTCCGGCTGGGAGACCAGCAGGGAATCGATATCCACCCCCAGGGCTTGGGCATACACCGGGTCCAGAGCATGCTCAACATCGATGAAGACCGCCTCGCCGCCGGCCTTTTGGGCCTGGGCCGCTACATGAAGGGCCACGGTGGTTTTACCGGAACTTTCCGGCCCGTAGATTTCCACGATGCGCCCCCGGGGCAGGCCCCCAATGCCCAGGGCCAAATCCAGGGAGAGGGACCCGGTGGAAATGGCTTCCACATTCAGGATGCTGTCCTGTCCCAGTTTCATTACAGCGCCCTTTCCAAACTGGCGCTCAATCTGTGTGAGAGCGGTTTCCAGGGCTTTGCGCCGGTCTTCCGCGGAAATATTGGTTTTCTTCTCGGATACGGGAAGTGTTTTCTTGTCTGCCATACTGCTTCCTCCATTTTATGGTGTGTCCACCCCTTTTACTGACACCCATTATACAGGATGGACTGGTAAAAATCAAGGAATGACCCTTGGTTTTTCAGGAGATTTGTCCCATAAACGGGACAAATATTCAGCAGATGGATTCTTATTTGTTTAAGGCTGAGGGAGGGACCTTTTGAAAACTTCTCCTTGACAATAGTGGGACAGACAGGTATCCTTAGGAAAGTCTTGTGCCTGTAAAAAATTTCTCAGGAGGGATGTTCTATGGGCGGCGCTCCTGGCGTTCCAACCTCGAAAATCACCCTTTGCGGCCTGATGACCGCTTTGATGGCCATTTGTTCACAAATCGCCATCCCCCTGCCGCTAATTCCCATCAATCTGGCGCTGATTGCGGTTTATCTGTCGGGGCTTCTGCTGGGAAGCCGCTGGGGTACGGTGGCTCTGTTGGTCTATCTGTTGCTGGGTGGGGTAGGCGCTCCCGTGTTCGCTGGTTTTTCAGGAGGGCTGGGCCGCCTGGTGGGCCCCACAGGAGGATACTTGGTGGGCTATGTGGCGGCGGCCTTTCTTACGGGATGGCTCCGGGAACGATGGGGCTGGGGGTTCGGCCGCCTGTGTCTGGCTATGACAATGGGCTTGACGGTATGCTATGGATTTGGAACCCTCTGGTTTGTGGCGCTGACCGGGAAAACCCTGGCGGCGGCTTTGGGGGCCTGTGTCCTGCCATTTTTGCCAGGGGACGCGGTCAAAATCCTGGTGGTGGGCTGGTTGGTGAACAAACTACCCTCCAGAATGCGCAGCCTTTAAGCCATCAGATGTCAAAATCCCTCTTGAATCCCATTTGAGCCCATGTTATAATGACTGTGTCAATCAGCGAAAAGCGATGAGCGGAAAGAGTACCCAGGCAGAAAACCGTCCAAAGAGAGGCTTGGTCATTGGCTGGAAGCGGGCCGGCGGTGGAATGGGGAAGTGCCTCCGTGAGCTGGCCTCCAGAAATTGAGTAGGGGGGTCCGTTCCCCGCGTTAAGGGAAAAAAGCGATAAGCCGAAGTGGAACCGCGGAAAAAAGCCGCCTTCGTCCAGAGTGTCTGGATGGAGGCTTTTTGTTTTCCCAGCCCACCGGCTGAAAGAGAGGAAGCTGCGTTATGAAGATTTTCAACACCCTGACCCGAACAAAAGAGGAATTTGTGCCGTTGGAGCCTGGCAAGGTCAAAATGTACGCCTGCGGCCCTACGGTTTATAATTTTATCCATATTGGAAACGCCCGCCCCATCTGTGTGTTCGATACCCTGCGCCGTTATTTGGAGTATCGGGGGTACGATGTGACCTTTGTGCAGAATTTTACCGATATTGACGATAAACTGATTAATAAGGCCAACGAGGAAGGGATTACTGTAAAAGAGGTGGCGGAGCGGTATATCAAGGAATACCTGACCGATACCAAGGGATTGGGGATTCGTCCCGCTACCATCCACCCCAAGGCCACCGAGAATATTGACACCATTCTGGAAATGGTGAAGACTCTGGTGGAGGAAGGATACGCTTATGAACGGGAGGGAAGTGTTTATTTCCGCTCCAGAAAGTTCAAGGAGTATGGGAAGCTCTCCCATCAGCCCCTGGAGGAGCTGGAGGCGGGTGCCAGAATCGATGTGAGTGAGCAGAAGGAGGACCCGCTGGACTTTGTGGTTTGGAAGGCCGCCAAGCCCGGGGAGCCAAGCTGGACCTCTCCTTGGGGACAGGGGCGGCCAGGCTGGCATATTGAGTGCTCCGCCATGATACGCAAGCACCTGGGAACCACCATTGACATCCACTGCGGGGGTCAGGATTTGATTTTCCCCCACCACGAGAATGAAATCGCTCAGAGTGAGTGCTGCAATGGGGCGGAGTATGTTCGCTACTGGATGCACAACGGCTATATCAAGGTGGATAACCAGAAGATGAGCAAATCCCTCAACAACTTTTTTACCGTTCGGGAGGTAGGGGAGAAGTTCGGGTATGAGCCTATCAAGTTTATGATGCTTCAGGCTCATTACCGCAGCCCTATCAATTACAGCCTGGAGGTCATTGAACAGTGCCAGGCGGCTTTGGCTCGTCTGCATAACTGCCGGGATAATCTGGATTTCGCTCTGAAAAATGCTCGGGAGACCCCGGATGAGGAGGACGCCGCTTTTAAAGCCCAGATGGACCAGCGGGTAAGCCAGTTTGTGGAGGCTATGGACGATGACCTGAACACCGCCGAAGCCATAGGGGCACTGTTTGAGATGGTCCGTGATATCAACAGTTATATCAGCCAGCCTCGCTCCAAGGATGGAGTCTCCTACGCCATCCAGAAGTTTGATGAACTGTGCGATGTGCTGGGATTGCTGTATAACCGGAAGAAGGAGTCCTTGGATGAGGAGGTAGAAGCCCTGATTGAGCAGCGCCAGCAGGCCAGAGCCGCCAAGAATTTCGCAGAGGCGGACCGGATTCGGGACCAGCTGACCCAAATGGGTATTCTGCTCAAGGATACCCCCCAAGGTGTTCAGTGGTCCAGGAAATAATTCAGAAGGATAAAAAATCGCCGGTCAGGAGCAAAATCGCTCCTGACCGGCGATTATGATTGAATAAGAAGAGAATGGCGCGGCATCTGAAGGGAAACTCAGCGCAGAGCGTTGATTTTTTGCAGCAGAACCGGTTTGGGAAGCAGGCCGATAGAACGGTCTACCTCTTGGCCATCTTTAAAGAAGATAACAGTAGGGATGCTCTCTACACCGTATTGAATCGCCAAGTCTGGATTCTCACTGGTTTCCACTTTTCCCACAACCACTTGTCCTTCCAATTGCTCAGCTACCTGATCCACGATAGGAGCGAACATCTGGCAGGGGTTGCACCAAGTAGCCCAGAAGTCCACAACAACCAATCCTTTGGATTCAAGAACCTGTTTCTGAAAAGTATCCTTTGTAAAATGCAAAGCCGCCATATAAAAAACCTCCTGTTAAATAAAAAGAATGATTTTAAATGTTCAGTTTAGATTTATTATACACCAGAAAAGTATATAATCAAGTATTTTTTATGAACAAATCAAATATTCTATAAAAAAGGGCTGTTCTGATTCACAATTGAAAAACTGTACAGCTGATTTTTCAGGGGCCTTTAGATAGTTTTTACGGTTCCAGAAAAAATATTAAAAAAATTGGAAAAAAGTGTTGACAGAATTGAAAGTACGCGCTATAATATAAAAGTCGTCGGGATGAGACGACGAAATAAAGCGCCTGAAGCCAACATTGCCCGATTGTGTAAGGGTAGCACGACAGACTCTGACTCTGTTTGTCTGGGTTCGAATCCTAGTCGGGCAGCCAAGAGATGGCTTCGGTGCTTTTTTTCGAGGTGTGGCTCAGTTTGGTAGAGCGCTGCGTTCGGGACGCAGAGGCCGCAAGTTCAAGTCTTGTCACCTCGACCAAGAAGGATCCTCACAAATTGGTTCTGTGGACCAGTTTGCGGGGATTTTTTTGTCAGGTTTCACTTGATAAGCTGAACGGAAGCTCTGTGAACTTTGTCTATGTCAGAAAAAAGGTGGGGGAGAAAGAATGGCCAGAAAAAGAAAGAAGTATTATACAGCTCCTTTTACGGCTAAGCAGGCGTTGGGGGTATCAGCGGCGCTGCTGGGAATTCTTTTTGTGTTAACCTTACTCAATGAGGCGATGGGAACCCATTTGCCTCTGCCCAGTGTGGCGCAGATGCAGGCGGTTTTTGACAAAATGGATCTGCCCGGTGTGGAATGGGTGGATGAGATTTTAGCCCAGTCTCCCACTTCAGGAGGAGGGCTTGCAGCAGCACCCACCCAGGTAGAAGGAGATTTAAAAGTGCATTACATAGATGTAGGGCAGGGGGACTGCCAACTGATTCAGGCACCGGAACAAAACATATTGATTGACGCAGGAGATCAGGGTCTGGGGGATGAGATTATCGAATATCTGGAAGCCCAGGGTGTGGAACGAATCGACCTGCTGATTGCCACTCATCCCCATGCGGATCATATTGGGAGTATGGCGGAGGTGGTGGACCATTTTGAAATAGGGGAGGTACTGTTCGCTCAGACCCCCAACTCTCTGCTTCCCACCAGCAAAACCTATGAACGGCTGCTGGATTCTATCTCCAATAAAGGGCTGCAAATCACAAAAGCTCAGCCGGGCAATCGGTATGATTTGGGAGGGGGAGCGGTTCTGGATATTTTAGGGCCTCAAAGGGAGTATCTGGAGGACCTGAATGATAACTCGGTGGTGTGCCGGCTTATCTTTGGAGAAACAGGCTTTCTTTTTACAGGAGACGCTGGAGAAGCGGCGGAAGAGGACCTGCTGAACGTATATGATTCCTCAGACCTGCAAGCGGATATTTTAAAGCTGGGGCATCATGGCAGCAGTACCGCCAATACCAGTTCCTGGCTGAAAGCGGTGAATCCGAAATACGCGGTGGCCAGCTGCGGGAAAGACAACAGCTATGGGCATCCCCATCAAGAGGTGGTGCAGCGTTTGGAGGAGATGGGTATTTCCCTGTGGCGCACCGACCAAACCGGTACCATTGTAGTAGGCAGCGATGGGGCGAATCTGGATGTTCAGATGGAGCGGCAGGCAGCCTGATGATTTGATGCCAGTTTATAGATAAATGTTGCCAAGTTAGCCAGGTCAATTGACATAGGGAAACGGGATGGATATACTAAAATTGTAAGAAAAAGACCCATAAACGCAAACAGATGGGAGTGTGTGACATGGCGATTTTGGTAACTGGTGGGGCTGGATACATTGGGTCCCATACTTGTGTGGAACTTTTGAATGCGGGAAAAGAGATTGTGGTGCTGGACAATTTCAGCAACTCCAAACCGGAGGCTCTGCGCCGGATTGAGAAGATTACCGGTAAAACCTTTCCGTTTTACCAGGTAGACCTGTTGGACCAGGAAGGTGTGGAACGGGTATTCTCTGAGAATCAGATTGAAGCGGTGATTCATTTTGCGGGCTTGAAAGCGGTGGGCGAATCCTGCCAAATCCCTCTGAAATATTACCATAATAATCTGACAGGGACCTTTTACCTGTGCGAGGCTATGGCAAAACATGGCTGCAAACGGATTGTGTTTTCCTCCTCAGCCACCGTTTATGGGATGCATAACCCCGTTCCCTTTAAGGAGGATATGCCTCTGTCCGCTACCAACCCTTATGGATATACCAAACTCTTTATTGAGCAGATTCTCACTGACCTGCATACCGCGGACCCAGATTGGAGTGTCTGCCTGCTGAGGTACTTTAATCCCATAGGGGCCCATAAGAGCGGGCTGCTGGGGGAGGACCCCAATGGAATTCCCAATAATCTGTTGCCTTATATCGCTCAGGTGGCTACTGGCAGGCTGCCCATGCTTTCGGTCTATGGAAACGACTACGATACACCAGATGGGACTGGTGTGCGGGATTACATCCATGTGGTGGATTTGGCCATCGGTCATGTGAAGGCGTTGGATTACATGATGGACAAAACAGGTGTGGAAGCCATCAACCTAGGAACCGGCCATGGATACTCGGTACTGGATGTGGTTCACGCTTTTGAGAAAGCCTGCGGCAAACCCATTCCTTATAAGATTGCGCCCCGGCGGGCAGGGGATATCGCCACTTCCTATGCGGACAGCTCCAAGGCTAAGGAGCTGCTGGGCTGGACCGCCACCCAAACCATTGACGACATGTGCGAGGATAGCTGGAGGTTCTGCTCCCAAAATCCCAATGGACTTTAATTGAAGCTGATAAAATGATGAGATAAAAAGAGGCCTCCGCTAGAAGCGGAGGTCTCTTTTCGTAAAGTTTTCAGGCGGGACGGGAGTGACCCAGAAGCTTTCCCAGAATCCTTTGGAAATTGGTTAAAAGCTGGCGGAGATTCAGAAGAATGACCCCTAAGCAGAGGAGAACTTCCGGCAAAATCCATCCTTCTGGCATGGTGAGAAGAATCCAAACCTGAGCCCCCAAAGCAGCCAGATTCAAGATTAAGGAGAGGGGATGCCACCGGATGCGGATATATTTGTGGGTGTCCACCGCCCGAACAATGAATACCAAAAAGTAACCGGCAAAGGTAGCGAAGGTTCCCCCATTGATTCCGAACCGGGGAATCAGCAGAACATTTAAAATGATGTTGATGATCGCTCCCAAAGCAGTGGTGACCAAGGTAGCCACCCCACGTTTTTCCGACATATAGATGCTGCCCAAAAAGGTGACAAAACAGGAAAAAGCGGTAGCCAGCAGTAGGAAGGGGGTATACTGCCAAGCCTCATAAAAAGGATTTTTGGTCCCCACTACCAGGACCGCGGTCAGCAGCTTGGTGAATAGGATGAGCCCGGAGACCGCAGTAAAGATGAGCGCCTGATAGGAGTTAAATACATTGCTGAAGAAGCGGTCTCGTCCGGCTCCGCTTTCGGTAAAGGCGGACAGCTGCCAAGCGTCACTGAAGATACCAGAGAGCAGGTTAATAATGGTGGGAATTTTATAGGCTACGGTAATTAAGCCCACCGCCTCATCATCAATATAATACCGGATGAAATAATAATCGGATACATTGGTGACCCACCAAAAGATGGTGGTTGGAATCAAAGGGATGGCATAGCGGAGCATGGAGCCCAATACCGACCAATCGCACCCCCGGAAATCGATATATCGGTTCAGGCTGGCGATGGAAAAAAGGAACAGGGCGGAGAGCATATCGGACACCACCGTAGCCAACACATAGCCCATAACCCCCATTTTAAACACCAGCAAAAACAGCAGGTTAAAAAGAATCACCATCAAGGTAGACAGCACACCGTCAAAAGCGAACAGTTTAACCAGCTGCTTGGCCCGAACAAATTGAGAGCATAAAGACCGAAGGCTGGCGGTAAGGACATAAAGACAAATTAAATCTATGTGGCCCCCCATCATAGACAGGTCGGAGAGAAGGGGAGAGAGGGCCAAAAGCAGCAGATAACCAGCGCCAATGGCGGTAATAGCGCCGGTAAATACATCCCGCTTATCCACATGGCGGTCCAACCCAAACCGGATAATAGCGTTGGACATGCCAATGGAGGAGATAGGGATAATGAGATTGGCGGTCTGCACCAGCAGGTTCGCCAATCCAAGTTCTCCTTTGGTAAGGATATTGGTGTAAAAGGGAACCAAAAGAAACACCAGCACCTTGGAACTGAAGGTGCCGATGGCAAAAATCAAAGTACCGGAAATCAGTTATTTATACTTGTCCACACAAGCGCGCCCCGTCCTTAAAAGAGACTAAAGAACCCAACCACTCCGTAAGCGCCCAGGGTCATAATGATACCGGCCAGCACAACCCCGCCAGTGATGGCCAGCAGAGCGGACCGCATCCGCAAATCCAGCAGAGCAGCCAGTACTGCTCCGGACCAGGCGCCGGTACCGGGGAGGGGAATCCCCACAAACAAGCAAAGGCCAATGGCCTCATAGCGGCGTACCTTGTCCGCTTTTGACAGGAGTTTGTTCTCATACCAATGGGCGAAGCCGGAGAGCAGCCGGGTTTTTTTCAGCCATCCAAAGATTGGGCGTCCCAATAACAGAACAAAGGGAACAGGAATCAGGTTTCCCACCACCGAGATAGCGAATACCTTCCACCACTCCATTCCCATTAAAGCGCCTAAAGGGACCGCACCCCTCAGCTCAATTAAAGGAATCATGGAAACGATGAACAAAGCGGCTTCTTTGCCAGCGCCGGATAGAAAATCAAAAAGCTGTTGTGTCAATTGTTCCATAAAGTCAGAAATCCTTTCACACTTGTTTTAAAGACCCAAAGGAGGGGCTTGCCTTTGGAGCGGATGATTCCATTCCAAAAGTTACATGCCTTATCATTATAACTGGATTATATCCCTATTACAATGAAAAGATGTAAATTTTAGGCCGCTTTCTGCTAAAATTCAAAGTTAAAGGGGCAGTCTCAGCAGGCGGGCAGCGTTTTTCCACAAGACCAGCTCCAACTCTTCCTGAGAAAGCCCAGCCTGATAGAGAACATCCAATTCCTTGGGTACAGTGTCCCATGGCAGGTCGGTGCCGAATAAAACATGGTTGGCACCTTTTCGGTGAATCAGCGCCCCCAGTTCCTTGGGCTGAAGGAAAACGCCGCTCATAGCGGTATCAAAATACACATTCGGCAGGTCAGCCAGATAAGTTCCGCTGGATTCCGGGTCTCCCAAGGACCCCATATGGGCGGCGATAATGATTAGCTTGGGAAAGGCTTTCGCCACCAAAGCGATGTCTTTGGCGCTGGCCCGCAGAGGCGCTCCAAGCGTCCCCACCGGGTCCCATCCAGCGTGAATGGACAGGGGAAGTCTGGCTTGCTGGATGGCGTCGTACAGGGGGAAGTAACGTTGGTTCCCCAGAAAAAAATCCTGGTATTCGGGATGCAGCTTGATACCTCGCAGACCAGAATCTTTGATTTTGGACACCATTTCCACTGCGTTGTCAGCGTCAGGGAAGACCGAACCGAAGGAGAAAAGTTTTTCGCTGCTTTGCTGGATTTCCAGCGCGAAACGGTTGATTTTCTCCTGTTGCCTGCTTTTGGTGGCGATGTGGAGGGTGACCGCGTAATCCACCCCCCATTCCTTCATCCTCTCCAGGGTACCTTTTTGTGTTCCGTCGCTGTGGTACTGTCCTCCGGAAATTTTAGAAACCCGGTCCAAAGCTCGATGAGCGATACGGTCAGGAAACAGATGTGTATGAAAATCAATCAGCATATTGGTTGTCCCTTTCTTGCAGACGAGATCAATTTCTGGAAAAAAGGCGTGGGGAGAACCCCACGCCCGGCCTTATATCCCCCATCAGAAAATAGGGGACTTTTCCTCATCAGACTCCTCCTCGGCGGAAGCCTCATTGACCTGATAGCAGAAGGTCATCAGGCTGTCCCCCAGATGAACATTTTCCACCACTACATTCTCAAAATCCAGAGACAGATCGTAATGGGAAAAATTCCAGAAGTTGCGGATTCCCAAGGAAAGCAGCTCCTCCACCACCTGGCGAGTGTTCTCCCGGGGAATACATAAAATCGCCGCTACCGGATGGTTCCGCAGACAAAAGTCCCGCAGATGAGCGGCATCGGAAACGGTGAGCTGACGAACCCCTGTACCAATGATTTCAGGGTTATTATCGAAAATGCCAATCAGCTTAAAGCCGCTTTTTTCAAAATTCATATGCTTGGCGATGGTGCGGCCCAGGTTACCGGCTCCAATAAGAATCATAGGGGTTTGCTTGTCCAGCCCCATGATTTTTCCAATTTCGGTATGGAGGGCGGCCACATTATACCCATACCCCTGCTGCCCAAATCCTCCGAAGCAGTTCAAATCCTGGCGGATTTGGGAGGCGGTCAGCTGCATCAGCTGAGCCAGCTCTCTGGAAGAGATGCGGGTTACATTTTTTTGCAGCAGCTCCCCAAGAAAACGATAATACCGGGGCAGCCGTCTGATTACAGAAAGAGAAACATTCCCTCGCTTTGCCATGGCAAACAACCTTTCATGAGAAAATAGCGCTTACATCTTGTAAGTGGAAGGAAGGCGGGCAGTGTCTTTTGGCGCAGCGGCCTCCTTGAGATACAAAACCCTTCGTTCAAAGTGCCCTTATGAGGCACGCAAAACCGTTAGAGAAAGGGTCTGAATAAAATAATTAACATTTATTATAGCGCAAATCCGATAAAATGACAAGTCTCTACCGAAAAAGCCCAGCTCTTTCCACCATTTCCACCCATTGCCGCAGTTTCTCCTGACCGGCCCAGCAGCGCCGGCTGACGGTTGATGGGGAAACCCTTAAATATTTAGCGCACTGCACCAAGGTGTATCCTTTTAGCAGACGCAGAATCACAGCCTGCCGCTCCAGCGTGGGCAAAGCCTCCAAAGCCGCCCGAAGGAAAGCCCGATATTGTTGACGCTGCCCTTGGTTATCCTCCTGAAAAAATACATGTTCCAACTGCATAACCGAACTCCCTTTAATCGTTCTGCTGGTTATAATACTGATGCAGATAATGACTCAGACGGCGCAGTTCCCGTACTTCCTGATAAAGAATCTGGAGGCGCCGTCTTAATTTTAGCGCCTCATCCCCCTGAGCGGTTGCCAGTTCCAATCTGAGAAACGCAATCCTTTTTAGAATAAAATCGGCGCTGATGAGATATTCTTCCGCTAATTGTGACAGGCTCATATCCCCTTCCTCCTTTCCCTCAAGTGACTAAACAGAACGTATGTTTTTTCTTGAGTTCAGAATAACACACGAAATGTGTATTCACAAGCTGAAAAGGCAGGAAATATTTCTGTTTACAATACACACGAATTGTGTTATTATAACCGGTAGAAGGATTGCGTATGGATTGAGTGGGGAGAGAAAACCCTGAAAATGAGCCAGCAAGAAAAGGAGTTGTGATGGATGATTGGAGAACACCTGCGCAGATTGAGAAAAGCCCGAGGATTAACCCAGCAGCAATTAGGAAAGGAGCTGGGGATTTCCGCCAGCGCCATAGGCATGTATGAGCAGGGGCGCCGGGCGCCTGACCATAAAACATTGTCAGATCTTTGCCGTTATTTTCAGGTTTCCAGTGATTATTTTCTGCTGGAGCAGAAGGATGGGGAGGAGGCGGAGCTGGACCAGCTCATCGCCCAGTTTCAAACCAAGCTGATGAGTCAGGAGGGCTTGATGTTTAATGGGGAGCCTCTGTCCAGAAAAGAGGTTGCCCAAGTGGTAGAGGCAATCCAGATGGGTACACGAATCGCCATGGAGCGGCTGGCCCGGGGAAAAGACGCTCAAAACAACGGAATGTAGGAACAGGAGTGGGATGCTTTGGCGGATATCAGAGCCATTGTGGAGGGTTTGACGGAGGAATACAAAACCAGGGACCCTTTTGAGCTTTGCGGTCATCTGGAGATAGAGGTGCTGAAGGCGGTTCTGCCAACACGTGTCTCAGGCTTTTATACAGAGCTGATGGGATTGCCTTTTATTTATCTGAACCAATCCCTTTCTGAAGAACGGGAGCGGGCGGTCTGCGCCCATGAGCTGGGGCATGCGGTACTGCACCCAAAATGCAATTCCTTGTTTTTGGGGAAAAGCACGAACTTTGTAACAGGGAAGTTCGAGCGGGAAGCCAATTTATTCGCTGGCTTTCTGCTGCTGGACCCAGCGCTCAGGGAGCTTTGCCGGCGGGAGGGTTGGACCACCGCCCAACTGGGAATCTATCTGTCCCTTCCAGAGGAAACTGTGGCTTATTGCGCAGCTCGGCTATGGGATTGGGACAAAGCTGAGGGATTCCAGAATTCCGTCCATTTTTAGCCCGGTGAGTCAAAGCGGTCAAAACCAGAGATGGAGAAAACCCCCTGATGTAGAAAAATAGATACATCAGGGGGGTTTGTTATAAGTAAAAGAGATGATACAGCAAAGGGATTTACATACCCCACACAAACAGGCCAGGTACAAAAATCAAAGCAGTCTTTTTCCAAACAGCTGTCACTGTTAGTTTTTTAGACTTTGGAGAGGTGCGGGAATCTGACCGCCCCGATTGATAAACCTAGCGGGAGATTGGGTGCGCACCGGCATAATGGGAGCGGTTCCGAACAGGCCGCCGTACTCCAATTCTTCCCCTTCTTTCAGCCCAACCGCCGGGATAATACGGACAGCAGTGGTTTTGGAGTTTACCATACCGATGGCGGCCTCATCCGCGATAATGGCGGAGATGACCTCAGCAGGGGTATCTCCGGGAATGGCAATCATGTCAAGGCCTACCGAGCAAACCGCTGTCATCGCCTCCAATTTTTCGATGCACAGCGCTCCGGAGCGGGCGGCGTCAATCATTCCAGCGTCCTCTGACACAGGGATAAATGCCCCTGAAAGTCCTCCCACCGCGGAGGAAGCCATCACGCCGCCTTTTTTCACAGCGTCATTCAGCAAAGCCAGGCAAGCGGTGGTTCCGCAGGCGCCGCACTGTTCCAAGCCGATTTCCTCCAGAATATGGGCGACGGAGTCTCCCACCGCAGGTGTGGGCGCCAGAGACAGGTCCACAATGCCAAAAGGAACCCCCAAACGCTTGGCGGCTTCAGAACCGATTAACTGTCCCATACGGGTAATTTTGAAAGCGGTTTTTTTAATCAGCTCCGCCACCTGGGAAATATCCAAATCCTTGGGAGCAGAGGCCAGAGCTGCCCGAACAACTCCGGGACCGGAAACACCCACATTGATGACGCAATCCGGCTCCCCAGGCCCATGAAAAGCCCCTGCCATAAAGGGGTTGTCCTCCGGGGCGTTGCAGAACACCACCAGTTTGGAGGAAGCTACACATTGACGGTCCTGGGTAATTTCCGAACAGCGGCGAACCACCTGCCCCATCAAACGGACCGCGTCCAAATTGATGCCAGCCTTGGTGGAACCTACATTGACAGAAGCGCATACATGCTCGGTGCAGGCCAGCGCCTCAGGGATGGCGTTGATAAGGGCCTGGTCGCCAGCGGCGAACCCTTTATGCACCAAAGCAGAGAAACCGCCTATAAAGTTGACTCCTACCTGATTGGCGGCCCGCTCCAAAGCCAGAGCGTATTTGACTGGGTCCCCGCCGGAAGCAGCTACCAGCATGGAGATTGGGGTGACGGCGATACGTTTATTGATGATGGGGATACCATATTCCATTTCCAAACGTTCCCCGGTTTTTACCAGGTCTTTGGCCTGATGGATGATTTTTTGGTAAACCTTCTCACAGGAAGCGTCAATATCGCTGTCAGCACAGCTTAGAAGGGAAATCCCCATTGTAATGGTGCGGATATCCAAGTTTTCGTCTTGGATCATGCGTATCGTTTCTAAAACATCGCTTGTATTGAGCATGGCAGATTCCCTTTCTTTAGATTCTGTGCATAGAGTTGAAGATGTCCTCATGCATCACATGGATGGACAGCCCCTTGGATTCTCCAAGCTGCTGCATCTGATAGACCATCTCTGAAAGCTCACAGTTGAGCTGAGAGATATCCACCAGCATAATCATGCAGAACAGGTCCTGCAGAACAGTTTGAGTGACTTCCAGAATATTGGCGTTGCAGGCGGCACATTGGTTGGAAACCATGGACATGATACCTACCCGATCTTTACCAATCACAGTCAGTACAGCGCGCATGATAAAACCTCCTATTGTAAGGGCGGTTGCCCCCTAATGATTTAAAGTTTAACAAACAGACTATCGCAGAGCCAGTATAACATATTCCTGGAAAAAATACTATACTTTTCATGTAAGGATTGTGGTATAATAGCCAGGACGATGCGTGGGCGATGCCCCCTCTCGTCCTTATAGTTAGGGTTACTGGTTATATCCTTTAAAAGAGAAGTTCGGGAACTTAATCTCAGGTTGGCAAAAGACCCGCTTGCCAACCACTGGAAAAGACGCGGGTTTTATGTTAAGATAGAACAGGAAAGAAGGGGGGAATCCTTTTGGCTATAATCTTTGACAGCCATACCCATTCGGATAACTCGCCAGACGGCAGCCATTCCATCACGTTTATGTGTGAGAAGGCGGTAGAAAAGGGCTTATCAGGCTTATGTATTACCGACCACTGTGAAATGAACGTTTATAAAGAGGAGCGGTTTGACCTTCGGATTGCCCAGTCCATCTTTGAAACCAACAAAGAAGGACGGGTTTTCAATGGACAGCTAAGTGTTCTGTCAGGGATAGAGATTTCCGATGTATTTTATGATTTGGATTTGACCAATCAGGTCTTGGGAAGTATACAGGTGGACCAGGTGATTGTTTCCCAGCATACCTCAGAGGACCATATGGATGTCTATTACAGCAATTTTAAGCTTTGGTCCAGCCAGCAGATTCATGAGTATCTGGAGTGGTATTTCCGTTACCTGTTGGACGTGGCCCGCTGGGATGGATATGATGTGATGGGACACCTGACCTATCCCATCCGGTATATCAGCGGGGTGCATCATATCCCGGTGGATTTATCCAGGTATCAGGACCTGATTGACCAGGTGCTTGAAACGGTGGCAAGCAAGGGGAAAGCCATTGAGTTGAATACTTCCGGACTGCGTCAGGTGTTGGGAGATACCATGCCTAATTTCCATCTGCTGAAGCGGTTCCGGGAATTGGGTGGAGAGTATGTCACCCTAGGTTCCGACGCTCACAAGGCGGAGGAACTGGGGGAAGGCATCCCCAGGGCCATGGAAATGCTTGAGGAGGCTGGCTTTGAGTATCGGACAGTCTACAAAGAGCATCAGCCATTACAGTTTAAAATCGTATAGGATAGAGGAGCGTGTGAAGAATGAAAGAGGCAGATACACAAAAATTGTTGACCCTGCTGGCGGATAACGCCAAACTGTCCAATGACAAGCTGGGAGTGATGCTGGGTGTCAGCTCCAAGGAAGTGGAGGAGGAAATCGCCCGGTTGGAGCGAGAAGGAATTATCAAAGGCTTTAAGGCGCTGATTGACTGGGAGCGCACCGACCGGAATCTGGTATCCGCTCGCATCGAAATCAAGGTGACCCCGAAAGCCAATATGGGGTTTGAGGAAATCGCCTACACCATCTCTCAGTTTAAAGAGGTGGAGACCTGCTATCTGATGAGCGGGGGGTATGACTTGGCCCTGACCATCAGCGGCCGTAACTTCAAGGATATCGCCTTGTTTGTAGCCCATCGACTGGCGCCGCTGGACGGAGTGCAGTCCACCGCCACCCATTTTGTCCTGCGCAAATATAAGGAACGCGGGGTGCTGATGGTGGAAGAAACGGTAGATGAGAGGGAGGCTTCCCTGTGATTGACTACGATAAAATTTTAAGCCAAAGGGTGGTTTCTCTAAAGCCTTCCGGCATCCGCAAGTTTTTTGATATTGCGGCGGAGATGCAGGATGTCATCTCCCTTGGGGTAGGCGAGCCGGACTTCAAAACCCCCTGGAATATTCGCCGGGCGGGAATCGAAAGTTTGGAAAAGGGGCATACCTTTTATACTGCCAACGCTGGATTGGCTGCTCTGCGGCAGGAAATCTGCAATTATCTGCGGCGCAGGCAGAATCTGACCTATGACCCTAAAAAAGAGGTTCTTGTAACGGTGGGCGGCAGCGAAGCCATAGATATCTGTATCCGGGCTTTGGTGGAGCCAGGCCAGGAGGTTTTGGTGGTAGAACCCTCCTTTGTGTGCTATACCCCCATCGCCCAATTAACCGGAGCGGTGGTAAAGCCTTTGGTCACCAAGGCGGAGGATGGGTTCCGCCTAACCCCGGAGGAATTGAAAGCGGCTATTACCCCAAAGACCAAACTGCTGATTCTGCCTTATCCCAATAATCCCACCGGCGCCGTGATGCGCAGGGAGCATCTGGAAGCCATTGCCCAGGTCCTGCGGGGAACAGATGTGATGGTGCTTTCTGACGAGATTTATGGGGAGCTGACCTATGGGGACCAGCACCACGTTCCCTTCGCATCCATTGATGGAATGTGGGAGCGGACCATCACTGTAAACGGTTTTTCCAAAGCCTACGCTATGACCGGATGGCGTCTGGGATACGCAGCTGGACCAGCCCCAATCATTAAACAGATGACCAAAATTCACCAATTCGCCATTATGTGCGCTCCAACCACCAGCCAATACGCTGCCATTGAAGCGCTGCGGAACTGCGATGAGGATATTGAGTGCATGCGGGAACAGTATGACATGCGCCGCCGTTTGGTGGTGGATGGGTTTAACCGGATGGGCTTGACCTGCTTTGAGCCGGAAGGCGCTTTCTATGTATTCCCCTGCATCAAATCCACAGGGCTGACCAGCAACGAGTTTTGCTTGAGGCTGCTGGAAGCGGAACGGGTGGCGGTGGTTCCGGGAGACGCCTTTGGAGCCTGCGGAGAAGGATATGTGCGGGTGTCCTATTCTTATTCTATAAATCATTTATTGGAGTCCCTCAAGCGCATTGAGCGTTTTGTGGAGGGGCTGCGCCACTAATATGGGAGAACCATTATGCCTTTTGATGGAGTATTTTTAAGCCAAATCAAACATGAGATAGAGCCGGTGATTCTTGGGGGAAGGGTGGACAAGATTCACCAGCCCGCCAAGGAAACCATTGTAATCGCTATGCGTTCTTTGGGGGGGAATCACAAGCTTTTGATTTCAGCCTCCGCCTCCAATCCCAGGATTCATTTTACCCAGCTTCCACAGGACAACCCTAAAACCCCGCCCATGTTTTGTATGCTGATGCGCAAGCATCTCACAGGGGCCAAACTGATCGAGATTCGGCAGATTGGCCTGGACCGGGTGCTTCAGCTGGACTTTGAGACGGTGAATGAGTTGGGGGACCGGGTCGTGCTGACCTTGTCGGTGGAGATTATGGGCCGCCACAGCAATATTATTCTGGTGGGGGCGGACAATCGGGTAATCGACGCGGTGAAGCGGGTCAATGATGAGATGTCCCAGGTGCGTCCTGTGCTTCCGGGAATGTCCTACACCATGGTACCAGCAGGGGACAGGCTGAGTATTTATACAGCTACCCCTTCTCAGATTTTGGAGCGTATACGGAAGAATCCTGGCCAGCAGGTGCATAAGGCTCTACTGGGAGCCTTGGAGGGGATGAGCCCCCTGGTGTGCCGGGAGGTGGCCTTCAACGCCTTCCAGGACTGGGAGCTTTTGGTATCTCAGCTGGATGAGGAGAAGGAGGTCCGGCTGAAATTCCATCTGGCCCAGCTTTCCAACCGGCTGAACAAAGGGGAGACCGTTCCCACCATGCTGGTGGATAAAAGCGGACGTCCCAGTGAGTATACTTACCTGGATGTAAACCAATATGGACATGTATTGGTCAGCCGCCCTTATGAAAGTTACAGCCAGCTTTTAGACGCTTTTTACAGCGAGCGGGACCGGATTGACCGGATGCGCCAGCGGGGAGCGGATTTGCTGAAGCTTCTGGTAAACCTTTCAGAGCGGACCAATCGGAAATTGGAAGCCCAGCGCAAGGAATTGCGGGAATCCACCGAGCGGGAAAAGTGGAAGATTTACGGGGATTTGCTCAACGCCAACCTGTACCGTCTTGAAAAGGGAATGCCTGAGGCTCAGGTAGAGGATTTTTATACAGAGGGATACCCTCTGGTAAAAATACCCCTGGACCCACGGCTGACCCCTTCCCAGAATGCTCAGCACTACTATACCCGCTACCGGAAGGCGGACACAGCGGAAAAGAAGCTGAAAGAATTGATTGCTCAGGGGGAAGCGGAGGTTCAGTATTTTGATACCGTGTTTGACGAATTGGCCAGAGCCTCATTGGAAAGTGAGCTGAACGCCATCCGTGAAGAACTGGCTTCCCAGGGTTATGTGCGGCGTCCCCAGAAGCGGGGCATGAAGGAAGAACGGCTGCCGCCCTTAAAATATCTGTCGGATGATGGGTTTGTGATTCTGTGCGGGCGGAATAATACCCAGAACGACCAGCTTACCCTGCGGGAGAGCCGAAATGGAGATATTTGGTTCCATACCCAAAAAATCCCCGGTTCCCATGTGGTGATTGTAACCCAGGGCAAAGACGTTCCAAACCGTACTTTGGAGCAGGCGGCGGTAATTGCCGCCTATAATTCCAATGCCCGTGATTCCGGCAAAGTGCCGGTGGACTACACTCAGATTCGGAATGTTCGCAAACATCCCGCCAACAAGCCAGGGCTGGTGATTTACGATCCATACCAGACTGCCATTGTAGACCCGGATAAGGAATTGGTAGAGCGGCTGGCTCAGAACCGATGACAGGCTATTTTGGAGCCCACATCACACCTCTGACAGAATTAATTTGTCAATAGAATACCAAAAGAGGGCCCGTTGCAAAATGAGCCCATAAAAACGAGCGAGGTTTGGAGCCCAAAAGGGTTTCCAAACCTCGCTCATTGCTTTATTCTTATTTTGTGACGCTAAAGAAAAAGCAAGACCAGTATACGGTA
>CALWZG010000024.1 GCA_944385965.1 uncultured Anaerotruncus sp.
GTCCGCCAGCTTGGTTCCTGTGGAGATGGGGGATGTTTCACGTGAAACCAAAAACGCATTTAACTCCTGAGAAGGGGCCACAGTAGTTTTCTGAATCCGCTTCAGCTCCTCCCCTATCAGCCTCATCTTTTCCTGAAACCTCTGGAACCGCTCCTCAGAAATCAGCCCCAGGGTATGCCCCAGGGGGGTAAGCCGCTCATCTGCGTTGTCTTGCCTGAGAATCAGCCGATATTCCGAGCGGGAGGTCATCATCCGATAGGGGTCATTGCAGCCTTTAATCACCAGGTCGTCAATGAGGGTTCCAATGTAAGAGCTGGCCCTGTCCAAAATCACCGGCTCCTTCCCCTGGACCTGCCGGGCGGCGTTGATACCCGCCACCAGCCCTTGGGCAGCGGCCTCCTCATATCCAGAGGTGCCATTAAACTGCCCTGCCCCATACAGCCCATGAATCCCTTTAAATTCCAAAGTAGCCTTCAAGGCGGTGGGGTCCACACAGTCGTACTCGATGGCGTAGGCGTTCCGCATAATTTTCAGCCCCTCAAACCCAGGGATGGTGCGGTAAAAGGCCACCTGCACTTCCTCCGGCAAAGAGGAGGACATGCCCTGCAAGTACATCTCATTGGTGTCCAAGCCCATAGGCTCCACAAACAGCTGATGCCGGGGCTTATCGGAAAACCGCATCACCTTATCCTCAATGCTGGGACAATACCTGGGGCCGATTCCCTCAATTTTCCCGCCGTACAGGGGGGAACGCCCAATGTTATCCAGAATCACCTGATGGGTTTGGGCATTGGTGTAGGTCATGTAGCAGACCTCCTGATTTTTCAGGGAGGTGGGGTCTGTCTCAAAGGAGAAGGGGGTAATGGGGTCGTCCCCCGGCTGAGGCTCCAGCTTGGAAAAGTCGATGGAGCGTCTGTCCACACGGGCGGGGGTCCCTGTTTTGAAACGCCTGAGAGGAACCCCCAATTTTTCCAGACAGCCAGAAAGTTCATTGGCTGGATGCATCCCATCCGGACCGCTCTCTCGGCTGTACTCCCCCACAAAAATTTTTCCTTTTAAATAGGTGCCTGTGCAGAGGATGGCCGCTTTCACCGGATAAACCGCCCCCAACTCGGTAACCACCCCTGTAATGGCTCCATCTTGGGTTTTCAGCTCCACAATCTCCGCCTGCTTCACATCCAGACCAGGCTGATGCTCCACCACCTCTTTCATATAAAGGTGGTACCGTTTCCGGTCCGCTTGCACCCGCAGGCTGTGGACCGCTGGCCCCTTCCCTCGGTTCAGCATCCGGCTTTGAATAAAGGTGGCGTCCGCCGCTTTTCCCATTTCCCCGCCTAAAGCGTCTATCTCCCGCACCAAATGCCCTTTGGCGGTTCCTCCAATGGAGGGGTTGCAGGGCAGGTTTCCAATGGCGTCCAGGGAGATGGTGAACAAAATCACCGAAGCTCCCAGTCTGGCCGCCGCAAGAGCCGCCTCAATTCCGGCGTGGCCGCCGCCGATGACAGCAATATCATATTGTTCCGCTAAATACTCCATTTCAGTCCTCTTTTATCTTCAAATTTCCTTCCGGCCCCGGAAAAGCAGGAAGGCCTTACCATCTTTACTTTCCGACGCAGAATCTGGAAAACACCTGGTTCACTACCTCTTGGGAGGCTTTTTTGCCGGTCAGTTCCAGCAGGCAGTCAATGGCGCTTTCCACGCAGACGCACACCGCGTCGTATGAGACGCCAGCCTGCACAGCCCCCAAAGCTTCCTCCAGCTCTTCTCTGGCCCGCAAAACCCCTTCCCGCTGCCGCTCGTTGGCCAGCACCGCGGCGGAGCTGTCAAAATCCCCCAGATGGAACAGCTTCTCGATGGCTTCCTCCAACATGGAAGCCCCTTCCCCATATTTGGCGGAAATGGTGATGACCTGCTGGAAATATCCTTCCAGCTCCTCAAGCTCCAACCGCTGGGGCAGGTCGCTTTTATTCACCAGAGCCAGAGCCAGCAAACCCTGGCAGCTTTCCAGCACCCGCCTGTCATCCTGGCTCAAGGGCTGGGAGCCATCAAAGACCGCCAGTACCAGCTGGGCCTTTTCCATCTGCCGCTCCGCCAGACGGACCCCCGCCTGCTCGATGGGGTCCTGTGTCTCCCGAATCCCGGCGGTATCATTCAAGCGGAGAATCAAATCTCCCAGCCGCACCTCATCGGTGACCACGTCTCGTGTGGTTCCTTCCAAATCGGCCACAATGCTTCGGTCATAGCCTGCCAGCAGATTCATCAGGGTGGATTTTCCCGTGTTGGGGCGGCCTACAATGGCCACCTCAATCCCCTCTCTGAAAATACGTCCTGTATCATATGTTTTTAATAATCCATCCAGTTGATTTATAGCCTGGCGCAGTGTGGATTCCAGTTCTTTGGAATCCACCAGTTCAATTTCCTCCTCGGGATAATCAATCCAGGCGGCCAGATGGCCCGCCTGCTGAATCAGACTGTCCGCCACCTGGTCAATCTGTCTGGACAAAGCCCCATCCCGGGCGGTCAAAGCGGCTCTGGCGGACTGCCTGCCCTGAGCGGAAATCAAATCCATTACCGCTTCCGCCTGGGTCAAATCCAGCTTTCCATTGAGGAAGGCCCGTTTGGTGAACTCTCCCCCACCGGCCAGCCGGGCCCCTTTGGCGCAGCAGGCCCGCAGAACCCGTTCCAAAAGGTAGGGGCCTCCATGACAGGCGATTTCCGCCACATCCTCCCCGGTGTAGCTTCTGGGAGCCCGAAAAACGGTCAGCACCACCTCGTCAATATGACCCTCCTCGTCTACCGCCCGCCCATAGGCGCAGGTGTAGCCAGGCATCTCCTCCACCCCTCCCGGACGGGAAACCTTTACAACTTGTTGAGCCACCTGAAGGGCCTCAGGTCCCGAAACCCGGACCACTCCAATTCCTCCCATCCCCAAAGGGGTAGCGATTGCTGCTATGGTATCCAGCTCCATAAGCTCCTCCTCAAAATCAAACAGGTTTCACCATTTTCTCCTATTATACCCTTCCAAAGGGAGGGCCGCAACCCTTCCTTTGGAAAGGCGGTACAGGTTTTAAAAAGCCTCTGACAGTAGAAAGAGGGAACCATTCCGGTTCCCTCTTTTGTCTGGCTGATGTTTACAGCTCTATTTTCCCGTACAGAGGAAGGTCCTCCCCCTCCTTGCGGGCCTGCTGACGGACAGGAGGCTGCTCAGGTTTGGGGGCGGGCTTTGGCTCCTGGGCTTGACCCTGAGCCAGCACAGGCCCCTTATCCAGCTCCTCCATGTAGGCTTTGTCCACCGAAGTAGGGGTTACAACCTCCCGTTTCTGGCCGCCTTCCCGGTGTTCTCTGCGGGGTTTGCGGTCTCTGCGGTCCTCCCCTTCCCCTCTGGGGCCTCTGCCGCCCCGGCCTCTGCGGCGTCCGCCGCCCTGAGGCTTCAGCACATCGGGGGTAATGACCACCCGGCGGTTTGGCTCCTCGCCGGTGGAAGCGGAGGTAACTCCCTCAATCTTGGAAACAGTGGAATGGATAATCCGCCGCTCATAGGGATTCATAGGCTCCAAAGTGGTGGGCCGGCCCAAGCGAATCGCGGTGTTGGACAGCTTCTGAGCCAGCTGCTCCAGAGTCCGCTCCCGTTTCTGCCGGTAGTTTCCGGAATCAATGGTGACCCGCATGTAGTCCCCTTCCTCCCGGTTGGCCACCAAACTGGACAGATACTGAAGGGAATCCAAGGTTTCCCCACGGCGGCCGATGATAACCCCCAGGCCTTCACCCGCCAGACGCAACACGATGCTGGTCTCATTGCGGGCCACGGTAATCTCCGGGTCCACTCCAATCTCATGGAGTACCCCTTTCAGGTACTGAGCGGCAACCAAGGCTTTTCCATCCACCTGGTCCATAGGTACAAAGTTCTGAGGTTTGCCCTCCTGCTTGGCAGGCTCCTTTTTAGCCGCCTCAGGGGCAGCTTGAGCGGGCTTCTCCCCTTCCGCCGGTTTTTTCTCCTCCGGCTTAGGCTTCTGAGGACGTTCCGGCTTAGGCTCCGCAGGTTTCTGGGGCTTCTGCTCCTGCTTTTGAGGCTGAGGCTTCTCCTCCTGCCGGGGTTTGGGCCGCTCCTGAGCAGGCTCTTTGGAAGGCTGAGGCTTGGAAGGGGCGGGCTGTTTCTCCTGGGGCTCCTCCATATAAACACGAACCTTGGCGGGGGTGTTAATCAATCCAAAAAATCCCCGCTTGGGCAAGGCAATGATTTCAAACTCCACTGCCTCCCGTTCCACACCCAGGGTCTGGCAGGCTTTATCAATGGCTTCCTCTACATTTCGTCCCTCTTGGATAATCTCTTTCATTGATGTGTTTACCCTCCTTTTAGGATGTCACTTCAAATCCTCATCGGTGAC
Organism: uncultured Anaerotruncus sp.; assembly: GCA_944385965.1. Lineage (GTDB taxonomy): Bacteria > Bacillota > Clostridia > Oscillospirales > Ruminococcaceae > Anaerotruncus. Next base: position 4,386 of record CALWZG010000024.1, read on the forward strand.
TTCCTTATATTCCTCGCCATATTTCTCGGCGTCACGGCGGCGAGCGGCGGCCAGCTTCTGCCGGTCAATCTCTTTTTGGCTGAGGGCCTTATCCAGCTCTCCCTTTTCCCGGGCGGCCTTTTTGGCCTCAATTTTCTCTTTGCGCAGCTGCTCCCGACGAGCCTCATACTCCGCTTTAGCCTTTTCCGCCATCTCCACAGGGTTCATGAACTTATTCAGCAGGAAGGTCTGCAAGGCCATCAACAGGTTGGAAACCACCCAGTAGATGCCTACACCGGCAGGGAACATAAAGGCGAAATAACCGGACATCAGGGGCATCATCAGCATCATGCTCTTGGACATACCTGCGGCGGCAGCGTTGTCCCCGGCGCTGGCGGCGGTCTGCTTCATGGTAAATACCGACAGCAGAGCGGAGGTGATAAAGGACAGAATGGGAATAACCCATAAAATATTAAACTGGGTAAATTGAGGGGTCTGGGTCAGGTCGATGCCCAAAAAGTTCAGGTTCAGGGCGTTTACCTTTTCCAGCACATCCGTCCCGATGCTGGCGAAGGCATCACTATTCTGCTGGATGGCACCGATGACCTTCAGCTGGCTGGAATAATCCTTGGCCAAAGCCTCAGAAGTCAGATTCAGCAGAGGGGCGGCGATGGTCTGCATCTGGGTAATCACATCCCCGCTGATGCGCAGGATATGGGTCATGGGACGGTAGATTACATCAATCAAACCGAACAGGATGGGAAGCTGGATGAGCATAGGAAGGCAGCCCATCATAGGGTTGTACCCTTCCTCAGCGTACAGCTTGTTCATTTCTTCCGCCATTTTCTCCCGGTTATTGGCGTACTTCTTCTGAATTTCCTCCATCCGGGGGCGGAAAATCTGCATTTTAATCATGGATTTCTGCTGTTTGATGGACAGGGGAACCAGCAGAACCCTGGCGATGATGGAAAATAAAATCAGCGCAACGCCATAAACCGGGATGATCTTGTAGCAGATATACATGATCCATCCCAAAGGATAACCAACAATAGAATACAAGAACTGCATGATTTTGAAATCCTCTCACTTTTTCTTCTTTGGAAACAGGGCGAATTTTTCCGGCACCGGATCTACGCCCCCCGGATGAAAGGGGTGGCATTTTAAAATCCGGCAGAAGGCCAGCCAGCCACCCCGCAGCACCCCAAACCGTTTAATGGCGGTGTAGGCGTAATTGGAACAGGTGGGATAGAACCGGCAGGTGGGATAAGGCTTTAAAGGCGAGATCCATTTCTGGTACAGGCGGATCAGCCATAGAAGTATTCGCCTCATGGGTTCTGGGGAAACAGTTTTTTCATAGCGGCCCGCAGGGCGCGGATGATTTCATTGGTGGAGACATAGGGGGTTTTGGTTCTGGCGACAAGAACCAAATCATAGCCCATAGGGAACTCCCCCTCCAGCAGTCGGTAAGCCTCTTTCATCACCCGTCTGGCCCGGTTGCGCCGGACCGCTTTTCCCACCTTTTTGCTGGCTGTCAGTCCCAAACGATTTGCTTTAAGCCGATTTTTCACCACATAGACCACCACAACTGGCGTGGCAAAGGAGCGGCCCCGATAATAGGCCCGCTTGTATTCCTTATTTAATGTGAGTGGTGTGGTGTGGAGCATGCTTCCCCTCCAAGTCCGGTGGGTTCCTCTTAATAAAAAACAATCTGCCTGAAAGAAATCCATCTAAAAATAAAGACCACAACAACAAAGCTGTGGCCCTCTATTTTTGGAAAAGGATTCAGTGAGTCAAACGAGCTCTGCCCTTGGCGCGGCGGCGGGCCAGCACTTTGCGCCCGTTCTTAGTCGCCATACGTTTGCGGAAGCCATGCTCCTTCTTTCTCTGGAGCTTGCTGGGTTGATAAGTTCTAAGCATTGTTCCTCCTCCTTCCATCAACAGGTCAACATCCCAGCCGAAAGCCGGAATGAATACTTCTTACCCGAAAAATCATTGTCGCCGCAAGGGAACACTTTTACACCTTGCAGAATAGCATTATACCCCAATTTTCATAGGATTGTCAAGGGCTTCCAACCGATTCCAGCCCTGCTTTTCCAAAAAAACTGAAAATTTTTGATGGCCTCCCAAACAAAACCGTTCCCTCTGGGAGCCTTTCCGGAGAAAACGTTATACTATTTGTAATCTATCAAATTTACCTGTATTTCTTTGACGTACACTTCAAAAAGTTATTTTTGAATTTTTTATCGCCTATATACATTATATAATTGCTGTTGTTTTCACCTGTGGAATACTTGAAAACCGCTCTGTTTTTATGATATACTAAACAAGTTATAAAGTTCAACAGTATTTCGTGGAAAATTTTCTTTCAACATAAGTTTCCCGACGATTCCACGACTTATTCACCAAAGGAGCGGATCATGAATGGAATCCTTCGCCGAGCTGTTTGCCCTCGTGCTGGAAAACTGCCGGGGCCGCATGTCCAACGTGGCTTTCGACCTCTGGCTCAAGGATATTGTCCCTGTGCGGCTGGACGATTCAACAGCCTACTTGAAGGTCAACTCTGACTTCAAGATGAACATTGTCAAGGAAAAATACACCTCCATCCTGAAATCAGCCTTTGAGGACACCCTGGGCTTCCCGGTGGAGCTGGATATTTCCTGCGACGCCCCCTCCCAGCCTCAGACAGGCGTTTCGGATGTGCAGCTGCCTCCCCCGAAGGTGCAGCCTCCCGCAGGCAGCCCCCCTCCCGCTTCCGGCAGCGGGGAATACGATTACACCTTCGACACCTTCATCGTGGGTTCCTCCAACAAATTCGCTCATGCGGCTTCCGTGGCGGTGGCTGCCAACCCAGCGGAAGCCTATAACCCCCTGTTTATCTACGGAGCTTCCGGCCTTGGCAAAACCCACCTGCTCCACGCCATCCGGGCGGACATTCACAAAAACCGCCCCAACTACAATATTATCTACATCAAAGGAGATGAGTTCGCCAACGGCATCATCACTGCCATCCAGGACCATACCACCCCGGCTTTCCGGGAAAAATACCGGCAGGCGGATGTGCTTCTGGTGGACGACATCCAGTTTATCGGAGGTAAGGAGAGTACCCAGGAGGAGTTTTTCCATACCTTCAATACCCTGTACGAGTCAGGCAAGCAGATTGTGCTGGCTTCCGACCGCCCTCCCAAGGAGATTAAGACCCTGGAAGACCGGCTTCGCACCCGGTTTGAGTGGGGGCTGCTGGCGGATATTCAGGCGCCGGACTTTGAGACCCGCATCGCCATCATCCGCCGGAAGGCCCAGCTGCTGGACATTTCCATCCCTGACGACGTAACCGAGTACATCGCTAACCGGCTGAAAACCAACATTCGGCAGCTGGAAGGGGCCGTAAAAAAGCTGAAGGCCTACAAGCTGCTTCAGGGGACCAACCCCTCCATTGTCATCGCCCAAAACGCCATCCGGGACATTCTCAACGACAACCAGCCGGTTCCCGTGACGGTGGAGCGGATTATTTCGGAGGTAGGGCGCACCTACGGCATCACCCCCCAGGACATCCGCTCCAACAAGCGCTCCGCCCAAATCTCCTCCGCCCGGCAGATTTCCATTTACATTGTACGGGAAATTACCCAGATGAGTATGTCCACCATTGGGGAGGAGTTCGGAGGACGGGACCACTCCACCATCGTATACGCCATTCAGCAGGTGGAGAAAAACATGCGCAACGACCAGCGGTACAAGGAAACCATTGAGGATATTATCAAAAACATTCGGGACAGCTGAGTTTCAACTTTCCACATTCCACCAAAAGTGAGGTTTGTGGAAGCGCAAAAATCACTTTCCACTTTTTCAACCAAGTTTTCAACAAGCCTTAAACTTTACACATCACTTTTCCTCACTGTTGTGGAAATTTTTAGCCTCTATCCCCTTTTCCACATTTTCCCCACCCAGTAGATTTTCTTTCTTTTTTCAGAAAATCCGCTTCAGAAAGGGGTTTTGGGGCTTTTCCACTTTTACGGACTGCCTACTACTACGACTATCTTTTTATTACTCTATCTATCCAACTGAACCTCCGCCATTGGGCTGTGGAATTCGCAAGCGTCCCAAATGGAACTTGCACAGGGCTTGTTTCCCGGCACAATGGCTGGCAGGCGAAAAGGAGGCGTTCTTCATTTATGAAAATTATCTGTGATAAACAAAAATTATCGGAAGCTTTAGGGAATGTTTCCCGGGCGGTTTCCTCTAAAAATACCCTGGCGGCTTTGGAGGGTGTATTCCTGAAAGCCCAGGGGGAGACCCTTTCCCTCACCGGTTACGATTTGGAGCTGGCCATCTCCACCAAGATTCAGGCCAAAGTGCTGGAGGCAGGGGAGATTGTCCTGTCCGCCCGGCTGTTTTTGGATATGATTCGGAAGATGCCCAGTGAGGAGGTTACCATCTCCTCCGATGAGAAGCTTCTGACCCTGGTCAAAGGGCAGATGACCGAATATACCATTTTGGGAATCCCCCCGGCGGAGTTCCCCGAGCTGCCTTCGGTCAGCGACACCACCGGCTTTTCCTTGCCCCAGGCGGCCCTGCGGGATATGATCGGTCAGACCCTGTTTGCGGTGGCCACTTCAGACAGCAAGCCGGTCCATACTGGTTCCTTGTTTGATTTGAAGGATGGGGAGCTGAATCTGGTTTCGGTGGATGGATACCGGCTGGCCCTGCGGAAAGAAAAGGTGAATTCCAGTGAGCCTTTCCGGTTTGTAGTGCCGGGAAAATCTCTGTCCGAGGTGGCGAAGCTGCTGAAGGATGAGGAAGGACAGGTGGAGCTGGAGGTAGCCCGGCGGCACATTATTTTCTCCATCGGGGAGTATCAGGTGATTTCCCGGCTGCTGGAAGGGGAATTCTTAGATTATAGGGCGGCTATCCCAGCGGGGAGCCAGACCATTGTGAAAATTGGCACCCGGGAGCTGGTCAGCGCCATTGAGCGGGCCTCCCTGCTGATTTCGGACAATGTGAAAAGCCCCCTGCGGCTGATGTTTAACCAAGGCACCATCCAAATTTCCTGCTCTACCGCAATTGGTAAGGTGTATGATGAGGTAGGATGCCAGCAGGTGGGTGCGGATTTGGAAATCGGCTTCAACAGCCGGTATATGCTGGACGCCCTGAAAGCGGCCGCCTGCGACCAGATTCAGCTGGTGATGAACGGTTCTTTGGCGCCCATCAAGCTGCTGCCCCCGGAAGGGGATTCCTTTACCTTCCTGGTGCTGCCGGTGCGGCTGAAGTATGAAGGCTGAGACTATTAGAAAAGAGGGAACCCAATGAAAACCATTCCAGTAACCCTGCGCACCCCCTTTATCAAGCTGGACGCCCTTTTGAAATTCGCAGGGGTGGCCCCCACCGGAGGCCAGGCTAAGGAGCTGGTGGCGGCGGGAAATGTCCTGGTCAACGGGGAGCCCTGCCTGATGCGGGGGAAAAAAATCCATCCTGGGGACCAGGTTTCCCTGGGGGACGTGACCATTCTGGTGGAAGATTCAGGGAGGTGTCCAGGTGAGAGCCAGCCGGGTTAAGCTCACCGACTTTCGGAATATCCCCTATCTTGAAACCGCCCTTTGCGAGGAATCCAATGTGATCTATGGGGACAACGGCCAGGGCAAGACCAATTTTATTGAGGGTATCTGGATGTTTACCGGGGCCAAAAGCTTCCGGGGGGCCAAGGACCCCCAGCTCATCCGGTTCGGCGCCCAGCAAGCCAGCCTGGAACTGGATTTTTTCGGGGATGGCCGGGAGCAGACCGCCAGCCTTTCCATTGAGGGCAGGCGGCGGGCCTCCCTCAACGAGATTCCCCTGAAAGCCCCCTCCCAGCTGGCGGGACGGTTCTGCGCGGTGGTGTTTTCCCCGGTGGATTTGGGCTTTATCAAGAATGGGCCTCAGGAGAAACGGCGTTTTATTGACGCCTCCATCTGCCAGCTGAAGCCCAAGTATATCCATGCCCTTTCCCAGTTTTCCAGGGTGCTGGACCAGCGCAACCGGCTGCTGAAGGATTTGGCTTACACCCCCAGCCTTTTGGGGACCCTGGATGTGTGGGACGCCCGGTTCGCGGCGCTGGCGGCGGTGGTGCTGAAAACCCGGTACAGTTATCTGGAAAAGCTGCGGCCCTTCGCCCAAAGCTGTTATGAGGGGATTTCAGGGGGCCGGGAACAGTTGGGGTTTACCTATCTGCCTACCCTGCCCTGCCCTTTGGAGGGGTCCATCCAGGAGCTGGAAGCCCCCATTTTACAGGCCTTGCGGGAGCGCCGGGAGGAGGATTTGCGGGCCAGGTCCACCACCGCAGGCCCTCACCGGGATGATTTGGAGGTCACCCTGAATGGGGCCAGCGCCAGGGTGTTTGGGTCCCAGGGCCAGCAGCGCAGCTGTGTGCTGGCCATGAAGCTGGCGGAATGTGAGCTGACCCACCAGGTCACCGGGGAATACCCGGTGGTGCTGCTGGACGATGTGATGAGCGAGCTGGATGACCGGCGCAGGGATTACCTGCTGAACCATTTGAGGGGGATGCAGTTGCTTATCACCTGCTGCGACCGGAATTATTTGAAGGGCTTGGACCAGGGGCTGGTCATCAAGCTGGAGGGCGGCCAGATTACCGCCTGCGAAACCTATTAGGAGGGATGGCATGTATCTGCATCTGGGACAGGACACGGTGGTGAAATCCCGGGATGTGGTGGGGATTTTTGATTTGGAGAACACCTCCATCTCAAAGCTCACCAAGGAGTTTTTGTCCGCGGCGGAAAAGGGAGGGCGTGTGGTGAACGTTTCCACCGAGCTGCCCAAATCCTTTGTCATCTGCGGGGACAGGAAAAAATGCACCGTCTATATCACCCAGATTTCCTCCTCCACCCTGCGCAAGCGGGCGGGCTTTGTGGAGGGTCTGGCCAATATCAACCTGGAACGGCCCTGAGGGCCTGTGTCCGTGAATTGAGCATGATTCAGGCGGGGGACAGTTTCCCCTTTGCCTTTGGAATAGGCGCTTTTTGGCGCTGGCAATGAACCGAAAAGGAGTGTCGTTATGGAAGAGAATACCAATACGCCCCAGCAGGAATATGATGGGTCTCAAATACAGGTATTGGAGGGCCTGGAAGCGGTACGCAAGCGCCCCGGCATGTATATTGGCTCCACCGGACCCAGAGGGCTGCATCATCTAGTCTACGAGATTGTGGACAACTCCATTGACGAGGCCCTTGCCGGTTACTGCGACAAGATTGTTGTGGAGCTGCTGCCGGGGGATATTGTCCGGGTCAGCGACGATGGACGGGGCATCCCGGTGGGGATTCAGCCCCAAACCGGTCTGCCGGCGGTTACGGTGGTATTCACCATCCTCCACGCCGGCGGTAAGTTCGGCGGCGGCGGTTATAAGGTGTCAGGAGGACTTCACGGGGTAGGCGCCTCGGTGGTAAATGCCCTTTCCGAGTGGCTGGAGGTCCAGGTCTGCGACGGACAGCACCGGTATTACCAGCGGTTTGAGCGGGGGCATGAGGTGGCACCCCTCCAGATGATGGGGGATACCACCGAAACTGGCACTCAGGTAGCCTTTAAGGCGGACCCGGAAATTTTCCAGGAGACCACAGTCTATGATTATGAGGTGCTTTTGACCCGTCTGCGGGAGCAGGCATTTCTCAATGCCGGCACCTATATCGTGCTGAGGGATTTGCGGGGGGCCGCTCCTGTGGAGGAGGACCTGCACTATGAGGGAGGCATCCGCAGCTTTGTGGATTACATCCACAAAAAGCGGGGGCTGGAAACTCTGCATGACGAGGTGATTTACATTTCCGCAAAGGATGGGGATTCCATCGCGGAAGTGGCCATGCAGTACAATGACAGCTATAACGAGCTGATTCTCTCCTTCGCCAACAACATCCACACCACCGACGGAGGAACCCATGAGGTGGGCTTTAAAACCGCCCTCACCCGGGTGATGAATGATTACGCCCGGAAAAACGGGATTCTCAAGGACAGCGATAAGAATTTCACCGGTGAGGATGTGCGGGAAGGCCTCACCGCTGTGATTTCGGTGAAGCTGACAGAGGCCCAGTTCGAGGGGCAGACCAAGGCCAAACTGGGGAATACCGCTATCCGTACCCTGGTGGACGGAATGGTTTATGCCAAGCTGATGACCTATTTTGAGGAGAATCCAGCGGTGGCAAGGGCCATTATGGATAAATCCCTGAACGCTTCCCGAGCCAGGGAGGCGGCCCGCCGGGCCAGAGAGGTAGCCCGCCGGAAATCCGCCTTGGAATCCGCCCAGCTTCCCGGAAAGCTGGCGGATTGCTCCCAAAAGGGAGCGGAAGGCACAGAAATCTATATCGTGGAGGGAGATTCTGCGGGAGGCTCCGCCAAGATGGGCCGTGACCGGAAATTCCAGGCCATCCTTCCTCTTTGGGGAAAGATGCTGAACGTGGAAAAAGCCCGTTTGGATAAGGTTTACAGCAACGAGAAGCTGATGCCGGTGGTGACCGCCTTGGGAACCGGCATCGGGGAGGACTTTGATATTTCCAAGCTGAGATACGGCCGGGTCATCATCATGGCGGATGCGGATGTGGACGGAAGCCATATCCGTACCCTGCTGCTGACCTTCTTCTTCCGGTTTATGCGTCCCCTGATTGAGGAGGGGCATATCTGTATCGCTCAGCCTCCCCTGTTCAAGGTGAGCCGGGGTAAGCAGGTGCGGTACGCCTTCTCTGACGAGGAGCGGGACCAGTATATCAAAGAGCTTTGCCCGGAGGGGACCAACGCCAAATGCGATGTGCAGCGGTATAAAGGTTTGGGTGAGATGGACCCGGAACAGCTGTGGGAAACCACCATGAACCCGGCTAACCGCACCATGCTGCGGGTCTCTCTGGAGGACGCCATGAAGGCGGACGAGATTTTCACCATCCTGATGGGAGACAAGGTGGCTCCTCGTAAGGAATTCATCGAGCAGAACGCCCAGTATGTGCGGGAGCTGGATATTTAATCCCCTATGTTTAGAATTTAAGAGAAGGAGCCACATTTCATGGAGAACGAGAAACAGCCTTTGGAAGAACAGCAGACCCAAACCGCAGAGCCAGCGCTTCAGGAGCCGGAAACCCTGGAATCTCCAGCGGAGGAGACTTCCCTTTCTGCTTCGGAGTCGTCAGAACAGTCCCCTTCCCCGGAGAATCAGGAGGAGGATTTGGAAGACGAGGAGCCTCAGGAGCCGGAGTATGAGAAGCTCTTTACCCTGAAATACCGGATTCAGCTGGATGATTATTATCAATTCCATCTGATTACCGGGGCGCCCGCCGTGAAGAAAAATAAAAAACGGATGACCATTTTAGGGGTCATTGAGGTTGTGGTGGGCTTGGCGTTTCTGCTGATGCTGCCTTATCAGGAGTCCACCGGAAAGATGCCCTTTATCATCGCCCTGCTGCTGGTGGTGATGGGGGCTTATGGGGCGCTGTATTACCGGGTGTTTTATCATCGGACCCTGCGCCGGGTGCTGAAAAAGCAGATTGCCAAAACCGCTTATTTCAAAGATGACATTCGTATTGATATTTACCCCAATAAGTTCGTGGAATACAACAATTCCAAGTCCTACGAGACCTATTGGCGCACCATCAAGGATGTGCGGTATACCGACACCCTGTTTATGGTGATGCTCACCGACACCCGCTGCCTGCTGGTGCCGAAAGGGGGTCTGTCACAGGAGGACCAGGACAAATTCCAGGCTTTCCTGTCCCAGATGGCGAAAAATTATGAGAAACCGGAGATGAATGTATGAGTGAGACCCAATTGAGCAATGGCGTCACCATCCAATACACCACCAAGGCGGTGGATGTGTACCGGGCGGCAGTAGCCGTGGATAAAAAGCATCACCGCCAAGGGATTCGGGACCTGGAAGCGGTGGCGGTTTTCGGGGTGTTTCTGTATTTTGGATGGCCCATTTTTCAGGGAGTCTACACCCTGCCCAGTATGGTGGTATCTTTCGCGGCCCTGGTGGTTTTGTTCCTGCTTTGGAAATATCCCGCAAATACCAATAAAAAGTTCGCTTTGTCCAAGGAAAAGAACGCCCCTCATGTGGAGATGGCCTTTG
>CALWZG010000025.1 GCA_944385965.1 uncultured Anaerotruncus sp.
TCATACTTGGTGTACCGTTCTCTCCACTCCTGACGTTTCTCCTCGTACTTGTCGGCCTGCTCCTCCTCATACTCCTCCTGGGCTTTTTCGGAGCGCTCCGCTGGCAGGATGTAGCTGCCGTTGTACAGGGCGAAGTTATCCCATACGGTGGTTTCCTGATTTCCATAGTTGTACATGTTGATGGCTGCGAAGGCGGGATAAACTTCTTTGGTGGACAGCTGGGTAGTTCCCAGTTTCTTATTATCCAAATAGTAATAAATTACACCTTTATCACATCTGATAATAAGAGAATGCCAATCTGAGTCAAACTCTACATCAGCCCGTTCTCCATCCCCGTTGATGTAGGTGGTTCCTGCTTTCCAGCCGGTTTGGGAGGTGGTGGAGTAATAGTTAAACTGAGGGGACTTGCTGCCGCTTTTCACCAGCCGCAGGGCTGGGGACTCAGACAAAGCCTTCCCGTTTTTGTCCACCAAGTCCAGCCGGAATTCCACCTGCTGGCTGTAACTGCTGGAGAAGAACCCATCGTCAATATCAAGTTTGATGACCGCTGTCCAAGTGTTGGAGGTGGGCTTTTTCAAGGCGATTTTCTTGCCCTGCCAGCGGGTGCTGGCGTCAGAGGAATAGGAGTAGCGGCCCACAGACATATACAGTTCCCCATCCTCCACATAAAACTCCAAAGGGTCCGCCTTGTCGGTGACCCAATTGGCACTGACCTCTTTTTGGCTGAAGCTGTCGCTGGTAAGCGTAGTCAGGGCAGAAGCCGGAACAGCCAAAACCGCCGCAGCGGCTAAAGCGGCACTCAAGCCGCCAATCCATTTTTTCATCATACATACTCCTTTCCTGATGGTTGTGATGTCAAAGTTAAAAACGGTTCATTCTATCAGTATAATCTCAGTATAACAAGGCGAAATAGGAAAATCAAGAAATCCTTTCCGATTTTTCCAGAAATTTTTGGAAGATATGACAAGAATGTGAAGGATAACTTTGGTTGCATACAGGTCCGTCCAAATGGATGGAAGAAAAATACTTCCAATAAAATCAAACTGGATTTTCCCGGAGAAAAATGCTATGATAATGTATACTGGGGAAATTGTGAGCATATACGAGAAGACGTTCAGGTTTCTGAACTTCCATATCAAAAAGGGAAGCCTGTCAGCAGCTCCAAATCCAGACAAAAAGGGATAGACATTTTACAAAGCGATTTCAACTGAAAGGGAAACAACTATGAGTTTAGGAATGACAATTGGAATTGATATTGGCTCCACCACTGTCAAGATTGTCGTCATGCGGTACGGCGAGGTGGTTTATGAGCAATATGAACGCCATTACTCCCAGGTGCGTCCAAAGACCCTGGAGCTGATTCAACTGGCGAAGGATGTGATTGGGGACCACCAGTTTACAGTGGCCTTGTCCGGTTCAGCTGGACTGGGATTGGCGAAAGCGGCGGAGCTTCCCTTTATCCAGGAAGTATTTGCCACCGGAGAGACGGTAAAAAAATTCGCCCCGGACACCGATGCGGTGATTGAGCTTGGAGGCGAGGACGCCAAAATCATCTTCTTTACCGGGGGTCTGGAGGAGCGGATGAACGGTTCCTGCGCTGGAGGCACAGGGGCTTTTATCGACCAGATGGCCACCCTTCTGGATGTGACGCCGGAGGAACTGGACACCTTGGCCCTGAACAGCGAGAAATACTATACCATCGCTTCCCGCTGCGGTGTATTCGCCAAAAGCGATATTCAGCCCCTGCTGAACCAGGGCGCCCGGCATGAGGACATTGCCGCCTCTATCTTCCGGGCGGTGGTGGACCAGACCATCACCGGCCTTGCCCAAGGCCGCCGGATTACCGGAAAGGTGCTGTTCCTTGGGGGACCTTTGTTCTTTTTCAAGGCGCTGCAAAGGGAGTTTGTCCGGGCGCTGAACCTGTCCCATGACAAAGCCATCTTCCCGGATATGGGCCGTTACGCAGTGGCCATGGGTACCGCCCTCTATGCGGAGAAATCCGGTTCCCCCATGAACTACCAGCAGCTGGTGAACGCCATTGAGGGAGCAGTCAGCGATAACCACGCCACTCGAACCCTGCCGGCCCTGTTTGAGAACCCGGACGAATATGCCGCCTTCTGTAACCGGCACGATAAGGACACAGTAGATGTGTATCCCATTGAGGAGTATACGGGAGACGCTTATCTGGGCATCGACTGCGGCTCCACCACCACCAAGCTGGTGTTGACGTCGGAGGACCACCGGATTTTGTTTGAGTATTACGCTCCCAACCGGGGAAATCCGGTGCAGGTTGTGAAAGAACAGCTGGAACTGATGTGGGAAAAGTGCGGGGACCGGATTCAGATTAAGGGGAGCGCCGCCACCGGCTATGGTGAGGACCTGATTCGCAACGCTTTTGGGGTGGATTCCGGCTTGGTGGAAACTATGGCCCACTTCAAAGCGGCCCGCCATTTCTCCCCGGATGTGGATTTCATCCTGGACATCGGAGGACAGGACATCAAGTGCTTCAAGGTGCGGAACAATTCCATTGACTCCATCATGCTGAATGAGGCCTGTTCCTCCGGGTGCGGCTCCTTTATCAGCACATTCGCCCAATCCATGGGTTATGATGTGCGGGAGTTCGCCAAATTGGGGCTGTTCGCCCCCTATCCGGTGGATTTAGGCTCCCGGTGTACGGTATTTATGAACTCCTCGGTGAAGCAGGCCCAAAAGGAAGGGGCTACCGTGGAGGACATCTCCGCGGGCATCTCCATGTCGGTGGTGAAAAACGCTATCTACAAGGTGATTCGAGCAGCTTCAGCGGATGAGCTGGGGCAGCATATTGTGGTGCAGGGGGGCACCTTCCTGAACGATGCAGTACTTCGCTCCTTTGAGATGGAGCTGGGACGGGATGTGGTGCGCCCCGCCATCGCCGGCCTGATGGGGGCCTTCGGCGCCGCTCTTCATGCCCAGGAACTGGGACTGGAGCGCTCCACCCTCATCACCGGGGAAGAACTGAAAACCTTTGTACATACCTCAAAATCCACCACCTGCGGTATCTGCGGCAATCACTGCAACCTGACCGTCAACTCCTTTGGGGAGGGTAAAAAGTTCATCAGCGGCAATCGGTGCGAGCGGCCTCTGGGAAATCACAGCGCCGAGATTCTCCCCAACCTTTACCGGTACAAGTTGGAAAAAATCCGGGCATTGGAGCCGGGAACCGGAAAGCGGGGAAAGATTGGAATTCCCCTGGGCCTGAATATGATGGAGAATATCCCCTTCTGGCACGCCTTTTTCACCGAGCTGGGCTTTACGGTGGTGCTGTCCGGCATCTCCAACCGGGATACCTATATCAAGGGGCAGTTTTCCATCCCGTCGGATACCGTCTGCTATCCCGCTAAGCTGATGCATGGTCATATTGCCCAGCTGCTGGAGCAGGGGGTCCACGATATTTTTTACCCCTGCCTCACCTACAACTTTGACGAAAAACGGGGGGATAACCACTTTAACTGCCCGGTGGTAGCCTACTACCCAGAGCTGCTGAAAGCCAACGTGGAGGAGCTGTCTCAGGAAAACATCCACTTTATCTATCCACACCTGGCCATTGACCGGCGCAAAGACTTCGCCAACCGCATTTATAATATTCTGTGGAACCAGTACCCGGACCTGTCCCTGGGGGAGGTGCGCCGGGCCGCTAAGAAAGCCTACACCTTCTATGACCAGTGGATGGCGGACATCAAAGCGGAGGGCGCCAGAGCCATTGATTATGCCCGGGAACATGGGCATCAGATTGTGGTGCTGTCCGGCCGCCCCTACCATATTGACCCGGAAATCAACCATGGAATCGACCGGCTGATTGCCTCCTTTGGCATTGTGGTGGTCAGTGAGGACTGTGTGGCAGACCTGGCCAGGGAACTGCCTCCGGATGTGCATGTGCTGAACCAGTGGACCTACCACGCCCGGCTGTACGCTGCGGCTAAATATGTGACCACCCAGCCGGATATGGAGCTGGTGCAGTTGGTGTCCTTCGGCTGCGGAATTGACGCCATCACCACCGATGAGGTGCGGGAGATTTTGGAGGAGGGCGGCAAGCTGTACACCCAGCTGAAAATTGACGAAATCAGCAATTTAGGGGCGGTGCGTATCCGCATCCGCAGTCTGCTGGAAGCGGTAGCAGAGAGGAGGAGAGCCCATGAGAGGGTCTGATGACCGTGTGATATTTACCAAGGAGATGAAGAAGGACTATACCATTCTGGTCCCCACCATGCTTCCCATTCATTTCAAGCTGATGCTGAACATCCTGCGGGAGTATGGATATAACTGCGAGCTGCTGGAGAACACCGGAAAAGCGGTGGTGGATGCGGGACTGAAAAATGTCCATAACGACACCTGTTATCCTGCCCTGCTGGTGATTGGGCAGATGATTGACGCTTTGGAGTCGGGGAAATACGATGTGAACAAGGTGGCCCTGCTGATTACCCAGACGGGAGGCGGCTGCCGGGCCTCCAACTATATTCACCTGCTGCGCAAAGCCCTGAAAAAAAGCGGGTTCGGACAGGTGCCGGTGGTATCCTTGTCCATCGGAGGACTGGAGAAAAACCCCGGCTTTACTCTGACTCCTTTGATGCTGGACAAGATTTTCTACTCCCTGCTGTACGGAGACCTGCTGATGCTGCTGAACAACCAGTGCCGCCCCTATGAGATTGAGCCGGGGGCCTCGGAGGCCCTGGTGGAGAAGTGGGCCAGACGCCTCACCATGGGCATGAAGGGCAAGGGGCTTATCAGCTATAAGCAGGTGAAGCAGAACTACCGCAGAATCATTGCGGATTTCGCCGCCCTGCCCCGGCGCAAGGAGCAGAAGGTGAAGGTGGGGATTGTAGGGGAGATTTATGTAAAGTTTTCCCCTCTGGGCAACAACGACCTGGAAAAGTTCCTGCTGGCGGAAGGAGCGGAACCGGTGGTTCCTGGACTGATGGATTTCTGCCTGTACTGCATTTACAACTTGCTTATGGACCATAAGCTGTATGGTATCATCTCCTCCGCCCAGAAGTTCGCCTATGAGAAGGCTTACCGCTGGTTGGTGCGCAAACAGGCGGATGTGATTGACGCCATTAAGGAGCAGGGAGATTTCCGGCCGGGTGGGTATTTCCCCCATACCGTATCCCTGACACGGGGCTATATTGGCCATGGAGTGAAGATGGGGGAGGGATGGTTGCTCACCGCCGAGATGCTGGAGCTGATTGAACAGGGCATTGGAAACATCGTCTGCACCCAGCCCTTTGGCTGCCTGCCCAACCATATTGTAGGCAAAGGGATGATGCGTGTGATTAAGGAGCGGAATCCCCAGGCCAACATTGTAGCGGTGGATTATGACCCCAGCGCCACCCGTATCAACCAGGAGAACCGCATCAAGCTGATGCTGGCCAACGCGGTGGCCATCGACCAGGCCCACGCCGCCGGTTATGATATGCCTAAGTATACCCATCCAGAAGAGGGTACCATGCCCGCCCAAACCACCAATCCGCTGCCCGGCGAGGAAGAGCAGTATCAGATGCTTATTAAGATGTAAGAGGGGAAAACCCCTCTTTCCAGGATAGGGACAAAACTTTGTAACGGATAGGAGAAGCCCATGGATTTTCAGCATACGCTGTCGGAAGAATTCCACATCGCCAAACTTTATGTGGAGAACATCATCGCTTTAATTGACGAGGGAAATACCATCCCCTTTATCGCTCGGTACCGGAAGGAGCGCACCGGCTCCTGTGATGACCAGACCCTGCGGGAGCTGGCGGAACGGCTGGAATACCTGCGGGGGCTGGAAAAGCGGCGGGAGGAAATCACCTCAGCCATTCAGGAGCAGGGGAAGCTGACCCCGGAGCTGGCCCAGGAGATTCAGCAGGCGGAGACTCTGGCCCGGCTGGAGGACATTTACCGACCCTTCAAGCAAAAGCGCCGCACCAGGGCCACCATCGCCAAGGAGCGGGGATTGGAACCTCTGGCTGCCCTGCTGCTGGCCCAGGACCAGACCAAGGGCAGCCTGGAGGAACTGGCAGCCCCTTATGTGGACCCGGAAAAGGAGGTTCCCACACCGGAGGAGGCTTTAGCGGGGGCCAGGGACATCATCGCGGAGCAGGTATCCGACAGCCCGGAAGGCCGGGCACTGCTGCGGGCCTACTACCAGAAGAACGCCCAGCTGAAAAGTGCCGCCGCCAAAGAGGAAGAAAGCGTCTATACCATGTATTATGACTACCAGGAGCCGGTGGCAAAAATCCCCAGCCACCGGATTTTGGCGGTGAACCGTGGGGAGAAGGAGGGCTTTCTGAAGGTGGAAGTTCAGGTGGACGCCGCTTATGCCATTGGGCTGCTCAGCGGCCTCTTTGTGAAAAAGGGCAGCGTCACCACACCGGCGGTTCAGGAGGCGGTGGAGGACGCCTATAAGCGGCTGATTCATCCTTCCATGGAGCGGGAAATCCGTTCAGATTTGACCGAGAAGGCCAATGAGCAGGCCATTAAAAATTTTGGGGTAAATTTAAAGGCCCTGCTGATGCAGCCTCCGGTCAAAGGGAAAACGGTGCTGGCCATTGACCCCGCCTACCGCACTGGCTGTAAAATCGCAGTGGTGGACCCCACTGGAAAGGTTTTGGACACAGGGGTGGTGTACCCCACTCCACCCCAGAACAAGGTAGCGGAGGCCAAAGCCAAGCTGAAAGCTATGATTCAGAAGTACGGGGTGCAGGTCCTTTCCATTGGGAACGGCACCGCCTCCAAAGAGAGCGAAATTTTCGCCGCCGACCTGATTCGGGAGATGGACTGTGGCCTTTCCTATATGATGGTGAATGAGGCGGGGGCCTCGGTTTATTCCGCCTCCAAGCTGGGAGCAGCGGAGTTCCCTGAATTTGATGTGTCCCTGCGCTCCGCCGTGTCCATCGCCCGGCGCCTTCAGGACCCTCTGGCGGAGCTGGTGAAGATTGACCCCAAATCGGTTGGGGTGGGCCAGTACCAGCATGACATGCCCCAGAAGCGGCTGGACGAAACCCTCACCGGGGTGGTGGAGTCCTGCGTCAACCAGGTGGGGGTGGATTTGAACACCGCTTCCCCCTCCCTGCTCAGCTATGTAGCGGGGCTGTCCGCCTCGGTGGCGAAAAATGTGGTAGCCTACCGGGAGGAGAACGGAGCCTTCCAGACCCGGGCCCAGCTGAAAAAGGTGCCCAAGCTTGGACCCAAAGCCTTTGAACAGTGCGCCGGCTTCCTGCGGATTCCAAACGGGAAAAACCTGCTGGACAATACCGGCGTTCACCCGGAATCCTACCAGGGGGCGGAAAAGCTGCTGGAGCGGTTCGGCTATACTTTGGAGGACGCAGCCCAGGGCCGACTGGAGGCTTTGGAAGACCAGGTGAAGCAGGCCGGGGAAGCCCAGGTGGCGGAGGACTGTGGGGTGGGGGTTCCCACCCTGCGGGATATTCTTACCGAGCTGCGCAAACCGGGGCGGGATTTGCGGGACGAGCTGCCCCCACCCATGCTCCGCAGCGATATTATGGAATTAAAGGATTTGAAACCGGGTATGGAGCTGAAAGGCACCGTCCGCAATGTAATTGATTTTGGGGCCTTTGTGGATATTGGGGTCCATCAGGACGGACTGGTGCATATCTCCCAAATCACCAACCGGTATATCAAGCATCCCAGTGAGGTGCTGAAGGTGGGGGAAATTGTGACTGTGTGGGTCCTGTCGGTGGACCCGGCCAAAAAGCGGATTTCCCTCACCATGAAAAAACCGAAGGAATCCAACACCCCTTAACCGGCCAGGGGAATAGGGAAGGGAGGAGAGCGCCATGAAAATCCTGCTGGCGGCCATCAACGCCAAGTACACCCACACCAATCTGGCGGTGCGGTATTTAAGGAACGCCCTTCTGGCCGCCGGGATGGAGGCGGAGTTCCGGGAGTATACCATCAACCAGCCGGTGATGGAGATTCTCACCGATTTGGTATCTTGCCAGCCGGATAGGCTGCTCTTTTCCTGCTATCTGTGGAACATCCAGTATGTCCAGCGGCTGGGGGCGGATTTCCGCAAACTGTTCCCAAAGGCGGTGCTTCTGGTGGGGGGGCCGGAGGTGTCCTTTGACCCCCAGTGGCAGCTGGAAAGGCTGCCTTGGGCGGATGGGGTCCTGTGCGGGGAAGGGGAGCCCCTGGTAGCCCAGGTGCTTGCGGAGGAACACCCTTCCGGTATTTACGGGTTCCAGCCCCACAAAACCGGCTTTGTGGATATGGATACCCTGCCGTTCCCTTACGAGGATTTGGGGGCCTTGAAAGACCGGGTGCTGTATTACGAAAGCTCCCGGGGATGCCCCTACGGATGCGCCTACTGCCTGTCCTCCGCCGACAGAACCACCCGCTTCCGCTCGCTGGAACTGGTGTATCAGGATTTGGGGCGGTTTTTGGAGGCGGGGGTCATGCAGGTGAAGTTCGTGGACCGAACCTTCAACCTGAATCCCGAACGGGCTTTGTCCATCTGGAAGTATCTGGGGGAGCATGACAATGGACATACCAGTTTTCAGATGGAGCTGGGGGGAGATTTGTTCACCCAGGAACAGCTGGACTATCTGGGTACCCTCCGGCCCGGGCTGCTGCAATTTGAGATTGGCGTCCAAAGCACCTGCGCCGCTACTCTGGAACAGGTGGCCCGGCCCACCCGGCTGGACCGGCTGGAAGCTGGGGTCCGGGCCATTAAGAGCTTTGGGAATATCCACCAGCACTTGGATTTGATTGCCGGCCTGCCCCTGGAAGATTTCCAGCGGTTTGCCCAATCCTATGACCAGGTTTATGCCCTGGAACCGGAACAGCTGCAATTGGGCTTTTTAAAGCTGCTGCGGGGTTCCAAGCTGTGGGAACAGCGGGAGCGGTATGGCTTAATCCATAGTGACGACCCTCCTTATCAGATTCTTGCCACCCCCCAGCTGTCCTTTTTTGATTTGGCCCGGCTGAAAGGGGTGGAGGAGATGACCGAGGTTTATTACAACAGCGGCCGGTTTTCCCATACCCTGTCCTATCTGATGAGCCTTTGCCCCTCCCCCTTCCAGGCCATGCTGGAACTGAGCCAGTTCCTACCCCAGGGGAAGATTGGGAAATACGCTTATTATGACCAGCTTTATGGGTTCCTTTTAAAGAAGGGCGGAGACCCGGAACTGGGGCGCTGGCTGGTCTGGTATGACCTGTGCCTCCATGAGCGGCCCAAAAAGCTGCCGGAGTGCTGTGGGGAAAACCCCCTGCGGCAGAAGTACCGGCAGGCCATCGCCAGCTTCCGGCCACCTAAAACCGCCCATTTGGAACTGTTCCCCATCGATGTGACCAAAAAGGATTTCCCCAAGGTAATGACCCCCCTCCTGTTCGATTACCAGCGCAGGGATTTTCATGGACACGCCCAGGTCACCCAGGTGACATTGGAGCTGTAACAGACAGAAACCATCCCCATCCATCAAAAACGGCGCCTCTGAGGAAATTCCTCAGAGGCGCCTGTTTTGTTAATTCTGTTTTTGCCAGTCAGGGTCATTCTCCAACCGGTCCACAATGAACCTGGGCCGGTGTTTGACCTCTTTGTAGAGCTTGCCCACATATTCCCCAATAATGCCCAGGCACAGAAGCTGGATGCCTCCCAGCGCCCAGATAGAGCCCATGAGGGTAGTCCATCCGGTGACCGTGTATCCGAACAGCTTCAGCCCCAGCAGGTACAGCAGGGCCAGCACACTGAGGGCGAAGATGACCGCTCCCAGGGTGGTTACCAGCCGGATAGGTTTCACCGAAAAGGAGGTAATGCCGTCGATGGCGAAAGCCAGCATTTTTTTCAGAGGGTATTTGCTTTCCCCAGCGAACCGCTCACTGCGCTCATAAGTCACAATGGAGGTGCGGAAACCGATGAGAGGCACAATCCCCCGCAGGAACAGGTTTACCTCGTTGTATTGGGACAGGGCTTCCAGAGCCCGGCGGCTCATCAGCCGGTAGTCGGCGTGGTTCTCTACGATTTCCACCCCCATCCATTTCAGAAACTTGTAGTAGCCAATGGCAGTGGACCGCTTAAAAACAGTATCTTTGGCCCGGGAGGAGCGCACACCGTAGACAATGTCACAGCCAGCGTAATACTCCTGCACAAACTTATCAATGGCATCCACATCGTCCTGAAGGTCAGCATCCATAGAAATCACCATGTCAGCGTATTCCTTAGCGGTCATCAGCCCAGCAATCAGGGCGTTTTGATGCCCTTGATTGTGGGAAAGCTTTAAGCCAGAAAAGAGGGGAAGCTCCCGATGAAGTTCCTCAATCATTTTCCAGGTGTTGTCTTTGCTTCCATCGTCCACAAATAAAACCCGGCTTTTGGGGGAAATCAGGTTGTTGTCCATCATGTCCGCCAGTTTTTGGGTGAGGCGCCGGGCAGTTTCTGGAAGCACTTCTTGTTCGTTGTAGCAGGGAATTACCAGATAGAGGGTATCGCTCATAAGGGAACCTCCTAAAATTGGGGTAGTCAGCAAAAGGGAAGGGTTAGGCCTGGCTTTCCGGGAAATTAGAGGAAGGGGAAGGTTTGGCGAACCGCTTCCACCACACCAGATAGGCCGCCAGAATCAGAATCCCCAAACCGGTGAGCAGCAGGCCCACCTTTAATCCAGGGGTATGGTAGATGAAACGGATTTCGCAGTCCCCGGCGGGAGCCTTTACCGCCATAAATCCAATGTTAGCCTTTTCGATTTCCACTGGCTCTCCATTGACGGTGGCGGTCCATCCGGTGTCATAAGGCACCGAGAAGAACACCATGTTCTCCCTCGGCAGGGTGATGCGGGAAGTAAAGCCCAGATTGTCTATCTCAAAGGAGGTTCCGGCGGTGGCCTTCCGGTCGGCGCAGTCGTTTACAAAGTCCTCCTCGGTCAAATCCGCATAGTCCTCATAAGGCATGTGGTCCAGCATGGGGTAAACCCTTTGGGCAGCCTCCCGGTCCTCCACCACCAACGCCCTGAGCATCACTGGGGAGCGCATGGCTTCCGGCAGCTCCTCCAGCTCCTCACGGGTGATATAGTAATCATAGGTGAAGCCCATAGGGATAAAGTTCTGGTTTTCGTAGATGTTGTGGTCCAGCTGGGTGTCATAGAGGGTCCAGCCAGGCATCAGGTCTTGCTCCTCCTCGGTGGTCTTGACAAACAGCCAACGGACCGACAGCAAGGAGCGAAGCTCATAAAATTTGGTTTCCGGCTTGGAGGAAACATCCCGCTTCACCCCAACAGAAGGGTAGAAATCCATAATGGACACAGGCACAATGCTGTGGAAAGCCTGAATGTTGGGCAGATGCCAGAACATAGCCTGGTTATCCATCCCCTTGTAAACATCCACACGGGCGAAGGTGTCCATGGGAAGGGTTTCCTCCAGCTGATACCGACCGTCCAAAGCCACCTCCCGGATATAATCGGTATCATCCGAGTGGCTTTTTCCCACACCAATAAAAATCAGGGAATAGACCACCACAATACAGCAGGTGAACACGGTAAAAGCTTTTCGGAACAGCCGCTTTTTATGATAGCGGGTCCAGATGGTCCACAAGCCGCCCAGGCTCACCAGAGCCACCATGGCCCAGGCGGCGAACAGGGCCGGGTATTTGGGCAGGCCCATGGAGATTCCCCCATCCTCGTAAATGGTGGGGGTGAGCCCCAGGGCGATGATGATAAACAGGGTGATCCCGCCGGTGACCTGGAAGCCGAATTTAAAGTCAATGGTGTGGTCCTCCAAAGTCCGAACCGAAGCCAGCGCCATCAGCAGCAGGGGCATATAATACCAGCGGGCGTAGTAGGAGTTGTTGAACAGGATGAACATGCTGTTCAGTCCAGGCACCAGAGCGAAGACCAGGGAAATCAGCAGGATTTTCCGAAGCCAATCTTTTCTGGCCTTGCAGTAGGCGATGACCCCCACCGTGCTGATAAAGGGCAGATAGGCGGAAAGGGAAGCCCATTTGGCTCCCCGGTCGGGGAAGAAGTTGGGGCGGCTGGGCAGGTCCGGCGGGAAGAAAGCGGAGCTGACAATGGCGGGATAAAGCTGGTTATGCCAGTAAAGCCAGAAGTTCCAGCCGCTGAGCAGCTCGGTGGCACCGGTGCGGGGATTGCCCATAATGGCCAGCACAGAGGGAATGAACAGACAGCTGGCCAGCAGCATCCCCACCACCGACTCAAAGCCAATCCAGAAGAATTTTTTCCAGGACATCCGCCAGTCGGGGGAGAAGGAGCGCACCCCGAAATAGAGCAGAACAAAGACCACCTCACCAATGAAGAACCAGTAGTTCACAAAGGCGTTGATGGCCACAGTTAAGGCGAACAGGCCCCGGCGGTTGTTGACCACCAGCTCCTCCATCCCCACCAGCAGGAGAGGGAAAAACACAATGGCCTCATGGAAATGGTTAAAAAAGATGTTGTAAACCGCGAAACCGGAGAATGCGTATAAAATACCGCCTATGACAGCGTATTCAGGGTTTTTGACAAACCGTTTCAGATACAGGCAGCTGGTGAGAGCGGCGCAGGCGTGTTTCAGAATCAGCAGAGGGGCCATCAGATGGGGTACAAATTCTGTGGGGAAGGGAAGGGTCAGCCAGAAGAAAGGGCTGCCAATGAGATAAAAGCTGTAAGAGCCAATAAAGTTGGCCCCTAGGTCGGTAAACCAGTTCCAGCGGATGTCCCCGGAACGGATGGCCTCGTGGGCCAATTTATAAAAGGGAATCTGCTGAACGTTAAAATCTCCGAAAAAGAAAAAGTAACCCTTGTCCCAAATCATCACAGGAATAAAAATCAGGCTGGCGGTGAGAAGGGCGAGCAAAAAAGCCTTCAAACAAGGGTTGAAACGAGGTTTGGGAACATAAAGCTGATGCATGCTGACCTCCAAAAAGCGTCTAATCTGGTAATAGGCTGTTGAAAAGAGGGCCATAGGGGAGAAGGTGGGCGCAGCCCACCCATCGTCCTGGCCATGAGGGGTATAATAACCGCCTAGCGGTTATTATACCACATTTGGGAAATTTTGAAACCATTCTTTTCAATAAGTGGAAATTCTGCTATAATTTGTTGCGGAAAAGGTTTGGGGAGGGAAAAATTTATGAAGGGTTCCAACTTTTTCGCCATGCTGTCCAGGATGAAGTATATCCAGCGATGGGGCTTGATGCGAAACAACCGCACTGAAAACCTCAGTGAACATACCCTGGATACTGCTTATATTGCCCACGTTTTAGCTCTCATGTCTGGAATTGACCCAGGAAGGGTGGTTCTGGGGGCCCTTTACCATGACTGTGGGGAAATTTTCACTGGGGATATGCCCACCCCTATTAAATATTATGACCCGCAATTGCGTGGAAGTTACAAAAAAGTAGAAGAAATGGCGGCAAGACAGCTGCTGGAGATGCTGCCGGAGGATTTGAGGGAGGCTTATCAAGGCCACTTTTTTGAGGAGGACGCTGAAATCCGCCGGCTGGTGAAAGCGGCGGACAAGCTTTCAGCCCTGATTAAATGTCTGGAGGAACTGAGAGCTGGGAACCAGGAATTCCGTAATGCCAGGGATGCCAACCTAGCTTATCTGAAAGAAATGAAGCTGCCAGCGGTGGACCGCTTTTTATGGGAGTTTCTCCCCGCCTATGAAATGACCCTGGACCAACTGAGCCTAAACCCCCTTCCGAACAGCGAAATCCGTTCTGAACGCACAAAATAAAATGTCAAAGTACAAATGTTCTGTCAAATATCGGTAAATTTTTCAAAAAACCGTAAAAATATATCTTTTTTTGGCAGCCTATGTTATACTTAAAAAAGTTTCATGAGGAAACAGAGAAAGGAGATTTATTATGAACAAGAAAACAACAGGAATCCTGGCGTACATCACTTGGATTGGCTGGTTAATCGCCTTTTTGGCCGGGGACAAGGAGGGTGCGAAGTTCCATCTCAATCAAGCGTTGGTGGTAAATTTAGCTTCCATCGTTTGCGGTATTTTGGGTTATATCCCTGTGGTAAATCTGGTAGGTGGCATTTTGGGTATTGTGGTATTTGTCTTTTGGGTGATGGGCCTGATTGCCGCTATTCGGGAAGAGGAAAAGCCTCTGCCGGTGATTGGAAATATCCGGATTATCCAGTAATCAGAATCCCAAAGAGAACTGGAAATATAGCAATTTTTAAAGAAATGGGGCATGGAGAAGATTCATGTCCCTTTTGTATATTTTACAGAAAGGGAGAATCAAGGCGAAACGCCACTGAGTATGAGGGGAAATGCTGCATACACAAAATATCAAAGGTATGAGAACTACTATAGGCTGAAGGTTCCGCTGCCGGGGTACAAAAGGAAGCCGGAAGTTGGGCCGGAAGTCCTGTTTTTTCTTTTCTTGCCTCTGTTCCTCACCTGTGCAGGGATGATAAAATTATGGTTTTTGGTTTCCCCTCAGCTTTTGGAAAGGCTGCTGGGACATACCGCTACCCCCTTAGCCCTGCTGGAAGGGTGTGAAAGATGGTATTTCCTGCTGCTGGCGGGCTGTGGGATTGGAATAGTGGTCATGGCTGCCTGCAATATTTTCCTTCTTTTGCGAGGGCGCTCGGTCTTTTCTGTGTCTCTGGTATGTTTTCTGCTCTATGGGGGAATCACCTTGTCCATGCTGTTCATTGAGGAGGTACCGGGGCTGTGGCGGCAGACCAGAGAGGACATCGCCCAAATCGAAAGCGGGGAGTTGGAACAGGTGACCGTCTGGCTCAGCCCCAAGGTACATAAAGACAGGATGCCTGGACCTTACACAAAAGGCCAGCCAGAACCGGTGAGCCGATACGGGGGCATCAGCTGGGAAACAGATGGGGAGTGGGTTTATTTTTACATCCCGGACAACCTGAACTTTTCCTTGGACCAGACCGCGCTTTATCAGGAGAGCCAGAGTATCCAGTGGAATGAGGAGCATGCCAGGCAATATCAATTGCGCTATACCACCAACCTGCATCTGGTGGTGGAGGTCAAAGAGGTATAACATCAGAATTTTTATCAGAAAAGGGGCATGGCCAATTGAGC
Organism: uncultured Anaerotruncus sp.; assembly: GCA_944385965.1. GTDB lineage: Bacteria > Bacillota > Clostridia > Oscillospirales > Ruminococcaceae > Anaerotruncus. Next base: position 15,022 of record CALWZG010000025.1, read on the forward strand.
CATGCCCCTCGCTTTTTAGGGTTCGCTTTCGATTAACCAGGCAGCTTGAAGCTGTCCTTCAAGGTGACAATCCGGTTGAAGGTTCCCTCGTGCTTGCTGTCCTTACAGAAGTAGCCCATCCGCACAAACTGGAACCGCTCTCCTGGCTGGGCCTGAGCCAGAGAAGCCTCCAGCTTGCAGTCCACCAGCTTGGTGAGGGAGTTGGGGTTCAGGTAATCCAGATAGTTGGTTCCTTCCGGCACCCCGTTCACATCCTCCAGGCTGAACAGATTGTCATACAGCATAATCTGAGCGTCTACCGCATGCTGGGCAGAAACCCAGTGGATGGTTCCCCGCACCTTGCGGCCATCCAGGGGATTGCCATTCCCAGCTTCCAGGTCAGCGGAGCAGCGCAGCTCAATCAGGTTGCCGGCTTCGTCCTTAACCAGTTCCTCACATTTTACGATGTAAGCCCCCATGAGCCGAACTTCTCCGCCGGGCTTCAGCCGCTGGAATTTCGGCGGCGGCACCTCAGCGAAGTCGGAGCGCTCAATGTACAGCTCCCGTGTAAAGGCCACCTCACGGGTTCCGGCCTCCGGGTCTACCGGGTTGTTGCTCACCTGGAAATACTCGGTCTTGTCAGCAGGATAGTTGGTGAGTACCACCTTCAAAGGCTCGGTCACTGCCATACGGCGGGGGGCGGTGGCGTTCAGCTCCTCACGGATGCAGTATTCCAGCAGCTTGATGTCCACCAGGCTGTTGGCCTTGGCGATGCCGGCCCGCTTGACGAATTCCAGGATGGAGGAAGGGGTGTAGCCCCGGCGGCGCAGTCCGCACAGGGTTGGCATCCGGGGGTCATCCCAGCCATCCACCTGATTGGTTTCCACCAGCTCCCGCAGATAGCGTTTGGACATGACCGTGTGGGTGATGTTCAGACGGGCGAACTCCCTCTGTTTGGGCTTATGCTCAAAGCCGATGTTGTCGATGACCCACTCGTACAGAGGACGGTGGTTCTCAAACTCCAGGGAGCAGAGGGAATGGGTAATCCCCTCGATGGCGTCCTGAATGGGATGAGCGAAGTCATACAGGGGATAGATGCACCATTTGTCCCCCTGGCGGTGATGGTGGGCCCGAACGATGCGGTAGATGGCAGGGTCCCGCATGTTCATGTTGGGGGAAGCCATATCGATTTTCGCCCGCAGGGTTTTGGAGCCGTCCGGGAACTCCCCATTGCGCATCCGCTGGAACAGGTCCAGGTTTTCCTCCACCGAGCGATTCCGATAGGGGGATTCTTTTCCCGGCTGGGTCAAAGTGCCCCGGTATTCCCGCATCTCCTCGGGGGTCAGGTCGCAGACGTAAGCCTTTCCCTCCCGAATCAGCTTCACCGCATACTCATAGCACTGCTCAAAGTAGTCGGACCCGTAAAAGATACCGCCATTGGGAATAGCCCCCAGCCAGCGCAGATCCTCCTCGATGGATTCCACATACTCAGTGTCCTCTTTCACCGGGTTGGTGTCGTCATACCGCAGGTTGAACAGGCCGTTATACCGCTGGGCGATGGAATAGTTGATGTAGATGGCCTTGGCGGAGCCGATGTGCAGATAGCCGTTTGGCTCCGGGGGGAACCGGGTATGGATGCGGTCAGCAAGGCCGTTTGCGATGTCCTCGTCAATAATTTCCGTCAGGAAGTTTGAGGTTGTGTCACTCATTTTTACACACTCCAAAATCAGATTCAGATGAAAAGTGGGGGATTAAGACAGCCGGGCAAGGGCGGCCTTCAGGCGGGCCAAGACCCGTTCCTGTCCCAGAATCCCCATCACCTCGTACATATCCGGGGAATTCTGGCGGCCGGTTACCGCCACCCGGATCACCATGCTCACGTCTCCCACATTGCCCGGCCAGGCGGAAGGGTCTTTTTTGAACTCCTTCATGTTGGAGGCGTACCCCAGCTGGTCGGTGAGCCCCTTGATTTTGTCAAACCAGGTGGTATTGTCGTCGGCGGGGTCATACAGCTTGGCGTATTGGGTCAGGATGGTTTTCCGGTCCTCCAGGGACACGTTCTCAGGATAGCAGTCATCCGGCTGGAACAGCTCGTCATAGAAGAAGTTCATATAGGGCTTGGCGTCTGCCCAAACCGCCAAATCCTTTCTGGGTTTTTTGCCCCCACGGCCGATGGCCAGGATGGACTGGGCGTAAGCAGGGTCCCGGGTCAGCAAGGCATGGAAGGGTTGGTCAAACTGCTCCGCCCACTGGGTCAGCAGGGTGTACACCTGCTGGGCACTCATCCGGGAGATGACATTTTTGGATACATCGTTGAGCTTGTCAATGTCAAACAGGGAACCGGAAACGCTCATCTTCTTGGTGTTGAAGGGGAAGGATTCCATCGGGGAGTCCGGGTTGGCCAGCCGCCAGTCCTCGTAGTTGGAGTTGAGCAGGGTCAGGATATATTCCTTCACCGCCGGCACGCAGTAGCCCTCCTGCTTGTAGAAGTCCAAGGCCAGCTCCGGGTCCTTGCGCTTGGAAAGCTTCCGTTTGCTCTCCCCGTCCATCTTCATCAGCTGGGCGGTGTGGACATATTTGGGAGGCTTCCAGCCCATGGCCTGGAACAATTGCAGGTGGATGGGCAGGGTGGCCAGCCACTCCTCGCCCCGCACCACATGGGTGGTACCCATCAGATGGTCGTCTACCACATGAGCGAAGTGGTAGGTGGGAATCCCGTCGGATTTCAGCAGCACTACATCCTGGTCATTCTCAGGGAACTCCATGGCTCCCTTCACCAGGTCGGTGAACTTCACCCGCCGCTCCAGGCTGCCCTCGCTGCGGAACCGCAGGACAAAAGGCTCCCCAGCCGCCAGCTTCTCCTTGATTTGCTCCAGGGGCATGTCCCGATGGACCGCCCACTTGCCGTAATACCCAAAGTTTTCCTTCAAAGCGGCCTGCTGCTCCCGGATGGCGGCCAGCTCCTCCTCGGTGCAGAAGCAGGGATAAGCTTTGCCCTGCTGCACCAGCCATTTGGCGTAGGTCTGGTAGATTTTCGCCCGCTGCCGCTGCCGGTAGGGGCCGTAAGCCCCATTGTCCCCGTCGATGGTGGCGCCCTCATCAAAGTTCAGGTTGTAGTCGGCGAACACCTTTAGGATGGTCTCCACCCCGCCGGGAACCTCCCGCTTCTGGTCGGTGTCCTCGATGCGCAGATAAAATACCCCGCCGCTTTGGTGGGCCAGCCGCTCGTCAGCGATGGCCCCGAACAGGTTCCCCAGGTGCATAAACCCGGTGGGGCTGGGGGCGATTCTGGTCACCTTGGCCCCTTCTGGAAGCTGCCTGGGGGGATATTGGGCGGCGATATCCTCCGGTGTGGTATGGATGTCAGGGAAAAGCAGCTCCGCAAGCTCGTTATAATTCATAAGTCACGGCTCCTTCAATAATGGTTTTCATGCCTTGCGACAATGGGTTTAAACTTCCTCCGGGTGATTGCGCCGGTAGTTCAGATAGCTTTCCAGAATGATGGTGGCAGCCACCTCATCAATCACGTCCTTGCGCTTCTGGCCTTTGGTATCGGTTTCGTTCAGGTAGCGGGTGGCGGAAACGGTGGTCCCCCGCTCATCCCACAGCTTCACCGGCACCGGCGCCACCAGCTTGGCCAGGTTTTTGGCGAACTCCTGGCAGAGTTTGGCCCTTGGCCCTTCGCTGCCGTTCATATTCAAAGGATGCCCCACAATGACCTCCTTAATTTCATATTCCTCCACCGCATTGGCCACCATAGCCACCACATTGGCGAATACCCGCTCATGCAGGACCCCCAAAGGGGAAGCGATGGTTTCGGTGCGGTCACAGGCGGCCAGCCCGGTGCGGGCGTCGCCATAATCAACAGCCATGATTTTCATAAATCGGAAACTCCTTTATTTGATAATTCATCCCGGCGGAACCTTTGGGATTCCTCCAGAGCCTTTTTCAGCCAGCCCTGGGGATGTTCAAAATCCAACCATCCCCCGTCGTCGAAGGCCCGGCATTGAAACAAGCGGCACAGCTCCTGAAGGACCCACATGCTGTCCCGTCCCGCCGGATGTACCACCATGATACACTGGATAGGCCCTTCCCCCAGATTCAGCTCCATAGAGAACTCCAAGGAATTCTCCCAACTGGAAAGATAAACCCAAGTGGGGTCCCTGTCGTCCAGACAGCCAGGAAACCGCTGCCGGATACGGGCCAGCAGTTCCTCAGGAGGAGGGAAGGGAACAGGGGACACAATCTCCTCAAAAGGTTCCTGGTTGGTTTGTGTTTTTACAAGAAAAACCTCATACCCCATCAGTCTGCCTCCCCGAAAGTAAGCCCATTTCGTTGGCTCAGGTTTTCCACCAATCCTGTTTGGCCAGGGTGGATAGCTCGATGGGAAGGTGGGAGGTATCGTTCAGGTAGACAACGTGAGGCACAAACTCCTCATCGTATTCCACACGGTTCACAGCGGTGTTGTCACACCAGGTCACCGAGTTTACCCGGGAGAGGGGAAGCCCCCGGATATAGCATTGGTAGTTGCGGATGGCGCACCCATGGGAGGCCACCGCCACCACCCCGCCGGCATTTTCCCGGGCAATCCGGTCCAGGGTATTTTTCATCCGCTCATAGACCTGAACCATGGATTCCCCACCAGGTGCCTGGAAATGGGCTGGGTCGTGTTCCCACATTTCGTACTCCGCCGGAAACAGGGTGGAAAGCTGGTCAAAGTACTGTCCCTCAAACCGGCCCCCGTTAATTTCCATCAGCCCTTCCTCCAGCTGAATGGGAAGGTGATGGCTCCGATTGATGGCTTTGGCGGTTTCGTAAGCCCGGGAAAGAGGGCTGGAATACACCGCATCCAGGTGAATCCCCTGAAAGCGCAGGGCCAGGCGGTCCAGCTGGCGGCGTCCCAGCTCGCTGACCGCCCCGTCATAATGCCCCTGAAACAGCCGGCGCCAATTGCCTTCCGCTTCGCAATGGCGCACCAGGAAGATGGTGGTTTTCATAGAGGGCCTCCTTACCAGGGCTGTACCGTGCCCACAATCTCGTTGATGTCCTTCACGCCGTTGCGTTCCATCCAGTCCTCCATCCCTTCCAGAACCTTTACAGGGGTGAAGGGGTCGCTGAACAAGGCGGCGCCAATCTGGATGGCCCTTGCCCCAGCCATCATCATTTCAATGGCATCCTGCCACTTGGAGATCCCGCCCATGCCCACCACAGGCACCTTTACGGCGTTGGCTACCTGCCAGACCATCCGAACCGCCACCGGAAAGACAGCGGGGCCGGAAAGCCCTCCTACGTTATTGTGGAGGATGGGGCGGCGGGTGTTGATGTCAATGCGCATCCCCAGCAGGGTGTTGATGAGGGAGATGGCGTCCGCCCCTGCATCCTCCACTGCTTTGGCGATGGAAACGATGTCGGTGACGTTGGGGGAGAGCTTCACCATCATGGGTTTGGTGGTGTAGCGCCGCATCTGGGACACCACCTTGCCAGCGGTTTCGCAGCTGGTGCCGAAGGCAGCCCCTCCCGCTTTTACGTTGGGGCAGGAGATGTTCACCTCCAGCATATCCACCGCCGAGGAATCCAGCCGTTCCGCGATGCCGCAGTAGTCCTCAATGGTGCTGCCTGCTACGTTGGCGATTTTCACCACATCCCGGCCCAGCAGAGGGGGAAGCTCCTTTTCCAGGAAGGCTTCCACACCGGGGTTTTGCAGGCCCACCGAGTTGAGCATACCGGCGGGGGTTTCAGCGATGCGGCAGGGAGGGTTGCCTTGCCGTTCCAGCAGGGTCATGCCCTTCATGGAGATGCCCCCTAGCCGCTCCATGGGGAAAAATTTGTCATATTCCTGTCCGAACCCACAGCAGCCGGAAGCGGTAATCACAGGGTTTTTCAGGGTCACACCGGCTATGGATACCTTTAAGCTGGTCATTCCAGAACCACCTCGTTTCCATCAAATACAGGACCATCCTTGCAGACATGGGAGAAGATTTCCCGGCCATCCTTCACCGTTTTGCAGGCGCAGACCAGGCAGGCGCCCACTCCGCAGCCCATCCGCTCCTCCAGGGAAATCTTGCAGGGAACCTGAGCCTCCTGGGCCAGCTTCACTACACCTTTCAGCATACCGGCGGGGCCGCAGGCACAAATCAGGTCGGGTTTCCCCTCCTGAAGCCGCTGGTCCAGCAGCTGGGTGACAAATCCATGGAAGCCGGCGGAGCCGTCGTCGGTGGCCAGACGTGTGTCGCAGCCCAAAGCCCGGAACTCATCCTCCAGAATCACCGCGCCCTGATTGCGGAACCCGATGATGGCGGTAGCGTTGGAACCGTAGCGGGCGGCGGTTTCCAGCATGGGAGGGACTCCGATGCCTCCTCCTACCACAACCACCTTTTTATCGGGACTGAGCAGGGGGAACCCGTTGCCCAAAGGGCCAATCAAATCCACTTGGTCCCCCTCCCGGAGCTGGGACAGAGCGGCGGTGCCCTCTCCCCGGACCTCAAATACCATCCGAAGGGTGCTTTCCTCTTTGCCTATCCGGCAGATGGAAATGGGCCGCCGCAGGGAGAATCCGTCCACCTTCACATGAAGGAATTGGCCGGGCTGAGCCTGCTGAGCCATTTGGGGGCAGGAAAGGGTGAAATCGAAAATCGTGGGGGTAAGCTGCCGTTTTTTCACGATGGGGCAGCTTCCTTGCAGATACGCCATGGAATGACCTCCATTCAATGCCTTGATACAGTCTTTACATACAAAAACATCATACCATATTTTGTGAACTCTGACAACGACGCAAATGTAGATTTTCGCCTGAAACAAAGGCCAGGTTTGTATGGGCTTGTCGAAACTTTCGGGTTCCCAGTGAAAAAGTTTGTGTTTTCTAAGCGTTGCGCCCTGGGCGGAAATCCGCTATACTAAAATGGCCCATTTGGGCGGTCAGTCGCAAGTTCCTGACCTTAAACCATACTAGGGCGTTCTGGTTCCCTGCCAGCCCGCCTACAAAGGAGAATCATTTCTATGAGAGAGACAAAACTGCGCACATTGGTGCTGACCGCCATGGTTGCCGCTTTGTACACAGCGGTGAGCCTTGCCTTGGCGCCCCTGAGCTTTGGCATCGTTCAAATCCGTTTTTCGGAAGCCTTGGGGCTGTTGGCGGTGCTGTCCCCCATTGGGGCCTATGGGGTGATTTTGGGATGCCTGCTCACCAACCTGATTGGGGTGATGATGGGAACCACCCTGGCACCGGATGTAATTTTCGGCACCTTAGCCACCGCCATCGCCGCCGGAATGTCCTATCAGCTCAGAGGGGTGCGTATCAAGGGACTGGCCCTGCCATCCTCCATTCCTCCCATCCTGGTAAACGCCGGGATTGTGGGCCTGGAGCTGACCTACTTCTACTCCGATGGCTTTACCATGGAGATTTTTCTGATTAACGCCCTGTCGGTGGGCCTGGGACAGGTGATTCCCTGCGCCGTATTGGGGGTTCTGCTTGTATACGTACTGGAAAAAAGCACACTCAGCAACCGTTTGTTTGCTGGGGCTTAAAGCCTTCCGTCAAGCCTCTTGACTTGCGGAGGCGTTTCGGCCGGGGTGAGGGACCCCGGCCTTTTTGCATCTCTGACATAGTTCCAAAATAAAATTCTGAAACTTTTTCTTCTGAAAATGTTGTTTTTCAAACATCTTTTTCAGACGGATTGCTTTATACTCAAGGCAAGCCATCTGAAAGGAGCTGTGGAAGCTTGTTTATCAAAAATATACCACACGAGCAGGTTATAGATTTGGCTGGACAGGTAAGCGTCCAGCCGGGACAGATTGTGAGCAAAACCTTGGCCCAAAACCCGGCGGTCAGCCTCACCTTATTCGCCTTTTCCCAGGGAGAGGAAATCGGGACCCATGATTCCGCCGGGGACGCTATGGTGACTGTCTTGGAGGGTACGGGTAAATTCACCGTAAATGGCAAAGAATATCTATTGCAGACAGGGCAAGCGCTGGTTATGCCCGCTAAAAAGCCCCACGCTGTATTCGCCCAAACAGATTTTAAAATGCTGCTGACGGTGGTGTTTCCCCAGCCAGCCAAGGATTAAGGAGGATTTTCAGGATGGAAAACCGTATGTTTTGTTATCAATGCCAAGAAGCCGCAGGCTGCAAAGGCTGCACCCAGGGAGGCATCTGCGGAAAGACCCCTTCCACAGCTAAAATACAGGACCTTCTGATTTATGTGACTAAAGGACTTTCCGCCGTGACCACCGCTCTGCGGGAGAAAGGAGAGGCCATTCCCAAAGAGGTGAACCATCAAATCACTGAGAACCTGTTCACCACCATTACCAACGCCAATTTTGATGAGGAAAAACTGATGAAGCGGGTGGAGGAGACCCTCCAGCGCAAGCAGGAATTGCTGGGCCGTTTAAGCACCTGCCAAGGACTGCCGGAAGCGGCTCTCTATACCGCCTCCACCACCCAGGAACTGACCCAAAAGGCCGCTGAAGTTGGAGTGCTTTCCACCCAGGACCCGGATATCCGGAGCCTGCGGGAGCTGATTACCTACGGCCTGAAGGGAATGGCGGCCTATCTTTACCACGCCAACATGCTGGGCAAAGAGGCGGAGCAGGTGGACAGCTTTTTGCAGTCGGCCCTGGCCCAAACCCTGGATGACCGTCTGGGGGTGGAGCAGCTCCTGGACCTGACCCTGAAAACCGGCGCCAGCGGGGTGGAGGTGATGGCAGTTTTGGACCAGGCCAACACCGAAACCTACGGAAAACCCAAAATTACCAAGGTAGACCTGGGGGTTCGGGAGAATCCCGGCATCCTAATTTCCGGCCATGATCTTCACGATTTGAAGCTCCTTCTGGAGCAGACCGCCGGCACGGGAGTGGATGTTTACACCCACTCAGAGATGCTGCCCGCCCATTATTATCCTGAGTTCCAAAAATATCCTCATTTTGCCGGAAACTATGGAAACGCCTGGTGGAAGCAGACAGAGGAGTTCGAGAAGTTCAACGGGCCTATTCTGCTGACCACCAACTGTCTGGTACCTCCACGAGTCAGCTATAAAGACCGGGTTTATACCACAGGAGCGGTGGGATTCCCTGGGTGTACCCATATTCCAGGGGGAATTGGGGAGCAAAAAGATTTCAGTCCCATCATCCAGCACGCCAAACGCTGCGCCCCACCCACCCAGCTGGAAACCGGTTCTATCGTAGGAGGATTCGCCCACGACCAGGTTTTAGCGCTGGGGGAGCAAATCGTCAGCGCTGTGAAAAGCGGAGCTATCCGCAAATTTGTAGTGATGGCGGGCTGTGACGGACGTCATTCTTCCCGGGATTACTACACCCAATTTGCCAAGGCTCTGCCCAAAGATACGGTTATCCTCACCGCTGGATGCGCCAAATACCGGTATAACAAGCTGGATTTAGGTGACATCGGAGGAATCCCCAGGGTTTTGGATGCGGGCCAATGCAACGACTCCTATTCCCTGGCGGTCATCGCCTTGAAGCTGAAGGAGCTGTTTGGGCTGGAGGACATCAACCAGCTGCCCATTGTTTACAATATCGCCTGGTATGAGCAGAAAGCGGTGATTGTCCTTTTGGCCCTTCTATCTCTGGGGGTCAAGAAGATTCACCTGGGCCCCACCTTGCCCGCCTTCCTGTCTCCCAACGTGGTGAAGGTGCTGGTAGAGCATTTTGAAATCGGAGGAATTGGTTCGGTGGATGAGGACCTGCGGGTTCTGCTGGGAACAGCTGCATCCTAAAACAAAAAGGAGGCCCCGTCCAGAGGTCTCCTCTCATCTTAATGATTATGCGGTATGGCTGTCTCAGGCTGTACCGCTTTTTTCGCCTTAGTCTTCATCCTGGTCCGGTTCAATCAAAAGGGGCCAGTCCCGGCGGTTCTGGTAGCTTTTCAGGAAATCCTTGTAGATAAAGTCCAGATTCTCCTGCTGAATAGACAGGGGAAGCCGCTCCAGATTTGTGCGGGCACTGACCACATGGGATCCGTCCGAGTCGCAAACCGCTACAACCCCATCATTTCCCACAGAAGCGTTGGTGGGTGCCAGAATACAAGCCCTTTGACCAGGCTGCTCCGGGTCCTGAAGGCAGGCGTAAACCAGATAAGCCCCGCTTTCAGTGGCCCTGCATCTCAGCAGGTCCAGCTGGTCCTGCTCCATGCCACAGGGGCAGGCGATGATTTTGGCACCCTGGGCTTTGGCGATTTGGAAGCACTCAAAATAATAAGCGTCATCGGCAAGCACCATGGCTACCCGGCCCATGGGGGTATCCACTACCTCAATCCAATCGGAAGGGGTTACCCCCAGCTGATGGTCCAGTCCCAGCAGAGCGGTTTTATCCTGAGTTCCCACAGCTTGTCCCTTTGGGTCAAACAGGACACACCGGTGGCGCAGCTCCCCCTCCTCCAAGAACAGAGAGGTACCTCCCACCACATACAGCTTGAGCTGTTTGGCAATGGTGCTGAAGGTGTAGATATAAGCCTCATACAAAGCGTTGTGGAAGGTCTCCGCCAGGGTATGCACCCGCTTCTGGTCATATCCGCCCTCTTTGGTGCG
>CALWZG010000026.1 GCA_944385965.1 uncultured Anaerotruncus sp.
GGGCCATGCTCCATATCCACCATCACCCAATCAAAGCCCGCTTTTCCGAAAATCTCAGCGGAGATGGGGCTTGCCAGCTGGAGCCAGGCGCCCACGGTCTTTTGACCGTCTTTCAGCATCCATTTTACCTTGTTGTAAAATTTCTCACCTTGTTTTAACATGTTGTTTCCCTCAAATCTCTTTCATTTTTATGGCGGCTTGTGGATTGCGTCAAATCGTTGGCCATAGACGCCATTATTTACAGCAAATTTGATGCCATCTAAATTTAAGGGGATAAAACGCCTCCTTTTTATTAAAAATAAATAAAAACCAAAAGAACATTTCCAGCATAGTATGACAAATGTTTGGAAGAATAAGATTTTACGTTAAAACAAATCAGGGCGACAAATTGTTTTAAAATAAAATATGTAGTAAATCGAGAATGATTTCTATTTGATTTTTTTGTAAAAACTACTAATTAAATCAAAATGTTTTTATAAAACTCCATTATTGCAACAAATTGTGGCAGTTGCTATAATGCGAGAAGAAACACGAAAGATAAAAAGGGGGGAGTTTCAGTGATTAAAATAGCGGTGGTATTTGCCGGTCGTCCTTATACCTCTGATATGATAGAGTGTTTCCAGGAGCACAACCGGGCAAATCCCTCCGATGAGGAAGAATATCAATTGGAGGTCATCAACTGTTCCCGGGAGGATTTGAAGAATTTCAAAACCGACGCGGATGTTGTGATGGCCAGAGGAATTTTTGGGGTCATTCTGGAACGGTATATCCATGACCGGCCCCTGGTGGAGATTCCTTTTTTGGTATCCGATTTAACCAAGCTGGTGAAAAAATGCCAGGAAACCTTTGGTCAGATGAAGATAGGGGTCATCGCCGCAGGGAATATGGTGGAGGATACCGTTTATATGGGCAAAATGGGGAGCGGCAAAAGCGGTTCCATTGGGGAGTTGGAGGTGCAGACCTATCTGCTGGAGGACAGCCTGAACGTAGAAAAAACGGTGGAACAGGCGGTGGCGGATGGCTGCAAGGTGATTGTAGGGGGCGTGGGCGCCAACAATTACGCAGAAATGCTGGGTGTAAACCATATTTATATGGAAACCAGCCGGGAATGTTTTTGGAGAGCCTTGACCACCGCCAAACGGATGGGGCTGCTGACCAAAATGCAGCGGGAGCGCTCGGAAAAGCTCAAACGGATTTTAGACGCCTCCCAGAACGGAATTTTAGCCTTGGACAGCCACCGTATGGTAGATACGGTCAACCGTTCCGCCTGTAAGATTTTAGGCTTGCAGGAGGAGCAGCTGTCCGGCCTGAAGGTGCAGGACACTCCTTTGCCCATGGCGGTGAAAAAGCTGCTGCTGGACCATCAGGAATATGAGGATGAGATTCTTTCCTTTCATAACAGCACGCTGGCTTTCCGGAAATACTTTATCCAGCAGGGCAGCGTCAACAAAGGCTGTGTGGCTACCTTTTGGCAGGTGTCGGATATTACCGACTTTGAGAAAAACATCCGTCAGAAGGTTTACAGCAAGGGCCATGTGGCAAAAGCTACCTTTGAGGAGATTGTGGGACATTCCCCCGCTATCCTGAAAGCCATCGAAACCGCCCGCTTATATAGCCCCTCCACCTCCAATGTTCTTTTGTTAGGCCAAAGCGGGGTGGGAAAGGAGCTGTTCGCCCAAAGCATCCACAACGCCAGCAGCCGCCGGGACCGTCCTTTTTTGGCGGTAAACTGCGCCGCCATCCCGGAAAACCTCCTGGAAAGCGAGTTTTTTGGCTATGCCGCTGGGGCCTTTACCGGTGCCCAGAAAGGGGGAAAGGCGGGATACTTTGAACTGGCCCACGGAGGCAGCATCTTTTTGGACGAGATTGGGGAGATGCCCTTTTCCCTCCAGGCCAAGCTGCTGCGGGTCCTTCAGGAGCGGGAGATTATCCGGCTGGGGGATGGGTCAGTGATTCCCATAGATGTGCGGGTTATCGCCGCTACCAACCGCTCTTTGGAGGAGCTGGTAAGCCAGGGCCGGTTCCGGGAGGACCTGTTCTTCCGCTTGGATGTGCTGCGTATCAACATTCCCCCTCTGGGGGAGCGGAAGGAGGATATTCCCGATTTGGTCAGGGCCTATTTTAAATCCCACCTTTTGGAAGGGGGAATTTCCCAAGAGGCCTGTCAAGCTCTGATGGAATATGAGTGGAACGGTAATGTAAGGCAGCTGTATAACATCTGCGAGCGGCTGTCGGTGGTGTGTGCCGGACGGGAGGTTTTGGAGAAGGATGTCCGGTGGGTGATGGAGGACCTTCCCACGGAGGCCCCTGTACCCCATCCAGTGAGCCCGGAGGGGGAATTGGATGAACGGCAGCGGATTCAGCAGGCTTTGAGCCAATGCCGATATAACCGTACCCAAGCGGCCGCCGCTTTAGGCATGGACCGCTCTACCCTCTGGCGAAAGATGAAAAATTATGGACTTTAAACTCAGGAGCGGCGCAGCTGGTTCATCTCATCCAGCCGCCGCTCTAAAATTTCCATGTCCAGTTCTGCCCCTTTTAAAAGGGCCTCCTGTACATAACCCAGTACCGGCCACTCAGCTGCGGCCATCTTGCGGCAGATAGAGGGCAGCTGAGGAACGATAAATTCCGGCAGCAGGACGATACCCTCATTATCACAAAACAGCAGGTCCCCTGGGTGGATGGTGACTCCATCCAGCTCAACCGGGCAGTTGTATTCCAGCATGTGGATATAACCGTGGGAGCAGAGGGTTCCAGAGGCGAAGCAGCCAAAATCCATAGCAGAGATGGCTTTTAAATCCCGGACTCCTCCGTTGGTTACGATAGCCCGGCTGCCCACCGCCTGATGGATATGGGCCATCACATCCCCCCACATGGCTGCCCGATGGGGGGAATCCACATCCTGCAAAACAGCGATACCCGGTCGGGGAGCGGCTTGCAGGTATCTGTAATAGTCGCCCATGGCAACCCCCTCCTCTGGGGATTGGGCAGGCTGGGTGGTGAGGCGGGCGGTGGTGGCGTAACCAATAAAGGGCCGGTCCCTGGGAATCATGCATCGGACGCTTCCCGCCAGGTAACCTTCCAGCCGGGAGCGGATGCCGAACCACTCAATGGCGTTGCATAGGGTGGGGGAATCAAATTCCTCCAGAGCTAAAAGCTGCTCTGTGGTGACCATAACAAATCCCCTCCTTTTTATGGGGCGGGCTGCCTCACTTGAGGGACAAACCCTGGGTGGTAAAGACCTTCATGCCGGGATAGCGGGCACTGGTTCCCAACTGTTCTTCCACCCGGATGGTCTCGTTCCATTTGACGGTGCGCTCGGAGCGGGCAGCGGACCCCACCTTCAGCTGTCCAGCGTTGGTGGCTATTGCCAGATGGACGATGGTGGTATCTTCTGTTTCGCCGCTGCGGGCGGAAATGACCGGCAGATAGCCGTGCTTCTGGGTGTAGGCGATGGCTTCCAGGGTTTCGGTGATGGAGCCAATCTGGTTCATTTTAATCAGCACTGCATTGGCGGCCCCCATCTCGACCCCTTTGCGGATTCTTTCAATGTTGGTGGTAAACAGGTCGTCTCCAATGAGCTGAATCCGTTTGCCCAGACGCTGGGTCAGCAGACGGGTCCCCTCCCAGTCAAGTTCACTGGCTCCATCCTCCAGGGAGATGATGGGGTATTGGTCCACCCAATGGCACAGCAGCTCCACAAATTCCTCCCGCTCCAGGCTCCGGTTTTCCAGGGCCAAATCATAGCGGCCGGTTTCCTTATTATAGAACTCGCTGGAGGCCACATCCAGGGCGATGCCCATATCTTCCCCGGGACGGTAGCCAGCCAGCTCGATGGCCTGGGTCAGAAGCCGCAGCCCCTCCTCGTTGGTCTGGAAGCCGGTGGGCCAGAAGCCCCCCTCGTCAGCGATGGAAAGGGGTTTGCCCGCCTGCTGGAACACCTTTTTGGCGGCGTTGTACACCTCTACCACCATGGAATAACCCTCAGCGAAGGTGTCGGCCTTCATGGGAATCACCAGGAAATCCTGAATGTCGATGGCGCCAGCGGCATGGGCGCCCCCGCCAATAATCTGTACCATAGGCACTGGGATGGTGTCCGCCTGGGCCCCGCCCAGATAGCGGTACAGGGGCATCTGATAGTAGTTGGCCCCCGCATGGCAGGCCGCCATGGAGCAGCCCAGAATGGCGTTGGCGCCCAGAGCGGATTTGTTGGGGGTGCCGTCCAAAGCGATGAGCTTTTCGTCAATGGCCCGCTGGTCGGTGACATCCATTCCAATCAGCTGGGGAGCCAGAACCTGCCGGATATTGTCCAGGGCTTTGGAAACCCCTTTGCCGCCGTAGGCTTTGCCCCCATCCCGCAGCTCCAGCGCCTCAAAAATCCCGGTGGAGGCGCCGGAAGGCACGATTCCACGACCGGTGACCCCATTCTCCAGGGTAATATCTACCTCAATGGTGGGGTTGGCTCTGGAATCGTAAATCTGACGGGCTTTTACCTCCCGAATAGAACAAGGTTTCATCATAATTCCTCCTTGACACAAACAAACTTTATCATTTTAAAGATGGGATTTCAGTAGACCTATCAATTCCTCAAAGGTGCCAATCCTCTGCCGGATAGCCTCAAGGGTGGTTTCCCGGACAACCTGTTTGTCCTCCTCCCGGGTCAGGTATTCGGCGGGGGATTTTCCGTCTACCCGGGCCAAAAACAGGAAGGCCAAAGTCTGGACGGTATCCCGTTCCATCTCCTCCTTGGGCAGGAAGGTCAATTTCTCAAAATACAAATCCAGCATATAGGCCAGCATGGACAGATAAGCGTCCTTGTAGCAGCGGTTTTTCACCGTTTTCAGTAAAAAGTGGTTGGCGAAGAAGGCCAGGTCAAAGCAGGGATGGCCGTAATAGGCTACCTCCAAATCCAGGATGCAGATTTCCCGCCCATT
>CALWZG010000027.1 GCA_944385965.1 uncultured Anaerotruncus sp.
TGTGTTTTGCTGTGTAACTGGCAGGTCACACTTCTAATCTAACACATTAGGAGTTTTTTTATCTTTTTCACCGCTTAAGCTCTTTTGAACCACGCGACTATCGCGTGGTTTTCTTTATACAAAAAAGCGCAGCACACCCATGATGGGAGTACTGCGCTGATAAATACATACAGCAGCAATGAAACTGCCAACCGGAGAATTCAACGAAGAATTCAAAAAACACTTCAAATACAGTATATAGCGTTATTTTAAAATTATCGACTTAATATTTTGTGTTTTATTTAATTTTATCTCATATACATGATTATGAAAAGATATTTTTTACAGAATGGCCTCTTATAAAAGAAACCGGTGTCTACCACTGCTCAGAAAGTAGAAAATCCGCCAGATGTACAATACGGATGCCATTCTCGTTACCCACATCCAGGCTGTTGGTGGTAACCACATATTTGGGGTAATGGTCCTGGACCTCCATCAGGTTGCCTACTTCCCGGTCAGAGTTTTCCGGCAACTGGACACAGACCTGGACATAGATCTTCTCCTCCCGGCGGATGCCAATGAAGTCGATCTCCTTGGCTGCGTTCTTGCCGATATAGACCTCATAGCCCCGGCGCTTCAACTCCAAAAACACGATATTCTCCAGCACCCCGTCCAACATCTTCCGGTCGTAACCCAGCAGACAGTATTTCAGGGTTGCGTCGGCCAGATAGTACTTCTCCTGGGTAGCCAGAACCGCTTTGCCCTGGATATCGTATCGGTGGCAGGGATAGACGACAAAAGCCTGTTCCAGCCAGCGCAGGTAGTTATAAACCGACTCCACCGAGACCGTGCGGTGCTCATTGCGCAGAAACTTGGTGATGGAACTGGCCGAAAAGGTCTTTCCCATGTTTTCCATCAGATACTTCACAACCCGGTCAAACAGGTCCTGCTTATTGATCCGGTGCCGCTTGACAATATCCCGCGAGATAACAGTATGGTAGATACCGTTGACGATCTGATACGCACTCTGTTCATCATAATTGCCAAGAGCAATGATGGGGAACCCGCCGAAGCGGATATAGTCCTCCAGCAGTTCTTTGGGCGGACGGGAATCCCCTGTTTTAAAGTCCAGAAACTCCCGGAAAGACAGGGGATAGACCGGAATGGATACGTAGCGGCCGGTAAGGTAGGTGGAGATCTCACTGGACATCAGCTTGGAGTTGGAACCAGTAACATAGATATCTACATTTTTGCCCTCAAGCAGGCTATTGACTGCCTTCTCCCAGCCTTTGACCTCCTGGATCTCATCCAGCAGTAGGTAGCAGCGGTCCTTTCCCTGAATGCGGGCCTTTAACTCGCCGTACATCTCCTTGGCAGAGATATCCGCCGGGATATCCATCTCGGTATAAGATTTCTGGATGATCCGCTCCTCTGGTATTCCACGCTGGCGCAGCTCGTCGGCCAGCATGGAGAAGATCGTGGATTTCCCGCAGCGCCGCACTCCTGCCAGTATCTTCACCAGCGGCTGATCAATAAACGGTGTAATGGCCTTGATATAGGATGGTCTTAAAATCACAGGATCGCCCCCTTGTTATTTTCTAATCTTATTATAGACGAATTATTCAGTATATTCAAATACTTTTTCGTGTCTAACAAGAAAAAGTTATGTAACAAAAGAACTTTTAAGGATTGTATTGGCATACTTGGATTTCCTACCGAAGCCTGCCTGCCAACGACAAGCCTCCATCAATACACCAGGTTCCGAACAGACGCTGCCACATAGGCTTTTACATTGCGGATTTCATTCCATTGGTCTAAAAATCCATCAAACATTTCGGAAAATGCCTGACCCTGCAGGGCTTTCAGAAGTGGAGCAGGATCTTCCACTCCATTGAGCAGCGTTGTCAGCTGAATCACCAATTCCAGCAGGACAGCACCCATTGTCTGCCTGTAACGCCTTTCCTCATCAGTGGTGAGGATCCGCTTCAGCGTTGTTTTGAGCAGATTTCCCCATCCATCTACATCTTTCACTAGCTGCTGATAACCAATCAGTTCCATCACATCCACTGCCGTATAGGGCCGACAAGACGCACCATCCCCTTTCGCCTGATGATTATGTACCTGTTCTTTATCCAAAGAACTGTTTGTTATAAACTCTTTGTTTTTATTATTACATCCGATTTTTTGGTGTACCGTTTTTCCGGATATCACTTTTTCGGACATCGGTTCTTCGGACATGGGAAGAGAAGTTTTCAACTCTTTTCCACCGTGTTGCGATTTTTCGGACAAGGGTACATCTGAAGGCCCCTTGGGGTCAATGGGTGTATTTGTGTCCGCCAGTTCCAGCTCAATGGCTTCATGCAGACGGTAGATGCAGGGAGCAAAACGTCCCTCTTCCTTTTTCTGTTCCGCAGAAAGATATCCATGCTCCACCAGTTGATTAAAGTGCCGGTAGTATGTCCCCACTGAGCCGATTCTCAGCTCTTTCATGATCGTGGAGCGTCTTGGAAAAGCAGTGGTGCCAGCTCCCGCAAAGGATGCAAAGTAAGCATAGATAGCTTTGGCCTGTGGTGACAGCCGATGATCTACCATCACCAGCTTGGGAACCGTTCCAAAACCACGAGCAGCCGCACTTTCAAAAACCAGCAGATCAGTGTTTCCCAAATCGATTTGCACGGTAGAGTTATAAGCAGGAATTTTCGAGAGAATAGTAAATTGATTGCCGGTTGTGGTACGTTCCTTCACAAGGTATCCGCGGTTCACCAGGAAAGCAAGGTGTTTTGTATAGGTATCCTTGTTGACTCCCAGGTCCCGTATAATTTTATTCCTCTTTGGATAAGCCTGCCCTGCGCATCCAGCATAGGCACAGAAATAGGCATAGATTGCCTTTGCTAAAATGGGTAATTCCCGGTCACGCATGACCGCTTTGTAGATTTTCCCATATCCTTTAGAATCAATGCTGACCAGGCTATACATACTTTCAACCTCCTTTAAAAAATGAAAAACCACCGCAGCTGCGATGGCTTTTCATACAATGTTGTATATAAGAGAAAATGGACCGCTTTTTAGCTGCGGTCCATTAGAATGTTCGAATTCAATTTTGAACGCAAAGTAATCCCTTGACAACTTGCAATATCTTTGCTAATAATTTGCTAATAAGACTTGCAGACACCATTAAATATGAGCCAATACCATCAAGCACTACGAAACATAACGAAATCGAAAAAACCGCATAAAATCAGGGGTTTGCAAGTATTGTAGAGGACTATGCCACACCAGCATAGAATGAGATTGTCGAACTCCTAAGGGTTAGTTGTGAGTTCGATTCTCGCCGGGGGTGCCAAAACACAACACCGCAATCCGCTTTTTAGTGGTTTGCGGTGTTTGATTTTCCACATTGACCCATTATCACCATTGATAGAAGCAAAGAAGAATGAGAGGTTTCAACATGAAGACTCTGTCCGCCACAGTTAATAAAGAAGAAATCAAAAATTTTGTAATTGTGAGTGGATTGAACTTTTGTCCCAGGAGAAATATGCGGAAGCTTTGGATTTTATTCTGTATGACAATACCCAAGAGATCGATGGAGAAATCTGGGTATGGACACCGGAAAGGTTGGAAGCGGCCATTTTTACATATGGCCAACCCTGGTACACAAAGGATGATATGAAGCAATTGTATGGAGAGGATTACCCTGTTAACAGTAAAGTGACCTCTGTTTTGAATCATCCTGATAAAGAGCGTTGGCTGGATGAGATGGAATCGTCCATCAGCTTTTTTGACTATGGGATTTCCCCTGAAATAGTTCAGACCTGGGGAATCTCCAGACTGAATTATGAGAATATCATAGGTGAAGTGTTCTTTGATAGGGTGCCAATTGATGGAGAACCAAGTGATTTAACTGCTTTGTTTTGGATTCAGAAGGTCAGCGACAAAGAGATAACCTTAGTCTTTCGAGATTTGCATATGATGTAACAGTTTCATTTGGCTGAGCGGGGACTGCCGGGAAAGCTGTTTGCTGCTGGTAGAAAATTTTTATTCTTCAAAAAATGAAATTCCCTCTTGACAATTGGACTAAGTTAGTTTATGCTAATAACACACGGTTAGGATTCGCTAACCTTTTTTCATGCATGTAGGTTGCTCATCGCTAACCTTCCTGCTTATTACAGTGTATCAAGAATGAAAAGGTGGATTTTATGACTTTAATGGACGCTATGGAAGGAAAAGAGTATCTTGTTCAAGGCATTGCTACCGATGATGAGGAGCTGGACGCTTTTCTGTTTTCCCTCGGTTGCTATACTGGTGAACCTATTACCGTAGTATCCCGGTTAAAAGGGGGCTGTGTTGTGTCTATTAAAGATGGCAGATATAATATCGACAATCAGTTGGCTGCCGCTATCCAAATTTAACTGAGCCGGTGGTGAGCCTGGAGTATTCACCTCCAGGCAGGTCTGTGTAAGTGTTGGTTTACTGCGCACCAGGGTTAGCATATGATAACCTTCATGCGCTGTAATATATAGACAGTTTATAGCTTGCGAAAAGAGGAGGAGTTATCTATGCGTATTGCCTTAACCGGCAACCCCAACTCAGGAAAAACCACAATGTACAACGCCCTCTCAGGACGAAACGAAAAAGTGGGAAACTGGGCTGGTGTTACCGTAGAAAAGAAAGAGCATCCTATTAAAAAGGCCTATTACAGCGGCACCGAGGATTTAATTGCGGTAGACCTTCCCGGAGCTTACTCCATGTCTCCGTTCACCTCAGAGGAGAGCATCACCAGTTCCTATGTGCGGCACGAGCATCCTGATGCCATCATCAATATTGTAGACGCTACCAATCTTAGCCGCAGCCTGTTTTTTACCACTCAGCTTTTGGAGTTGGGCATACCAGTGGTGGTCGCATTGAATAAAAGTGATCTCAACGCCAAAAAGGGGACTGTTATCAATGTACCTGAACTCTCCAGTAAGCTGGGGTGTCCGGTAGTGGAGACAATATCCACTTCGGCTGAGGGCTTGAAAACAGTGGTAGACACGGTTGTATCCCTGAAAGGAAGCAGACAAACCCCGCCCTATACCCAAGGTGACATTGATTTGACCGATAAAAAAGCGGTGGAAGATGCAGACCGTAGGCGGTTTGTTTTTGTCAACGAGCTGGTTTCCCAAGTGGAGAACCGAAAGGTATTCACCAAGGACAAGGGAACTGGGGACGATATAGACGCGATTCTCACCAATAAAATCGTGGGAATCCCTATCTTCGCGGCGGTCATGTTCCTGGTGTTCCAGATTTCCCAAGCTTGGGTCGGACCCTACATCGCCGATACCCTGGTAGCTTGGATTGAAACATTTCAGGGAACCGTTGCCGAAGCGCTGTCCAACGCCAATCCATTGCTGACAGCGCTTTTAGCAGATGGTATCATCGGTGGTGTTGGCGCTGTGGTAGGCTTCCTGCCCCTCGTTATGATTATGTACTTCCTCATCGCCCTGCTGGAGGACTGCGGCTATATGTCCCGTGTGGCCGTGGTACTGGACCCTATCTTCAAGAAGGTAGGCCTGTCAGGTAAATCTGTTATCCCCTTTGTCATCGGCACCGGATGCGCTATCCCCGGTGTTATGGCCAGCCGCACCATACGCAACGAGCGGGAACGCCGAGCCACCGCCATGCTGACCCCCTTTATGCCCTGCGGCGCCAAAATTCCTGTGATTGCCCTGTTTGCCGGCGCTTTCTTTGATGATGCCGGCTGGGTAAGCTTTATCATGTATTTTACCGGGATTATCCTGATTTTCCTGGGCGCTCTGCTGGTCAACAAAATCGCCGGTTACAAGAACCGGAAGTCCTTCTTCATCATTGAGCTTCCTGAGTATAAAATCCCTTCCCTGCTTTTTGCCTTAAAGGCGATGTGTGCCCGGGGCTGGTCCTACATCGTCAAAGCCGCTACCATTATCCTGCTGTGCAATACTGCTGTACAGATTATGCAGACCTTCAGTTGGAATCTCCAGGTGGCGGAAACCGCTGACAGTTCCATCCTAGCTTCCATCGCTGGCCCCTTCGCCTATCTGCTGGTGCCTATCGTGGGTGTCCTGAGCTGGCAGCTGGCAGCCGCCGCTGTCACCGGCTTCATCGCTAAGGAAAATGTAGTTGGGACTTTGGCTGTCTGCTTTGTAGGTTTGGAAAATTTCATCAATACTGACGAGCTGGCTATGATTGAAGGCTCTGGCACCGAAGTGGCAGGCATCATCGCGATTACCAAGGTTGCCGCTCTGGCTTATCTGATGTTCAACCTGTATACACCGCCCTGCTTTGCCGCCATTGGCGCCATGAACTCTGAGATGAAGAGCGCCAAGTGGCTGTGGGCTGGTATTGGGTTGCAGCTGGGGACCGGTTATAGTGTGGGCTTCCTTGTTTATCAGATTGGTACGCTGGTTACAACTGGCGCTCTGGGTGCTGGGTTCTTGCTTGGATTCGTTATAGTGGCCGCTTTCGCCGCCATTCTGGTATATCTGTGCTTGAAATCGGAAAAAGAATTGAAGCGTGAATACGCTTTGAATGGAGCGAGCGCTTGATGATTGATTACATTGTGATTGCGATTCTGGTGGGGATTATCGCATCCGCGGGCTTCTATGTATATAAAGCGAAAAAAAGCGGAAAAAAATGTATTGGATGTCCTGACGCCTGTTCCTGCCAATCAAGAAAAGAAAAAGACAGCCATTGCTGCGGCTGCCATAAAACATCTATATAAGTTTGAAAAGGTGGGGTTCTTTATGAAAAGAACCCCACCTTTTTAGCTGTATACGTCTTATAAAGATTCCAGCTTCATTTACGCCTTTAATGGGCGCCGCAGCTTCCATGGCCGTGGCAGCCGCCCTCGCCATGGCCATGCCCTTCATGGCTGCATCCCACACCGGAGGACTTCAGCTCCCCCTTGAGGAAACGCTCTACCGCTTCTTTCGGGTCGCCAGACGCGCCGGTAATCACCTCTACCGCCCGTCTTTCAAAGGCTTCCACAGCCCCAGCACCCATGCCTCCGCTGATGATGACCGAAGCTCCCTGGTCCGCCACAAAATCAGGCAGAACCCCGTGGCCATGTCCAGGGCTTGGCAAATCCTCCTGCCCTACAATCTGGCCATTCTCCGCCTGAAAGAACAGGAAATGGGCACAATGCCCAAAATGCCCGCTAATCTGCGCGCCATCACAGGCTACCGCAATTTTCATAACAAATTCCTCCTGCCACAGCATTTTTTACACAATTGGGATTCTTTGGGACAGCCATCCTCCATGGTCCTGGAGCAGATTTGATAATGGCCCCCCTCAATCAAAAGGGTCTTGCCATTTACCAAACAATCAGCTACTTTCCTGCGGGCAGAATCATAAATGGCCTGCACCGTGGTTCGGGCCACCCCCATCATCTCCCCGCACTCCTGCTGGGTCAATCCTTCCCAGTCCATCAGCCGCAAGGTTTCATACTCCTCCACCAGGAGGCATACCTGGCTGGCGGATTCCAGGGGTTCCATGGGGCCAAAACGCCGACGTTTGGGAAGGCCGCATACCCTGCGGCACTTTTTTGGCCTTGGCATCAGCTTCCCTCCCCTTCCCAATCCTTTGGTGTCATCATAGCACAATTATTGACATATGTCAATAATTGCATTGCTTTTATATAGAACCCTCGTCTCATCAATTGTAAACCTAATTTAAGTTTCTGATTGACAATTATTTTAGGGGCTGGTATACTTTTTCTTGTTTGGAGGTGTCAAAATGACCACCAAGGAAAAACTGCTGGCTCTTTTTGAGTCCGGCAAAGGTACATACTTTTCCGGAGAGGAAATCGCCAAACAGCTTCAAATATCCAGGGCCGCTGTCTGGAAAGGGGTGAAAACCCTGCGTTCGGAAGGATACCCCATCGACGCAGTTACCAACAAGGGCTACTGCCTCTCCACCGCCACAGATATTCTTTCCAACCAGGGCATCCAAAAATATCTGGCCCCCCAATGCGCTTGTTTGGACCTGGTTGTAGTGCCGGAAGTCTCCTGCACCAATCTATGGGTTCGGGAAAAGGCCCACCAGGGCGCCTTGGAAGGCTGCGCCATCATCGCCAATCACCAGCTCCAGGGCCGGGGCCGGCTAGGGCGCAGCTTCTTCTCTCCGCCGGAAACCGGCATTTATCTAAGCCTGCTGCTGCGTCCTCAGCAGTATTCCGCCCAGCAGGCGGTGAGAATCACCACCATGGCCGCTGTGGCTGTCTGCGAGGCCATTGAGGCGGTCTCCGGTCAGCCAGCCCAAATTAAATGGATTAACGACATCTATGTGGGAGGCAAAAAGGTCTGCGGCATCTTAACCGAAGCCTCCTTCGGGCTGGAGAACGGTTTGGTGGAATACGCCGTTTTGGGGGTGGGAATAAATGTGTATCCCCCTCGGCAGGGATTCCCAAAGGAACTGGAATCCATCGCTGGAGCGGTTTTCCAATCCCCCCAGGATGACGGAAAAAACCGTTTGGCGGCAGAATTCCTCAATCGCTTTATGGATGGTTACACCCACTTGGAACAGGCCGACTATGTGGAAAAATACCGGGCCCGCAGTCTGGTTCTGGGCAGGGAGGTTTCTGTGTTGACAGGCGGACAGGCCAAACAGGCCACCGCTCTTGAGATTGACGACGCCTGCCGGCTGAGGGTCCGCTATCTGGATGGGCAGGAAGAATCTTTATCCTCTGGGGAGGTCAGCCTCAAACTTGAAAATAAGGAGGGCTTCCTTTGAGACAATCCAAAACCCGAACCATTACCCTGTGCGCCCTGATGGTGGCGCTCATCGCAGCGGGGGCCTTTCTTCGGATTCCCATTCCGGTGGTTCCCTTCACCCTGCAATTTCTGTTTACCATGCTGGCGGGGCTTCTGCTGGGAGGCAAACTGGGATTCCTTTCGGTGATGGTTTACATCTGCATGGGGCTGATGGGACTGCCCATATTCGCTGAGGGGGGAGGTCCCGCCTATCTGCTGAAGCCCAGCTTTGGCTATATCATCGGATTCGCTATCGCCGCCTATGTGACCGGCTCCATCGCCAATCAGGTCTCCCATCCCAATTATCCCAGACTGCTGGCAGCCAATTTTATAGGTTTGGGAATCGTGTATCTTTTTGGTATGGGCTATTACTACCTGCTGAGCAATTTCTACCTGGGCACCCCCATCGGGCTGTGGGCTTTATTTCTCTATTGCTTTTTGCTGGCTGTCCCAGGGGATATTTTACTCTGCCTTTTAGGGGCAGTTCTGGCCAAACGTTTAATCCCTTTTATACAGAAGAACAGGATGTGAACTGCTATGTCATACGTCAAGGAATTTAGGGACAAGGTATTGTCCGGGGAGGCCCTCACAAAAGAGGAAGCCCTGCTTTTATATGACCAGGACTTGATGGAGCTGCGGGAAAAAGCGGATGAAATCCGCCGGCATTTCTGCGCCAACCGGTTCGACCTTTGCACCATTGTCAACGGAAAAAGCGGCCGATGCTCGGAGAACTGCAAGTTCTGCGCCCAATCGGCCCACAACCATACAGGAGCCGCCTGCTATCCCCTGCTGCCGGAGGAGGAACTGGTGCGGCAGGCTCGAGTCAACTGGGAACAGGGGGTCCCCCGCTATTCCATTGTCACCTCCGGAAAACGCCTCACTGACGGGGAGGTAGAGGAAATGTGCAAAGCCATCCAGCGGATTAGGCGGGAGGTTGGGATTTCGGTCTGTGTGTCCTTTGGTCTGCTGGATGAGGCTCAATACAGACGTTTGAAGGAAGCCGGGGTCACCAGGGTTCACAACAACCTGGAAACCTCCCGCCGCAATTTCCCCAACATCTGCACCACCCACACCTTTGAGGACAAAATTAAAGCCATCCGAGCAGCGCAAGCCGCTGGTTTATCGGTTTGCAGCGGCGGCATCATGGGGCTGGGGGAAACCCCCGAGGACCGGATTGATATGGCCCTGACCCTGCGGGAACTTGGGATTCAAAGCGTTCCCATCAACCTGCTGAACCCCATTCTCGGAACCCCTCTGGGAGAGCAGCCCAAGCTGCCCCGGCAGGAACTGGAACGGATTGTGGCGGTTTACCGGTTCCTGCTGCCAAAAGCATTCATCCGTTTGGCGGGGGGACGGGGGCTTTTAGGGGACCAGGGCAGAGGCTGTTTCCTGTCTGGAGCCAACGCCGCTATCTCTGGGGATATGCTGACCACAGCGGGCATCTCGGTGGAAACCGACCACAAGATGCTCAAACAACTTGGATACGAGGTGGGGTTTTATCATGGCTAAAGGATTATTTATCACCGGAACGGGAACAGATGTGGGGAAAACCTTTGTAACCGGCCTGATTCTAAAGGCCCTTCATCAGGGAGGCTATCAGGCCGCCTATTACAAGGCCGCCATGAGCGGCAACCAGAGAGGAGCGGATGGGGCTTTGATTCCAGGGGACGCCCTGTTTGTAAAATCCGTCTCTGGAATCGACCAACCGTTGGAAGAAATGTGTCCCTATGTGTACGAAAACGCTGTTTCCCCTCACCTGGCGGCCCAGATGGAAGGGAACCCTGTTGAGATGGAAAAAGCCTTAGCAGGGTTCGACCAGCTGGCCCAGCGTTACCAGCTGATTACGGTGGAAGGGTCCGGGGGAATTCTTTGCCCTCTTCGTTTCGACCAGCAGAAAATTCAGCTTACCGATTTCATCAAGGCCAAGAATCTCAGCTGCCTGATTGTGGCGGACGCAGGCCTGGGAACCATCAACAGCGTGGGACTGACGGTGGCCTACATGAAAGGGGCAGGTATCCCTATCAAGGGACTCATTTTCAACCGGTTCCAGCCGGGGAATCCCATGCATGAGGACAATGTAAAGATGTGCGCCTGTCTGACCGGCCTGAAGGTCATCGCTCAGGTTCAGGAAGGGGCCTCCCAATTGGAGATTTCCCCCACCCAATTGGCAGAACTTTATGAGGAAGTGAATGGAGGCGGCTTATGATTTGGTATCCCTATCAGCAGATGAAAACAATGGCTCCCCCTTATGAGATTGTGGACGCCCAAGGGGTTTACCTTTATACACGGGACCAGCGGCTGATTGACTCGGTGTCCTCCTGGTGGAGCGTGATTCACGGCTACAAACACCCCAGGCTGAATCAAGCCCTCATCTCCCAGGCCGAAAAATTCTCCCATGTGATGCTGGGCGGCCTGACCCATCAGCCAGCCCTGCGCCTGGCGGAAAAACTGGAAAACTGGCTTCCGGGGACTTTAAACCACTGTTTCTTCTCCGATTCCGGCAGCGTGGCTGTGGAAGTGGCTTTGAAAATGGCCCTCCAATATTTCATGAATCAGGGGCAGGAACAGCGCACCATGGTTTTGGCGCTGGAACACGCCTATCATGGGGATACCTTCAAAACTATGGAGGTAGGAGATGATGAGGATTACCACTTTGTATTGAAAGCCTATGGGAAAAGTAAGCAGGTGGTTCACATCCCCACCCAGATTCCAGCTCTGGAACAGGCTTTCCAGCAGTACCATCCTTATCTGAACTGCCTGATTGTGGAGCCTCTCTTGCAGGGGGCCGGCGGTATGCGGATGTATGGCCTTCCCTTTTTGCAGCGGGCCAGAGAGCTGTGTGACCAGTACGGGGTCCTGCTGATTTTCGACGAGGTGGCCACTGGATTCGGCCGTACTGGTAACCGGTTCGTGGCGGATTTGGTGCAGCCGGATATTCTGGTGCTGGGCAAGGCCCTCACCGGAGGATATATTGGCCATGCTGTCACTGTGGCCAGCCAAAAGGTTTTTGAGGGCTTTTACGATGACAACCCCGAACACGCTTTGATGCACGGCCCCACCTTTATGGGAAATCCACTGGCTTGCAGCGTGGCCCTGGAATCCATCCATATTTTTGAGGAGGAGGACTACCTGTCCAAAATCCGCCGGATTGAGGAGATTACCCGCCGGGAGATGGAAGGATTCTCCCACCCCAAGGTGAAAGAGGTACGCATCATGGGCGGATGTGTCTGTGTGGAGGTGGACCACCCCTCTACCCTGGCGGGATACCAAAAGTTTGCTTATCAGCGGGGGGTATTCAGCCGCCCCTTCTTGAACTATCTGTACGCCATGGTTCCCTATATCATTCAGGAGGACCAATTGGTACAAGTTTTGGATACCATGAAGGCGTGGTTTCAACAGAATTTTTAGGGAAACACAAGGGTAAAGCTGGTTTCCCCACCGCCGCTTTGGACCTGAATCTCAATCTGGTGCCGGTCAGCAATCTGTTTGGCGATGGCCAAGCCCAGTCCTGTGCCAGAACGATTGGCCCCGCTATGGGTTTTGTAAAAGCGGTCAAAGAGGCGGGGCAGCTCCTCTGCGGGGATATCTTCTCCCTGGTTTGTAACCGAGAGAAGGTATCCCTTTTCCTTTTCCTCCAAGGCCAAGGTGACCCTGCCCCCCTCCTTTGAAAACTTAACAGCGTTATCCAAAAAAATGAGAACCAGCTGCCGGAGCCGGCCATAATCCCCCCGCACCAGGCATTCTTCCTCCGGGAACTGGGTGGAAAGTTCCAGCCCTTTGGACTGGATGGCCCTGCGGATAGACCGGGCTGTATCCCGGGTCAGGTCGCACAGGTTTACCTCCCCCATGTCCAGCTGGAACTGGGCGTCCTGCAAGCGGGACAGGTCCAGCAGGTCATTCACCAGTCGCTCCAGATGGCGGCTTTCCGCCAGCATCTGCTGATGGTACTCCTCCACCTCTTGGGAATCGCTGACCGTTCCATCCACAAGAACCTCCAAAGACCCCCGAAGGACCGCTACTGGTGTGCGCAACTCATGGGATACGTTAGCCACAAAATCTTGTTTCAGCTGGTCCAGGGCTGCCCGTTCCTGGTCCGCCTGGGCCAGCCGCCCCGACAGAAAATCCACCGCTTTCGCCAGCTGGCCAATCTCATCCCCTTGCACCACACCGGTCCGGGCGGAATAATCCCCTTCTGCCAACCTCAGAGCGGCGGTCTGAATGCCTCTCAGAGGAGCGGTCACACGGCAGGACAACCAGAAGGCCGCCGTCCCAGCCAGAAGCAGCGCTGCCAGAACCCCAACCCCAAAGGCGGACATTCCATGATATACCGCCTCATCTACCCCGCTGGCGGGAGAATGGAGCAGCACCACCCCCAGTACCCCATCCGGCCCTTGGATGGGCGCACCCACTGTGATGGTAGGGGTGTCCAGCAAGCCGGAAAACTCCTCCCCATAGGTGATTTCCCCGTTGAAAACCCGTTTCACAATCTCCTCGGCGTTTTCAGGGAGTTCCCCATAGGAGGGGGACTGTCCATGGCCAGGGGTCAGCAGGTTGAGCTGCTCATCCACCACCCAAACCTCAGCCATGGCGATTTGATTCAAAAACCGCAGATAAGCTCCATAGCCTCCCATACCGCCCCGGCCATAACCCATACCCATGCCTGTGCCAGCTCCCGTTTGAAAATCAGCCAAGGTCTCGGCGATGGAAACTGCTTTTTCTTCCATAGCAGCCCGGTTGATGGCAATGGTATGATGACGGAACATATATACAAAGACCCCGCCCATCACAGTGGTAAAAAACAGCAGCACCGCCGCAAAACAAGCGGTCAGCTTCCAGACCATTTTATTTTTCATGGCTGCACCTCAAACTTATATCCTACATTGCGGATGGTGGCGATTTTCCAGGCGGGATGGGGCACCGCCTCCAGCTTAGCCCGCAGGCGCTTCATATGGGAATCCACTGTGCGGGAATCCCCATAATAATCATACCCCCACAACAAATCCAGCAGCATCTCTCTGGTAAAAGCCCGGTTTCTTCCATTGGCCAGGGTCCAAAGCATATCTGTTTCCCGCTTGGTAAGCAGCACTGGGGTGCCTCCAATGGAAACTGTATAGTCTTCCAGATTGATGGTCAGGTTGTCGATGGTCAGAATCTTCGCCCCGTCCCCGGAGTTCCGGTCAATTCTCCGCAGCACCGCCCGGACCCGGGCCATCACCTCGCCTGGGGAAAAGGGCTTTACAATATAATCATCTGCCCCAATATCCAGCCCCATAATCTTCTCAAAATCTTCCCCTCGGGCTGTAATCATAATCACCGGTACATCCGAACTTTTGCGGATTTCACGGCACACCTGGAATCCGTCCAGTTTTGGCATCATCACATCCAAAAGAATAATCTGGGGCTTGCTTGTCTGGAACGCTTCCAGGGCCTGTTCCCCGTCCTGAACCAGAATGGTGTCGAACCCCTCCTTCTGGGCAGCGCTTTTCAAAATATTCAGCAGCTGCGGATTGTCGTCCGCAATCAGCATGGTCGCCATACGAATTCCTCCCTCTTATTATAAGTCAGCAGCTTTTGAGCCTGTTGAAAACAACTCATCCAACTTCCAATATCATAGCGCCTCTATAAGGCAGTTTTGTGGCAGGGACAAAAAAATGCCTGATAAATAACCTCTAACTGCCATCAAACTGCCATATAGGAGGGGTAGGATAAAAACACCGAAAGGAAATTACCCACAAACACAGAAAGGGAGTTGCCAAGATGAAAAATATGAAGAAATTTGCTGTTGGATGTATCGCTGTTCTCACTTTGGTATCCGCCTCTGTTACTTCTTTCGCTGCCAGCGCTTATCAAACCCCAGCTGAGGCGGCGGCTGGTGTCACCGATCAATCCTTGAAAGATGTTATCGCCCAGCGCCAATCCGGCAAAAGCTACGGCTCCATCGCCGCTGATGCTGGAAAGCTTTCTGAATTCCAGCAGGCCACCAGAGAAATCCAGCAGGACCGCCTGAACGCAGGTGTGGCCAATGGAACCATCACTCAGGAGCAGGCGGACGCTTGGATTGCTGCTATGCAGGAGCGCCAGTCTGTTTGTGATGGAACCGGTATGGGAGCCGGCTGCGGTCTGGGCGCTGGCAACTGTGGACTGGGTGCTGGAATGGGCTTAGGTCAAGGTCAAGGCCGTGGTCAGGGCAGAGGTATGGGACTGGGCCTGCGGGATGGTTCCTGCCTGTATCAATAAGCCTGTCACTTTGAAAACCAGATGAAGTAACCCATAGCGCTTTTGGCGCAAAGGGCTGGAATTCTCATTGGAGAATTCCGGCCCTTCTGTTTGTTGGGAAACCTCTGCGGTGCCTCCCCTGATTGGTCATTCCGCCCAAATACAGGGCCTCGAAAATATATCAGTCAGCCATGTCCTGGGGCAGCTGCTCCCGCATGGAATTTTCCTCAAAGGTTTTGGCCACCGCCTTCAGCTGTTCAGAAATTTTGATGTGCTGTGGACAATGCTGTTCACATTTACGGCATCCAATACAGTCGGAGGCTTTTCCATAACGCTGATTCAGGTTCTGATAATATACAAACTGGCTGTAAAACTGATTAAAGACGGTATGCTGTCTCACATTGTTATACAGGGCGAAATATTCAGGAATAGGAATCTTTTTGGGGCAGCCATCTACGCAGTAACGGCAGGCGGTACAGGGAACCGCTATGGAGGCGTTAATTTCTGTTACTGCTTTTTGAATTACCTCCAATTCCTTCGACCCCAGAGGCTCAAAGTGTTCCATATAGCCCATGTTGTCCAGAAGCTGTTCCATAGTGGTCATGCCGCTGAGTACCATCTCCACTTGGGGCTGGCTGGCCGCGAATCGAATGGCCCAGGACGGGCAGGACCAATCTGGATGACATTCCTCGAACATCTCCTTCACCTGAGGCGGCACCTTAGCCAAAACCCCTCCCTTCACCGGCTCCATCACAATCACCGGCTTCCCATATTTGCAGGCGATTTCATAACATCTCCGGGACTGAATACTGGCGTTTTCCCAGTCCAGATAGTTCAGCTGAAGCTGCACAAACTCCATCTCCGGATGCTCGGTTAAAATCCGCTCCAAAAGTTCCGGGGTGTCGTGAAAAGAAAATCCCAACTTTCGGATTTTCCCTTGGGCTTTTTTCTCACTTAACAGGCGGAATGCGTCCTGCTCCTGGGCTTTTTGATAGGTTCTGGCACCTACATTGTGAATCAGGTAATAATCAAAGTAGTCCACTCCACATTTTTCCAGCTGGTGGTCAAAGGTTTGGGCCGCCTGCTCAGGAGTATCCATAAATCCTACCGGAAGCTTGTCCGCCAATAAAAAGCTGTCCCGGGGATAACGCTTTACCAGCGCTTCCCGCACCGCCAGTTCACTTTGGTTTTGGTGGTAGATATAGGCGGTGTCAAAATATCGGAATCCCCGCTCCATAAACACATCCACCATCTTTTTGAAAGCTTCCAGATCTATGCTGGTGGGGTCCTCTGAATCAATCAAAGGCAAGCGCATACATCCAAATCCCAATTTCTTTTCCATCTGTTTGTCTCCTCCTTGCTGCTTGCTTCCTCCAATGCTGCCATACTAACAGTCAATTAAAGCGGAGCTTTATCCGCAAATTATCTTGTCCAATACCAGCCTTGGACGGGAGTGGGTATCGTCCTGGCCATAAAAGGTATAATAACCGCTCTGCGGTTATTATACCATGAACACAAGGTGTGAATGGTATAATTGGCCATTGGGACGGAAGTGGGCTCTGTCCACGTATCGTCCTGGCCATAAAAGGTATAATAGCCGCTCTGCGGTTATTATACCATGAACACAAGGTGTGAATGGTATAATTGGCCATTGGGACGGAAGTGGGCTCTGTCCACGTATCGTCCTGGCCATAAAATGTATAATAGCTGCTCTGCGGTTATTATACCACATAAAGCTTCTTTTGGAACAGCATTTTTACAACCGTCCCGCCCAGAACTTTTCAGCCGGGGGCGAGGATATTTCCCCGCCCCCACATGTACTTACCTAACCATTACATCTGTTCTACATCAGACAGTTTTGGAGGGAAGAACTGGCTTACAGGGAATTTAATCTTCTTGAAGATTTCACAGGGGTCATCCGCAGTGGTATTTGTGCTTTCCTTATCGGGAACCGCAAAGTCATAGGCAGGAATCATCATCTGAACACACCGTTCCAGCTGTACAATTGTAAAAAGCCCAATGGTAATCAAAACCGCTTTTTGAGGCTTGACACAATTGAAATCCCCATCAAATTTGCAGCAGACCGACGCGGGAATATTCACACCGCAGCAATCCCAAGCATTGTTGCAGGAACAATCCACCAGCTTATTATCCAGGCACATGGGGTCTACCACATGGACACTGGCCTTAGGCATATTGGTGTTATCATGGTCACAGCAATTGCGGGCGTCGGTGGAACAGAACACCTTTACATTTCCATCGCTTCCAAAAAGAATTACCTTTTTGGAGAAGGCCGCCACACCCACCACCGTGGAAGCGGGAGATGCGGGGGAACAGTAAACTCCTAAGGTCACCTTGAAGAAGAAGGTCAAATCCACCGAGTAAAATCCTTTATTGAAAGGAACCGGTTCCACATCCACATAAACAGTAATGATTTCCACTTCTTTGCACTTTACGCTGATGGCGCTGTCAATGACGGGCTGGGCCCGATCGGTAAAATAAACCTGCAAATCTGTTAAACAATCTTTATCTGTACACGAGTCATAGATTCTTCCGGCGTCTATACAGACGGCTTCCTTAAAGCAATGTGCTCCTGTGGCGTTGACGGGAGCGTGTTTTTGTTCTGCCATACGAATCCTCCTAACGCTGTTTTGAGCTATACTCAATACAGTTTATGAGAGGAAAGATTTTTTGTGCATTCACAGGGAGATTTCTTAAAAGATTTCCGCAAATTCCCTGGGTTCTGAATGGAACCCTTGCCAGTAGTTTTGGATTATGTTATGCTAAAAACAGAAAGGGGGTGGCTGTTCTGCTGACAGAAGAACAAAGGGCCCACGACCTGGCGCTGATTTGCGTTTTGCAGAGTCTTCTAAAAAGCGACCAGGAAATTCTGCCCATCCGGGAGGATTTAGAGGACCTCTGCGAGAATTACCAGACCTTTTATCAGTCCTTTCTGGACCATCTGAACAAGCAATCCCCCTAATTTGATTGCCTATCCAAACCTTCCATATATAAAACGGGGCTTTCAAAACCGCTTTATTCCGGTTGAGAAAGCCCCGTTTTTTCTGTATCCGCTTGGATTTTCCTGATTCAGAACAATTTCAATCTGTCCAAAAGAATCAATGTTTCTTTCATTCCCATACCTTGGCCTCATTGCATAAGCTCATTCCATTGATTTTCCAGCTGGTGGAGTTCCTGAGCCAAACGAAAGTTCTGCTCATCCAATTCCACCAGCTTTGGGGAGGAATACGAGACTCCCTTTGACAGAAGGCGCTCCATCGCCTCTCGATTTTTCAGGATTTTTTTCCAAGCGTCATCTAACTTCAGTCCAATAGCTTGTACTTCCTTGTTCTCCATGTTCTCGCCTCACTTTTCGACATAATCTGAATTCATCTTTATTATACAAAGACAATCCTTATTATTTTGTCGAAATGGGGGATATAAAAAAAGTTTTTCACATATTTTCGACAACTTCTTGTGGAAAACAATCCCAAATCCTATCAATCGACTTTTATAATTCGACCCCTTCTTTTTCTTATGCCTTTTTCAATCTGGCAAATTTCGCCATAATCTTCTTGGTGCCTACCTTTTCAAAGGCCACCTCAACCAACTGGTCATTTCCCATAGGGGTTACCGAAAGCACCAAGCCCTTTCCAAACACCTTATGGGTCACTTGGTCCCCCGCCTGGAAAACAGTGGTGTCCTGCTGAGCAACAGCCTTTTCTCCCACCCCCAGTCGCTTGTCGTTGGCGGTAATCCATTGTTTTTTGGGCATAGCGGCGATGCGCTCCGCTACCATCTGCCGCCGGGCGATGGTCTCATCGCTGGTTTCACAAAGTTCCTGAGGAATCTCCCCCAAAAAGCGGGAGGGCCGGTTCCGCATGGTTTGGCCAAACAGCATCCGCTGAGCCGCATCGGTCAGGTAAAGCTGCTTCTTAGCCCGGGTGATGGACACATAGGCCAGTCTGCGTTCCTCCTCCACCTGGGCAGGGTCAAACATGGCCTGGGTACCTGGAAAAATTCCTTCCTCCATGCCTGCCACAAACACATAAGGAAACTCCAATCCCTTGGCGGAATGCATGGTCATCAGAACCACCGCATCTGTGTCAGGGTCGTATTTATCAATGTCCGTATACAGGGAAATCTCCTCCAAAAATCCCGACAGGGTTGGCTCCTCATTGGACTCCTCATATCTGGCCATGGAGGATTTCAGCTCAATGATATTTTCCAGGCGGGTCTGCCCCTCCAAACCCTGTTCCCGCAGCATTTTCAGGTAGCCTGTCTTTTCCAACAGCTCATCCAGCAGCTCGTCCAACGGACATTCCCCCACCTGATCCATCAGTTCCCGCATCATCTTTCCAAAGGCCATCAAATCCGCTGCCTTCCTCCCCAAAATTGGGAAGTTTTCCGCGGTTTCAATCACTTGAAATACGGGGATCTGCTCTCCGATGGCAATTTCCATCACCTGATTGATGGTGCTTTCCCCAATCTTCCGTTTCGGCTCATTGATAATCCGCCGCAGACGCAGGGTATCTGCTGGGTTATCCAAAACACTGAGATAGGAAACCATATCCTTGATTTCCTTCCGCTCATAAAACCGCAGGCCCCCGATAATCCGATAGGGAATCGCCGCTTTCACCATTCCCCGCTCCAGCATTTGGGACTGGGCGTTCAGCCGGTAAAGCACCACATGGTCTGAGTATTTGGCTCCATTGCGCACATTCTCCTGAATAGTATCGCAGATGAATTGAGCTTCCGCCCCCTCGTCCACCGTCCTGCGGACCTGGATTTTTTCTCCCTGGCCATTTTGAGTCCAAAGGTTTTTTCCTTTCCGCTCGGTGTTGTGGGAGATGACTCCATTGGCAGCATCCAAAATGGTGGAGGTGCTGCGGTAATTTTGCTCCAGGCGAACCACCTTTGCCCCTGGAAAAGTGTCCTCAAACTGAAGGATATTCTCGATGGTGGCCCCACGGAATTTATAAATGCTTTGGTCGTCATCTCCCACCACGCACAGGTTCCCTCTGCCCTGGGACAGAAGCCGCACCAGCTCAAATTGGGCGTGGTTGGTATCCTGATACTCGTCCACCATGATGTAGCGGAACCGATTTTGATAGTGGTCCAGCACTTCCGGGAACTGGCGGAACAGCTGCACAGTCAGCATGATAATATCATCAAAGTCCACCGCGTTGGCGGATTGGAGCCGCTGCTGGTAACGGGTATATACCTTGGAGATCATTTCCATACGGAAATCTTCTCCCTTGGCAGCTTGAGCGGCGTAATCCTCCGGTGTCATCAGTTCATCCTTGGCCCGCCCGATGGCCGCCAAAATCCCTTTGGCTGGAAACCGCTTTTCTTCCAGGTTCAGCTCCTTGAGAATCCCCTTAATCACCCGCACCGAGTCGTCAGTGTCGTAAATGGTAAAGCTGCGGCCATATCCCAGATGGTCAATCTCCCGGCGCAGAATCCGCACACAAGCGGAATGGAAGGTGGAGGCGTTCACATCATTTCCCTTTTCCCCAAGCATGGCGGTAAGACGCTGTTTCAGTTCTCCAGCGGCCTTATTGGTAAAGGTAATGGCCAGGATGTTCCAAGGCATAACCGTTTTCCCTCGAATGAGAGAGAACGCTTCCTCCATCTCCCAGTTATCTCCGTTTGCGTACTCCTCCAGAAACTCCACCTGCTCCCAGGTGATACCTTCTGGCATACGCTCACTGTGATAGGCGTCCCCAAATTGCACCATATTGGCAATACGGTTGATGATGACGGTGGTCTTTCCGCTGCCCGCTCCCGCCAAAATCAGCACCGGACCATCCATCGCGAAAACCGCCTCTTTCTGCATGGGATTCATCCGAGCGAAAAAATCATCAATGATTTTACGTCTTACTTGTAAATATCGCTCTTGCAGCTGATCTTCCGACATCTTTCTTCTCCTTTATCTAATTACAATTTGTATTTTCATTAAATTATATTTTATTTTGTCAAATAATTTTTTATTAAAAATATAAATGACTTTCAATTGAGGTTTCTGCATTTCCCCTCCTTACAAGCGAGGAACAAAAAAGCGGCTTCCATCGGAAGCCGCTTGAAGAAACCGAACAAAGAACTTACGCGTGAGGCAGGATGGACAGCAGAACACCAGCCGCCACAGCGGAACCGATAACACCGGCTACGTTGGGACCCATAGCGTGCATCAGCAGGAAGTTGGTGGGGTTCTCCTTCTGACCAACCTTCTGGGAAACACGGGCAGCCATCGGAACAGCGGATACACCAGCGGAACCAATCAGAGGATTGATCTTTCCGCCGGAAACCACATACATCAAGTCGCCCAGCAGAACGCCGCCAGCGGTACCAAAGGCGAAGGCACACAGACCCATAATAACGATCTTGATGGTGGCTGGGGTCAAGAAGTTAGCACCATTAGCAGTAGCTCCAACGGTTACGCCCAGGAAGATAGTTACAATGTTCATCAGCTCGTTTTGAGCGGTCTTGCACAGACGCTCGGTCACGCCAGACTCTTTAAACAGGTTACCCAGCATCAGCATACCAATCAGAGGAGTGGTATCAGGTACCAGGAAGGAAACCACCAAGGTAACCATGATGGGGAATACAATCTTCTCGGTCTGGGAAACAGGACGCAGCTGCTCCATACGAACCGCACGGGCCTTTTTGGTGGTCAGCAGCTTCATGATAGGAGGTTGGATAATGGGAACCAACGCCATGTAAGAATAGGCTGCAATAGCGATAGAACCAAGCAGGTGAGGAGCCAGCTGAGTAGTGGTAAAGATTGCGGTAGGGCCATCGGCTCCACCGATGATACCAATGGAACCCGCTTCGGAGGGGGTAAAGCCCAAAATCAAAGCGCCGATAAAGGCCAGGAAGATACCCAGCTGAGCCGCCGCGCCCATCAGGAAGCTCTTGGGGTTGGCGATCAGGGGACCAAAGTCGGTCATACAACCAACGCCCAAGAAAATCAAAGGCGGATAGATGCCCAGTTTAACGCCTAAATACAGGTAATCCAGCAAACCGCCTGTATTAG
Source organism: uncultured Anaerotruncus sp. (assembly GCA_944385965.1). Lineage (GTDB taxonomy): Bacteria > Bacillota > Clostridia > Oscillospirales > Ruminococcaceae > Anaerotruncus. Next base: position 21,997 of record CALWZG010000027.1, read on the forward strand.
CCAGCATCTCCCAGTCAATATGAGCGGTCTCGTTGATAAAGATAGCGGAATGATACAGGTTCGCGTTGGGGATATTGGTGAGGAACATACCGAAAGCGATTGGGAGCAGAAGCAGCGGCTCAAATCCTCTGCCAATGGCTAAGTACATCAGAACAAAGGACACCAGAATCATTACAAGCTGGCGGGGGTCCTGGAAAATCGTCACAAAGCCGCTCTTTTCCACCAGCGTTACGATTGCTTGGGTAAAGATTTCTAACATGATTTCAGCCCTTTCCTTTTTCGTTTACTGGTTAAAACGGTTGGGTGTTTTGCATCAGGCCAGCCTGCGCCCAGACGGGACGAGCTTCCCTAGCTCTACGGACACTGCGGATTGCCACAGGAGCACCGCCGCTCATAGCTGCTATCGCCGCGGAAATCACAGCGATGACCTCGTCACCAATGCCATCCTCAACCTGCATAGCTGGTTTGATGGATGGGGCTGGCTGAGAAGCCGCCGGCTTAGGAGCTTCTTGTTTGGGCGCTTGAGGGGCTTTGGGTTTCTTCTGGGAGAAGAACATACCAAACAAGGCCACAATTGCCCACAGTCCGATCAGTGCCAGGAATACAACCACCAGACCGGTTATGGTAACCGCCACTGAAATCGTTGCTGTGCTGAAACTGCTCAAATCCATAGTTTTTTCACCTTACCTTTATATATTTTGTACAAGATATAGTATGTTTCTAGTTCCGACAAAAAATCGAAACCAGAATTAAGTATACTATATCTCCCCAAGTTTGGCAATTCTTTTTCTAAGGTTTTTTAAAATTTTTTTAATATTTGACATAGATTTTTTATAAATTGGCCCTCAACCCATTTTCATCGGCGCAAAACAAAAAGGCACTGACAATTCAGTGCCTTTTGGACACACCGCACAGTTTCGAACCCTGGATACACGTTGAGCGAGACTTGCTCACACACCACGAGTTCTTCTTATCCGTCCACTGGAGACAGTTTGTCACTGGAAGCCTCCAGAGCTTCGATACGATGATCCTGCGTCAAGATCTCCATCTGGCTGATGGCAATGGCGTTGAGTTTTGCCAGCCGCTCAGTCTGAGGCATTCCTTCGTTGATGAACACCGCGTTCAGGTTCTCCAGATTGGACAGACAAACCAACTGAGAGACATTGGCGTAGTCACGAATGTTACCCTTCAAATCAGGGTGACAATCCCGCCACTGCCTGGCGGTCATACCAAACAGCGCCATATTCAAGACATCGGCTTCGCTGGCGTATACCATGGATACCTGCTGTGCGGAAAGCTCTGGCGGAATCAGGTTCTCCTTGATGGCATCCGTATGGATACGGTAATTGATCTTGGCCAGGTTTCGCTTGATGTCCCAGCCAAGCTGCTTCATTTCCTCGGTCTTGAGTCGCTCAAACTCCTTGACGAGATAGAGCTTAAACTCCACGGAGATCCAGGAGGCGAACTCAAATGCAATTTCTTTATGTGCGTAAGTACCTCCGTAGCGTCCAGCCTTGGAAACGATGCCGATGGCATTAGTCGCATCCACCCATTTTTGTGGCGTCATCACAAAGCTGTTCAGGCCAGCCTGTGTTCTAAACGCATCGAATTCGACACGGTTAAAATCAGGGTTATAGAGTGTTTCCCATACGCCAAGGAATTCAATGGTATTTCGATTTCGAAGCCAGTTTTGAATAATATAGCGAGGATTGTCACTATCCTTGATTTTCGCAATATCAGTCAGACTGAGAAAATCATCCCGTTTGAGATCCCATTGGACATTAATTTCTGTACCTCGAACAACTAGCTTATCCATTGACCTGACACCTCAACTCTCCATGAGTTCCTTCAGCAGTCCCTGACATCCTGCCAGCACATCCCGCCAGGTAGCCTCGAAGTCGCCGGTGTACCATGGGTCCGCCACATCGCCGGGGCGGTTTGTATGATCCAGCAGAAGGGACATCTTGTCGGAAAAATCGCCGCCGCAAATTTGGTACATACTCCGTAAGTTGGCCTGCTCCATGCCAATCAGGAGGTCGTACTCCTCGTAGTCGTCGTTCTGGAGCTGGCGGGCCGTTTTCCCCGAGCAGTCGATCCCATGCTCGGCCAGCTTCTGTCGGGCAGGGGGATACACCGGATTCCCAATCTCCTCCTGGCTGGTGGCTGCTGACTCGATGAAAAACTCCTTCTCGAGCCCCGCCTTTTTCACCAGATCCTTCATTACAAATTCGGCCATCGGGCTTCTGCAAATGTTGCCGTGGCACACAAAAAGTATCCTTGTCATTCTGATCCCCGCGCTCCTGAATATCTTCTTTCTGTTCAGTATAGCATACCATAGTGACACCGTCGAGGGTAATTTCCAAGTGCGCGGACGATTTGATTTTCTCCGTCAATTCGCTTTTAGTCCAGTCAAAGTTCCCCGCGGCCAGCAGATACCATGTACGCTCCTCCTGGGTAAGTTCCGCCTCCAGAATCACGACATTCTGTGTCCAGCCAATCCGCATGGCCATCGCTGTCTGCTCCGGATCAGCTCCATAAATACGGTAAAACTCCCGCATCCGACGCAGATTGCGCGGAGAGAAACCGGGAACATCCGGATATGCGGCACGCAAATATTCAGAGGCAGCCACAGCCGCGCCCTTTTCTTCTCTGGCACTGACCACCCGTCCAATCTCAAAATACAGCTTCACCTGCGGCAGATTTTCTGCCATGAGCTGATCCAGCTCCATATACATGGCACGGTAATCAACGTGCTTCCGAATGTTCATCGCTTCCTCCTTTCCGGCGCCGCGCGTCTGATGTTCTTATCAAATACTGACGGGGACGCACCACCATGATGCGTCCCCGTCAGTATTTGATCATTCTATCTGCATCTTGCCATGAAAACAGCTGCTTTCCAAGCCGACAATATCCCCCATGGGGATCTCAGTCCCGTCCTCCAGCACCAAGGTCCGTTCCAACTCCCTGTGCCTTTTCAGACAGCCCGTAGTGGTGCGGTACATACCGCCCTCTTTCCGCTCGTCTGGTTGGAACCATATAACGGTGACTTCCGGCCGCTCCCGGATATGTTCCAGCAGCAGGCCCAGCCTCCGGTCCAGCTCCGCCCGGTCATCCTCCTCCAACTCCACGCGCCGGTCGGTGAGACGGGCCGTCTCCGCAATGGCGGCGCTGTGTCCGCTAAGTGCGGAGAACGGCGAGAACTGCGCCGCCCGGTCCGCCATGGGCATCCGGGGATGCTTGGCGGAGGTAGGGTGGGACAGATGGATGATGTCGTCGTATCGTCCGCTCACTCGTGGTGCCCTCCGATCGTCTGGTTGCGTTCCCTGGCGGTAGCGCCGTCCTCCAAATTCATCCCCTTGAGGACAGCGTTCTTGCCGTACTTTTTCTTGATGCCCAGCATAGTCTCCTGGATCTTCCGCTTCCTGGCATGGGCGGCCTCGTCCGCCTGTGCCTGCTTTTCTCTGGCGGCGTAGTCGGTGAACAGGTCCAGCTGCTCCGCCTCCTGTTTCGGGGCCTTGCCCTCCTCCAGCAGACGGTTGGCGCTGATGGACAGCCGTCGGATGAGCAGGGCAGGGTCCACGATGCGGTCGTACAGCCCCGTCACCGCCGTCAGCAATTTCTCACCAGAGGAGGTGTAGGACAGGTTTGCGGTGCCGTGGGCATGCTTGGGGATCTTCCGCCCGTAGCGGTCCACCTTTACCTCACCACGGAACTGTCGCGCCCTGCCAGGGTCCGTGAGATTCTCAATGTCATAGCCCACTGTCAGGGTCAGCTGGTCGGTGACCAGCCTCTTGTCCACCAGCTCCAGAGCCAGGGCGTCCGCCATCTCACGAACCACCAGCCTGGCTTTCTGGAAGTCATAGGGGCACTGGAGGACCTGCCCGGAGACGATGCTCTTGTTCTCCGGCCGGTAGGCTTTCACGTCCTCCATGGTGCAGGGCTCCCAGCCCCAGGCGTGGTCGATGAGCAGCTCGGCGTTGACCCCGAACAGCTTGTAGAGCAGGTCCTCATTGCGGAAGTCCATGGGCTTGCCGATAGAACACCGTGCGATGTCGCCCATGGTGAAAAGGCCGTTAGCCTCCAGCTTCCTGGCGTAGCCGGGTCCCACCCGCCAGAAATCGGTGAGGGGGCGGTGGCTCCACAGTTTCTGCCGGTAGCCCATCTCGTCCAGCTCTGCGATGCGGACGCCGTACTCGTCCGCCGGGACATGCTTGGCCTCGATGTCCATGGCCACCTTGGCCAGATAGAGGTTGGTACCGATGCCCGCCGCCGCTGTGATGCCGGTGGTTTTGAGGATGTCCAGGATAATGGTCCGGACCAGCTCCCGGCCGGTCATGTGGTACAGGTCCAGGTAGTTGGTGGCATCCATGAACACCTCGTCGATACTATATGGGAAGATGTCCTCCGGGGCGATGTATTTGAGATACACCTGATAGATCTTCGTGCTCCAGTCGATATAATGTGCCATGCGGGGCGGGGCCACCAGATAATCCAGCGCCAGCGCGGGGTTGGTCCGCACCTCCGGGTCTAGCACCGAGGAACCGCTGAGGGTGTGGCCGGGGGCGGCCCACTTTCGACGGGCGTTGACCTCCTTCACCTTCTGGACCACCTCGAACAGCCGTGCCCGACCGGAGATTCCGTAGGCTTTCAGAGAGGGTGTCACGGCCAGGCAAATGGTCTTTTCCGTCCGCCGCTGGTCCGCCACCACCAGATTGGTGGTCATGGGGTCCAGCCCCCGCTCCACGCATTCCACGGAAGCGTAAAACGATTTCAGGTCGCAACAGATGTAGGTGCGCTCCTTCATGGCTTTCTCCCTCCTCTCAGTTTTCATAGTATCTCACAAACACTGTCCCATTATCGGGTCCAGCCCAGGACTCCATCCAGTTCTTCCTGAGCGGCCTCCGGGAAATTCTTCCGCACCTGCTCATAGATCAGCTCTCTGGATTCGGCGGGAGCAATGGAATAGGCGGAAGAGATATGCTCATATCCCCATAAACTCTCCGGGGTGGTGTAGACGGAGATGGGCCAGCCATAGGGGAAGCCCTTCTTGTTGATCCGCTGCCGGAAGTCCCGGATCAGCAGATATCCACTCATCTGGAGGTCGGTGACTGTCCCCTCAAAGTTTTTCTCTCCGCCCCTGCCAAAGCCCGCCTGCTGTTTCAGCGCAAAGGAAAACCACTCGTCCCGCGTGGAGAAGCAGTCCATGATCCGCTTCTGGCGGATGGAGGCCCGTTCGTCCTCCCACCGGCTGTCGAAGTCATAGCCGTCCCGCCGCCAGTTGGCGAAATGCGGAAACCACGCCCTGGAGATGAAGCCCGCCCTGCCGGCGAAGAATTTGCCGTAGGCCACCCTGCCACTCCGGGCGATCAGCTGACGCCACTCCCATGGGTCCCGCTCCTCATTGCCGGACCACCAATAGAGGTCGGAGGTGTTTTCCTCCACAGAAAAACCATCCGCCTCATTTTTGAACAGCGGCAGAAAACCGACTTCGTCGACCCATCCGATGAGCTCTTCCCAATTCTGGATGCATGCGGGGTCTTCCGGGTCCATGCCCCGCATGATCCACTCGCCGTTCTCGATGGCCATTATGCCGCCTCCCTCTGTTTTTGAACTGATTATATCACATCGCGTTCAGGGATTCTATCATTCGCGGCTTGAAACAGGCAGAGCGGAACTTCCGCTTGCTGCGGCGGCTCCGCTCTGACTGTTTGCCTGTTCACAGGATCTGCACGATCTGTTCCCAGAGCAGGATGTGTTTCTGATCGATTGCCCGGTTATCATGGAAGTGTCCGAAGAACCAGGTTTTATATTCCATCCGCTGGTCCAGCATCTCCAGGAAGTCGCTGAGTGCATCCGCTTCATTGTGGCGGCTCATGGACAGGGCGATTCCGGTGGGCGCGCAATGGGTGACTACATAGTCCACTTTCCATGCCGTGCGTTCCAGTGTATCCAGCGCGGTAACATATTCCCCATCGGACGGCAGTTCTTCCGGCCACCAGGAGCGGCCCAGCACTCGGAAGCGGCACTTGCCGGCATGTTTCAGAGCCGCGTATTGGTCGCAAAAATCCGGCGCTTCTGGGTCCAGAATACCGTCCTCGATGTCGTGGCTCTTTGCTCCTCCCATGGTAAAGAAAAATCTGCCACCGATCTCATATCGCTGTCCACGCATCAGATGGAGCACATGGGGGCGGACATAGTGGACGCAGCCGCCGTGCCAGGTATGGACAGGAAAGGTGTTGAGTCTTTCAAAATTCTCATGATTACCATCTGTGAAAAGCGTTGTGAAAGAACGCTCCTCCAGCCAGTCCAGCCAGTAGGTTTCCTCCGGCGTATCACCCCACACACCTCCGAAATCTCCACATATGATCACATAGTCGTCTCGATCCATTGTTTCCTGTTCTGGAAAGTACCTGTGACCGAATCGCCGGAAGTTTCCATGACAGTCGCCTGTTATGAATACCATTTTACCTCTGCCTCCTTAACTGTCTGTTCAATCTCTATCCCACCCCGCAGGCAGACACAGATGAGATCCGCAGACAGCACTTTGACCGTGTCTACCAACTGGCGGATTACACTCTCATCCCACTCAGTGATCGCGGCTGTGTCGGAGTTCAGCAATTCCACCGCGTCCAAGATCCGCTGGCTGGCCCCAGAATCTGCATTCTGCTGTTCCAGAAGGGCACTTCTTTTCTCTTTCAGTGCTGCCACATCATCTGTGATCCGTTTGAAGTCATCAGCGTACTTCAGATACCCACCCTCCTCCCGTGAGGCGGCGAACAGCGCCCGGAACTCCCGTTCCAGTTCGTTGATCCGCTGGTCGATATCTGAGAGACACATGGACTCGCCTGGGATGGGCGCCAGTTCCGTCCGCATTGCGGCAGTGATCTGCCCTACCAATGTCTCCTTCCGGCTCATGGCCGAGTTGATCGCTGCGAGGATTGCCTCCTGCAGCGGCCCCTCATCCAGAGTGGGGGAATCATGGCAGTATCGGGAGCCGTAATCCACTCGGCTGGCACACCGCCACACTACCCGTTTCTTGCCACGCTTCGTCCATGCGCACCGACGGTACGCTGTCCCGCACTCGCCGCAGATCAGCCGCCCTGTGAGGGCGTATTTGGCGCTGTAGCAGGATCGTCCGGTAGGCGCCTTATTCCGGCTGGGGGCTTGTCCGGCATTCCTACGGGCCAGTTCCACCCGCACCGCATTGAAAGTATCCCGGCTGACGATCCCCTCATGATGATCCCGCGTCAGATACATGGGGAGCTGGCCGGTGTTGCGGATAGCCTTACGTTCAATGCAGTCACTGGTGAAAGTCTTCTGCTGAAGCACATCCCCACAGTATTTCTCATTGCTCAGAATCCCCCGTATGACAGAGATAGACCACGCTGTACCGCCGCTGACATTGATGGTCCCCTCACGCTCCAGCCATTCCTTGATCATCCGCAGACTTTGGCCGGACAGGAAGGCGTTATAAATCCGGCGGACCACTTCTGCCTGTTCCGGGATGATTTTGGGGTTGCCATCCTCGCCCTTTTCATAGGCGTACAGCCGTTCGTAGTGCATGTTGACCTTACCTTCGCGCATGGCCTGCCGCTTACCCCAGCGGATATTCTGGCTCATAGACTCGCTCTCCGCCTGGGCAAAGGCTCCCATCATGGTGATGATCATCTCACTGTCTGATTCCAGAGTATTGATGTTCTCCTTTTCGAATACCACCGCAATCCCCAGCTGTCGGAGTGCTCGGATGTAGTTGAGACAGTCCACCGTATTACGGGCGAACCGGGAGATGGACTTTACCAGCACCAGGTCGATCTTTTTCTGCCTGCACCTCCGGATCATTTTAAGGAACTCAGGCCGTTTCCTTGCCGACGTGCCTGTTATGCCCTCATCCGCGAAGATGCCGGCCATGGTCCAGTTTGGATTGGTCATGATCTTATCCGTATAGTAGTTTTTCTGCGCCTCGTAGCTGGTAAGCTGTTCTTCATCATCTGTGGACACCCGGCAGTAAGCCGCGACACGGAGTTGGCGTTGGATGGACTGATCACTGGCCAATTCCGGTTTGGCCGGGATTACGATGACATTCGGAGCCGTGACTGTCATGGGTATTCCCTCCCTCTGTGAATGCTCCGCCTGCCGGCAGGCCAGCCGAATGATTTCCCACTCAGGTATCTGGCTTCTGACTCCGCGAGCAATTTCAGCAGTTCCATAGCGATATCCAGCGCCGGATCCTCTGTACCGAGATTCTCCTTCTCAAAGCGGATCTCGATCCCCTCCTCCCGAAGTTTCCGAACATATCGAAGACATTCGGCTGTGTTCCTCGCAAGGCAGGAGATGGAACGTACCAGGACAAGGTCAACTTGCTTTGCCCTGCATTTTCGAAGCAGGTTTCGAAAGTCTGGCCGTCTGTCAGCCGGAAGGCTTGCGGGACATGTTTCCAAGAATATTCCCGCCATGCTCCACTCCGGTGTGCTCTGAATTAAGGTAGAATAATATTCGCTCAATATCTCCAGCCCACCTTGACCATCCGCAATCCTCCCGTATACGGCAACACGCCGCTTATCCGGATTTTTCTGTGGACTTTTCCGCTTTTGTGTCATCATTTTTCTTCACTCCTCATGTATCACTTGACCGTTTTTCAATTTTAGGCTGACGCTCCCGTCTGGGTGGATCAGGACTGCACTTGCGATCTGCCGCAGTAACACGGGAATCTCTGTATCAGCCGTGCTTTGCTCCAGGAGATATCGGATTCGCATGGTTTCGTAGTGCTGCCCACTGAGCACGGCAAACCGGGCCGCGGCAAGGTCGAACACCATCTGCCGTGCCAGCTTCTCATCAAAGCCGGGGGTATTCAGCAGCTCGCGGAACGCTGTTTCCTGCTCAATGACCGATCCCGCTTCGGCTCTGTCCAGCTCCGGTTCCTGTACGACACGTCCCGGTGAACGGAGCAACAGTTTAAGCAGGTTTGCCGTTCCCTGTCCCAGCCGCCGGTCAGTTGCCTTTGTGGAGATACCCTTACAGCAAGGACAGTACCATCGCTCTTTCCCATGTTGGTTTGGGTCCCGGCATACTATGGCCCCGCAGACTCCGCATACGGCAAGCGTTTGAATGGCTTCTGCGTTTTCACTCTTTTTTCGAACTGGCGCTCTGCTTGGAACAGTCCCGCGTGCTTCACGATACAGTTCCGGCGCAATCACCTGTGGGAACTTTTCGGTCCCCATGTACCGTTTATCCGCCAGGATTCTGGCTACCATATTCTTGTTCCAGGGCTTTCCGGACAGGTAGGGGATGGGCTTCGCCTGCAGCTCCCGCGTCAGCCTCTCATACGAATCGCCGGCGATGTACTGCCGGTAGATCCAGCGGACCGTATCCGCCTCAGCTGCGCAGATCACGATAGCTCCGGATCTCATTTCGTAGCCAAAGGGCAGTTTTCTGTTCGCTGCCATGGTCACTCTCTCCCTTTCAGCGGCTCCGTCAGGCGGAGGCCGTTCTTTAGGTAGAATTGCAGCATTCCGCTGTATTCCACCGTGATTTTCTCTATTAGGTCGCTGAATATCTCACCATCGAACGCAGGCAGGAAGTCCGGCATGGAGTCCAGTTCCTCCAGCAACGCCCTGGTCTGGGCCGGGATTTTGTCATCTCGCGCACCGATCAGGCGTTCTTTCTCCCGTTTGGCCGCCTGGAGGCGGCTGGCAAGCTCGTTCCCCTGGGATATAAAAATATCAGGATCAACAAGGCCCGCCTGGTGCATGGAGGCAAGCATCCGATCCTGATCGTTTAAGTCCGATATTAGTTTGTTCAGCTCAACCACATCTTCGTTCCAGAGCATCCGATGATCCCGAATCGCCTGGAGGTCAGAAAGCATCTGCGTCAGAATGCCTGTTTCCTGTGCTTTGAGCTTATGATATAGCCGCAGAAAAGCGGCTTGGAGCTGTTCTTCCGGCACCTGCGTTACCGGGCAGAAGTCAGTTCCTTTTCGGTCATGTCCCATGCACGCCCAGTATACAATGCCGTTTATCGTTTTCCTGCGAAATACCGTACCACATACACCGCAGGATATCTTCCTACGGAAAGGATAGGGGATGTTTTGGACCGGGGATAATAGTTCCCGGCGCATGGTCATCAATTTTTGTGCCGCTTCGAAGTCTTCCATGGACACAATGGGTTCATGGGTGTTCTCTGCGTAATAGGACTCCCGCTGTCCCTTATTTCGAGGGTGCTTGTAGGGGAGAGTGTCTGTTGTGTAATATTTTTGCCACACTGAATTCCCAGTGTATTTTTCATTGGTCAGAATATAGCGGACTGCGGCGGCGTTCCAATTCACCCCGCCATACCGGCAGGGGATGCGCTCCCGCGTCAGCCGCACGGCGATGTCCTTTGAGCTCTGCCCTGCCAGGTAACTGGCGAAGATTCTGCGGATTACCACTGCTTGCTCTGGGTCGATTTTGATTTGGCCCGCTTCCCGTTTATAGCCGTATGGCAGGGTTGTCGGCACATAGGTGCCGCTCTCCATACGGCGTTTATAGCTCCAGCGCATATTGCCAGAGATGCTTTCGCTCTCTTTCTGTGCGATACCGGCGAACACCGCGGTCAGCAGTTCACCGCTCATATTGGAGGTGTCGATATTCTGCTCCTCGAAGCAGACGCCCACGCCAATGGCTTTCAGTTCACGAATTGTTTTCAGGCAGTCGGTGGTGTTGCGTGCAAAGCGGGAGATGGATTTCACCAGGATCTTATCCACCAGCCCCTTTCGGCAATCCGCAAGCAGACGCTGGAGGTCGGGGCGCTTCTCCGCTGATGTGCCTGTGATGCCCTCATCAGCGTAAAGATCCACCAGTGTCCATGTGTCCCTGGTCCCGACCAGAGTCGTGTAGTAGTTGAGCTGGGCCATGAAGGAGTTGAGCTGATCGCTGGAGTCGGTGCTGACACGGCAGTATGCGGCTACCCGCAGTTTTTGAGTCTCTGGCCGCTCTGACGCTTCGATCACAATGATTTGTTTCCTTTCCAGCGCAAGGTTCCCACTGACATTGCTCTTCTCTGCCATATCGCTCACCTCCTGCCACACACAATACCATAACTATGTATTATTTTCTATTAAATAATGGGTGAAACTCCAACAAAAATTGCGATCCATTTTGCATTAGAAAGCACACCTTGTCAGGTGTTCCGCTCCATATCCAAAATGATGTCCGCACCCGTTTGGGCTGCGATCCTTGCCAGTACCTTTCGCAGTTCCTGTCTGCTGAAACCATGGTCCTCCAGCGGAGCAAGCAGGTTCCGGATCCCACAGAGGTCGATATTCGCGTTCCCGCTCATCCTAACATCCCCCCTCACTATATGCCATATTAAAACCGCTGTTATAGAACACGGGGACCGCTCCAGACATTCCTCACTGGCAGCACAAAGCAGATATCAAAATCCCAATTACTCCAACATGAAGAATGGACCGTACAGAGCGGCCCCCGTTTGTTTTATTCCTTACTGGCTCTATTCGACACTACTCCCCGAGCCCTGGGCGGCTGAACTAACCTGCGGCTGGCGCCGCTCTCCGGGAATCGCACCCCTCCGAGGATCTCTCCGAGTCGCCCCCATTGCTTGCGTCTGTGGCTGGGCGAAGAGTACAGGCTGGTGGCATCATCGCAAAAGAGCTTGCCACAGCTCCTTTTGGATAGGCGGGAACCGCTCACTGCCTTGTTTGGCCGTCTTTGATGTGGGATCTTCCCACACAGGCAGGTCTTCGCGCACCTTCCGCATCGCTGCTCCCTCTCGTCAAGGGTCCACCAGCCGACGTTATTAGTCGCCGGATGTTAAATTTTCAAAGAGCACGAGGGACTTGCGGCCCTCTACTCTATTACCACAACCTCCAACACCCAAAACGGCACTTATTTTTTCAAAAAATCCAAAATAAACCTGAATTATTCACGACTTTGCCACGAATGTGGCTGAAAGCCACATAGTTACTGTATTTTAACTGAATATTGCTTTTCACCTATCAAGTGAATGAAAAAAGAGCATCCATTTGTGGTAAA
>CALWZG010000028.1 GCA_944385965.1 uncultured Anaerotruncus sp.
GAACCGGAATCAGCACCCCTGTACTGGCCGCCAAAGCGTTGGTAAGCAGCACGTTAAGGCTGGGCAGGCAGTCAATGATGATATAGTCATAGCTTCCAAACGCTGGGTGACTGAGCAGCTTGCGCAACACCTGTTCCCGGCAGATGACCTGCGCCAGAAAGATATCCGCTGATGCCAAGAGGATATTGGAGGGGATGTAATCAATCCCCTCATGGTTATGGCGCACGCATCTGCCTACGTCCAGCTTATCCAATTCCCGGTTGGCGGCTGATTGAAGCAGCTCACTGATGGTGGGCAATTCATCCGCCTCATGCCGCAGGTAATCTGATAGATTTCCTTGTGGGTCAAAGTCAATAGCCAGAACCTTCCGGCCTTTTTTGACCAGCCCAGCCGCCACATTTAAGGCGGTTGTGGTCTTACCGACCCCACCCTTTTGATTGGCTACTGATAAGATTTTCTGCATACTCCCGCTCTCCTTTTTTCTTTTGATTGTTTTATAAAAAAAGAGACTAAAATGATCAGTCTCTTTTGGGTATTGAGTTTAGACCATATCTATGTAAAATTAGATTAACAACAAAGTTATTAAATCAGGTAGGAGGAATATTCTTGCAGGATCTTGTGATGACAATTGAGGAGTGCGCACACGCTTTGAAGGTGTCTATCGACGACGTTGTTGCTATTATTAATACAGGTGAACTGAAAGCTAAAAAGATTGGCAATAATATTCGTATTCCAGTTTCCAGCTTAAATGATTTTTTAAATCATGCTGAGGGGACTCCTTTCATAGACAGCACTTTTTCATATTGGGCAGATCAATGGTTAAGAATTTATAAAAAGCCTTTTGTAACAGAAAATACATTTGTGGGAACCTACTATCTTTATGTAGAGAAGCATTTAAAGCCTTTTTTCGGCACAAAAGATTTAAAAAATATTAAAGCGACAGATATTTTAGAGTATTTCAGCACCAAAGTAAATTACTCTAATTCCACATTAAGTAAAATGGTTCTTTGTCTTAATGGGATTTTTGACACGGCCATAGAAAATGACCTATGTTCTAAAAATCCTGTGGCCAGTATATTATCACCAAGAAGCCAACAAATCCCCCACCCCAAAAGGGTATACACTGATTCTCAAATTTCCTTTGTACAAAAACTAGTGCTATCGGAAATGCCAGGCATTGTTTTCTGTTTAGAAACAGGACTTCGCCCAGGTGAATATGTTGGTTGTCAATGGAAAGATATTTATGATGATCTTCTGCATGTACAGCGTTCTATTGCGACTAGTAAAGAATCGGGGTATATTATACGTCCTCCAAAATGGAATAGTTACCGAACAATCCCTTTAACACCATTGGCTCGCCAGTCTTTGTCCCTTATGAAAAATAATGATATTTATATCTATCCTATGAAAAGTAAAAAAAATACCCCTTATACTCCCAGAGCATGGTGCAAAATCCTAGAGCGGTTTTTTGATAAAGTTTTGGAGCCTTATCCAGATATTCCACGTTTGACGCCTCATGAATTGAGACACACCTTTGGAACAAAGCTCAGGAGACATGGTGCTGATATTTATACCATTCAAAAGCTCTTAGGCCACAAATCTGTTGAAATAACAGCAAAGATTTATGTACACAATGAGATTGAAATATTAAGACAAGTTCTACTCAATGAACATTCTGTATGATATAATAAAAAATAATCCTTTAAAGGGAAAAACTGTAAATCTGTTGTCTTCGACTTCGATGGTTCGAATCCATCCTCTCCCACCAAACAAGAAAGCACCCAATCGGGTGTTTTTTGTTATATACAAAAACTGCATGAAAGTTTGGTTATGGAAAAAGGGTGTTCTGACAGTGAAATCCACTGTCAGAACACCCTTTTGCTTATAAAGATAACTCTTTCCCCAATATCTTTTGCAGCTATCAGGCAGCGGTAGCCGCAGCGGAGGTGCCAGAATAACTCTTAGGAGAGAAGGTGGTCAAGTCAATGCCCTCAGGATATTTGCCGTCAGGACATTCGGTATTGGCAATCTCCAAGCACTCTTTGAAATAAGAACCCATCCATTTTTCTACCAGCTGGTCGATGGTGCCATCCTCCTGCATCTCCGCCAAAGCCTCGTTAAAGATGGGCGGATACTCAGAACCATCCGGGAAAGCGATTGCGTAAGGAGTGCAGTAGACAGGGTCCAGAACATCATAAGGCAGAATCGCTACGGTCAGGTCCCTGGGCTCAGCGTAATTCTCGGCATAAGTGGAGTTTTCCACCATTACATCCAGCTGGGAGGTGCCTACGATGGAGATGGCCCCTACGGAACCATCATAAATCTGGGCTTTTCCGTTATACTTCTCCGCCAGGCTCTCAGCCAAAGGCTGGAACATGGTTCCCGCGGAGGCTCCCAGGCTCTTGCCTTCCAGTTGGTCCAGGGACAGGATACCGCTGTCCTTTCCGGAAACCAGACAGATAACCTCACTGAAATACCCGTTTGTAAAATCTACAACCTCTTCCCGCTCCTCAGTGGCGGACATGGCGGAACAAATCATGTCGCAGCGCCCAGAGGTAAGAGAACCTACCAGACCATCAAAAGCCATATCCGAATATTCATAGGTAAAGCCCAGGCGGTTGGACAGCTCCTTCATCAAATCAGCGTCAAAGCCTACAATAATACCATTCTCATCGATGGTCTCAAATCCAGGACATTCCGCCTCGGTGGCGATGACAAAATGCTCACCAGACAAGGGCAGTTCAGCGGACTGGCTCTCTTCTCCGCTGGCTTGGCTGGAGGACGGAGCGGACTCAGTGGCTTGGCTGCTGGTGCCGCTTTCGCTGGAGGCGGCCAAAGCTTTGGGGGTATCCTATCCCCGGATGATCATGGATATTGTGATTCCCCAGGCTATGCGGGCGGTACTCCCTGCCATCTCCAACGAGGCGGTGGGCATGCTGAAAAGTACCTCCCTGGTATCGGTCATCGGCGTCTCCGAGCTGATGCGGGCCGGCCGGACGGTGATGGGAGACTCCTTCCTGCAATTTGAACCGCTGCTGATTGTAAGCGTTATCTACTACATCCTGACTAAGATTTTCACCTTCTTCTCTGACAAGGTGGAAGCCTCCCTGTCCAAAGGTGTACGCAAATAATTTTGTGGGAAAGGAGATTTTTACATATGGGTATGATTTGGCCCAATGGGGCAAAGACTGCCTTCGCCCTGTGCTTTGACCTGGATGGGGACACCATCTGGCGCAATAAAACCAAGGGACTGCCTAACGGAGAGTCCTATCTGAAAGGGCCTTCTGTGGGCCTGTATGGCCCAAAGCGTGGGGCCTGGAGAATACTGGGGCTGCTGAAGGAGGCAGGGCTGAAGGCCACTTGGTTTATCCCCGCCAAAATGGTGGAGGAGCATCCCGACCTGGCCCGGACCGTTCTGGAGGAGGGCCACGAGCTGGGGCACCATGGATATGACCACACCAGCGACTATGGGGCTACCTGCCAGGAGCAGCTGGCCTATATTCAGCGCTGCCAGGACATCTTCCTGAAGTATACGGGGGTGACTCCGGTTGGGTTCCGGCCTACCGGCTTCCTGCTGCCGGAAACCGAACAGTGGCTGTACACCCAAGGCGGAGGCCTTTATTCCAGCGCCGGTATGGGGGATGAGGTTTGTGAGTTTTTGACGGTGGGAGGGGTGAAAACCTCCGCGGTCAATATCCCCTGCCGGGATGAACTGGACGACTACATCCAGACGGTATTCAGCAGCTATCCCCAGGTGCTGCCGGGGCTGCCCAGAATCGCCCCCTACCGGGAGGTGCTTTCCAACTTTATCCGGGAGCTGGAAGGGGCTGTCCGGTACAGCAACTCCCTTCCCACCGCCTTCCATCCTCAGATTTCCGGCTCCCCAGGACGGGCGCTGATGCTGGAATCCCTGATGCGCTATGTGCTGGAACATCGGGACACCATCTGGTGCGCCCCCTGCCGGGACATCGCCAAGGCATATCGGGCAGCAAAGGAGGCGGATGGCTGTGAAGGCTGATATGGGACGCTGGCCCCAGGGGAAAACTTGGGCTGGTATGATAAGCGTAAACCTGGATGGGGAGTTTTTCTCCCGCATCTATTACCCTGAGATTGATGTGGACAGTGTGCCGGAATTCGCCCTGATGGGGGGCCATGGCATCAAGAACGGCCTGCCCCGGATGCTGGACCTGCTGGAAGCCCACAAGCTGCGGGCCACCTTCTTTATTCCCGGTCAAATCGCTGTCCGGTATCCTCAGGTGGTACGGGAAATCGCCAGCCGGGGACATGAGATTGGATGCCACGGAAACTGGCACGAAAATTTGGGAACCTTCTTCTTCTGCCGGGAGGTCATCCCTCTGATGAAAGCCCAGCGTTCCGGAAAAATCATCAGCATGAGTTCCGGCGGCGGGGTCATCGGCATGGAGCATCTGTGCCACTATGCCACCGCCAAGGCGGCTTTGTTCGGCTTTATCAAATCCATCGCCCGGGAGCTGGGACCCTATAACGTCCACGCCAACTGCATCGCTGTCCCCACAACCGTCACCCCGGGCAGCAGCGACTACGATTATGACGACGACGCTGAGGCGGAGATTCCTGAAATCCCTCTGGGAAGACTGGCCTATCCCCCGGATATCGCCAACATGACCCTTTACCTGTCCTCCTCGGCTTCCGATTATGTAACCGGCCAGGTGCTGGCCCCCAACGGCGGCAAACGCTGACCGGTTGAGAAAGGAAGGGTTTATATGAAACAAGGAGAAGTGACCCTGCGGCTGGAGGATATCCATAAATCCTTTGGGGACCTGCATGTTCTGAAAGGCATCAATCTGGAGGTGCGCAAAGGGGAAATTATCGCTGTTATCGGGCCTTCCGGTTCCGGAAAGTCCACCATGATTCGGTGCATCAATATGCTGGAGGAGCCCAACCAGGGTCATATTTATATTGACGGGGAGGAGCTGACCCCTGCCACCATTAAAACCCAGCGTCAGCGGATTGGCATGGTGTTCCAGCACTTCAATCTGTTTGACCACATGACCATTTTGAAGAATCTCACCTATGCACCCATCAAGGTGAAGAAGATGCCCCCGGAAAAGGCCAAAGAAAAGGCTATGGCCCTTTTGGAGCGGGTGGGGATGGCGGATAAGGCGGATACCTACCC
>CALWZG010000029.1 GCA_944385965.1 uncultured Anaerotruncus sp.
CCCTTTGGTCGCTCGACGTGCGGTAGGGAACCTACGGTTCCCCCCACACACGCCCCCTCCCTTTCTTGTGCACCACTGCTGGTAATCCCTGTTGACCCACACCTTGACCTACCAAGCGGAAATAACCCGAAACGATCAGAAATCCCCGGAGAGCAGGCAAAACCAGCTTTCTGGGGATTTTTGTTTGTGATTCTACGGCTGCTGACGATAAACGGTTACTTTCTTTCCCAGCTTTCTGCACTCCTCAATGACAAACCGGGTGCCGTGAGACTGCCCGTCCCAGAAGGCAATTACCTCGTCTGCATAGCGGATGATCTCCAGGTTTCGCCGCAGCGGTGCGCCCCGTCCGTACCGTGGATAGTCCGGCAGAAACTCGGTCAGCTTTAGTCCTGCCCGTTGAGCATATTCTCTGGCACAGGTGTCAATCCCTTTTGCTCCGCCGGATACGATCTCAGTCACACCCTGGGACAGATACTCTTCCAGGTTCCGAATGGTTAGATTTCTTGACCCTATTACAGCAACTTTCATCATTCCACCTCAAAAAACTATGCGTCATTTTTATGTCATATTACCACCATTTTCGTTTTGACGCAATAATACCACTATAATTAAGTCATAATGATGTTATTACGATGGTAGTGAGGCGTACAAATGACTGATAAGCTTTTGAGATATACCCTGCGTGTTGATCGTGTTCTGTTCCAGAAGTTCCGCTATATTGCAGAATCCGAAGGGCGCTCTGCAAATAAGGAGATTGAGCAATACCTGAAGAAACGTGTCGCTGAGTTTGAAAGTGAGTTCGGCACAATTGAAATTGAAAATAACTGATCTTGTACGAAATAAGTCATCATCGCACCGGAGAGACTTTTCTCTCCGGTGCTTTCTTGCCGGGAAGAACAAAAACAGGTGCCGCCAGCTTTTGGCTGGCGGCGCCTGCCGTTTTATGCGGGGAAGTTCTCCCCATTTATGAGCTTATTCCTGTATTCTCCGCTTCCAGAACCAGAAGCCCAGGCCCGCTGCGATCACTGCCGCGCCGCCGCCCAGAATCAGGGGCAGGGGAGAGCCGCTGCTTTCCGGCTGGGTCATGGTTTCCTCCTCCGGCTGGGTCTCAGGCTCGGTTTCAGGTTCTGGTTCGGGTTCAGGCTCCGAAGCTGGTTCGCTCTCCGGCTGGGAGGCGGATTCTTCCGGTTCCGATTCCGGCTGTTCCTCGGTCTGGCCCTCTGTCGGGGCGGTAGGCTGCCAGCCAGTGGGATTGGAGGCGGGAGCTTCCACTTCCACGGTACTGCCGCCCATCTGTCCGGCGCATGGACGGTGATGTCGGTCATTCGAGCTTTGGGGGCAGGAATACAAACTCCAGCGGTCAATGCCATTATCCCGCAGCTGGTCCCAAAAGAGCAGCTCATGCGGTACAACGGCATCAATGCATCAATGCAGTCGATTGTCAATTTTGCTGCCCCAGCGGCGGCAGGGGCAGTTTTTGCAGTCAGCACATTGAGAACGGTGCTTATGATAGACATTCTAACCGCCTTCGTGGGAACAGGACTGCTGGCCTGCCTGGCACTTCCTGAACAGAATACTCCCGCCCCCAAAGAAAGTCTCTTTTCCGATATGAAAATTGGCGTCAAATACACTTTTTCAGACAGGGCGCTGGCAAAACTTTTAATCATTTATGGATTATTCACCTTCTTTTGTGTTCCAGCAGGTTATCTTGCAGGACTTCTTGTCCGGCGGGTGTTTGGAAATACTTACTGGTATCTTACCGCGGTGGAATTAGTCGGGTTTGCAGGCATGATGATAGGCGGAGTTGTTATGAGTACCTGGGGAGGATTTAAGAGCAAAGAAAAAACTTTATCAGTTGGCCTTTTGTCGTTTGGCTCCCTTGCCATCGGAATGAGCCTCGCAAAAACCTTTATGCTCTACCTGAGTTTGATGGTATTTTATGGAGCTGCACTGACGATGGTGCAAACGGCAATTACCACCATGCTGCAAGAGCAAACAGACACATCTATGCAAGGGCGTGTCTTTGGATTGCTGGGAACCATGTACGCCGGCTTTTTACCGATTGGTATGGCTGTATTTGGCCCGTTGGCTGATATTTTTCCCTTGCAGTGGATTATGATTGGCTCGGGCATTGCCCTCATCATAATTGCGGGTACAACTTATTTTCATCAGGAACTCAAAATCCAGTAACCATACGGCGGCTTGAAATAACCATTTCAAGCCGCCGTTTTTATGTTGCCATTTGGTACTTCAGCAAACCAATCGAGGGGCTGAAAGTTTCCTTATATAATACAACTAAATTTCGTATTATATCATATTGAAACGTAAATTTGGTTGTGATATGATGAAATCACAACAAGATGTGTGCTGTACTCCAGCGTCTTGTTGATGTATGGAAAGGGAGACAAGACAAAACCAAAAGCCGCTCACAGGCGGCAGAAAGAAGGCAGAAAGATGAAACGGAAGCTGGTTGATACTGTATCCTTTATAAATGCCCTGAAAAACGCCGGAGGGTATGACGCAGACCCAGGGAGTTTTGATGATGGGTTTAACCAGGGCTTGGAGGAGGCTCTCAAGATTTTGGAGGAGATGCCTGCCGCGGCTGAACCGGCGCCCAAGCTGGCCCTGACCATCAAGGAGATGGCCCGGTCCCTCAGCATCGGGTTACCGGCAGCCTATGAGCTGGTTCACATTGAGGGGTTCCCGGTAATCACGCTGGGGAAGAAAAAGCTGATCGTCCCGGTGGCTAAGCTGGAGGAATGGCTTGCCAGCACCGCCGGCAAGGAAGCCTTACTCTCCAAAAGGACGGTGGGCTGATTTGCCCAGGCGCCCGCGGATGGGGGGATTTGCCGTTTTGGACAGAGGAGGGGTTTTGTGGAAAGCATCACTTTTTTTCGCAGCTATTACGAGGCGATTAAAGAGCTGGAACCAGAGCAGCAGCTTGAGGTATATAATGCGTTGCTGGCCTATGCTTTGGATGGCGTAGAGCCAAGTCTTTCCGGGGCTGCTAAAGCTGTGTTCATGCTGATGCGTCCCAATATCGATACCTCCAATAGAAAACGTCAGAAAAACATCGAAAATGGAGCCAACGGGGGAAGGCCATCCATGCAGATTCCAAGAATTGGGGCAATGGAGGAAACCCAGCAGAAACCCAACAGAAACCCAGCCCGAACCCAAACCGAACCCAAAGAAAACCCGGAAGGGGAAGGGGAAAGGGAACGGGATAAGGAAGGGGATATGGATGGGGAAGAGGATGGGGAAAGGGGAGAAGGAGTTGATTGCCGGCGGATTGCCGAATTATACAACAACATTTGTACGTCGTTCCCACGCTGCGTTTGTTTGTCCCGGAATCAGGCGGAGGCGATTTGCGCCAGAGCCAGCAGCGGATATACAGAGAGTGATTTTCACCGGCTTTTTTCCATGGCCCAGGCCAGCGATTTTCTGAAAGGGCGGAATAAGAGACATTGGCAGGCTAACTTTGACTGGCTGATTGAGGAAAGCAATATGGCCAAGGTGCTGAACGGAAATTACATCCAAGACTTTTCCGAGGCATCCAAGCCTCAAAACCAGTCTGCCCAAACAGGCGGACAGTCCTCCATTGACATGGACAGGCTCCACCAGATGCTTCATGGGCAGATTGGAGATGCTGCCCCCTGAAATTATGGGGCAGGGGGAACAAGGCGGTCAGCACAGGACAGTTCAGCGGATTTGAAAGGACTTGATGCAATTTGGAGTGTGAAACTTTTTTAATCACCGCCCGCAGGTGCAGGAGGTGCGGAGGAATCCTCACCAGCGCCCAGGGCATCCGGGATGGATACGGTCCCTGCTGCCTCAAAAAGATGCGGCAGGAAGAGGCCCGGAAAAAGGCCATGGCCAATCAATGCAGCCTGTTTGATGGGATGGACCAGGCCAAAAAGGGGTGAGCGGCATGGAAATAGACATCAGCGATATGGGGTACACAGGTGTGTGAACCATTACCCGAGGCAAAGAAGGAGGTTGACCAATGACAGACCAAACATTTGCCCAGCGAGCCAAAAACTACCTTTCCCAAATCCAGAAAACCGACCAGCTCATCCAGCGGCTTACCGAGACAGCCGGCACCCTGCGCTCCAGGCTCACCAGCCCCAGAAGCGCTGGCAGGTCAGATGGGGGACGGGCTTCCGGGCCAAAGGATTCGTTGGGGGAGGCGGCGGCCAGGCTTATGGATTTGGAGGGGGAGATTGACCGCCGGATTAACACGCTGGTTGCGCAAAAATCCGACGCCCTGAGCCGGATTTGGAAGATTTCTGACCAGGACCAGAAAAATATTTTGATTGCCCGGTATGTGAACGGTGTCAAATGGGAAAAGATTGCCCTTGAGCTTAACTTTTCAATGAGGAAGCAAAGCTGTACGATGTTTCCACCTTCCTGGGAACCCTTCAGGTGGACCAGCAGAAAGGCATTTCCAAAATGTCTGACCTGAAGAACAATGACTATGTGGACTTCAATACCGAGGCAAGCCTTGGCCTGACCGCAAGCACCCCCTTGACCAGCGGTGCCTTTGGGAATACAGATGAACTGATTGCTTTCACCGAGCAAATCAACAAGCAATTTGCGGTTGGAGGCACAAACCCTCAGGACCAGCAAGCCGCAATGGACCAGATTACCCAGGGGATGGCTTCCGGTGTTTTTAGCGGTGAGGAATTGAACAGCATTTTCCAGGTTTCCCCTGGAATCGCTCAAACGCTGGCGGATTATTTGGGCGTTTCTGTGGATGAGCTTCGCAATATGTCCGCTGAGGGCCAAATCGCCGCCGGGGTGATGAAAAACGCCATGTTCGCGGCGGCGGAGGAAACCAACGCCAAGTTTGAAAGTATGCCCATGACCTGGAGCCAAGTTTTCACCATAGCTTCCAATGTGGCCCTTCAGGTGCTTCAGCCCCTGTTAAACGGGATTAACTGGCTTGCCAACAATATTTCCATCATTGCTCCCGCGGTGCTTGGTCTTGGGGCAGCGTTTGCCGTGTTTCAGGTCGCCGCCCATTGGACACAAATCGCACAGGCGGCCACAGCCATTTATCAGGGTGTGGTAAATTTTCTGTCCATTGGCTTTGGAATGCTTTCCGGCAACACGGCGGTTTTGGGATTAAGCGTTACCCCCACTTCGCTGGCCCTCCCTATGGGGACCAGATTTTCCATTGGGGCGTTCAACTATTTTGTTTCCGCCGCTGGTGGGGATGGAAACTATGAAATCACCTGTGAGACAGCTGGGGAGGCCGGCAATGAGTATGGCGCAGCCGTACTTCCCATTGAGTTTATCATCGGAAACTCATCAATTACCTTCCCTATGTTGTCCGGGAGTATGGGGAATTTCAGGGAATTACCCAGGCTCAGCAGCCGGAGTTTGAAAACGCTTGGGCGGCGGTGGAGGAGCTTCTCCACAACCAGTTCATCAAGACCGCTGGCGGCCTTGGATTGTCCCGGTGGGAAAAGCTCCTGGGAATCATCCCCAAGGGAACAGAGACCCTGGAGGAAAGACGGTTCAAAATTTTGACCCGGCTCAATGAGAGACTTCCATACACCCTTCCGCAGTTGAAGAATATTCTTGAAACGCTTTGCGGTGCCGGAAATTATTCGGCGGAAGTGATGG
>CALWZG010000030.1 GCA_944385965.1 uncultured Anaerotruncus sp.
TCACAAACAACTGACAAAACAGTTCACCAGTGCCTTTGCAAGGTTGTTTAATTCCGAGTACAAAAAAATCATAGCGGACTTACGGCTATGCAAGAAAGATGGAAAAAAGCTATCTTACAACGAGGCCACCGCAGCAACAGAACGTCTCGCCTATTACCAGCAAAAGACGCAGGAATACTGTGAGGCCGAGGAGCCAATCAGAGATTTTCTGGGCGCTGCTTACAAAGGTGTAGAAACAGACTGGAATTATGTAGCAGAGCAAATAGGTGCCCTACAAGCATTATTCTCTGCTGGGGTATCCTTTGGTTTGCTGGAGGAGTATTCCGATTTTGTTACTGAACGCACTGCCTTTGCGGATTATGCCCAGCGTCTGGATGCTGTATTTGAGATTTGTGACAATGATGTTTTTGAGTATATCTCAAACTGCTTTGATCGGTCGCTCTTAGATATCGGTATTGTAAACTGTTCTTTGCTGTTGGCACGGTTCACTGACTGTTCGGATTCGATGGATAAGTTGGATAACTGGTGTCATTTCAGAACATTGCTTTCCAAGTTGGATGATGTGCAAACCGTGTCTTATATCAACAGTGCCATCAGCCGAAATACAGAGCCAAAATTTATTGTTGATGCTTTCAAAAAGCAGTTTTACTATCAGTGGATCGACTCGATTTTGTCTGGAACACCAGTCTTATCTGGGTTCAATCGAATCTCTCAGGACAACACAATCCGTACTTTTTCGGAAAAAGATACAGAACAATTTGAGATCAACAAAGCGAAGATCCGTGCAGAGCTTTCCAGCAAACGTCCCTCTTTGGAGTTAATCGCTCCCGGAAGCGCTTTGGCAATCCTGCTCCGTGAAGGTGAAAAGAAACGAAAGCAGAAGAGCATTCGCTCCCTTCTTTCCGAAACAGGAGAACTTATTCAGCGTATCAAGCCGTGCTTTTTGATGTCGCCCCTAAGCGTCAGCACATTCCTTGCTCCGGATGCTGTCCATTTTGATGTTGTGGTATTTGATGAGGCATCGCAAATTTTCCCACAAGACGCGATCGGCGCGATATATCGCGCTCAGCAACTGATTGTTGTGGGCGACTCCAAGCAGATGCCGCCCAGCAATTTTTTCAATGCCACCATTGAGGCGGAGGATAACGATGAAGAAAGCGGAGATGTCACAGATTTTGAATCCATCTTGGATCTGTGTTCTACTTCTATGCAGCAGCTTCGCCTGCGTTGGCATTATCGGAGCCGCTACGAACAACTTATCACCTTTTCCAACAAGAATTTTTATGACAGCGATCTTGTTACATTCCCATCTGCCAAAGCAGACGCCTCCGGCATTGGTGTAGACTATTATCATGTGGACGGTGTCTTTGACCGAAAGAGCCACTCCAACAGAAAAGAAGCAGAGTTTATCGTTGATCTGATCTATCAAAACATCGAACGCTACCCTGATCGAAGCCTGGGTGTCGTTGCGTTCAGCGTTGCGCAGCAGGATCTGATCGACAAACTGTTATCCAAGCGGCGGCAGAATACACCAGAAAAAGAATATTTCTTTAAAAACGATGCAAAAGAACCTTTCTTTATCAAAAACCTTGAGACAGTGCAAGGCGATGAACGAGATACCATTATATTCAGCATCGCATATGGTGCTGATGCCCAGGGACGTCTGCTGCATAATTTCGGTCCCTTAAACCGTGTTGGTGGCGAACGGCGGTTGAATGTTGCTGTCACTCGTGCCAAATGCAATGTTCAGCTGGTTTCCTCGATGCACTATACAGATATTGATTTAAAGCGTACATCTTCAGAGGGCGCGAAACTGTTGCGGGAATATCTTGACTTTGCAGAAAACGGAAATATCGCCCTGGAGCGCACCGTGAGTATCAATTCCTTTGAACAGTTCGATTCTGACTTCGAACTTGAGGTATGTGAATTTTTGCGCGCTAACGGTTTTTCTGTTGACACACAGGTCGGATGCTCTGGATTCAGAATTGATCTTGGGCTGAAGATTCCGAACAGCTCTGACTATGTGCTTGCAATCGAGTGCGATGGAGCGACCTACCATTCTTCCAGGAACGCTCGGGACCGTGATCGTTTGCGGCAGGAAATTCTGGAGCGTATGGGTTGGAAGTTCTATCGCATCTGGTCGACTGATTGGTTTAGAAATAAAAGTGTGGAGCAAAGCCGACTTTTGGAAGCTGCTACGGATGCAATCAAGTACCCTGCGCAAGTCTTAGCAAAATCGGAGAAAGTACCCTGCGCAGAAAGCTTTGAAAATTTTGAAGAAGTTGCAGAAGGGAAACCCTTTGAGTTTTCACCTTACAAAGCCGCCGACATTCAATCCCTGTGCCGGCAGTATTTGCCGCGCGATTTCAAAGGGATGGTGAAGGCCGTTTTGGAAGTGGAGTCTCCCCTTTCTGAGGAACTGTTTCTGCGGCGCATCGTATGGTTATTCGGCCGCGAAAAAGTCACAAAGGTTGTTTGGCAAGACTACGAGCAAAAAATGTACGGTTGTCAACGCTATGGTATCATTCGTCGGAATGGTTTTTTGTATTTGGAGAATGGCCAAGAAATTCGATTCCGAGGGCCGGGCGATATCGAACGGGACATCAAACAAATTGCTCCGGAAGAATTGGCCGCAGGAATGCTGGAGATTCTGAAGCAAAATGTAACGGCCGACAAAAATGGGTTGTACCGCTCTCTCGTCTCACAATGCGGTATAAACCGCGTGGGTAAAACAATCAATGAAATATTGGATTCCGCACTGCGCCTTCTTGAAGACACCATTGACATAGACGGCGACCAGCTTTCACTAAGGTGACATCACCTTTAGGCTCTAGTGGGCTCCCCGTGCAGGTTCAAGTCCTGTTATCCGCACCACACCGGCAGGGGCCTGGAGCCACCAGCCAGGGCCGGAGCCAGGTCGCGCTCCGGCTCTTTACTTTTGTCCAAAATTGTGGCCCGCGTCCGGGCGGCCAAAAATCGTTTTCTCACCCGAATCTGATTGCGAATATAATAACAGGGGGAAAGATCATGCAAAAGGTAGTTTACATCAGCAACAGCCGAGACTTTACAGAGCAGAGGGATATTAACGACAATCAATATTTGGTTCGCATCAATAAGCTGTTGGAGGAGGGCTGGGTTATTTCACAGATGAATACCCAGACGGTTGCCGTTGATCCTAGGCTGGAAAGCTATCTCCACAAAGAAACCCTTGTATCTTTCGTGATTCTGGAAAAGCCTGAATAACCTTCCATGGGCCGGAGCCAAGCTGCACTCCGGCTGTTTTCTTTATACCCAAAATCCCGGCCTGTATCCAAACGATTGAAAGTGTTCACCACCGCCAAACGAGAAGCACCTGAAAGGGTGCTTTTTTATTTGGGATAAGATGTTGGTTGTCCGCTTCCCCAGAAAAAGATTTTCCCTTTAAGATGATAATATTTCTTTATATCTGATACAATTATCCATAAAAAGAAATTTTTAAAAACACTTCTGCAACATATTTGTCATCAAAAAATGGAGTTTTTTCCTTTTGAAATACCAAGCGGTGGTTTTTTCTACGAATATGTCTAAATTCAGCTAATTTAATTGGTAAAATCGACTTACAACTAAGATAAAAAATGGAATAAATTCAAATAAAATCCAGCAATTGGTGTAAAAATAGATAATATTTTAACGAAAAACATTGTTATTTTATGCACAATACCGTATAAAATGACGAATAAAAGGTCTGATTTCACAGAAATTTAATACGATTCGTAGGATGTTGAATTTTGTAAATCGTGCTAGTATAATAGTACAGTCTGAAGTCGATATTTGTCGATTCTATCAAGATTAAGAAAGGATGAATGTTAATGACACCGAAGAAGATTGCAGTTTTGGGCGGCGGTAATGGCGCGCATACCATGGCGGCTGAGTTTGCGCTTAAAGGACATACCGTCAATATGTATGAGATGCCTCAATTTAAGGCGAATATGAAGAAAGTCTTTGAGACCAAAACGATTCACCTGAAGGGCAATATCAAGGAACTGCAAGGGCCTGTGGAGCTGAATATGGTTACGGATGATATCGCCAAAGCTGTGGAAGGCTGCCGCTACATCTGCTTGGTGGCACCAGCATTCACCCACCTTGGCTACGCGAAATTACTGAAAGGCCATCTGCATAAAGATCAGATTGTGGTCACTTATCCAGGCGCGTTTTCCGCCTTGGTTATGAAAAATGTCTTTGGGGATGACCCGGATTGCCCCATCTTTGCGGACGCCAACAACCTGCCTTATGACTCCCGTCTGACCGCTCCTGGTTCCGGCGAAGTAAATGTATTTGGCCGCAACCCCATCAACATCGCTTTCCTGCCCGCGGACAAGGCTCCCGAGCTGATTGATGAGATGCGAGAGGACCTGTTCCCCTTTGAGAAGATTTACCATGACTGCTTGGAGTGCGGCCTTGCCATCGTAAATCCTGACTGGCACGCCGGCCCTGTGCTGTTCAACATCTCCCGGATTGAGAGCCCTCAGGTCAATTTCTTCCTGTATGAGCATGGCTGGACCCCCTCCGCCTGCCGCCTGAACATCGCTATGGATAAAGAGCGCAAGGCTTTGGGTAATGTGTTGGGCTACAACCTGCGCCCTATGGAGGATTTCGCCGGTCGGCCTGATGATTACGAGTGGACCTGGCAGGACCTGTACAAAGAAGGACATGGCTCCATCGGCTTGACTCCTATCTGTGGTCCTAACGATTTGAGCAGCCGGTATCTCACCGAGGATATCCCCTTTGGTTTGGTTCCATGGGCGGCCATCGCGGAGCTGGTAGGTGTTCCCATGCCGCTGACCAATGGCTTCATTGACATCATCAACATCGTCCATGAGCGTGACTGGCGTGCGGAAGGCTGCGGCCTGAAAGAGCTGGGCATCGAGGGTATGGATAAAGACACCCTGCTGGCTTATGTCCGCACCGGCAAGAAATAAACCGTTCAATCTCTTATTTTAATGAGGAAAGGGAAATCTATGAGTAAGATCATTCGAAATTGGGGCTATATGGGTCCCAATACCCCCAACAGAAGATACGATACCACAGAGGGGCAGCTGATGAACGGTTTCCCCATAGGTATCCTTCAATTGTGGGCGCACCTTCCGTTTTTCCCTGGTAATGTGTCCAACGCCTATACCTATGATTTCCCAGTCAAATTCATTGAGGTAAAAGGCTCCGGCATTGACAATATTCTGGCAGGGGATATGTCCCTTGTAGATAATATTGTTGAGGCCGCCAAACAGCTGGAAATGGATGGCTGCCGTGCCATCTGCGCCAACTGCGGATTCTTTGGACATTACCAGAAACTGGTGGCGGATCAGCTGGATGTACCCTGCTATCTGTCCTCCATGGTACAGGTGCCTTGGGTGCTGGTGGGGCTGAAATCCAACCAGAAGGTTGGAATCATGACCGCCAATAAGAACACCCTGACCAAATCCCTTTTTGACGCTTGCAGCATCAGTGAGGAAATGCAGAAACGCTGTGTTGTGTACGGCGCCCAGGACGAGGAGGAATTCCCCAATATTCTGACCGGAAAAGGCGGCCTGGATTATGATAAGGTGGGGGATGAGCTGTCAGCCATCGCCCATCGGATGGTGGAAGAAAATCCGGATATCGGCGCAATTCTGCTGGAGTGTACGGATATGCCGCCCTACGCTCATCGTCTGCAGGCGGAGCTGAATTTGCCCGTCTATGACGCCATTACCTTGATTAAGTATGTAAAATCTACGGTCACACAAACCCCCTATTATGGGTTCCTCTAAGAGTTAAAAAGATTCCAGGCATCGAAACCGCTGGCAGGCGGGGGAGGTGTCTGGAATCTGAGGATTCTAAAGGAAAGTACGCAAACACACAATATGTGCCTGAAAGGAAGCGATTAGAATGAAATTATCCGCAAAGAGAATCATCAGTTTGGCTTTGTGCGGAACCGTGGTATCCACATTGGCGCTGAGCGGCTGTGGCGGTTCTTCTGGAAGCAGCGGATCGGAAACTGACAACAGTGAGAAAACGTATGAACTGCGTTTGGCCACCTTGTATCCGACAGAGCATGAGCTAACCATTTCCGCACAGGCGGCTTGCGACAAGATTGAGGAACAAACCGGCGGAAAGGTAAAAATCCAGATTTATCCCTCTGACCAGCTGGGTGACTACACCTCGGTTTATGAGGAGGTTATGAAGGGGACCATTGATATGACCATCAATACAATGGTAACCACCTATGACTCCACTCTGGAAATGCTGACCATTCCTTATCTGGCCAGTTCCTACGATGAG
This sequence comes from uncultured Anaerotruncus sp., assembly GCA_944385965.1. Classification (GTDB taxonomy): domain Bacteria; phylum Bacillota; class Clostridia; order Oscillospirales; family Ruminococcaceae; genus Anaerotruncus. The sequence continues at coordinate 6,295 of CALWZG010000030.1, forward strand.
GCGAAGGAAATTTTCTGTAATCCTGATTCTTATTTCTTCCAGACGGTGGCAGACCACCAGAGGAATCTGAACATTGAGACCTTGGGTATCTATGTAGCTGGCGCGATGGGAATTGGCGCCGCCAAATCCATTAACAGCCCAATGGATCCCACCGTATCCAAACCTATGCTGATTCGCTGCCCCTCCATGGACTCCTATCTGTGGACAGCGGAAGGCTTTGGATTCAATACTGTAACCATCAACTACAGTGAGCTGTACTCCTCCCTGCAAACCGGCGTATGTGACGGCTGGATTGGTGGAGGCGCTTATGTAAACTATCTGGGCTTCCGGGACGTGCTGAAATATTTCGGCGACGCTCGCTATATCTTTGAGAACATTGTTTGCATCATGAATAAAGAACTGTACGATGGAATGCCCGCTGAGTATCAGACCATCATCAAAGATGCTTTCACCGAGTCTACCAACAGCTTTGCTGACCAGATGGAATCTTTGGATGAGCAGGCCATGAAAGATATGGAAGCTATGGGCATCGAAATCTACCGTCCTACCGAGGAAGAGTATGAGACTATGCGTGAGCATTTCCGCACCAATATTTGGCCCAAGTATGAGAATACCTTGGACGCTGAAACCTTCAAATCTCTGCTGGATAACGGCCTGAGAGAGGCTGCGGCTGCATAGCAGAGGGGGAATCATGCTATGTCAATCATCCATAAAATTGAGAATAATATTCTGTTTCGATTTCTTCTGAAGCTGGATTCCGCAGTTATGATTATCACCAGTATCTTGGCGGCAGGAATCGTCTTTGTTGGTGTGCTGATGCGGTATATCTTTAAAATGAACTTTTTTGGTCAGGAAGAGGTCCTGTGCGTTGTGGCCATGTGGCTTTACTGGGCCGGCGGTGTCTATGGAAGCTATGAGGGGTCCCATATCAAGGGGGACATGCTGTCCTCCCTGTTAAAGTCCCCTCTTTCCAAGAAAATCGTTGAGCTGATTATTCAGGGTGTTTCCTTTGTGGTTATCTTGGTGTTTTGTATTTGGGGTTTTGAGTATATGTCCTTCAACCTGAAATTCAACGCTGTATCAACAGGTTTGAAAATTCCCCTGTCCCTTTCCCAGATGCCCCTGCTGGTAGGATTTATCCTGATGGAACTGTATACCGTATTCAATTTCCTGCGGGTGCTGGTGGATAAGGACTTTGGAAAAACTGAGGAAGAGAAGGGAGGGACCGCATAATGGAATTATTGGTCGCGTTTTTTATCCTGCTGGTCTGCATTGTGGTTGGAATACCAGTAGTATATTCCTTTGGCGCCGCTACTATCTGGCTTGTGGTCACTCTTGGATTTGACGCTTCTTTCGTATTCACCACCATTTACAGCAAAATGAACAGCTCGGTGCTGATTGCCATTCCCCTCTTTATCATCTTGGGTTCCGTCATGGAAAAGGGAGGCGTGGGCAGCGCGCTGGTAAACTTTGTGGAAATCTTTACCGGACGCATCAAAGGCGCCCTGTGCGCTGTATCCTCTGTGGCCTGTGCAGTATTCGGCGCTATCTGCGGAAGCGGCGCGGCGACCCTGTCCTGCATCGGCTCCATCATGGCCCCTAAGATGCGTGAGCGCAACTATCCTATGGGCGTAGCGGCAGCGGTTCTGGCCTGTGCCGCTCCCATTGGAATGCTGATTCCTCCCAGCTCCATTCAGATTCTGTTTGCCTGGGCGGGAAACCTTTCGGTTCTGACCTGTTTCATCGCCACCGTTATTCCTGGTATCATCCTTACCATCCTCATCGCCATCTGCGGTGTGGTTATGTGCAAGAAGTATCCTGACGTTGTGGTGACCAAGCCCATGAGCCGGAAGGACTGGATAGACAACAGCCGCCGCTCCACCATCCACGCCATCCCCGCCCTGATTATGCCCTTCATCGTACTGGGCGGAATTTACGGCGGTTTTATGACCCCATCTGAAGCGGCTGGCGTAGCTATTGTCTACTCCATCCCTGTCAGTATTCTCATCTATCGTGGAACAAAAGTGAAAGACCTGGGCAAAACCTTCAAAGAGTCCGCGGTCACCACTGGTGTTATCATGGTAATGCTGGGAACCATCATGGTGGTCAGCCGGATTCTGGTTATGAACAATGTGCCATCCATGATTTTGGACGTGCTGATGACCGTTACAGGAAATAACAAGTATCTGGTTCTGCTGATGATCAACGTGTTCATGGTTATCATCGGAATGTTGATGGACGACGTCAGCGGCACCCTGCTGGTAACCCCTATCCTGCTGCCCATCGGCAATGAGCTGGGTATCAACCCTTATCATATGGCGGCGATTCTGGGGGTCAACCTTGGTATGGGCAACGTGACCCCGCCCACCGCTCCTTTCCTGTATCTGAGCGGCCGCATCTGCAAGGTGGACACCAAGAGCATCATGAAGCCGATGGTCATGATTATCATTTTCTGCTATCTGCCCACCCTGATTCTCACCACCTATATCCCAGAGATTTCTCTCTGGCTGCCCCGTTTGATTATGGGTTCGGTATGACCTGTAAAATAGAGGAGGACCAATTTCGTTTTTCGCTGAAAGGGGCCGCGCCCGCGCTGTAACCCAAACAGCGCAGGCGCGGCCTTTCTGATGGAAAAATTCTTTTTTAGAGGATGGGCCTATCCTACATCACAATGGAGTTGGTGCGGGAGGTGTCCTGGCTGCGGAGCTTCTGCCGAATATCCAAAAGGTAGATGGCCAGCACCTTATCCAAATCGTACATATCCAGCCCACAGGTCTCATAAATGCGGTGGAAGCGGTAAACCAAGGTGCTTTTATGGATATGGAGAGCCCGAGCGGTTTGGGCGAAATTGAACCGCTGCTGAAACCAGTGTTCAATCGTCTGAAAGACCTCCTGGTTTTTTTTCAAGCCCTTAATCTGGCCGAACAGCTGGGAGAAAACCTCATTGTAAATTTCTTCCGGCAGCTTGTCCGCCAGCTTTTCGAAAATTACATCCCCGCTGTACAGACAGGGGGTACTGCGGATACCCGCCCGAAGACTTTTGATGGCAAAGCAGGCGTCCTCATAGGAAAGACGCAGAGCCTGCAAAGATTGAGAAAAAGAGCCAATACCAATGTACACATGGATACCAGCGTCAGCGCACTCCTTGCTGACGCAAAGGCATTTCTGCTGAAGGGTTTCCAAATACTGCTGTTCGCTCATATTGCTGTCCTTGAAGGCAAAGACCACACAATCTATGTGATTTTGCGGGCAGATAAAATCCTGAGGATGGGTAAAATTCCGTGTCAGACACTCCAAAATTTGTTTTTGGTGAGTTCCATCGGAGGGGTCAGCGTGAGGGTCCCCTTTTTCCTCCAGCTTGATGGCAATGCGTACCGCTTTCAAATCGGTGCCAAACTCATAAGCGCTTTCATAGATGGAGGACTCGTCACAGGTGCGGGAATCGTATGTAATGATTTCCCTAAGGAGATTTTTCTTTTGATAATCAATCCGGGTTGTGGAACGCTGGCGCTTCTCGAAATCCAGGAAAATTTGAGCCAGCTGCTGAATCAGCAGAGCGTATTGAGAGATTTCGTGAGGGGTGCCTGTGATGCCGATGGTTCCGATGACAATGGAGTCAATGATGATGGGAATGGTGATTCCCGGTTTGGTACCAGCCAGCTTGCAGGCGGCGGAAGCGTCGTGATAGATTTTATGAGCGCTTCGAATCACCTCCAGGGAAGCCTCATGGAGAGAATCCACCCGGCTGGTGTCATTGGAAGCAATTACATAACCGTCCACACCTGTAATCAGTACATTATGGCCAATGGTAAGGCTGGCTGACTGCACCAATTTTTCACAGAGCTTTCTATCCAATAAATCCGAGTCAAACATGAAAGCGTTTCTCCTTTCCCCAGGGGATATCCGTGGTTTGGGCCGGTTGTAAGGACAGCCCTTAGGGCCTTAATTGTTTTTTATTATAACACAGAACAATTATAGATTCAAATGGACCAAAATAATTGGGGTATAACCAATAAAATCTGTAAATTTTTCGAGAAAGAAGGTGGCTGGGTTGATAGAATTGGACGAGAAGAAACGGATTATTCAGGAATTTGTACCAGGCAAGCAGGTCACCTTATGTCATGTAATTGCCAGCCCTGAGGACACCCTTTACGCCAAACTGGGATTGATAGACGGGCGGGGGGCCATTGGTATTATGACCATCACCCCCAGTGAGGCGGCTATGATTGGCGCCGATGTGGCGGTAAAGTCAGCCTCGGTAGAGATTGGCTTTGTGGACCGGTTCAACGGTTCCCTGGTGATTACCGGGGAAGTGGCGGCGGTGGAGGAAGCTCTGACAGCTGTTATGCAGGTACTGTGCGATATGATGGGCTTCAGCCCGGCCCCCATCACCAAGACCTGAGGGAGTAGGGACGATGGAGAACAGAGAAAAAAAGAGGATTATGCTGGTAGGCCGTTCCAGCGCAGGAAAAACAACCCTGTGCCAGCGAATGGAGGGCAGAGACCTGAGCTACCACAAAACCCAAACTGTACAGATTATCAACCAGACCATGATTGACACGCCGGGGGAATACCTGGAACGGAGGAATTTCCGAGGGGCGCTGATGGTCACCTCGGTGGAAGCGGACTATGTGGTTTTTGTCCAAGCGGCCACAGAGGATGGGACCATGTTCCCTCCCTCTTATAACAGCCAGTTCGCCAAGCCGGTGCTGGGAGTGGTGACCAAAAGCGACATCGCCCAACCTCAGCAGATTGAGAAGGCGAAAAAGTATCTGAGCATGGCCGGCGCCCAAAGGGTATTTGTCACCAGCAGCGTTACCGGGGAGGGAATCGGGCCGCTGATGGCTTACCTGGGATATGAGGAACCGAAAGAAACCGGTGGGGAACCAACCGGAGAGGATAGATGAGGGACGGGCTGAAAACCCTGACCCTGCATTTTGAAGCTGAGCCCTTGAGCAAAAAGGACTGGCAAAGGGATGGGAGGGAGCGTTACGCACGAGGAGATACTCAGCGTGGGGGTGGATATAGGAACTTCCACCACCCAGCTGATATTCAGCAGATTGACCATTGAGAACCGGGCCAGCAGTTACGCAGCGCCCCGCATCCAAATTGTGAAAAAAGAAGTGGTACACCGCAGCCAGATTTATTTTACCCCCCTGCGCTCCAGTACAGAGATAGACGCGGAGGCGGTGAAAAAAATTCTCCAAAAGGAATACGCCTCGGCGGGGATACAGCCAAAGGATGTAAAAACCGGGGCGGTCATCATCACCGGGGAGACCGCCCGCAAACAGAACGCCAACCAGGTATTGGAGGCCCTGGCCAGTCTGGCAGGGGATTTTGTGGTAGCCACAGCCGGGCCGGATTTGGAGTCGGTGCTGTCCGCCCGGGGAGCGGGTACCGACCAGCTTTCCCAGGACCAGCGGCTGACCATGGCCAACCTGGACGTGGGCGGCGGCACTACCAATATCGGGGTTTTTGAGAAAGGCAAGCTGACAGGGGTCTGCTGTTTGGATATTGGAGGCAGGCTGATTCGGGTGGAGAACGGACGGATTGCCTATGTGTACCACAAAATCCAGAAGCTGGCCCAGTCCCATGGAATCCAATTGGGGGTGGGGGACAGGGCGGACCCGGAACTTCTGGGCCGGGTGTGCGGCCTGATGGCGGACCAGCTGGCCCAAGCCCTCCATTGCCGGCAGGCGGACGGATTTCACAGGGCGCTGTACACCAATGACGGAAAGTCCCTGCCTGAGAACCCTCCTATCCAGGGGATTACCTATTCAGGAGGGGTGGCGGACTGCATCTACAACAAAATGGAAGGGGACCCCTTCCGTTATGGGGATGTGGGGGTGCTGCTGGGGCAGGCCATCCGTGAGAACAAGGACTTGGCAAAGCTGCGGCTGTTCCATCCGGCGGAAACCATCCGGGCCACTGTGGTGGGGGCAGGTACCCATACCACCGAGGTCAGCGGAAGTACTATCCACTATGTAAACGGTCGCTTGCCGGTGAAAAACGTGCCGGTCCTCAAGGTATCCCAGGAGGATGAGGCGTCCCTGGAGACCCTGCGGGAGGCAATCCGGCGGCAGCTGCCCCTCTATCAGCCGGAAGGGCGGGCGGAACAAATCGCCCTGGCCTTCAGCGGCAAGGGATATACCCGCTTCGCCCAGATACAAGGATTGGCGGCGGCTATTACCGAGGGGATGGGGGAGGTTATCCACAGCGGCTATCCCCTGATTGTGGTGGTGGAGGCCGACATTGGCAAGGTATTGGGCAACGCCATCAATCTGCTGTTGGATTTCAAAAAAGATGTGATTTGCATTGACGGAATCAGAACCCAAGCGGGGGACTATGTGGACATCGGGGAACCGGTGGCGGAAGGCCATGTGGTGCCAGTGGTGGTAAAGACCCTGATTTTCAACTCCTAATAAGCAGGAAGAGGTGAAACGATGTGATCCTGAAAACAAAGCTGTTTGGCCATGTGTACGAATTTAAAAGTATCCGGGAGGTAATGGCCAAGGCAAACGAGGAAAAGTCCGGGGATAAGCTGGCGGGCATCGCGGCGGAGTCGGCGGAGGAGAGAGTGGCGGCCAAGGTGGTTCTGGCCAATCTAACTCTGAACGACCTGCGCAATTCCCCGGCGGTACCCTACGAGGAGGATGAGGTAACCCGGATTATTCAAGACGATGTAAATGAGACCATCTTCCGGGAATTCCAGAACATGACAGTGGCGGAGTTCCGGGAATGGCTGCTGGACAGCAATACCACCAGCGAAATGATTCGGCGGGCCTCCCGGGGGATTACCTCGGAAATCGTGGCGGGTGTGTGCAAGCTGATGAGCAACCTGGACCTGATTTGCGGGGCCAAAAAGATTCAGGTGACCGCCCACTGCAACACCACCATTGGACTGCCGGGGACCTTTTCCTCCCGGCTCCAGCCCAACCACACCACCGACGACCCCAAGGGGATTCTGGCCTCCGCCATGGAAGGGTTTTCCTACGGCTGCGGGGACGCGGTGCTGGGGCTAAACCCGGTGGATGACTCGGTGGAGTCGGTGGCCCGGATTCTCAAGATGTTTGATGAGTTTAAGAATAAGTGGGAGATTCCCACCCAGATTTGTGTTTTGGCCCACGTGACCACCCAAATCGCCGCAGCCGAAAAGATGGGGGCGCCTTTGGATTTGGTGTTCCAGTCCATAGCTGGCAGCCAGATGGGCAACGAGGCCTTCGGGCTCACCGGGGAGATGCTGGCGGAAGGCCGGGCGGCCGTCCTGAGCCGGGGCACCAGCACCGGCCCAAATGTGATGTATTTTGAGACCGGACAAGGCTCGGAGCTTTCCTCCGAGGCCCACAACGGCTGGGACCAGGTGACTATGGAGGCCCGGTGCTATGGCTTTGCCAAGCGGTACCAGCCCTTCCTGGTGAATACGGTGGTTGGGTTTATCGGGCCGGAATACCTGTACGATTCCAAACAGGTGACCCGGGCGGGGCTGGAGGACCATTTCATGGGCAAGCTCACCGGGGTGCCCATGGGCTGTGACGCCTGCTATACCAACCATATGAAAACCGACCAGAACGATATTGAGAATCTGGCCACCCTGTTGGTAGCGGCGGGATGCACCTATCTGATGTCCATACCGGAAGGGGACGACTGTATGCTGATGTACCAATGCACCGGCTACCACGAGATTCCTACCCTGCGGGAGCTGTTTGGGCTGCGTCCCATCCCTGAGTTTGACCGCTGGCTGGAAAAGATGGGCTTCTCAGAAAACGGGAAATTGACCTCTAAAGCGGGCGACGCCTCCGTCTTTTTGTCAAGGTAGGGGGGATGTGAAATGATGGATAAAGAGATGTTGACACAGATTATCCAGCAGGTGGTGGCTGAACTGGTCCAGGAGGGCCAATCCAAAGCCCCTGGGGGGCCGGCTCCCCAGAAGGAACCGGCCAGGACACAGCCTCCCCAGGAAGAGGAAGGCTGCCTGCCGGACATCACCGAAATTGACATCCGGGAGCAATATCTGGTGGAGCATCCAGAGCATGGGGAGGCCTACGCCGACCTGAAACGGAACGCCCCCTGCCGGTTGGGCATCGGCAAGGCGGGGACCCGTTACAAGACCTTGCCCCAGCTGGAATTTCGGGCGGCCCACTCGGCGGCTCAGGACGCTGTGTTCAGCGACGTGGGGGACGATGTGATTGAGGGCCAGGGACTGTTTATTGTGAAGTCCCAGTGCGACAGCAAGGACACCTATCTGACACGGCCGGATTTGGGGCGCAAGCTGAGCCGGGAAGGGGCCCAGACTGTCCGGGAACGCTGCAAGAAAAATCCCACCGTGCAGATTTTTGTATCCGATGGCCTGTCCTCAGCGGCGGTGACCGCCAATATCCCTGACCTGCTGCCCTCCCTGCTGCAAGGGCTGCAAAACCACAGGATTGAGGTGGGAACCCCCTTCTTTGTGCGGTATGGCCGGGTGGGGGTGATGGACGAGGTTTCCGAGATTACCGGGGCGGAGGTCACCTGCGTGCTGATTGGAGAGCGGCCGGGCTTGATTACCGCCGAATCCATGTCCGCTTATATCGCCTACCGGGCCACGGTGGGAATGCCAGAGGCCCGGCGGACGGTGGTTTCCAATATCCACCGGAATGGAACCAATCCGGCGGAAGCGGGGGCCCATATCGCCGACGTGATAGGGCTGGTGCTGGAGAAAAAGGCCAGCGGAACAGACCTGAAGCTGTAAGGACAGGAGGAAGCTTGGCTTATGAAAGGAGACTTGATTCAAGCGAAGGTGTTGTCCACCAAGCTGATTCCAAATGTGGCCCCGGACCTGGCCGAGAGGCTGGGGCTGCGGCCGGAGGAGCGCTCGCTGGCCCTGATTACGGCGGACAGCGATGACGTGACCTATACCGCCCTGGATGAGGCCACCAAAAAGGCGGTCTGCCGGGTGGTTTACGCCAAGAGCTGCTACGCCGGGGCGGGGAACGCCACCACACGGCTGGCAGGGGAGATTATAGGGATTCTGGCGGCCCCCAACCCAGCGGAAGCCAAAGCGGGACTGGACGCCTGTGTGGATATGATTGAGCATGTGTGCCATTTTGTTTCCGCCAATGAGGAGGATGATGTGGTTTATTACGCCCATTGCATCTCCCGCACCGGTTCCTATCTGTCTGAGGGGGCGGGTATCCGGGAGGGAGAAGCCCTGGCCTATCTCATCGCTCCCCCTCTGGAAGCGGTGTATGGGTTGGATGCCGCTCTGAAAGCGGCGGATGTGCGGATGTGCGTGCTGTACGCGCCCCCCAGCGAGACCAACTTCGGCGGCGGGCTGCTGACCGGTAGCCAGGCGGCCTGCAAAGCGGCCTGCGAGGCTTTCGCCAAGGCGGTGGAGTTTGTGGCGGAGCATCCCACCGAGCAGGGGTCGGAGGACCTTTTGTGAGGTTGGCTGAGGACGGAGGTGGGCTGAAATGAAAGCGTTGGGGATGATTGAGACCCAGGGCCTGGTGGCTTCCATAGAGGCCGCTGACGCCATGGTGAAGGCCGCCAATGTGGAGCTGTTCAGCAAAGAATGTGTAGGCGGCGGCCTGGTAACGGTGATGGTCCGGGGGGATGTGGGGGCGGTGAAAGCGGCCACCGACGCAGGAGCGGCGGCGGCCGAAAAGGTTGGGAGGCTGGTTTCGGTCCATGTAATTCCACGGCCCCATGAGGAAGTGGAATGGATTCTGGAACCGGTTCCCACTCAAAAAGCCCCCCAGAATCCGCCTCAGGAGGCAGCGCCTACTCCTCCCCCACCAAAGACAGGGGAGCCTGAACCAAAGAAAAAAGCCCCGGAGCCGCCGGAGGATGAGCTGGCGGGGATGTCAGTGGTCAAGCTGAGGGTTCTGGCCCGGGAGCTGGGGCTGACCAGCATGACCAGACGGGAAATCCGGTTTGGGAAGAAGGAAGAATTGATAGAAGCCATTCGGCAGTTTCAAAAGCAAAGGATGAAAGAATAGAAGCAGCGCGGATAAAGGAGAGGTGAACCATGCAGCTGTACGATAAGGACTTATTATCCATGCAGGAGGTCCGTGAACTGGTTGGAGCGGCCAAGAAAGCCCAGCAGGAGCTGGAAAAGATGACCCAGGAACAGGTGGACCACATTGTGCGGGCCATAGCGGACGCAGGGGTGCGCAACGCCTACCGTCTGGCCAAGATGGCCCATGAGGATACCGGCTTTGGCAAGGTGGAGGATAAGGTCATTAAAAATGTATTCGGAAGCCGGGGGGTGTACGAATACATCAAGGACATGAAAACCATCGGAGAGCTGGAACGGGACGATCTGCACAAAACCCGGACCATCGCGGTTCCGGTAGGGGTCATCGCCGGACTGATTCCCTCCACCAACCCAACCTCCACCGCCCTGTATAAGGCGGAGATTGCCATTAAAGCGGGCAACGCCATTGTGTTTTCTCCCCATCCCACCGCCCTGCGTTGTATTATGGAGACGGTGAAGGTCATCCGGCAGGCCATCTCCGAGGCGGGTGGAAACGAGGATTTGGTTTCCTGCATCACCATCCCCACCATGGAGGCCACCGACAATCTGATGCGCCATCGGGATGTGGCGCTGATTCTGGCAACCGGCGGCTCCGCCATGGTGCGGGCGGCCTATTCCTCGGGAACCCCGGCCATCGGGGTGGGGCCAGGCAACGGACCGGCCTATCTGGAACGGACCTGCGACCTGCCTCTGGCGGTGAAGCGGATTTTGGATTCCAAAACCTTTGACTGGGGTACCATCTGCGCTTCCGAGCAGTCCATCATCTGCGATGAGGATATGGTGGAGACGGTGCGGGCCGAAATGGAAAAGCAGGGGGCCTATTTCCTGGACGATGAGGAGCGGGCCAAACTGGGCAAATTCATCCTGCGGGCCAACGGCACCATGAACCCGGAAATCGTTGGACGCAGCGTGGAGACCATCGCCAAACTGGCGGGCCTGGACCGGGTCCCCGCCACAGCACGGGTGCTGGTGGCCCGGGAAGACGGTGTGGGCCGGGGTCACCCCTATTCCAACGAGAAACTTGGGCCTATCCTGGCCTTCTACACCGGCAAGGATTACAAAGAGGTCTGCGACAAGGTTTGCATGATTCTCCGGTATGAGGGAGCCGGACATACCTTCTCCATGCATACCAAGGACGACCAGTTGGTGGATTACTTCGCTCGGCGGGTCCCCGCCTCCCGCATCATTGTGAACACCGCTTCCGCCTTAGGCGGTATCGGCGCCACCACAGCTTTGATGCCGGCGCTGACCCTGGGCTGTGGGGCGGTAGGCGGCTCCGCCACCAGTGAGAATGTAGGCCCCATGCAGCTGCTGAATACCCGCAAGGTGGCCTATGGTCTGCGGGAGTTGGAGGACATCCGCCGGGAAGCGCCGGACTGCGGCGACGGCATCTGCAAGCAGCCCTCGAAAATTGACATCAGCCAGACAGATTTGGAGGCCATTGTCCGTATGGTTATCAGCCAGATAAAAGGATAAAACAGCCATCAACCGATGAAATAAAAGTTAGGAGGAATTGTTTATGGCAACAGCAACACAGGCATTGGGTATGATTGAGACAAAGGGACTGGTTGCGTCCATCGAAGCCGCTGACGCCATGGTAAAAGCGGCCAACGTAACCTTAATCGGCAAAGAGCATGTGGGCGGCGGTTTGGTGACCGTCATGGTCCGTGGAGATGTGGGAGCGGTCAAAGCGGCCACCGACGCAGGAGCAGCGGCAGCAGAACGTGTAGGGGAGCTGATTTCGGTCCATGTGATTCCTCGTCCCCATGATGAGGTGGAGTACATCCTGCCCTCTTTGAACAAATAGTAAGGGGAAGGCAAAGGGCCTGCCCGATAAAAAGCGATTGAGAGAAAGGTGAAGATAAAATGGCGAATATGCAAGCGTTGGGTATGATTGAGACAAAAGGATTGGTTGCGTCCATTGAAGCCGCTGACGCCATGGTGAAAGCGGCCAACGTGACCCTCATCGGCAAGGTCCATGTAGGCGGCGGACTGGTAACCGTCATGGTTCGTGGGGATGTAGGCGCAGTCAAAGCGGCCACCGACGCGGGAGCCGCAGCGGCGGAGCGTGTGGGAGATCTGGTTTCGGTCCATGTGATTCCTCGTCCCCATGAAGAGGTAGAGTACATCCTGCCCAGCCTGAACAAGTAAAAAAGGATGTAATATGGGTGGGGCCATCCACTTGAGGAGGTGAGGCGTTTGAACTATATCACCGAGGAAACCCTGCGGCGGGAGCTGCGCAGCGTCCAGCCGGAAAGCTATCTGGTACCCAAAGGACAGAAGCTGACACCGGCGGCCAGGGAATACCTCCAGACCCGGAAAATCAAGGTGGTTCTGGAGGATGGGCCTGAGAAAACCCGGCTTCCCATGGTCAGGGCGTCTATGAAAAAGTCCTCCCCCAAGGGGGAGGGCAGACCCACAGGCGGCGGGTTTATCGACTATGTGACGGGAGCCTTTTACCCTGAAAAGCCGGAGCATATGACCCACCTGTCCGGCAACCTGCTGGTGCCCAAGGACCATCCCCGCATCCTGTTCCGGGGCAAACTGGATTCCTTGCAGGCGGCTGTGGTGCTGGCCCAAACCGAACTCTATGAGGGAGGCGGCGGGGAGAAGCTGCTGGAGGATTTGGAACAGCTGCTGGGCGCCCTGCGGGAAATCATGCGCTGTGATGTGCTGGAGGAGCCCTTCACCCTGGAGAAGCTGATTGAGCTGACCCATGACCAGCTGCGGGAGCAGTCCCATGACCCCCAGAAGTTTTTCGGGGTGAAGGCCATGACCCTGCCCCATTATAAGATGGGGCGGACCTTCGCCCTGCTCAACAGTCTGCGCACGGCGGTGCGGGAGACCGAGACAGCGGCGGTGCAGGCCTTCCAGGAGCAGGGGGAATGTACCCGTAAGGATTTGATTGAGGAGCTGAACCGGATGTCCAGCGCCCTGCACATTATGATGTGCCGTTTTCTGGCTGGGCAGTATGGAAACTAGCAAGATGGAAAGGAGCCCTGGAAACCAATGATGGATATGGAGCGTGTAAACGCTTATATGGCCCGTGTAAGCGCGTCGGAAAAAACCACCTTCACACCGGTCAGCCCCCAGCTGAAGGTGGGGTTGGATTTGGGAACGGCCTATATTGTGCTGGCGGCCCTTGACCAGGAGGACAACCCCATCGCCTGCGAGAAGCAGGCGGCTTCGGTCCTGCGGGACGGGGTGGTGGTGGATTATGCCGGAGCGCTGCGGATTGTGCGGGAGCTGAAAGAGAAGCTGGAAAAGCGGGTGGGGACAGAACTGACAAACTGCGCCATCGCCATGCCGGCGGGAACCGAATCCAGCGCCCGGACCCATCAGTATGTGGCGGAAGGGGCTGGGTTTGAGGTCACTGCCGTACTGGATGAGCCCAGCGCCGCCAACGCCATCTATCAGATTGAAAATGGCGTGGTGGTGGACATCGGGGGCGGCACCACCGGCTTGGCCATCCTGCGGGATGGGAAGGTGGTAGAGATTGAGGATGAGCCAACCGGCGGCACCCATCTCACCCTGGTGCTGGCGGGGAACTATCACATTCCCTTCCAGGAGGCGGAGGCCATCAAGATGGATTATGCCCGTCACAAGGAGATTTTTCCCATTGTGAGGCCGGTTGTGGAAAAGATGGCCACCATTGTGAACCGGTATGTGGATAAGAAGGAAACCGAGGCCATTTATCTCTGCGGCGGAACCTGCTGTCTCACCGGGATTGAAACGGTTTTTGAGAAGGAGACCGGCATCAAAACCATCAAGCCGGCGGACCCGTTTCTGGTGACCCCGGCGGGCATCGCCAAAGGCTGTCAACTTTAAAGGAAAGGGAGGGAGAAAATGGAGCGGACAGAATTGATTGAGGAAATCATCCGCCGTGTCACCGAAAAGCTGAACCAGCTGGACCAGCCGGCCCCAGAGGAGCAGCCTTCAGACCAGCGGCCCGGCCTGCTGATTCTGACCCAGGCCCATGGGACCCAATGCCATCAGCTTTTGGAAAGCCAGGCTGTGGGCAAGCGGTGGAAGGTCACCTGCGCTTTGGAGCGGGAGTATCGGGTGGAGCTTTCGGAGTATGAGGCGGTGGTGCTGGGGGATTTGAGCTGCGCCGCCCTGGGCCTGATTGCCTCAGGGGTAGAAAGCTGCGGCTATACCCGGCTGGCCATCCAAACCATCCTTTCAAGGAAGAAGGTTTACATTCTGGAGGAGGGGGTAGAGCTTTACCGGTACCGGGAAACAGCCCCCAAGGGATATTACAAGATGCTGCGGGACAAGCTGAGCTTTTTGGAGTCAAACGGGGCCATCCTCCGGGGCCGGGAGGATTTGGAGCGGATTCTGACTGGCGAGAAGTCCCCGGCTAAGGCCCCCGCGCCGGAATGTTCCGGGGAGAAGGAAAAGCGCCTGTCCAAACGGGTGCTGACCGAGCGGGATTTGATTGAGGCGGAAAAAGAAGGATTTGGAGCCGTCCGGGTGGACCAGGGGTGTATCATCACCGCCCTGGCCAAGGATTCGGCGGTAAGCCGGGGCATCCGCATCCTGAAAGACCAGAGCTGAACAGCAGCAAAAGGATAAATCGGCGGGAGACAGGGGAGAGTACAGATGAAAATTGGCAAGGTGATTGGAAATATCTGGGCGACCCGCAAGGAGGAGCGCCTGGCTGGATATAAGCTGCTGATTGTGCAGCCCATCAATATTCTGGACGGTTCAAAGGACCGGGCGCCCATCGTCGCCGCCGATATGATTGGAGCGGGGATGGGGGAAACGGTGATTCTTGTCGGAGGCAGCTCAGCCCGAAGCGCCGCCGGGGATATGTCTGTGCCGGTGGACGCCACCGTGGTAGGCATTGTGGATGACCAGGAGTTTGACCCCAGTATTGTGGAGTAAGAGAAAGAAGGCGGTGAGCGGATGAATCTGATTGAAGCCATCAAAGGGGCAGGGGTTGTGGGCGCGGGAGGCGCAGGATTCCCCACCCATGTGAAGCTGAATACCAAGGCGGATTGCCTCATTATCAACGCGGCGGAATGTGAGCCGCTGATTGAGACGGACAAATACCTTTGCCGTACCTGGGCGCCTCAGATTCTGGAGGCCATCCTGGCGGTGAAAGCCCATCTGGGCGCCAGCCGGGCGGTCATCGCCCTGAAGGCCAAATACCAGCCGGAGATAGAGGCTCTGTCCAAAGCTATCCAGGAGGCCTCGGCCCCGGTGGAGATTTTCCAGATGGGGACCTTCTATCCGGCGGGGGACGAGCAGACCATGGTACAGCAGGTCACCGGACGTTCGGTGCCGGAGCGTGGGCTGCCCCTGGATGTGGGCTGTGTGGTGGACAATGTGGGAACCATGCTGAACATCCACGATGCCCTGAAAGGCCAGCCAGTGGTGGACAAATACCTGTCGGTGGTGGGAGAGGTAAAGGAGCCTGTGATGCTGCGGGTCCCTCTGGGAACACCGGTCACCGACTGCGTGAAAGCGGCAGACCCCAATCTTTCGGAGTATGGGCTGATAGTTGGAGGGCCCATGATGGGGAAACCTCTGATCAAAGAGGAGGACATCCAGGGAGCGGTGGTTACCAAAACCACCGGCAACCTGATTGTCCTGCCCAAGGACCATTACCTGTTCCAGCGGGCAGTGAAGCCCATAGCGGCTATCCGTCATCAGACCCGCAGCGCTTGTATCCAATGCCACATGTGTACCGACCTGTGCCCCCGTTATCTGATTGGTCACAAGATTCGCCCCCACATGGTGATGCGCAACCTGTGGCGGGAACAGGAGCTGGAGGACCCTCAGGAGTATGAGCGGGTATTTGGGGAAGCGGTCAACTGCTGCGACTGCGGTGTGTGCGAGATGTTCGCCTGCCCCATGCAGCTTTCCCCACGGAGAGTGAACCAGTTTATCAAACAGCGGATTCGGGAAAAAGGCATCCAGGTCCCCCGCAGTACCCCGACCCCCCAGGCCCGGCCGGAAATCCAGCTGCGGCGCACCCCCACCGGCCGTTTGACCACCCGGCTGGGGCTGGCCGCCTATTATGGGCTTCACGCCCATTCCTGCCAGGAGCTTTCACCGGAGGAGGTGTTCCTGCCCTTCTCCCAGCATATCGGCAAGCCTGCCCAGCCGGTGAAAAAGGAAGGGGATACAGTGGAGCGGGGAGAGCTGCTGGCCCAGGCAGGAGAGGGGCTGTCCGCCAATATCCATGCCAGTATTTCCGGTGTAGTGACTGAGGTAACCGAAAAAGGTGTCCGTATCCGCGGACGGAAGGAGTGAGGAGTATGGGAATTTCCAGTAGGCTGGCCATCGGTATGGTGGAGCTGAACAGCATTGCCAGAGGCATAGAGACCTGCGACTATATGGTGAAGGAAGCCACAGTGGAGCTGCTTCGCTCCTCCACCGTATGTCCGGGGAAATATCTGATTCTGATTTCCGGGGAAACCGGGGATGTGAAGGCTTCCATGGCGGAGGGCATCAAACGGGGAGGGGAGTGTGTGGTAGACACACTGATTATCCCCAACGTCCACGCGGATGTGATTCAGGCCATCAGCATGACCACCCAGATTGAGCATCCAGGGGCGGTGGGCGTCCTGGAATATTACTCGGTGGCTTCCGCCATTACCGGGGCGGACATCGCGGCCAAGGCGGCGGATGTACGGCTGATAGAGGTGCGTATTGGCTACGCCATTGGCGGCAAGGGTTATGTGACCCTCACCGGTGATGTGGGGGCCGTGCGGGCGGCGGTGGCCGCCGCCAAGGAGGCTTCGGAAATGATGGTGGGTACCAGCATCATTCCCCGTCCCTCGCCTAAGGTGTTTGAGTCCCTGATGTAAGGTCCAGGACAACAGGGAGGACAGGACCTCCTCCAGAAAGGGAAGAAGTATGAAGGTAAATGAAGAACTGCTCCGCAGCCTTGTGGAAAAGGTGCTGGTTGAGGCGGAGGGAGCAACCCAACAGAAAGAAAGTGCCGGACCTGGTTTCCAAAAACAGGTGGACCCCAGCGGTGTGTTGGGGGTGAAAGTATCCACTGTGGAGCTGGAACCGTTTGAGGGCCGGCAGGATGTGCGGCTGAAGGATTTGGCCACCCTGGAGGAAGCGCCCCGGATTGGATGCGGCATTATGGAGCTGCGGGACGGGGCGGATTTTGAGTGGACCCTGACCTATGATGAGTGGGATGTGATTTTGGAGGGCCGGCTGGAAATCAAGGTGGATGGCCGGGTAATCGGCGGCGATGCTGGTGACGCCCTGTATATCCCAAGGGGCAGCCACATCCATTTCACCACCCCCAAATATGCAAAATTCGCCTATACCGTATTCCCGGCGGACTGGTAAGGATTGAGGTTGTTATGTTCAAAAATCTGATTGAGAAGCTGAAAAAAAACCATACCACCCTGGTGTTTACCGAGGGCTCTGACCCCCGGATTCTGGAAGCCGCCTCCCGTTTGAAACAAGAGGGCATCTTACAGCCCCTGCTGATTGGGAATGAGGAGGAAGTGAGGCAGGCGGCCAGGGAAGGGGACTTTGACATTGAGGACATTCGGATTGTAGACCCCCTGCGTTACCGCCGGATGGAGGAACTGGTGGATAAGATGGTTCAGCTGCGGAAGGGCAAGCTGTCACGGGAGGAATGTGGCCAATTGCTGCGGAAGGGCAATTATTTCGGCACCATGCTGGTGAAGATGGGGGTGGCAGATTGCCTGCTGGGAGGCGCTACCTATTCCACCGCTGATACCGTGCGCCCGGCCTTGCAGCTGGTGAAAACCAAGCCGGGACATTCCATTGTAGGCTCCTGCTTTATCCTGACCCGGGAGGGCCAGCAGGGGACGGAAATGCTGGCCATGGGGGACTGCGCCATCAATATCAAGCCCAGCGAGGATGAGCTGGTGGAAATCGCTATTGAGATGGCGGAGTGCGCCAAAATCTTCGGCATTGACCCTCAGATAGCCTTCCTGTCCTACTCCACCAAAGGCTCCGGCAAAGGGGAGGACGTGGATAAAATGCGCAACGCTGCCCAAAAGGCCAAGGAAGCCCGCCCAGACCTTCCCATTGAGGGGGAACTTCAGTTTGACGCGGCGGTGTCCCCTCAGGTGGCCCAGACCAAGTGCAAGGGGCTTCCGGTAGCGGGCCGGGCCAATACCTTCGTGTTCCCGGATATCAACGCCGGGAATATCGGATATAAGATTGCCCAGCGGCTGGGAGGCTTTGAGGCCTATGGCCCCATCCTGCTGGGACTGAATGCCCCCATCAATGACCTATCCCGAGGCTGCAACGCCCAGGAGGTCTATTATATGGCCATTATTACAGCGGCCCTGCGGTAAATCCAAACAATTATGCAAAGGAATGAATCAAAAAGAGCCTCTGCTTTCACTAATAGAAAGCAGGGGCTCTTTGTAGGTTATTTGGTCAGGGTGCCGTTGGGGGTTTGAATGAGAATGAGAATCTGCTCCTCCTCCCCATTTGCGGCGTTCACATATACCAGGATTTGCTGGCCATCCTTGGAGCGGGTGGTGAACTCATAGGTGAGAACCTCTCCTTTGCCGCTGGTGGGAATCAGGGCGGTGCGGACACTCTGCACCTCAAGACGAGGGTTCAGAGACTGCTGAGCCTGCTCCTGAGAGATGGCGGGAGCCGAAAGGGTCCGCTGATAGTGGTTGTTGATATAGCCCCTGCCATCATAAAAGACCACCGACCCATCATCCAGAGCAATGCCTACCTTAATCAGGTCGGTATACAGAATCACCCCGTCCTGGGTGGAGGCGAAATTGATGGTGCAGATACCGTCATTGATTTCATAGTAGGTGGTGACCATCCCTTCAATCCCAAGGCCGTTTAAATATTGTAAGGCTCTCTGGATGGCATTGTCCACATCCACCCGCTGTTCCCCCACCTCCCGGGCGTTGATGAGGTAGGTGACCAGCCCCCCGGCTTTGGTGATGCCTACGCTGATGTCCTGGCCCTGGAAGGTGTAGGAGGGCATTCGGGAGTTTTCGTCATCCCCCTGGGTCAGCTCCTGGGAGGAAAGCCCCGCCGCCCAAGCGGCCTTTTCCTTGGCGTCGGACAGGGAGACCACAGGCATCCCCTGAATCAGCTTGGGGTTTTGAGTCAGCAGATGGTCGGAAAAGGGACCATCGTAAATCAGGGTGGGATAGCCGGTCATGGTCTGCTCAATGTCCTCAAAGCCTTCCGCCAAACCGCTGGCCTGAGTTCCACCAGTCTCATCCCCGGTGACCCGCAGGGCCATCACCTGAATCTGCCCGTCCCGAATCTGCTGCCCCAGCTGGTCCACATACTCCTTCAGTTTGGAGGCGTGCTGCCGCAGAGCTTTGGCATTGGCCTCCTCCCGGGCGGTCAGTGTTTGGCCGGAGGCCACCTTTTTGGAAAGGGTGATAGCGTAGTCCCCCACCTGGGAGAGAAACTTATAGGTGGTGTCCATCCGCAAATCTTGCACTGGAAGGGAGGAAAGGGCGGACTTAGCCCCGCCGCTTTCCCTCCAGATTTTGGCGGACAGCAGGGAAAGCTGTTTGGGGGTTCCCACATACTGGCCCTTGTCCAGGTCAGTGGAAAGATTTGTCAGGTAGGTGGAAAGTTCTCCCAAAGAGCGGGTGTAAACGGTTTCCAGCTGCATCTTATAGTCCTGGGCCACCAAATGCTGCTGCCAGGCCACCCCACCGGCCACCAGAACCAGCGCCAGGCCGAAACTGCCCAAACGCACAGCCCCCCGCTTGGATAAATTGTATTTCATAAAAGGAGCCTCCTTCATACAAATGAGTGTGGGAATAGTTTGTGAATATTTCTTGAAATTATGAGGAATTGGGGCTGGTAAAGTTGAAAGCCGAAAAAGATTGTTGTATAATAACTTCATTATGGAGAGTTATGGTTTGTTGACAGAGGAGAGCGGCGGGAATGACCAGACCGCTCTTGTTTGTAAGGATTTCAGGAAAAGAGGAATGAGTTTGGAACAGGCTGTCGCCTACTTGGATAACGCCGCCACCACCCAGCCCTGCCCGGAAGCCATAGAGGCGGCCCAAAAAATGATGGCAACATGTTATGGGAATCCCTCCTCCCTCCACCGCATGGGGGTGCGGGCAGCTCAGGAGCTGGCCCTTGCCCGGGAACAGGTGGCAGGGCTTTTGGGGTGTCAGGAGAGCTGTGTCTGCTTCACATCTGGAGGAAGCGAAGCCAATAACCTGGCGATTTTCGGAGCCGCCCAGGCTCAGGTCCGCCGGGGCCGCAAGCTGGTGACCACCGCCGCCGAACACGCTTCGGTCAGCGGACCGATGAAGCGGCTGGAGGAACAGGGGTGGCAGGTGACCTATATCAAACCTTCCGCCCAGGGGCTGATTGACCCTATGGAGGTAGCCCAGGCGGTGGACCAGGAAACCACCCTGGTGAGCATGATGCTGGTGAACAACGAGACAGGGGCCATCTTCCCTGTGGCGGAAGCCGCCAGCCTGATTCGGCGCAAAAACCCCAACACCCTGATTCACTGCGATGGGGTTCAGGCCTTCGGGAAGCTGCCTTTGCGGGTGTCCCGTATGGAGATTGACCTGATGAGCGTTTCCGGCCATAAAATTCAGGCTCCAAAAGGGGCGGGGGCCTTATATATCCGCAAAGGGGTGCGGATTTTGCCTCTGGTTTATGGAGGGGGCCAGGAAAAAGGGGTCCGCTCAGGAACCGAAAGCCTCCCCATGATTGCCGCCATGGGAGCTGCCGCGGCCCGTCTGGCGGGACATGAGCGGGAGAACATGGAGCGGGTGGGCAGGCTGAAAGCCCTCTTGATGGAACGGCTGGGGGAAATCCCCCTGGCGTCGGTCAATTCCCCTCAGGAATCCTCCCCTTACCTTTTGAATTTCTCCATCCCCGGCTACCGCTCGGAGACCATGCTCCACTTTTTGGAAAGCCGTGGGGTGTATGTTTCCAGCGGTTCCGCCTGCTCTAAGGGAGCCGCCAGTCCGGTGCTGGGCGCCATGGGCCTGTCCGGTGACCAGATTGATGGGGCCTTGCGGGTCAGCTTCATTTATGACACCCAGCCCCAGGCGGTGGAACAGCTGATAGAAGCCCTGAAGGAAGGAATCGTCTCAGTGGCTCACCGGGGAAGAAAGACTTAAAATCTCAGATAGAAATGGTGAAGAAATGAAAGAACTAATCTTGCTCAAATGCGGGGAACTGGCCCTGAAAGGCCTGAACCGCCGCACCTTTGAGGATGTGCTGATGAAGAACTGCCGCCGCCGGCTGGAAAGCCTGGGGAAATTCCATATCTACTCCTCCCAGTCCACCGTGTATGTGGAGCCGGAGAACGAGGATATTGATTTGGATGAGGCCCAGGACCGGCTGCTGAAGGTGTTTGGGGTAGCGGCGCTGACCAGGGCGGCGGTTGTGGAGAAGGATTTCCAGGCTATCCAGCGGATGGCCCCTGCCTACCTGAAAAACCTGGGGCTGGCCAAAACCTTCAAGGTGGAGGCCAAACGCTCGGATAAGACCTTCCCTATGAAATCCCCGGAGCTTTGCCGGGAGCTGGGGGCCTGTCTGCTGGAGGCGTACCCCCACCTGACGGTGGACGTCCATCACCCGGATGTGACCGTTTATGTGGAGATTCGTGAGAAGGCGGCTTATCTGCACACCGACCAGCTTCATGGAGCTGGCGGTCTGCCGGTGGGAACCTCCGGGAAGGCCATGCTGCTGATTTCCGGGGGAATTGACAGTCCAGTGGCTGGCTATATGATGGCCAAGCGGGGACTGCGGGTCTACGCGGTCCATTTTGTCAGCCCGCCTTACACCAGCGAGCACGCTTTGGAAAAGGTGAAAACCCTCTGCAAAAAAATCGCCCCCTACTGCGGACGCATCCGCTTGGCGGTGGTTCCCTTCACACAGGTGCAGGAGGACATCCGGGACCATTGCCCGGAGGACATCTTTACCGTGGTCATGCGCAGGTGCATGATGCGCATTGGGGAGCGGGTGGCCAAAGACAACGGCTGTGAGGCCCTCATTACCGGGGAAAGCATGGCCCAGGTGGCCAGCCAAACCTTGCAGGCCATCGCCTGCACCGACCTGGCCTGCCAGATGCCGGTGCTGCGGCCGGTGATTGGTATGGACAAAAACGAGATTGTAAAAATCGCGTATCAAATAGACACCTTTGAAACCTCCATTCTGCCTTATGAGGATTGCTGCACCGTCTTTACCCCCAAGCATCCCCGCACCCGGCCCAAACTGTCTTATGTGCTGGAAGCGGAGGAGAAGCTGGACATGGACCTGCTGGAAAAAGCCATTCAAGAGACAGAATACTTCGACATCGGCTGATATAGGATAGATAGAGGATGATTGAATTTCTAAAGGAGGTGGGTACCTTTGTTCGCTGAGATTATCGGCGTTGGCGATGCCCTGACTGTACCAGGGGCGATGGAAGCCTGTACCCGAACAATTACAAAGGAGCTGGCTGCCTGTGGGGTCCGGGTCAGCGGGGGCTGTGCTGTGGGCGTCAATGTCCAGCAGCTGCGGGCCACCATTGCCAGAGCGCTGGAACGAAGCGATGTGGTACTCTTAATCGGCGGATTGGGTATGGGGGCGGATGGAATCACCAAAAATACCGTCTGTGAGGGATTAAACCGCCGTTTGGTGCTCCATGAGGATAGTCTGCGGAGAATTCGGGCCGCTTATGAGCACGCCGGCAGACAGATGCCCCAGCAGGCCACCCGATTGGCCATGCTCCCTGAAAAATCCATTATATTCCCAGGTGTGAAGGGAATCACACCTGGCTGCGCCCTGGCGGCGGGAAATCAGTTCATCATCATGCTGCCGGAAAAACCGGCGGAGCATGTTCCCATGCTGCAAAAAAGTGTGGTGCCTTATCTGGCCCAATTTGCCAACGCGGCGGTGGTGACTCATACCATCAACGCCTTTGGAATCACTGAAGCCCAAGCCCGGTCCCAGCTGGGTTCTTTGCTGAACAGTAAGGAGCCTTCGGTGGCCCTGTACGCCAAAAAAGGGGAAATCCAGGTTCGGGTTACCGCCCGGGCCGGGGATAAAGCCAAGGCGGCGGCCATGGTGAATCCGGTGGTAAAGGCGGTGAGAGAGGCCCTGGGCGACCGGGTCTACGGAGTGGATGTGCGGGACCTGCCCCACACCATGGTGGAATTGATGGAAGCCCGGCGTCTGGACTTGTCCATTGGGGAGGGGGGCACAGGAGGCATCCTGGCCCAGCTGCTGATGGAACATGTGCCAGGCGGCAGCGATTTGGTGCGATTCCATGCTTCCGCCACCTCTCAAAAACTGAAGACCGACGCTTTGAAGGTGCCACCAAAGCTGCTGAAGCGGTTCGGGGCGGTAAGCCCTCAAACCGCGGCCGCTATGGCTTATGGGGCTATGCTGCAAGGCGGCTCCAACGTGGGACTGGCGATTACAGGGAACCTGGGAAACCAGGGGGATGACCCCAAACATCCAGGGCTGTGCTATGTGGCTTTGTGTACCGAACGGTTGGCCTGGGTTCAGCGGGTGGACCTTTCCCCAAGCGAGTCTCCCCAGCAGCGGTATCTGGTCTGTCTGCACGCCTTGGATTTAGCCCGCAGATATGCGGGAGCTTTGCCTGGTGAGCTGCCAGGAGGGAATCCTTTAAAAGCGGTAATGTCAGGCAAGGTGTCCGTTATGTCGGAGGAGCTTGCCCTGGCCAGACCCGTCAAAACAAAACGGCCCTTCATCGCCGCTGTACTTCCCTGGAAGGGAGATGGGGCGGTGGATGTAATCCGGAAGTTAATTCTCATCATCGCTGTGGTGGTGTTTATCAGCTCCATCTCCTACCTGGTAAACTTCAAGATGCAATCTGCTGGAAATAAAGCTACTTATGACAAGGTGGCAGAATCCTACCGAGGGGACATCTCCGATGAGGAGGTGGACACCTTGAAGCAAAACGGGGAGTATCCAGCAGATTATCAGGCGAAATTCGCTGCCCTGTACCAGCAGAACCCGGAAGTGGCTGGCTGGGTGCAGATTGAGGGAACCACCATCAATTATCCGGTGGTACAGACTGATAACAATGAGTATTATCTGCGGAGGGATTTTACAAAACAGAGCAGTAAATATGGAACTCCTTGGCTGGATGCTTACGATTCCATGAACCCGCAATGCGATAACTATGTTATCTACGGCCATAACATGACCGATGGGCAGATGTTCGGGGAGCTTATGAAGTATAAGCCCAGCGGAGAAGGACTTACTTTCTTACAGCAGCATCCCATTATTCAAATGGATGATGTTTACCGGGACAACACTTATAAGATTGTATCGGTGTTTATCACCAACGCTATCGACCAATATGGCCCGGTATTCTACTATAACGATTACCAGGATATGTCTGACCAGGCCAAATTTAACGAGTTTGTGGAAGAAATCACAGCCCGTTCCTACTATACCTCTGATGTGGATATCCAATATGGGGATAAGTTTGTAACCCTGTCCACCTGCTCTTATGAGTATGGCCCTGTTTCCGAGAATGCCCATGTACGTACGGTGATTGTGGGCCGCCGGGTGCGGGATGGGGAAGAGGTAGACCCTGGTTCGATTACCTATGGCATCAACCCCAATCCTAAAATGCCGGTGGGCTTTACCAACCAGAACAGCAACGCTGCTGCGGCGTCCTCTCAGGAGCAGGCTCAGCAGTCCTCTGAGGAGCAAATTTTCAACAGCCAGACCCTGTCTGATACGGTTACATCCTCTCAAACTCAGTCTTCCTCCAGCACTGCTTCCAGCAGCAGCTCTGG
This sequence comes from uncultured Anaerotruncus sp., assembly GCA_944385965.1. Classification (GTDB taxonomy): domain Bacteria; phylum Bacillota; class Clostridia; order Oscillospirales; family Ruminococcaceae; genus Anaerotruncus. The sequence goes on from CALWZG010000030.1 coordinate 31,045, forward strand.
TTCCAGCTCCAACCGTGGGGAAAGTGACCTGAAGGAGAATGAGGCAGAGGCTTGGGAGCAGGCAGAACAAGCCCAGGCAGCTCAAAAACGAGCGGAACGGGCACTGTCTGACGCTAAGGATGCCCAAAGACAGGCGGAGAAAACAGATAGCGCTGAGGAGGCTCGCCGGGCCGCTGACAAAGCGGCGTCCGCAGTGGATGAGGCTAAAGAGGCCTATTATGAGGCACTGGACGCTTTGGATGCGGCCCAGGCGGCTTACGAGCAAAATCCTACCAATGAGGCCAGAAGAGCGCTGAGCGCCGCCGAGTCAGCGGTGGACGCCACAGAACAGGCGTGGGACAGCGCTAAGGAGTACGCGGATTCAGCGGACGAAATCGCTTCCAATCTTGGAACTGGTTCCAGTTCCTCCAGCTCATCCAGTTCGTCTGATGCCTCCAGCAGCTCCAGTTCTTCCAGCAGCTCACAGGCGGAGAGTTCCAGTTCCAGCAGTTCCTCTCAGGCTTCCAGTTCAGAGGCATCTTCTTCCGAAACCTCCTCAGAGCAGCAGTCCTCCTCAGATGGGGAGAGTTCCAGCGGCTCTGACCAGGCCGATGGGGAGACTATGGGCGGAAATCCCTTCGGGGACAGGGACACCCATGAGGTTACTATGGAACGCCCAACCATAAGCACTATGCAAAAGCCCCAAGGGACACCAAATCAGATTCCTTCGGTGAGTTCCAGCGATGATGAGGAGGAGCAGGAGGAAGATGAGGTGGAAGATGAAGAAGATGAGGAAGACAACGGCGGCAGCGATGTGGACGCTGGACAGCTTACCATTTCAACCAATGGGTCCCGTCTCACAGGGGATGCGGAAGAAATCGTGGCCAAAGTGGTTATGAACGAAATGGGGGACAGCTTCCAGGAGGAGGCACTGAAAGCCCAGGCGGTGGCGGTCTATACCTATGTAAAATATGAAAACAATTATGGACGGACCCCTGCTCTGGGAGCAAAATCCCCCAGCTCAAAAGTACGGAATGCCGTAGACCAAGTGATTGGACAAGCAGTCTATTATAATGGGAATCTGGCCTATACCCCCTTCTTCTCCACCAGCGCCGGGGTGACTTTGGCGTCAAAGGATGTGTGGGGTGGAAGCTACCCTTACTTGGTTTCAGTGGACAGTGAAGTGGACCAGGATGCCTCCTCTTATGAAAGAACGGTGACCTGGGATGAGGACAAGCTTGTGACTCAGGTGGAGAAAAAATTGGATGTATCCCTGGACGGAGACCCTGAGGGTTGGCTGGAAATAGAGGAGTACATTGATGACACACCATATGTCCGTTCCATCCGGGTAGGGGATGAAACTGTTTCCGGCAGGACCTTTCGAGAAAGTGTCCTGGGCCTGCGCTCCGCCGCTTTTGATGTGGAGTATGACGCAGACGAGGAAGCCTTCCATTTCACCACCTATGGATATGGACATGGAGTTGGCATGAGCCAGATGGGTGCCCAGCTGTACGCCCAGCAGGGATGGGATTACATAGATATTTTGGAACACTACTATGAGGGCGCCTATGTGGATTGACACAAAAAAGTGGTGATTTTGCACCGCAGATGAACCTATGAAACCCTTGTTTTTCCAAAATGACAAGAGGAAAAACGCTGGATAACAGAGAAAACCCCCTGATGCGGGAACTGAAAGGTTCCGCGTCAGGGGGTTTTGTGCAGGAAAGATAGATCTGCGCCAATGGGGGAACAGAGATAAAAGTTTATTGGGGCAACTCTCCAAGGATACTGATGCTCAGACAGCCGGAGTCTGTATTGATATGAACACTAGCTCCATCCACCTGGCAGACGAAATCCTGGCAGACAACTGGGGTTGAGATGTCACAGCAAAGCCCCCGCTGGGTGAGGGCGGTAGCCGCGTTCCCACAGGAGATATTTGTTAATTCGCAGAGTGCGGACTGAACCAATTCATCCAGTTCGGTCAACTCCATGCCTGTCATGGATTGAAGCAGATTGAGGGCAAGCCCTTTTGAGAAGCCAAATACCGCGTCGCCCTTTAAATCCCCCATCAACTGGATTTTCACGAAAAGCTCTCCCTGCAGCTCAGAAGGGCTTGACACACACACCTGTGCATTTCCTGGGTCCAGTGCCGCCATCGTCCACATAACATCCAACACACTGCTGGAAAATAAATCCACATAACGGTCAAAAAATTTTTCTTTAGAGGAATTTTCCTCCTGGGAAACAATCTTCTGGTCAGAATCTGTTACGTGGTAAATCAGCCAGGTTGTTACAACTCCGGCCAAATCTTTCATAGTTTTATTGTTGAAACCATTTTCTGTCAATAGTTTCTCGTAATTAAGAACAGTCTGTGTAAATTGCTGATGTTCTTTTCTGTGGTCCTCCAGGCCACTGTAATGAATAGAGGCTTGATAGGCTTCCTCATCTTTGAAATGATAGATGACATAGTCCTTCAAAAACCCCAAGATTTCCTGATATACCTCCACAGAAGCTCCATTTTCTACGGCGTTTACCAAATTCTCCGTCATATGGAATAATTCCATATGTTGATTGTCAATACGCTCGACTCCAAGGCGGTAACTGTCTTTCCACATCATGCGTAGTCTACCTCTTTTGTGACGAAATTTTGTATCATTTTATCACGCTTAGTATAAAAAGGCAAGGAATACCTTAAAGGAATCTTCAAAAACCGATGGATTGGGACGAAATCAGCGGTTTTGACAGTTTCCTAATGTGGGGGGCGGATTTGTCCAGGGATTGACATAGTTCTGTATAAGGAGCGGGGATTCAGATAAAAAATCAGGAACAGCCTGCTTTTTGCGCTGGATTTGAAAAGTTTGTCAAGGTGAGGCGCTTTGGATGGAAAGGTTTTCCATAAGGGGGTATTTTTTAAGAAACAACTTTCTGATTTTGGATAAATTCTTGCGTAATTAAGTTGTTTGGGTTATACTGCTAGATATGATGAAATAGATCTTTCAACGTAACTTCAACAGCAACAGAGCCATATGTGGATGCCTGAAAACCGGCATGCTGGAAGGGCTTCTCAGCTTCAGACCCACAGGCTCCTCAAGGAAGGTCGCCTGCCTTATAGGAAGACTAAAAAAAGTCAAGGAATAGGGGCGGTTAAGAATATAATGGAACAGGCTTGAGCCATTGTGCCAATAAAAATCAAGCACAAGAAGATACCCGGCATTTTTCCCTCCTCTAATGGTAAATAGCCAGATTACATATTCCTGAAGAAGGTATCAGAATGAATGAACAGAGGATTCGCTCAAATCTAAAAAAACTTGTGGCAGGCTTTTTTGCTATTTTCCTGCTGATAGGCGGTATTTCCCAATACTTGTTCCGATCTGTTACAGACCTGTACACAGAATCGGTGCATGGACGGCTGGAAGAACGGGCGCTGCAATATAAAAAGTCATTTATATTCAAAATGAACTCGGATATTCAAAATCTTCGAGGGATGGCCTGCATCCTGGAGAATATCCAGCCAGAGAATATAGGTGAACTCTTATCCAGCCTTTGGGACGCCAGCCAGATGATGGGGTTTGTCCGTCTGGCATATTTTGCTCAGGATGGAGAAAGCATACAGCTCACCGCTGAGGGGCAGATAACCGCTATCCAAGCGGATGAGGAGGCCGCTGAAATGCAGTATGCCATCCAGCAGGCGCTGGATGGGAACTTTTACTGTTCTCAGGCATTTTATGATTCTGTTCTGGGATACAACACCATGGGCTATACAACCCCGGTTTACATGGATGGAAGCATCAGCGGTGTACTGGCCTGTGAGGTGAGTACCGAGACCTACGCAGGGATTTTATCCGCCACTGGTTCAGTCAGTAATATTGGAGCGGCCGCGGTACTGAATCACGATGGAAAGGTACTGGCCTCCACAAGAACCCATCAGATACATGGATTTTACGATTTGGATGGGTCAGCCTATCTGACTGATGAGATGCGCAGCCAATTACATAAGGCGCTGTTGATAGACAAAACCCAATTTTTTGAGTTTAACATGAGGGGACTTACCCTGTATGCCTGTGTGATGCCTATGGAGATATACCCAGGAAAAATAGTGATTGTGGATACCGATGCGGGGATAAGTGACGCAGTTTCTGGTGTGGTGCATTACGCCCATATGATAGGGATATTGTTTGGTGTAACCTCTCTTATATTTGTTATGTCTGTACTCTATATCAACCGGCGCTATAATATGCAGCTGCTGCAAATTGCGTACCATGACAGGCTGACCGGCGCTTATAACCGGGATAAATTCTTCCTGCTTCTGGACCAAAACTGGAAGAAAAACCAAGAATATACCATAGCGTGTGTCAATATACGCAAATTCAAATACATCAATGAGCTATTCAGCCCGACTCGGTCCGACCAACTGCTTAAGGACATCTGTGCAGTTCTGAAACGGCATATGGAGCCAGGGGAGTTTTTCTGCCGGGATACGGCGGATACCTTTGTGATTGCTCTGAAGACTTTGGAAAGAAACGCCGTTCGTGCCCGGCTGGAAGGGATATTTTCGGAAATCGACGAATGTTGTAAAAGTATCCATCCCAATTACCCCATCTCCTTTTACTGTGGCTGCGCCTCCACCATAGACTGTTCCATGAAAAGCCGGAACGATGAGGAACTTATGAGTCATGTGATGATGGCCCTCAGCCACGCCAAGCAGACCCAGCAGGCCAATATTTCCTTTTATGATGCAGAGGCCCACGAAAAAGAAAAGCTGCAAAATTATATTGAGAGCAATATGGAACGGGCCCTGGAAAATGGGGAGTTTCAGATGTATCTCCAGCCCCAGATGGAGTTGGCTCAGGGGACGCTCAGCGGAGCAGAGGCTCTGGTCCGATGGGTGGTGGATGGAAGGCAGGTTATCTTCCCAGACCAGTTTATTCCCATCTTTGAGCGCAACGGATTCTGTGTCGAGTTGGATTACTATATGGTGGAGCAGGCCTGCAAACAAATCCGGACCTGGATGGATGCGGGGCTGACCCCTGTTCCAATCTCGGTGAACCAGACCAAATTGCTCCTCTATGAGGAGGACTATGTAAACCGCATCTGCTCTATTACCCAACGCTATGGTGTGCCCAGCCGCTATATCACCCTGGAGATTCTGGAGGGGCTGGCGCTGGAAAATCCCAAGAAGGTATCCGCTTGTATTGATGAACTGCACAGTTATGGATTCCATATTTCCATGGATGATTTTGGAACCGGATACGCCTCACTGACCACCCTCAGCCAGCTTCAGATTGACGAACTTAAGCTGGACCGATCTTTTTTGGTTCAGGCCGATCAAAGTACAGAGCACAACCGCCGGAAGATTTTGCAGGTTGTGATTGAGGTGGCAAAACGGATGCATATTTCTACTGTGGCGGAGGGCATCGAAACCGCTGATAATGTGCGGCTGATGCGGGAGATGGGCTGCGACTATGGACAGGGATATTATTACAGCAAGCCCATTCCGGCGGAGGAATTCACGAAAACCTTTCTGGAGCCCAATACTTCCCAGCCTCAGCTGTAAGGAGGTCAAAAGGGAGCCAGAACGGTGTACGTTCCAGATTTGCTGAACGCTATCCTTTGTGTTTTTTATTTGTTGGTTCAATATGAAATATGTTCCCGCAGGGTGGACGGACCGGGGGGATCGATACCATCCCGTTGAACAGTCAAATCACAGGCAAGTTTGACTGTCTGCAATTGCTTGAAACACCCTATTGGGTATTGGTATCTCGAGGAGGCTTACAAGTGCTTTTCAATAAACAGTTACAATTAGGACAGCACATGAATGATTGGAAATACTGGAATCAAACAGACAACGGCCTTGTGTGCGGACATTGGATTATTGAGATTGAAGATGGTAAACCTTCACGTATGTACTGTGAAGATGTTGCCTTGAACGTTCTGGGAGTTTCACCTGAGGAATCCCCTGAGAGATGCTATACAATGTGGCGGGAAAATATTTTTTCTTCTCATATTGCGGAAATGCAGCGGCATGTCAGTTCCATTATTGGAGGAGAACAAGGGGATATTACATACCCCTGGAAAAGTCCTAATGGCAGTACCTTGTATCTGCGGAGCATAGGTGTAAGGGATATGAGCTATCAAAACGGGATTCGCCTGGTAGGAACCTTTCAGGATGTGACAGGTGTTTTGTTCAGCGAGCAGATCAGCAGGAATGCATGCCTAAAATCTGATTTCCTGCTGCAAATCCTGGCGGATACCTTTGAGGCGGTGCATGTCATCCAATTTGACAAAGGGGTGGTAATGCCTGTTCGGGCTGTGATGCCGCTGTTTTGGAATGAGCTCAAACTTGATATTGAGCGTTATCTTGAGCTTTTACCTGTTTTTGTTCCGCCCAAAGACTGCGAAACCATTGAGAGGTGTATTACTGAACATAAGGTTCTGGATAAAAATGGAAATAATTTAATCAGATTTTCCTGGAATTTTAAAAGTAATTCCATTGAAGAGGACCGGTGGTATAATGTTCTGATTAGTTTGGACCCCAATGTGAGTAAAGATGATATGATTATTGCGTTTCGCGATATTTCAGAGCTGGAAAACAATAAGCATACTGTCACCACCCTGAAACACACATCAGAAATTGATGGACTTACCCAGGTTTTTAACCGTGTGGCCATCGAGCAAAAAATCAGTAAGTACATCTCCCAGACCCCCAATGACGGCGGCCTTTTCCTGCTGGTGGATTTAGATAATTTTAAAGCGGTCAATGATGTATTGGGTCATATAGAAGGAGATAATCTTCTCATTGAAACAGCCGAAAAGTTAGAGGGTTTTTGCCGCGGTACCGATAGAGTAGGCAGACTGGGTGGAGATGAGTTTATTATTTTTTTGTGTTCAGCCCAGGAGAAGGATATTCATTCATTGATTTCTCCCATTATAGAGCAGCTGCGCAAGGAGTATCATACACCGAATATGAACTTTGAGGTAACAGCATCCATAGGGATTGCCTGTTACCCTCAGGATGGAACCTCTTTTTCTGAATTGTATCATTGCGCGGATATTGCGCTGTATGACGCCAAACGAAAAGGTAAAAATTGTTATTCAATATACCAGCAGCAGAATACTGGTACAAAGTAAAAATACAGACATATGTTAGAAATCGCTTTTGGGAAATCCAGTGAGAATCATCGGATTTCGCCAGAAGCGATTTTTATTGTTCAGATTATATGGGCCTTTTTCAGCAGCCCCAATAGGCTGCCGCTGATTCCGGCGATATAGTTTCATTGATTCTCATTGCTTGGTTTCTTTATGGAATATATATGATATAATGACCTTATTGGGATTGTTAAAATGGAAATACACAGTGATATATCAAGGAGCAAGTGGAAATAGGAGGTATAGTTTTATGGAAGATTTAATAAATCTGGTGGTTTTAGCCGATGGAAGAAAAGTTGTTTTAGAAGATGACCAGGATATTTCTCTCTCCTTGGTGATAAATGATGACATGCAAGATACGTGCCAGTTCCCTCATCTTTCCGGCAATTATGGAGGTGGTTCCTTGCTGCTGTCGCCATCGGAAAGGTATGTGGTGTTTTCCTATTTCTCAGGGGAAAGTGAGGAAGGATTCGCCTTGCTTGAAATTGAGGGCAAGCATCTTAGGCTTTTGTATGATTCTGATTATTTATATGGAGAGGATGCCAATTACAGTTTTATAAATCAGGAAAAGGGTTTGGTTCAGACCTTTCGCACAGGGGCCTGGTATGAGGAAGAAGCCCAAACAGATGAAAATGGGGACAGCTATTACCAATTTGGAGAGTTAAACCTATTGGACCTTGAAACCAATCAACTGGACAGACATACCATTGTAGTGTATCCTTCTGAGGATTGGGTGGAGGAAGAAACCGATGTTGGCAAATTTTTATTTTCTCATATGGAAGATGGGAAATCTCTGTGTGCAGAAATGCCATGGGGAAAAGAAATTTTTCCGTATCCGTTGGAGGAAACGTTGGTCATCCGGTGGGAGAACTGAATCCCCACAAGGGGTTTATTGCATCATTGAAACCTGAACGGTTCTATTTATCAAAAATTTGAAAGGGAGAGATTGTATGTTTGATTCAAATTTATCCGCACCTATTTCTGATTTTGCTGTCCAATTTCTTGATTTTGACGGATGTTCTTATGATAAAGAATCCATTACCCAAGAGGTTCTGGATAAAATGATTCAGTTTATCCAAACAGCCCCAAAGGCGTCTGTTTACCTATCCCTGGATGAGTATGGTGAGGATGGAGATTCATTTTTAACCGTGGATATAAAAAATGGCTGGGCAGCCCTTGCCTTTAATGGCTGGGACGAGGATGGTGACGCCTATCTGTATCAACCCATCAACAAGGAAAGCGACAATTTGGAGGAAGCGCCTGTCTGTATCGGTGGTCAGACTCCCGTATCCAAACGAAACGCTTTGCAGGATATGGAACTGGTGGTTGAATGTGTGCGCTATTTTGCCCAAACAGGGGAACGATACCCAGAGCTCCAGTGGGAAATATGGAATCCTTAATATTCCCCCTATAAATGAAATTTGATAAATAAGGATTGGAATTTGTGAGGGGATTCTAGTGGACGTATTAAAAGAACCAGAAAACGAGTTTAAAGTTGGATGGTGTCCAATTTGCAATCAGGGCTGGCAGGTTATCGTAAAGGACACCGACACAGAAAAATTATTTATCATGTGTGAGGAATGTCTGTCGCTGTGGGATCATCCTCTGAACATAAAGATGGGTAAAAAAGCCCTGGATAAAAATAATTGGATTGATGAGGTCATCCCCGCGTATAGGGAAATTGAAAGAGCGGGATGGGTGCGATATTTGGTAGAAGAAGTATAGTGATCGGACGTTGATTCCTATTAGTAACAATTAAGGAGATGTCTCTTGTATAAGAATCTATATTGTAAAATATATTTAAATATAGAATTGGAAATAAATGAATTGTATTTATTTCTGGTGAATTTGGTTTCTGGTAAAACAGAACCGATAAGAACAATAAAAACAGATTGGGGGGAATTGGATTTACGAAAAAATTCAGATTTTGATTCTAAACAAATAGAAAAAGACCCAGATGATTTTATAGTTTGGCAGTATTATTTAGATATAGAACCTAGAAAAGATATTGACGAATCTCAATATATTAGAAAAATTGCAAAATTATTAAATGAATTAAACAAGAATAGCATCAAAGCTGTGGCATCTTGTGATTTTGAAGAGATTCTGTTTCAACTATCAGTACAGAATGAAACGCAATAAAGATGGGAAAGCATAAAGGTTAAGTATCAATGCCAAGGAGGGAAACCCAGTTGGAGGAGTTTTTAACCTATCTAAAAGAACAAGGATGGAAGATTGCGTTTAGTGAAAAAGGAGAAAATTGCCTGCCCCAAGAAATAGAAAAAAGATACGCAAAAATTCCTCAATCATGGCGGGAGTTCATCAGCGGGATTAGAAACATAGAAAACGCTGATGACACAACATGGTTTTTGTGCGAAGATGATTTCAAAATCAGGAGAGAACACTCATTTCAATGGAATGAATGGGAAATGATCAGTCTTAACAGTGCTGAAAATGATGTTCAGTGGGAAGCCGAGATAAAAGAATTTTGGAATCACCATTTCCCGATTATTCTGTCTGTAAAAAATGGATACTCTTATTATGCTATTTCTATGGAGAATGGTTCAGTGGTTTATGGGGCGGAGCCAGAATTTGAAGTGTGCGAAACGGTGGCTCCTTCCTTTGAGGAGTTTCTGAGAAAAATCATCAAGGGTGAAATTCTGATATAGCCAGCGGTTAACGTTCCATTTAGTGGGGACAGCCCAGCAGCTTCTATCCTCTGAAGGTATACAAGACACTTTACTTGGTTATCGATATAAAACTGCTGGGGCATGAAATCAGAACTGCGGAGGTGTTACTTTGAAAGAATACAACATGAAACTAGATTATTTTGGCCTGCTCAATTTGCATAAAGCTCTATTGGAAGCAAAGTTTCATACAACACCAGATAATGAATGTGTTGCGGGAAGTCCTTTGATCGCAAACATATATATCCAGGTAAGAGATCTACTGATAGAGAGTGACCAAGGGAGCCAATGGAAAGACTGGTTTCAATTAAGAAACAGACCTGACCGCAAACACCAAGCAGTTACTTTGATAAGAAAATGTAATGAACATTGGAATAAGGCATCTGCTGACGAAAAAAGTGAAATTGCCGCTTATTATTTGGCGCCATTTCTTTTTGATGATGAAGAACTTAAAGATGTAATCATGGAAGTGGATGGTATGTTTTAGAGCAGATCAAAAACTGGAGGTACAAGAATGGGTATAGACAGAGCTTCCTGTGACTGTTGGATTGCAGGAAAAGACGATATTGAAGTGATTGAAAATCCCACATGGGAAGATGTTGAAAAGATGATTTCGAGCCTTGATGGGTGGAACAGAACATTGGTTACATTTGGGAATGATGATGAAGGCTATTATATGGCTATTGGCGGCGGTAAAGATGGAAGATATATTACATATGCTTCCTACAATAATGAAGAAGAACTCTATAATTTAGTCAATCAAACTGGCAGCAAAGAAGAATTGGTGGAGCTTGTTGTTGGCGGACAACGAGGTAACTTCCCTGAAAGAAATTGTGTTACACAAGACATGGTCTTATCTGCCGCAAAAAGGTTTTTTGAGACACAGGAGGCAGACCCCAATATGGAATGGGAAGAATAAAACTCATTGCTTTCATTTATCGGAAAGAGCACAAGGCCAGTCCATCCTTTAACAGGGGTGGCGGCAGGGCATGAGCGGCCATTACCCCGCTGGGAAAAAGGTTTATTTATCAGAAAAGCGGACAACTCAGCCAGCCAGAATGACCTCAAAGTATTGTAGCAAATTGGGATAGGGGAATGGCTTTGAAAAATGACAGGCTTGTTCAACAGAATCATTTATTACAGTCTGTTTTAGAAGTATCCAATATTTTAAAACAATGACGTCCCGATTTGTGTACAAGCATACTTCCAATTCTTACAGATGCGCAAATCCTGTTGAGCAAAGAGTATTTGTCAAATGATGATTTAGTATGGCTTGATAAAGCGATGGAGTATTTGTGCTATTTTAAATCAGATGAAACATCGGGCCAATCTGTTTTGCGGCAGTATGAAAAGAAAGACCTATTAAATTCAGGAGGAAGATTGTGATGACTTCAATGATTTTTAACCATTTTTATGGGGAGGATGTATGTTCCACTGCTGATGAAGTGGAAGCCTTGTTCCATAAGGATTTAGACGGAGCAAATGAGTTTATCATTTCAAGTGATTCGGATGCCCAGTATCCCTGTTTAAGTGTTTTGGTAAATGGAAACTTTGCGTATCTGTTGTACATGCCCTTTGACAGCTCGATGGGCGCGGGATTTCAGGCATACGGGGAAGATGAAGATGGATTTGAATTGGACCCCGATGATATAACGGTTTTTTACATAAATACTCCAACGGAAGAACAGGAGATTAGCAACGAATATGTCTGCTCAAGAGAAAAAGCCATTGAAGTCATCCTTGCGTTTATGAAGTATGATGAGTGGCCAACCCATTATGAAGATTTGCCCGACTGTGTTGAGTGGGAGGAATTATAAGTCTGGCATGCCCCTTGAAGCTTTTCTATTTTCTGAAAACAATCAGCCAAAAAGTGAAACCATATCTTATTGAGGAGGAAAGGCAAGATGACAGTACAAGAATATAAGATGGAAATAACAGAACTGGTAAGGAAGTTTGTAAACGCCGTTGCTGAAAAAGAATATGGAAAGCTGGCTTCCATTGTGCGAACAGAAAGCTGGTGCAAACCGGAAGAAACACAGGAAGAAGGGTTTTTATCCTTTGGAAACTGGCTGGACCAGCAATTGGCAGATTGGGAAGAAGAGGAAGGCCGGCCATTCGTTGTTGACCATTTTGAGGAAAGCTGTTTGGATTTAGATGAGGAAGGGTTTCTCCAGATTGGTGATGGAAAATGTGCCTGTCCCACCTACAATCCAACCAACTCAGGGGAACCGCTTGATTTTTGGTTTGAATTTGAGACGATTGTAAAAGAAGATGGAACATTATCCGTAGTATTTGACATCAACATATAAGTTCCATAGGGGGTCACATCTCAAGGATAGAATAGAACCGTTCTGTTTCAAAAGCAAAATAAAGAAATAAGGGAATGGGATGATGCAATAAGGAGCAAGATAGAAAGATAAAGTATAAACCAAGGGATAGAGGAGCCATAATTGAAAAAAGACAAAAGAGGAAATTTTCCCAGATGGGAACCCTCTTTTGCCTAAAGTGTTTTATATCCTGTTTTTAGAATGAGTATTTTGGCGGTCTGGATGAGAGCGTCAGGATACTCATTTTTTATTTTGTCAGAGGCAGGAGAAATCAGTTTGTCCATCTGCCTCCAATATTTTGAGAACCTAATCGGCCCTGTCTAAAGAAAGCAGTTTTTCCAAAATCACCTGGTCCGCTGGACAGAACTTGTAGAGAGGGATTTCTGAGGGCTGAATCCACCGCAGGTCATGGTGTTCCAGCTTTTGGGGAATTCCCTCCGCTATGGAGGCGTGGAATAAGGTCAAATGAACTGTAAGGTCGGGGTAGGTGTGGGTGACCTCCATGAACACCTTTCCCACCGTAACGGTGATGCCTAATTCCTCCTCACATTCCCGGACCAGAGCTGCCTCCTTGGATTCCCCTGGTTCCACCTTGCCTCCCACGAATTCCCAAAGCAGCCCTCTGGCCTTATGGGCTGGTCGCTGGCAAATCAAAAATTTATCCTGTTCCCAAATCAGGGCGGCTACCACTTCGGTCAAAAAAATACCTTCTTTCTGGTGGATTTAGATAAATTTGCTTCAGAAGTCTATGAGCGCTCCACCCACAGGAAGTAAGCTCCCGCACAATAGGTGTCCTCATAATCCACATGTATGGAAAAAACGGAGCCTTTCAGGCGCTGATTGCACAGCTCTATTTTGGCTTGCAGATTGTCCTCATCATCTATATCTACATAAACCCCTTCAAGTTCCGGTTCAATGGCGCCGAACAAATCAGAGGGAAGCTTTTCCTTAAGAAACGATTGGACTTTTTGAGAAATATCCTCATCATATCCCCCAATCAATAAATTTTCTCCCGATACAGCCCCTTCATAAAGCCAGAAGATAGGTTCCTCTAAAGTGTCTGCCTCAGCGCAGAAGTCCTGAAACTCCTCAAAGCTGTTAACCATCAGCATCAGGTGCAGAACTTCCCCTTCTTCCTGATAAAGTTGTTTATAGTTTTTCGCCTGGAACAGGGCGTGAATGGCCTGCATTTTTTCGAGATTCATAGAATAGACCTTCCTTTTCGTTTGGGTGTTTTTGAAAGGATACTTTCTCCTAGTATACTGAATTTTTTTATAAAATACAATTGGCTGTTATGGAGAAGAAATCTTAGTCAGCCTCTGCCCAACATAGATCCCCTGATGTTTCTGAACAAATATTTTTTCTGAAATTTTCAATAGTTTACAAAAATATGATATATATTGCAATATTATATAAAATATTGTTGACTTTTGAAAATATATTGATTAAAATGAAGCCGTAAAAGATATAAAGAGACAAATTGTTTCAAAATATGACAAAAATTGGAAAGGAGCAGGCAAAATGCGCCAAGAGGAATTAAAGGAACTTTTGGAACAACTGATGGGGCTGCCAGCGCCTTGTGGGTATGAAGAAAAGGTAGCGTTGGTGATGCGGGACCTGCTGGCGGATTATACCGGACAGGCGGAAATTGACAGGGCTGGTAATGTGATGGCTACTCTTCCTGGACAGGACCATAAGGCTCCCAGCCTTATGATTTTTGCCCATATGGACCAATTGGGTTTTATGGTGCGAAAGATAGAGCCGGATGGTCTGATACAGCTGGACCGTATGGGCGGGATTCCAGAAAAAGTGCTTCCAGGTCTGAAAATCTCCATCCGTGGGATAGATGGAAGCTACATCCCTGGTGTGATAGGGGTAAAGTCCCACCATCAAGCCACCCAGGAGGAGAAATATCGGGTGGACCCAATCACCAACCTGTTTGTGGATGTAGGTGCTTCCAGTAAGGAAGAAGTACTGGAACGAGGGATTCATGTGGGCTGTCCAGCCATTTACCAGCCCTCCGCCACCAGCTTGTCGGAGCATCGGGTCAGCGGGACAGCGGCGGATAACCGGGGCGGATGCGCGGTTTTGGCGGCGGTGGCCCAGCAGTTAGCGGGAAAAAGCCATCGGGCTACCATCCATTTGGTGGGAACCGTTTGGGAGGAATTTAATATTCGGGGGGCGGTATTCGCCGCCAGAAAGCTGAAACCGGACCTGGCCATCGGGCTGGATGTGGTGATGAGCGGAGACACACCGGATTTACAGGGCCGATATGATTTGGCTTTGGGGAAAGGCCCAGCGGTAGGGCTCTATAATTTCCATGGGAGAGGGACCCTCAACGGCTGTATTGGGCATCCCGGATTATACCATCTGGCCAGACAGTGCGCTCAGCGGGAGGGGATGCCTCTTCAGGAGTTCGCCAGCATTGGGATGCTCACCGACACCGCTTATGTACAGATGGAGGGGGGATATGTGGGATGCTTGGACATGGGTTTTCCTGCACGATATACACATACCCCCATCGAAACGGTGGATATACGGGATTTAAAAGGGTTAGCGGATCTGGTAACCAATATGGCAGTGGGTTTGGGGCCGGATTTTCCCATAAAGAGATATTAAAAGTAAGGAGATATGGTCATGAGTACAAAATGGATTCAAGAGTTGTTTGGAACTTCAAAACCCATTATCGCCATGTGTCATCTTCAGGCGATGCCGGGAGACCCTTATTATGACCCCCAGCGGGGCATGGATTATGTGATTGAGGCGGCCCGCCATGATTTGCGTGGGCTTCAGGAGGGAGGGGTGGACGCGGTAATGTTCTCCAATGAGTTCAGCCTGCCTTATCTCACCCATGTGAAGCCGGTAACTACTGCGGCTATGGCTCGGGTCATTGGGGAGTTAAAATCCGAAATCCAGGTTCCCTACGGGGTAAATGTGCTGTGGGACCCTATGGCCTCCATTGATTTGGCGGCGGCCACCGGTGCAAGTTTCATCAGAGAGATTATCTCTGGGGTTTACGCCAGTGATTTTGGCCTTTGGGATACCGACACAGGAACCACTGTCCGCCATAAGCAGGAGGTCTGCCGTAAGGATTTGAAATTATTTTTCAACATTGTGCCGGAGGCGGCCAAATATCTGGGGGGACGGGGAATCACCGAAATTGCTAAAACCACAGTTTTTAACCACCGCCCAGACGCTTTGTGCGTGTCCGGACTTACCGCCGGAGCCGAAACCGATTCCCAAACCCTCTGCCAGGTGAAGCAGGTGGTACCGGATACAGCGGTTTTCTGCAATACGGGATGCAGACTGGAAAATGTGGAACGGCAGCTGGCTTATGCCGATGGGGCAGTGGTAGGTACCACCTTTAAGGTGGACGGAAAATTTGAGAACGGAGTGGACACCAAACGGGTCCGGGCCTTTATGGATAAGGTGCGGAGCCTGCGCTGAAAGGGGGCTGTGTGTGATGTATGGGGTGGATGCGTTAAAAGAGATGGCTAACACCATCCGATATGACGCCATGAAAGCGATTTATACGGTGGGTTCCGGGCATCCGGGAGGAAGCTTGTCCGCTGCGGATATTTTAGCGGTGCTATACTTTCACACTCTGCGGATTGACCCCCAGCGTCCTAAATGGGAGGATAGGGACCGCTTTTTGCTGAGCAAGGGACATGCAGCGCCTGCTTTGTTCGCTGCCCTGGCCCACAGGGGATTTTTCCCGCTCCACCATTTGCTTCACCTGCGGCTTCACGATGGGATGCTGCAAGGTACCCCCAACCCCAAGATTCCTGGGGCGGACAGTGTTTCCGGTTCCCTGGGGCAGAATTTGTCCATGGCAGTGGGGACTGCTTTGGCGGGTCAATTGGATGGCAAGGATTACAAGACCTATGTCCTGCTGGGGGATGGGGAACTGGCTGAGGGGCAGAACTGGGAAGCGGCCATGCTGGCTTCCGCCCGTAAATTAGGGAATCTGATTGGGATTGTGGATTATAACCAGGTGCAGATGTGCGGTACCGTGGAGGAGATTCTGCCTCTGGGGGATTTGGCGGCCAAGTTTAAGGCCTTTGGTTGGCAGGTTTATGAAGTGGATGGCCATGACATCCAAAAACTGGTGGAACTGTTTGACGCTTTGCCCAACCAGCCGGAGGGTGTCCCTAAAATGATTATTGCCCATACGGTGAAGGGTAAAGGGGTTTCCTTTATGGAAGGGCAGGCCGCTTGGCATGGAGGGGCTCCCAATCAGCAGCAATGGGAACAGATACAAAAGGAATTGGGAGGTGGAAGCTTATGATTGCCAATCGAATCGCTTATGGGGAAACACTGACCCAGCTGGCTTTGGAAAATCCCAATCTGTTGATTCTGGACGCGGACGCCTGCAAGTCCACAGGAATTCTCTGCTGCCGGGAGCAGGTGCCAAAGCAATTCATCCAATGCGGCATTGCGGAACAGAATATGATGGGGGTGGCGGCTGGATTAGCCCTGAATGGAAAAATACCCTTTGTTACCACTTTTGCGGTATTCACCTGTATGCGGGCGGTGGAGCAGGTACGAAACGCTGTATGTTACGGAAACCTGAATGTGAAGGTAGTGGGGACACACGCAGGACTGGAAACCGGGGGAGATGGGGGAACCCATCAGGCCATAGAGGACATCGCCATCATGCGGGCATTGCCCAATATGATTGTGCAGGTACCTGCTGATCCTAACGCCACCAGAAAGATGACCAGGGAAGCGGCAGCTCATACCGGGCCAGCCTATCTGCGGCTGGGCAAGGACCCTGCGCCGGAGCTGTATTCTTCAGAGGAGGAATTTCCCATAGGAGGAAGCAAGGTTCTGCGGGAGGGCCAGGATGTAAGCCTGGTGGCCTGCGGGAATATGGTGTGGAGGGCTTTAGAGGCGGCCAAGCTGCTGGAACAGGAAGGAATTCAAGCCCGTGTCATCGACCTGTATTCCATAAAGCCCATCGACCAGGAGACGCTGCGGAAGGCGGCACAGGAGACCAAGGGGATTGTAACTGTGGAGGACCACAATATTTATGGCGGTTTAGGTGGGGCTGTGGCGGAAGCGCTGGGTCAGGTCTGTCCGGCCCGGTTGATTCGGCTGGGATTGAAGGATGTGTTTGGCCGTTCCGGCAACCCGGAACCCCTCTATGAGATGTATCATTTGACCCCAGCGGATATAGCCGCCGCGGCCAAGGAATTGTTATCATCAAAATCCTAGTCTTTGGAAAGGAGTGTGGACGGATGCGGAAAACCAGCGATTTGGTCATGGGAGTGGTCGCCATGGGGCTGGGATGCTACCTGTTGTTCAGTGATTCCATCATTCAGGGCAAGACCCTGTTCAACCCAGAGATTTATTGGAGTCAGGCCGACTCCTATCTGCGGATTTTAGGATTTGTGATGGCCCTTTTGGCCGCCATATTGATGCTCCGGTGGCTGTTCACCGGCAGGAAAAGGGAGGAGCCGATTTCCAGTGAGGGAGCGGGAATCTTAAAGTACAGGCTGGATTGGCTGGTGATTTCCAGCTTCACCTCTCTGATTCTTTATATGATTCTGATTCCATGGATTGGGTTTCTTCCCGCCAGTTTCCTGCTGATTTGGGAGCTGAGTTTTTCCTTCCGGCTAAAGGAAACAGGACTGGATTGGCATGACCGGAAAAAAACTGCCAAGGCGCTGGTCAGCTGCGGAGTCTATGCTGTTGTGATGGTAAGTATTATGTCTTTTGTGTTTTCACAGTTTCTCAACGTAACCCTGCCCCAATAGATTATAAGGAGGTCATGAAAAATGAAACGTTTGATAGCTTTGTTGATGGCTCTGTGTATGGCGGCTTCTTTGGGGGCCTGCGGTTCGGGACAATCCTCCTCTGCCGCTCAGTCCTCGGAGCCAGTCCAGTCAGCCGATGGGGCTTCCTCATCCCAGAGCGGGTCCAGCCAGGAAACACAGGAAACAGCGGCGGCGTGGCAGCCTGAAAAACCGGTCCAATGCATTGTTCCCTTCGCGGCAGGGGGCGGCTCGGATATTCTCACCCGTCTGATTATCCAATACGCTGACATGCCTACCGAGATGGTGGCGGTAAATGTGGATGGCGGTGCCGGCTTGGTAGGCGGACAGCAATGCGCAGCTGCGGCACCGGATGGGTACACCCTTTTGGCCCATAATCCCATGAATTTGATTTCCCAGGGCTTGACAGGTACCTCAGACCTTTGGGAGCAGCTGACCCTGTTGGCCTTTGTAGTGGATGACTGGACCATGGTATGCACCAATACCGCTACCGGATGGAAAACTGCTGAAGATTTTATAAATTACGCCAAGGAACATCCTGGTGAGGTAAAATGGGGCGTGACCGGAACCCCCATTATTATAGCGGACAGCCATCGGGCCATGGAAGGACTGGGAATTGAATGTACCATCGTACCTTATGATGGAGGCAATGAGACCCGCACCGCTTTAGCGGGAAATCATATCCAGATTGAGGTGGCCACCTCAGCGGATATTCGCAATGACGTGGAAGCAGGAGAAGTTATCCCATTGTTCGCCATCGCCCCCAACAGATGCCCCTTTATGGAGGATGTACCCACCCTGTCCGAGCTGGGAGTTCCTGTGGATTCCGGTGCCCCCAGAGCCTACTTCGCCCCCGCCAACCTGCCGGAGGAGATTGTGGACTATTACGACCAGCTGTTTAAGTCGGTCTGTGAGAACCCGGAATTTGTGGAGGCCTGCGAAAAGGTTGGAATGGTGGTCCAATATGTGGGTGCAGAAGAAGGCGCCCAGCGGATGAACAATTGGTATGAAAGCCTGAAACCAGTCTTTGAGAAATATGGATTATCCGGCTGAGCCGATTTAGGTCAGGGAGGCTTTTGCGTTTCCGAAAGCCTCCTGTTTTTACAAAGCCCGGCTTGAACCCCTTCTCCCTGAGGGACCGGCAGGGGTGATGCGGTTTGGCGGTTTTCTGCTCTTGCGGAAAGCTTTACTGGCGGTCCCAGGAAATAAAGGAGGTGTCTTTTTGAGTATTTTCGCCCAGGGCTTTCAGTCCCTGTTAAATGAGCCATTCTCGTTTCTGTTGATGACATTTGGCGTTTTTTTTGGTATAATATTTGGGTGTATACCAGGTTTGACCGCCACCTTAGGGGTCATCCTGCTGATTCCGGTGACCTACGCCATGAGCCCGGTGATGGGTTTCTCCATGCTGCTGGGAATTTATGTGGGAGGCATCAGCGGCGGACTGATTACCGCTACCCTTTTAAATATTCCAGGAACCCCTTCCTCCATCTTTACCTGCTGGGACGCTTACCCCATGTCAAAAAATGGGCAGCCTGGACAGGCCCTTTCCATAGGGGTATTCTCCTCTCTGATGGGAGGATTGTTTTCCGCTGTGGCGTTGATTTTTATTGCTCCTCAGCTGGCTAAGGTGGCGCTCCAGTTTGGAAACTGGGAACTGTTCGGCCTGACCCTGATGGCAATGTGTATCATCGCTGTGATGACCGAGGGAGACCCCCTGCGCAGTTCCGTAGGCCTGGTGTTTGGCTTGATGCTGGCGTCCATAGGGCTGGATTCCCTGACAGGCCAGCAGCGGCTGACCTTTGGCTCCTGGCAGCTATTGGGCGGGTTGGCCTCCACTTCCATCATGATGGGATTGTTTGCCATTACCGAAATTCTCATGCAGACAAGGGAATTGTCTCACCATAAACAGAAGGTGTCCACCAAAGGGATGTCCTTCAAGCCCCCTGTGAAGGCGCTGAAGGGCTGCTGGCGGACCATGGGGGTGGGAAGCGTGATTGGAACCTTTATCGGTATCCTACCGGCCATTGGTCAGCAGACCGCCTCCTTGGTGACCTATAATTACGCAAAATCCACCTCAAAAACACCGGAACGGTTTGGAAAGGGAAATCCGGAGGGGATTGTGGCCTCGGAAACCGCCAATAACGCTGTATGCGGCGGGGCGCTGATTCCTTTGATAACTTTGGGTATCCCTGGGGATATGACCACAGCAGCCCTTTTGGGCGGTCTGATGATTCATGGCTTGCAGCCAGGCCCGCTGCTGTTTTCCTCCAATCCCGGTATTATCGGCGCCATCATGCTTATCTTCCTGATGTGCAACCTTGTGATGTATCTGATGGAACTGGGTCTGATGAGGGTCTTTATCCGGCTGATTGACCTGCCGCGATATCTGCTGTTCCCCTTCATTGTGTTTTGCTGTATTTTGGGGGTTTACGCGTTGAACAACCGGATTTTTGATATCTGGGTTCTGTTGGTGTTTGGTTTGCTGGGATATTTATTTACACTGTGCAAGGTCCCTCTTTCCCCAATCATTATGGGGTACCTGATGGGCAAAACCTTTGAGGTTAACTTCCGCAGGGCTATGATTTCGGCCCAGGGGGATTTTGGGGATTTATTCAACCGCCCAATTGCAGCCCTGTTTCTGGCAGCTTCCATCTTGTTTGTTTTGGTCCCGGTGGGGCTGCGGATACTGCGCAGGGCAAAAAAGAGCGGCGCTGCGACTATCTAAGTTTATTATCAAAAGTGTGGAGTGTTACGAATGATTAACGCGGAACGTCAAGAGAAAATTAAAGAATATGTTTACGCTAATAAATATGCCAATATCAATGAATTGGCAGAATTATTCCAAACCTCCACCGCCACTATCCGCCGCTGCCTCAAGCAGCTGGAGGCGGAGCATGTTGTGGAGATGGTTCGCAATGGAGCGGTTTTGGTTTCTGATGGTACTACCTTTGAGAAACCCTATTTGGTAAAACGCCAGCAGAATGGGGAGGAGAAACGCAGAATCGCCCAAGCGGCTGCATTATATCTGCATACAGGAGACAGTGTGTTTTTGGATTCCAGCTCCACAGTGTTTGAGATGATTGGGTGTCTCAGGAATCTGGAGCGTCTAACTGTATCCACCAATGATGTGATGATTGCTTCCACCCTCAGTCCATTCACCAACCTGAGCGTTATGGTGATTGGGGGATTGCAGCGGCAGGGATTTTATACTTTGACTGGGTGCTTTGCGGAAAGCTGTATGGAACAGGTACATGTGGATTTTGCCTTTTTGGGGGTGGACTCCATCTCTCCCAATGGTCATTTTATGATTACTAACTCGGAAGAAGTGGGCATCAAGCGGGCAATTCTTTGGTCCGCTAATACGAAGATTGTGCTTTGCGACCACACCAAATTTAACCATACCACTTTTATGAAACTGTGGGAGGCTCAGGACGTGGATTTGGTGATTACAGGGCGAGAACTGGATGACGCTACCTATGAGGCGTATCAGGAGCTGGGACTAAAGATTCAAAGGGTATAAAGTAGAAGGGACTGGTGCTATGCCTAGAATTTGTCCATCAATCGCTTCCGCAAAACAGCTTGAGATTGCCAATGTTTTGAAAAAGCTCAATGGGGAAGTTTCCCTGCACCTTGACATAGAGGATGGGAACTTTACCCCCAATATCACCTTTGGTATGAAAATGGTCCAGGAAATTGCCCAGACAGTCTCTATGCCGCTGAATGCCCATCTGATGGTTACAAATCCTTTGGATTACATTAAACCCCTAGCGGATTTGGGGGTCAGCGAAATTGCCTTCCATCTGGAAAGCAGCCCATATCCTTTCAGGGTTTTGCAGGAAATCCATCGCTGTGGGTCAAAAGCTGGGATTGCCCTGAATTTATCCACTCCAGTCAGCAGAGTATCTCCTTTTTTGGAAGAAATGGAGTTTCTTCTGTTGATGACAGCGGAGGAGGATGGACAGGGACAGCGGTTTCGTCAGGCATCCTTACCGCGATTGCGGGAGGCCAAGACACTTCTGGATGACCGAGGTTCCCTTTGGGCGGATGGAGGAATCGGAGAAGGGCAGCTTCCTTTGGTTATAGAAGCAGGTGCCGACACCTTGGTAATAGGCAGGGCAGTAATGTTGGCAGAGCATCCGCTGGAACGCATACACACCTTTTCAAAAGGGTAATCAAAATAAAATGACCTTCTGTTGTGTTTTGGAAAAGGAATTGCCTAGATAAATTTTCTGTGCTATAATCCCTATGGGAATGAAGTTCTCCCTTGGCGAAAGCCTAAAACGCTTATGAAGCTGATGACTTCTGCAACTCAGGATAGTTGCAGAGTTATCAGCTTTTTATTTTGCCAAGGGCAAAAATAAATTTAAAGGGGAAGAAAATATGCTGACAAGTCTTGCGTTGATTTTTATTGTGGGTATGAGCCTGGGGTGGATGATTTCCAGGCTTCGGCTGCCCAGCCTTTTGGGAATGTTGATAACCGGTATCCTGTTGGGTCCTTATGTATGGAATCTTCTGGATGATTCCATTTTAGGCATTTCAGCTGATCTGCGGCAGCTTGCCTTAATTATTATCCTAACCAGGGCTGGACTTTCACTCAATTTGGAGGACTTAAAAAAGGTAGGCCGGCCAGCGGTTCTGATGTGCTTTGTTCCTGCCTGCTTTGAAATCCTGGGAATGGTGGTGCTGGCTCCAATTTTGCTGCACATTTCAATTCTGGATGCTGCCATTATGGGCGCTGTGGTTGCTGCTGTTTCTCCCGCGGTGATTGTTCCCAAAATGCTGCGTCTGATGGAGGAGGGCTATGGGACCCGGGAAAGCATCCCCCAGTTGATTATGGCGGGTGCGTCTGTGGATGATGTGTTTGTAATTGTTATGTTCTCCTCTTTCACTGGACTTGCCCAGGGAGGGGAAATTTCTCCTGTCACATTTGTACAAATTCCAATCTCTATCATAACTGGTATTATAACTGGTATGGCAGTTGGTATGGCGTTTGGTGAACTATATCGGCGAGTCCATGTCCGTGATTCTATTAAGGTTGTTGTATTATTGAGTCTTTCTTTTCTGCTTATCGCACTGGAAAATGGAGTAAAAGGACAAATTCCTTTCTCTGGGCTGCTTGCGGTTATGAGCTGTGGAATTGCTGTCAAACTGCGCCGGCCAGAGGTTGCGGAAAGGCTCTCCACCAAGTACTCTAAGCTTTGGATTACCGCTGAAATTTTACTTTTTGTTTTGGTTGGTGCCACAGTAGACATCAAATACGCATTAGCTTCCGGCGTGTCCGCAATCTTGGTGATACTTGGTGCGCTGGTATTCCGTATGATAGGTGTTTTTGTCTGTCTCCTCAAAACCAAACTAGCTCTAAAGGAGAGGCTGTTTTGTATGATTGCCTACATGCCAAAAGCGACTGTACAGGCTGCTATTGGTTCAATTCCACTGACTATGGGCCTTTCATGTGGGCATGTTGTATTAACAGTTGCGGTACTGGCGATTTTGATTACAGCCCCTTTAGGAGCCTTTGCTATTGATATGACCTATCACAAACTTCTTAAGCGGGAACCAGAAACGACAGAAAATCAAACCATGTAAGCAGAAAAAGTCATAAGACATACAATATATTTATTTTGGATACAGCCATTTTATCCAGATAAATACACCGCCCAAAGTGTAAATACCTTTCATTTTTCCAGTAGCCATAGGGCGATGGAGGTTAGGAAAAACGGGCACTGCCTGGATAACGATCTTTGTAACCAATGGAAAATTTACAAAGATAAAACATTTTTTTAATATTTCTCTATAAGAGGGAGAACTTCCTATTGACAAAAGCTACAAAATAAAGGAAACTATTGTTGAGAAACTCTTTCATAAAACTGGATTCCGCTATGTTATCTGTGGATCATTTGGGGATAAGGCCATCATTCTGCGGAGTGTGTTTTGGCGATCCGGGGTTTATCAAGCAGAATTTTATTTTTTGAGAGATGATGCAAGCTATGACGACAAATGCTGGATGGAAAAAGAAATTAGGTATCATTTTATATGTTGTAGGCTTTTTGATCTTAGAAATTGTGTTTGGTTATTTCATTGTGGAATCCAGAAACATTTTTATGAAAAATTCTATCCAATATGGCAGCTATCTGGCCCAGACGCAAGTGAAACAAATTGAAACAAGGATGGGGGATTATGCCTTTTCTGTGGAACTGGCCGGAAAGTATCTGGACGAGATGATGGATACAGACATGTCTGAAACGGAAATACAACAATGGATGAAATCTTATTGTAATAAGATTACAGGGCGATTTGGCGACAATGTTCTGGATCTCTATGCCGTTCTGGATGGCAGGATTGTGGCCGCGAATCCATGGGAGGGAGAGGATTACTATGATTTTTCGTCCAAATCCTGGTATTCTGAGGCGATAGAGGCAGAGCCAGGAACGATTGTATTTTCCAGTTTGTATAAAGATGTTGTTACTAAGCAAAATGTATTCACAATGTCGCTTGAGCTTTCAGAAACTGGAAATGTAGTGGCTATGGATGTGTACCTCACCAGCGAAAATTGGATGGGTTTTTCTGAGTTGGCGGAGGGCTACGGTTTACTGGTCTATGACCCAAATCAAACGTTGGCGTATTCCGTGGGATACACAGATCTGAGTACATTTCAGGGGGATATACTGGACAGTGCTTCCAACGAAGTCTCCCAATATATAGGGTCTGTTAAGGAGAAACACAATCTTTATGTGTGTACCATGAGCAGTGGCTGGAGTGTCGTGGTCGCAGTTCCCAGCGAGAATCTAATCTCCTCAAAACACATACTTCTGATGGATCTGGGTCTTGGCCTGAATGTTCTGAATATGGTGATCACAACCATGTTTCTCATACAGCATCTTTGCAACAGCAGGTATCTTCGCCAGGATGCCCTGACCGGCCTTCTGAACAAATCCTATCTGGTCAAACAGATACGCAAGCGGCTTAAAAGATCCAATGGTACGCTGTTGATAGCGGATCTGGACAACTTCAAAAAACTCAACGACACCTATGGTCACGACCATGGCGATCTGGTTATTATCAAGGTGGCGGAAGTGTTACAGTCTTGTTTCCGGAAAACGGACTGTATTGGGCGGTTTGGCGGTGATGAATTTATAATTTATATGGACTCCTCCCTGCCAGATGACATTTTGAATTGTAAAGCACAGGAAATCATGCGTCAGGTGGATATGCTGGCGCGGCAGTATCCATTGAGTGATTTGTCTATCAGTATTGGCGGTTGCCGCTGCCAAAAGGGTGATCAGTATATGCAAGTATTCAAGGGTGCGGATGAAGAGCTATACAAAGTCAAGAAAAGCGGTAAATGTGGGTTTTCCATAAACAGCCATCTATAATGGACAGAGGATAACCGTGGGCTGGTCTGTTCCATTCCATGTGCCCCCCTGAGGGCCATCCTTGAATGGGAAATATGCTGTTTATCTGTTCGTAACTGTTAAATCTCTTGGTCCAAGAAAGACCGCCATCTCAATGTGTAATATTGAGATGGCGGTCAGTATTTTGATGATAAGATAAATCCTGATTACAGCCATTCCACCCTAAGGTTTTGGTTAAGTTGAAGCTGATACGTTTGCGGAGACATCGCCCAGATGGTGTATCATCCGCAAAAAATGCATATCTGAGGGGGAATCGTTTGCTGTGCTTGAAATGAAGCTCTTTTTCATGTTAGTATGAAAGTATCAGGAGGTATATAGCATGGAATTGAGGGTACTGCACTACTTTTTGGCGGTAGCCAAAGAGCAAAATATTTCGGCGGCAGCCCAATCCCTCCATCTCACCCAGCCCACCCTGTCCCGCCAGCTGAAGGAGCTGGAGGAGGAGCTTGGCAAACAACTGATAATCCGAGGAAACCGGAAGATTTCCCTCACCGAGGAGGGGATACTGCTGCGAAAGCGGGCAGAGGAAATCCTGGAACTGGTGAATCGGACGGAAAAGGAAGTGATGCAGTCTGATGATTGCGTCAGAGGAGATATTTATATTGGTACAGGTGAGACGGACGGGGTACGGGAGATTGCCAGGGTGGCCCATCAGATACAGGAAAACTATCCGGGGATTATCTTCCACATTGTCAGCGGTGATGCTGTGGATGTATGTGACCGACTAGACAAAGGACTGCTGGATTTTGGTATCCTGTTGGGTGATATGGATAAAATGAAGTACTACTATATGGAGCTTCCCATGAAGAATACTTGGGGAATCCTGATGCGGCGTGACAGCCCTCTGGCACAGCAGAACGCTGTTTCGCCCAGTGATTTGTGGGACAAGCCACTGATTCTTTCCCGGCAGGTGGACAATAAGAGCGGCTTATATCGTTGGCTTGGAAAGGAGCCTTTGGAGCTGCGCACCGTGGCAACCTACAACCTGATTTACAATGCCTCCCTGATGGTAGATGAGGGGATGGGCTATGCCTTCACATTGGAGAAGCTGGTGAATACCACTGGAAGCAACCTTTGCTTCCGCCCTTTGAAGCCCAAACTGGAATTAGGAATGTATTTGGTGTGGAAGAAGTCCCAGATCTTTTCCAAGGCGGCGGAGATATTTCTGGAGTGTCTGCGAAAAGAGCTCATGCATGAAAATCAGGGATAATACAGCTGCTTCTGGGAGGTTGGAGCATTATTCAGCCAAGTTCACCCTGGACACCTAGGACCATATCATCACCATTGCCCGGCAGGATGTTGCCAGCAAAATAGGTCAGCTGCTTTCTGCTGCTCTCCGGAAAGTACGGAACGTTTCCGCATTTAGGTCAAAGTATGGAACAGAAGCCTTCAAAAGCAAAAAGAAAAACCGATGAAACTGTGGTTTCATCGGTTTTTTGTGGCTGCGGGACAGAATTTGGGCCTGTGGACATCGGGTTATGATGTGCAGTCCAGAGGCGGTAAAGGGGTATTTTCAGCGTTTTTAGACGTTTTTGAAAATATGCCGCTTTTTTGTTCCGTTCTGGAGTGTACTGAAATTATCCAGAAGATACCAGAATAGAACACAGATACCATTATGCCATATTCAAACGATTTCGGCCTTTACGGAAACTGGCACTGAATATGGGCGCCAGCAAGAAAAGTACTGCTACCCCAAGACATACCAAGGCGATGGGCCGCTGTAAGACTGCGCCGAAGTTTCCATTTTCGGCGGTCATAGCCATACGGAAGTACTTTTCAACCAGAGGTCCAAGAATATATCCCAGAATAACAGGGGCCATATCCACCTTGAACTGGGTCAGGATATAAGCGGCCACACCTGAGATAATGAGAACCCACAGGTCGAAGGTTCGGTTGTTCAAGGCGAAGGTTCCCAGCAGGCAGAACATCAAGATGACCGGGAACAGATAGGAAAACTTAATATTTACTGCCTTTACGAAAATGCGGATAAGCCCTAATTCCATCACATACATTACAATGTTGGATAAGAAGTAAGCCACCATAATGGCGCCCACTACATCAATGTTGGTCTTGAACAGCAGAGGACCAGGCTGGAGGCCATGAATCATCAGTCCCCCAATCAGAGCGGCAGTTGTCAAATCTCCAGGAATTCCAAGGGTGACCAGAGGGATTAACGCGCCGCCGTTTACAGCATTGTTGGAGGTTTCGGAAGCGCAGATTCCCTCAGGGGAACCATGTCCAAACCGTTCAGGATGCTTGGAAAGTTTTTTCGCCTGATTATAGGTGATGAGTGTGGCGGCGTTCTGCCCAATTCCGGGCAGGATGCCAATGCCTGTGCCATAAAGACAGCCCAGCAGGATAGGAACACTGCATCCCTTCATCTCCCGGATGGGGGGAAGAAAGGACATTTTACCAAGATGAATGTCCTTTTTTTCCTTTCCAAGGGTGTGGCTCTGTACCAGAATTTCACAGATGGCGAACAGTCCCATCATAAGGGCGGTGGATTGCAGACCGCTCATCAGCTGCCAGGAGCCGAAGGTAAGTCTCTGGGCACCAGAAACCGCATCAATTCCAATACTGCCGCAGACAATTCCCAACAACGCCCCAATCAGTCCCTTCACTAGGTCATCAGAGGCCATAGTGATGACCACCGCCAGCCCCAGCAAAGCCACAGAGAAATATTCCCAGTTTCCGAAAATCAGAGAGATTTTTGACAGGGGAGGCGCAATGAAAAACAGCGCCATAGCTGAAACGGTACCTCCTATCAGAGAGGCGAATACACCAATCGAAAGGGCTTGCCCAGGCTTTCCGTTGTGGGCCATTGGGTATCCGTCGTAACAGGTGAAGATTGAGGAGGGGGTACCGGGAATATTGATGAGGGTGGCGGTAATCAGTCCGCCGCTGATACCGCCTACATAAATGGCAATCAGCAGGGTCAGCCCCTGTACGGGGGTCATACTGTATGTAAAAGGAATCATCAGGGTAACGCCCAGCGTAGCGGTCAGGCCGGGGATGCACCCAAAAACAATCCCCAGAAAGATACCCCCCGCCAAGAGTACCAGGCACATAGGGTCAGAAAAAATTTCGGAAAAGCCGACTATGATTGCTTCCATCCGTTTTCCTCCTTTTTATGCCTCCTGTTTCATCTCGTCGAACATGGGCGCAATGTCCTTTACCCATCCATCAATCTTGGTTTGAAGCTCGCTTCCAGGGACGAAGTTGACCTCCAGACCCAGGCTCAGAACCTTCTGCTGAAACTCCTCATTGCTGCATACCTGGGCGATAGCGTCACTGATGACCTGGATTTTTTCGGGACTGGTACCCTTTGGAGCATACATGCCACGAGGCTTGGTGGTAACCACATCATACCCCACCTCTTTGGTGCAGGGAACATCAGGCAGGGATTTGGAGCGCCGGTCGCTGATTACCAGCAAGGGAACCAGGTCGCCGGATTCCACGGAAGCCTGAATATCCGCTCCGGTGTTGACGCTGAGCTGAACATGATTTCCCATGGCCGCTACCTTGTTGTCTGAGCCGCTGTCATAGGGCACCACAGTTACATCATCCTTAATGCCCATAGCGTCCAATACCCGCAGACAGTCCGCCATGTTGCAGTTCATGGAACCGGTATTTCCAACCTTGACCTCACCGGGATGGGCCTTGACATACTCTATAACATCCTCCAGAGAGGTCCAGCCGCTCTGCTTGTTGGTCACCAGGAAATTGAAGTCATCCGCGATTCCACAAATCAGCTCCAGCTCTTTATAAAGCTCCACATCGGTGGTTCCGCCCAAGGTATAGGAGACAACATCCATGGGGTTATGAGCCAGCAGCGTGTAGCCATCATTGGCGGAATTAAAAGCCTGTTGGCAGCCGGTATAACCCGCCGCTCCATCCACATTGATAACCACAAAATTTTGGTCGTTGGGAAGCTCTAAGTATTCCATCATTGAGCGTGTCAGCACATCAGAGCCGCCGCCTGGAGCAAAGGGTACAATGACATTGATGGACTTGGAAGGATAATCCGCCTCGGACGAACCGCTGCTTTGACAGCCGCACAGCATCGCTCCCGCCATCATGACACAAAGGCTCCCTTTTAAAATTCCTTTTACGTTCATTTCGATTTCCTCCTACTCTTTTTCATTCCTCACGGTTTTCCATAAATTGTAAAGGCTTCACATCAGGGAAGCTGAATGGCTAAAAACTTGGCGAATACCAGCCAAAGGATAACCAACAGAATCACAGCTGTAAGGATGCTCTTTTTGACCATGCGCTTGATATCCGCTTTTGTAAGGTCTTTGAGGGTTTTCTGCTCCTCTTTTATGGTGTAGAGCATGGTTAAAAACCCCACCATCAAAAAGGTGGAAATAAAAAATCCGATGATGGGAAGCAGTATGGCGTAGGCTATCAAGGCGGCCACCGTCAATAGAATGGTGCTGTCCAGGATAAAATGGAAAGATTCCCGTTCAGCGCTTTTCCTGAAGTCCAGTGAGGACACAACCAGAACCAAAGAAACAATCGCCAGCAGAACAGCAATCATTTGCAGCCAAATATCCGCTCTGGCGAGAGGTCCGCCCTGACTGGAATTTGGTAAATTGGTAGTGACTTCCCCAAAAAAGAGGAAGGCGCTGATGGACAAGGTCAATATACCTAGAACAAAATCGTTCGCTTTTTTAATCAAGTCAAAAACCTCCTGTTATCGAGCCCCTTTGTCACGAATCAGAGAGAGTGTTTCCTGAAAGGCTGGATACCGCTGGCAATAATCCTCAATCAGTTCCAAGCCCACCTTTCGAAAAGGTTCCCTGTCGACTTCGATAATTTCAACCCCTTTCTCACGAAGGCTTTCCAGGACCTCCGCCTCCTGTTCCTGATAGGTTTCTTTTACCGTTTTCACATAAGCGGAACAACATTCGTCGAAGGCCTGGCGGTCCTCCTCTGTCATGGTTTCGTAAAACTCTTTGTTGACCCCCAGCCAGTTATAGGTAATCTGGTGATTGGTCAAGGAAAGGTAGTCTTGTACTTGGTACCATCCGCTTGTGAGCAAAGCAAGGGGAGGATTTTCCTGGCCGTCCGCCTGCTTTTGCTGCAAGGCGGTAAAGATTTCCGGCACCGAGGCGACGATTGTCTGAAACCCCAGCCGGTGCGCGTATTCAATGAATTGGTTCACATTAGGCTCCCGCAGGATAATTCCCTCACAGTCCTCCGGTGTTCGGATAGGCCGAATGTTGTTGGAGATGGCACGGACACCTGTTAACACAAATCCAGCGCATAAAACACTGGAACTTTCAATCTGCTGGTTAAAGGCGTCCAATACCTCTGGGTCCTCCAGAGCCTGAAAGCTGCTGTCGATATCCTCAAACACAAAAGGGAAATCCAGCACCTTCAAGGCTGGAAAGGTTTCGGACATTTCCACTCCCAATACTGCCATTTCAATGGTGCCATTGGAAACGCCCTTGAGAAAGTCGCTTTCCCCGCCCAAATCTCCATCCGCGTAGACCTCCAGGGTATAACGCCCTTGTGTTTTTTCTTCCAGCATAGGTTTCATCACTTCTATAAGAAGCTGATTCACTGGATGGTTGTACGCCAGAAAACTGGCGGTCTTTACCGGGATTGGGGAGACGGAGGGGGCTGGTTCCTGATGGGATGTTTGAGAGTTGGATTCCCAATGGGAAGGGGCAGAGGACTGTTCTTGTCCGCATCCCGCTCCCAGGACTCCTATTAACAAAGCCAATATCACCCAAAAGGGCACAGGGATTCTCCGTAGTTTTTCCTTGCTCATAATCGGTACCTCATTCATCATGCATGACATGTTTTTATTATATAGTTGGATAAAACTATTCACAATTGACAATTTTCTTGTTTTTAGATGACAGTTTGTGAGTTGATAAATTTGTCATGTCGAATTTTACAATAAAATTTGTTTTTTGTCATTGGGAATGTTATAATGAATCAAAATTTACAAAAGATAGGATGTCTGATGGATGATTTTTGCGCAATACTTTTCAAGGCTTTGTAAGGGTAAGCACACAATGTCAACATTCATCCGTACATTTGTTCTGCTCAGTGTTTTTTCAGTCATACCCATTCTTTGTATGGCTTTTTATTACTCCATCATGGCCCAAAAGTTTTGGAAAAGTGAGATTTATCGGTTCAATCAAAATGCGTTCGCCCGGTATACCAACCAGATTGACAGTAAAATCCTGGCGGCCCGCGGTTCCGCCAGTCAGATAGCGGAAGACCCCTCTGTTCTTTCCTTCATCACCGACCCTAATTTTTATGACTTTCAGCGGAATACACGTATTATGAAATCCTTGCGGGGCATCCAGAAAGCGGACAATGGGATTGATTTGGCTTACCTGTATTCTGCTCATAACAAGCTGGTGCTGACTTCTGAGCAGATGGGGTTCACCTATGAGGAGTTTTATGATAAAGACGCCCTGGACGCATATGACAATGGAACCTATGACCCCATGGTTGACCGGGTGTATCTTTCCGATTCAGGAGAGGAGCGTCAGTTCATCACCTTGTATGAGAACCTGCCTAAAAATTCCATTGGGGATATTGGCTGTTTAATCTTCAATATGGACAAAAACTATTTATTCTCCGCCCAGGATAATGCGGCGATGCTTCAAATGTCGGTGTTTGACGCTTCTGGAAACTGTATTTACCAGCAGGGACAAGCGGCGGATTACCTGTCAGACCCAGAATTTCGCAAGCAGCTTTATTCCAGCAACGGCACGTTTACCTATCATGTTGGCCAGGAGGATCTGGTCATTATCAACAGCTTCTCCCCCATCACTGGCTGGATTTATGTGGGGGCGGCCCCTATGCCTATTTTTTTCCATTCCTATCAAAAAATTTCAGTTTTATTGATGCAGATTGCCGGAATTGCCCTGATTCTTTCTTTTTCCCTGTCTCTGGCCATCGCTTACCGCCTTTATCTGCCTCTGCGGTATCTGGTGAACTCCATCAGCGAAAAGAACAGCCATACCAGAAACCGGCAGCTGGAGGGGGAATATGGGTATATTCAAGCCGCCTATCAGGTAATGGCCAAAGAGAACCAAACTATGGAATCAGTTGTGCGGGAGATGCGCCCCGCAGTGAAGAATGATTTCTTTTTATGTCTGATGAATGGAGAACCCTTTTCCCAAGAGGAGATTGCCCAAAAGCTGGACTTTATCAATGAGGGCTTTACTCAAAAGGGATATGGCTGTGTTGTGTTCCAACTCACCGATTACGAATCCTATATTCGCAATTATAACCAAGATGCCCAAAGTTTTCACAGGTATATGCTTTCCCATACCATCGCTGACCTGTTGGAAAATAAACCGTACCCCTATTCTTTCCATCAGGTAAACCGTTCCGCCTGGGCACTGATTTTAAATATGGACTGTGAGCCGGGAGAGCCTGCTGAAACAGAATATTGGGACATTGTTCAAGCCCTGAAAGAGAAATTGGAAGAATTCTCCTTTCTGTGGATAGGGGTGGGGCAGTTATACGCTTGTCTGGGGGATTTGCCTTATTCTTACCAGGACGCAGTAGGTTCTTTGCGTCTGCAAGAGTATAATGAGGGTGCCCAAGCTGATGCAGAAGAAGAAATAGAGACTGTGTTTTTCCAAAAATCAAAAACAAAAGAAGCTTTGCTGCAAGCAATCCGGGCAGGCTCCCCAGAGGAAGCCAGCGACCTTTGTGTTTCCATTTTTGACGCTCTTAGTGAACAGGATTTTAGTTCTGGTCGGGCGTTGATGGTAGCTTCCAGCCTGGTGAACGCTTTTCTGGAAATATTGATTGAGCTGGGGGTCAATATCAAATTATCCAGTACGCTGGGCAGTTCGGAGGATTACTACCAGCTGCTGAAGTCCTCAGACTCCTTGGAAAAATTGCAGTCCAACTGTTTGGAAATTGTGGAGACGGTGGCGTTTTCGGTGCAGAATTTTAACAGGACCCACTCGGAACGAATCATTGAACGGATGGTAGAGTACATCAATAATCATCTCCAGGATAACGTATCCTTGAACGATTTAGCGTCACTTTGCCACCTGACCCCGTCCTATGTCAGTCGGTTATTCAAAGAAAATTTAGAGATTGGTTTTGTGGAGTATATCAACACTCTGCGAATTTCCCGGGCGAAAAAACTCCTCAAGGAAACAAAAATTACAGTGGAGCAGATTGGTTTTCAGGTGGGCTTCAATAATGTGAGGAGCTTCATGCGCACCTTTAAGCAGTATGAAAATATTACCCCGGGGCAATACCGTACCAATGCCTCAAAAATTGAAAGTTAAAATGAACAACGCAGCTTGGCTGGAAAAGCCAAGCTGCGTTTTTAGATGAAAGATGTTTACTGGCTAAATTTAATAGTTTTTTTCCAAGATTACCCCTAGACAACGATTGGTTTGCGCTGCCTTTTCCGAAAAACAGTTTTGTTAAGCGGTGGGGTTGTTGACGATTCCAGTAAAGAGCTGTACACCGTTATCACTGTTGATGGCAAAGATGAAAGGTCGATCTAAGCGAATGGTTATTTGCTCCAACTGTAAAGGAGCAGCCATAGCGTTAATACCGATGGAGGTGTAGGCGGCGGCTTCCGCTCCATCTTCATCCACCGATACATGGGTTCCCTGTTGGATGCTGGACACATAGGCTGGTTGTTCCAACATACCGCTTAGGTCTGCTTGCTCTCCGAAAATATCGGTAACACCCATATCCTTCATAGCATCCACCAAGTTTAGGGTGGTGTCAAAGGAGAATTTGGGGCAGGCAAGGGTAATATCCGCCTGCTGGTCCATTTCTCCAGAGAATAACTCTGCGGCTAAAGCAGGGTCTTTCAACAGGTCGGCAGGAGAGGTCCCTTCATCTGGCAGAATCAGTACCATCTGGCTTCCACCAGCAAAAGACAGGGCGGTTTTGATATATCCATCCCCTTTGGCGTAATGCTGTCCTGTAAAAACACCATTGAGGAAATCCGCCTGTACCTCAAGCCCCTCCCCAATGGTAAAGGTTTCGGTGGTAGTGGACTCTTTATCAAAAGGCTCCCGCCAGGAATCCTTGAAATACAGGGTGTTGATGATGGCCAGCAGCTGGTTGGTATCGGTGTCCAGATCAGGTTTGAGAAGATTATTGGTCTGTTGGGCAATCCACTGACTCATCTGTTCCCCCACATCCCCAGAGGAAAAATCCACTTCCCGACTGGCGGCATAAAACTTTTCCGCGGCCAGATGGGCATAGTCCTCTTTCAGGGCGGCATCTTGGTCCACCCACAGGGAGTTGGCCAGCTTCAGTCCCCCATTCTCATCCTCACGCCACAGATACCGCAGCAAAGTTCCATTTTGCTGGGCCAGCCACTGGACATCCTGTCCCTCCATCCCCAAAGCGGAGAGAAGCTGGGCTTGAGAATTTCCATTTGTTCCCGCAGTCAGTAAGGACAGGGCCATAGACAGGCTCAGGGGAGAGTAGCAGACATTTCCATCGTTTTGGGACAGTATGACGCTGGCGGATTGAGCGGAAAAATCAGAAAGACCAGCTAAAAAGGCTTCATCCGCCTGATTTTGCTCCTTCTGGGCAGCGCGGCCCTCATAGTCATCTGCCGCCAGAGGGGTGGAGTAAATTGGGTCACAGGAGATGAGCTGCTGCGCTTGGGAGGCAGAAGACGATTCCTGGGAGAAAGCAGGCTGTTCAGAGGATGTACAGCCTGCGGCTCCGGTAAGTATGGCTCCAATCAGCGGAAAGACTAAAAAACGTTTGAAGATTGTCATTATAAGTTCTCCTTTCCAGGGTGTCCTAAGATGCTGTAAATGATGTGTTTTCGCTATAATAGTGATTGGAAAGAACTTTTTTGATGCATTTGTCTAAGGTTAAGAGAAAAAGGTGCTATGGATAATAAAAATGTATACTGAAAGTCGTCACGGTCCCTCTTAAAAGATTTGCACTCTTTGTTTTTTAGACAATACAAAATTCTAAGATTTAGACATATTATCTAAAAAAATATATTTTTTGAAATAAATATTGACAGATTTATTTTCGGATGCTATAATCACCTCAAAATTATCTTTGATATAAATGATTATTTAAAAGGATAAAAGTGAGATTTTATTTTCATTTATTAAGTTAAACGTTTTATCAATTTTATTTCTATGACAATAGCGGATAGAGTCATGTGAAGTGTTCGTTTTATATTAAGTTAAACGTTTAACTTAATTGGGTTGGGTGGATTTTATTATGACAAGCAGGAAAAAGGCATCAACAGTAAAATTAGAGGATGTAGCCAAACGGGCAAAAGTGTCCATTGCTACTGCTTCTATCGTTATCAATACCCCAGAGAGCAAACGTGTGTCTGAGCCCACACGAAAACGTGTGCTGGAAGCGGTTGAAGCGCTGAATTATCGTCCAGCCAGCTACGCGCAGCAAATGCGGGGAAAAAATCCAGCTATTTTGGGGCTGATTATTCCCGACCTGATGAATCAATTTTATCCTGAGGTGACATGCGGCTTTTCTGACACTGCCAACCAGTTAGGGTACAATGTGATTTTGCTCAATTCCAGAAATGAAGTGGCTCAAGAAGAGTTTTTTACCGATACGCTGATTAGTATGCGTGTGGCAGGTGTGGCTATTTGCGGAGCCAACTCTGAAAATCAAGAGGAAAGCCAACGGGAAAAGGCTTTAGTTAAACGATTAATTTCTCAAGGGATATCGGTTGTCCGTCTGGACCGATATGACGATGACCCCATCTGTCCTTATGTTGGCATTGACAATTATCAGGCCAGCTTCTGTATGACCGAGCAGCTGATACTTGAAGGCGGACACAAAAAAATCGCGTTATTTGTTCCGTATCAGCGTGTTTACATTCAAGAGGAGCGATGCAGAGGTTATCGGGACGCTATGGAGAAGTATGGATTGCTTCCCTCTATTTTTGAAACAGACCAAATTCATTTCACGGATATTAACGAAAAAATGAAAGCCCTTTTCCTTGGAAATCAGCGTTTTACCGCTTTATTCAACGCTGCCAGCGATATAGGCGCCATTGAGTGCATCAAACAAGCGGCGAGTCTGGGGCTTCGTGTGCCTCAGGATTTGAGCATCGCGGGATTTGACGATATTTATTTAGCCAATATTGTAAATCCTTCTCTCACCACAATCTGTCAGCCCAAATACGACATTGGCAAAACAGCCATGCAGATGCTGGCAAGAATGATTTCCAATGAGGACCTGGAGGAAAAGAACATTTTGCTTCCTTTCCACTACATTAAGAGAAACTCTACCATTGCAATGGAATAAAAAATAAAGCAAAGGAGAAGATTCTATGATTCATCTTAGAGGCAAAGACATGCTGTTTATTGAGGCTCATGGCCATGTGTGGGAAAAGCTTCATGGACGTCGTTTGGATACCTGTCAGGTGATTCCTCTGGGGAATGGCCGAATTCGTGTGGGCCAGGAGGAACTTCAATTTCTTCCCCCAGAAATGACCGACTGTTCCTGCCGCATAGAGGTGATGCAGACCTACGAAAAACTGTTTGGTTTTGATAAGGTGGTTCTGCTGCAAACACCTTGCTATGGGGAGCAGTACGACTACATCAACCAAATCATCTCTGAAAACCCTGACAAATATGTAACCGTTGGAATCCCCAATCCTCAAGACAAAGCGTCCTATTTGGAAACAGCCAAGCTGTGTTTGGGACAATACCATTACAAAGGTCTCAAATTTGAGTCTCCGGATATCCCCTTTGATATGCTGGCTCCCGAAAATCAATTTGTATTTGAGGAATTGCTGAAATATGATGCCTATTTTATGGTGGATTTGGGTTGGGGAGATGGACCCAACGATTTTCCCATTGAGCAGATGCTGGAGGTGGCAAAACGTTATCCAACCCTGAAAGTGATTCTGCCTCATATGGGAGTGAGTCGGCTTTGGGACCCTCAAGAGGCAAAGACATTGAACAGTTTGAAGAAAACCCTCTCCATCCTCCAATACAATCAGAATGTTTATTTTGATTGCTCAGGGATTCCTATGCTGGCCACCAAAGCTGGTCAGGAATATCCTTGGCCGGAAATGGCGGATGTTCTCAAATGCGCCAAACAGGAAGGGGCTATCAATCGGGTGATGTGGGGTTCAGATATGCCCACTGTTTTGGTGGCTTGTACTTACCGGCAGCATATTGATTGTGTAATCAACCATTGTGATTTCCTGACAGATGATGAGTTGGAAAATCTCATGGGAAAAACCGCCAATCGTGTTTGGTTCGGAAAATAAACCCCTTTAGAAGTTCACAGGCATGGAAAAGGAGATGATTCAGGTTGGAGCCGCAATTCTCTGAAACACCCATTGTAGAGTTTCGAGGCATCAGCAAGGCGTTTTCTGGAGTGAAAGCTTTAAGCGATATTTCCTTTAAAATCCGACGAGGAGAAGTTCACTGTCTGCTGGGAGAAAACGGGGCGGGAAAATCCACCCTGATTAAGATTCTCACAGGTGTGCTGCGGGCGGATTCTGGGGAGGTGCTGATTAACGGACAAAAGGCGGTGGTGACAGATATTCGGCAGGCCAGACAATTTGGGATCGGAACGGTTTTTCAGGAAAACAGTCTGATTCCCCATATGTCGGTGGCGGAGAATATCTTTCTTACCCGGGAGCCCCGTTTGAAAAATGGTTTTATCGACTATAAAACCATGTATGCCCAAAGTGTCCAGTGGGGGGAACGTCTTGGGGTAAACTTGGACCCGAGGTCCAAAGTCCGGGACTTGTCCGTAGCGGAACAGCAAATTGTGGAAATTGTAAAGATGTTTTCCCAAAATCCCCAAATAGTAATTCTGGATGAGCCTACTTCCGCTCTCTCGGATAAAGAAATTGTCAAGCTGTTTGATATTGTGAAACGGATGCAGGCCCAAGGGGTTACCTTCATCTATATTTCCCACCGTATGGAGGAAATCCGGGAAATCGGAGACAGCGCCACTGTACTGCGGGATGGTCAGTATATCGCCAGCATTGACAACCTTCGGGAAACCGATATGAACCAGATTATTACCTACATTGTAGGCCGGCCCTTGGATCAGGTGTACCCTCCAAGAAATGTGGAAATTGGAGAGGTGATGTTTGAGGTTCAGAATCTTTCGGTTCCCAAGCTGGTCCACCAGGTAAGCTTCCAGCTGCACCGTGGAGAGGTTTTAGGCTTTTCCGGTTTGGTTGGAGCGGGAAGGACAGAAACCGCCAAAGCAATTTTTGGTGCCCTGAAAAAGAGTGAAGGCCAAATTTTTATGGAAGGGCAGGAGCTTCATATCAAAAGCCCCTTCGACGCAATCCGCTCAGGGATTGGGTTTTTAACGGAAAACCGGAAAGAAGAGGGGCTGTTTCTTGAAAAATCCGTTTCCTGGAACACCGTTTCCGCCTCCTTAAAGAAAATTAAAACCCATGGATTTTTGAATTTTCAAAAAGAGCGAACTTTAGTTTCTGAATATGTCAAAACATTAAAGATTAAAGTACCAGGCATCGACCGGGCAGTGAAATATTTATCCGGCGGAAATCAGCAAAAGGTGGTTTTCGCCAAATGGCTTAGCGCTGGTTCTAAGGTTTATATCTTTGATGAGCCTACCAGGGGAATTGATGTAGGGGCGAAAAGCGAAATTTACGCCATTATCAACCAATTGGCCGAAAACGGAAACGGGGTCATTGTCATTTCCTCAGAGCTTCCAGAGGTCTTGGGTGTTTGTGATAACATCGCGATTTTTCATGAGGGCAAGCTGGTGCGCACCTTAGGAAAAGAGGAGGCTTCACAAGAAAAAATCATGTATTACGCAATGGGAGGGCAAAAAGAATATGGCTGAACAGTTGAAAAGGGAACCCGGACTTTTCAAGCGCTTGTCCAAGGTTCCAGGGGTAAGCGCTCTGCTTCCATTATTGGTACTGGTGATTATCCTGTCCCTGACCACAAAGACCTTCCTGACACCAGATAATCTGATGAATGTGCTTCGGCAGGCGGCCATCTACGCCATCATGGCAACGGGTATGACCTTTGTGCTGCTGACTGGGGGAGTAGACCTTTCCCAAGGGTCTGTGCTGGCTCTGTGCAGTGTTACCTGCTGTATGGCCTTAAACGCCACAGGGAATATGTGGATAGCGATTTTAGTGGCTGTGGCCACAGGCGCTGTGATTGGCTTCATCAACGGAACCGCTGTGGCGTATATCAAGCTTCCTCCCTTCATTATGACTTTGGGCAGTCTCTATATGGTGCGAGGATTTACCTTATATATCACGAAATCCACACAAGTGTCCTTTCGGGGACAGGATGCCTTCCGATTCATCGGCCAGGGCTCCCTTTTGGGAATTCCATTTCCTGTCTATGTTTTCATTTTGGTTGGTATTTTGGCGATGGTGTTCCTTACCTATACCGCCACAGGACGCAATATCTTTGCGGTAGGTTCCAACCGGGTTTCCGCCCAGCTTTCCGGCGTCAAGGTCAATAAAATCACCGTGCTTGTTTATACCTTATCCGCCAGTTGTGTTGGGGTGGCCGCGGTTGTATACCTGGCCCGCCTTACCGCTGCTCAGCCTACCGCTGGTGAAAGCTATGAAATGGAAGCCATCGCCGCTGCGGTTGTAGGTGGTACCAGCCAGGCTGGAGGCGAAGGCGGCGTATTAGGTTCCCTGATTGGCGCCGTTATTATTGCGGTTATCCGTAATGGCCTTGTGCTGTTAGGTGTGGGAAGCTACTTCACGAAAATTGTAGTGGGTCTGATTATTGTACTGGCAGTAGCTCTGGATGTAACCCGACGTCGGTTTGCTGTGAACAAGTGATTTTACAAAATCACCCAGAAACAATATAAGGAGGAAATGAAATGAAAAATGGGAAACTTTTAGCGTCTTTGTTAGCGTCTGTCATGGTACTGGGAAGCGCGGCCGGATGCTCTGGCGGAACAGAGTCTGCTTCCAGCCAGCCCGCTTCCAGTGAAGCGCCTGCTTCTTCCGCTTCTTCATCTGAAACAGCAGCGTCCTCCGATGCCGCTGGTGGAGAGCAGCTTCCTGGTTCGGGAAAAACCATCGCCTTTGTTCCAAAACAGTTGTCCAACCCTTATTTTGTGGCTGTAAAGGACGCAGTGGAAGCCGCTGCTGTGGAGAATGGATTCGAGTTCAAGGTCAATTCTCCGGACGCTTCTACCGAAGTGGATAAACAAATCAATATTTGTGAGGCGTTTATCGGTGAGGGTGTGGATGCTTTAGTTCTCATCGCCAACGACGCTACCGCTTTGGTCAACGTGGTCAATGAGGCCGCCGAAAAGGGAATCGCTGTATTTTTGGTGGATTCCGGCGTGGATGAAAGCAACTACATTTCCTATATTGGAACCAATAACTATGACGGCGGTGTAATGGCTGCCAAATGGTTTGGGGAAAATGTGAAAGGACAGGTGGCTGTTATTGATGGATTCGCTGGAAATCAGGCCACAACCGACCGTTTCAATGGATTTATGGATACCATTAAAGAATATCCTGACATTGAGGTTGTTACCAGCGATTACGGCAATGGAGATATGGCCACCTCTATGACCGTAGCCGAAAACTTCTTGACCGCTTATCCTGATTTAGCGGGTATCTTCTGCTGTGATGACTTTATGGCCCAAGGCGCTGGTCAGGCAGTGCAGGCTGCCGGTAAAAAAGACCAAATCACCATTTGCGGATTTGACGGTTCCCCAGAAGGCGCGCAAGCCATTATTGATGGCGTTATGGATGTAACCATCGCTCAGCTTCCCGCCACCATGGGCAGAATGTCTGTTGAGTCTATTATAAAACATATGAATGGTGAAGAATTGGAAAAGGTTATTTATACACCTTGTGAGATTGTTGATAAAAACAATGCTCAGGATTATCTCACCTGGCACTAAGCGGAATTTTCCTTTGGAAAATGCTTTATAAGTTCTCCTCATAAAAGATTTTTAAAAGGCCAAACACCCTTCTTATGAAGGGTGTTTGGCCTTTTTTGTATAAAGAAAACCACGCGATAGTCGCGTGGTTCAAAAGAGCTTAAGCGGTGAAAAAGATAAAAAAACTCCTAATGTGTTAGATTAGAAGTGTGACCTGCCAGTTACACAGCAAAACACA
>CALWZG010000031.1 GCA_944385965.1 uncultured Anaerotruncus sp.
TACAGGGATAAGTCTTAACGGCAGGAGCGGCAGCTCTCTGACCATAACATCCCAGTTGGGGGGCAGCCTTGCCATCAGCGTATTAAGCGATGGCTATCGGGGAATCAATGCAGACGATACTACAAATATTCACTACAGCTTGACCATCGGCGGCAACGCGAAGATCGCCATCAACGTCCGGGGTGACGGTCAAGCTAGTGGGATCGCCGGAAACGATATCTCTATAATAGATCAGGCGAGCGTTGACATCACCGTCGGCGGTTTGACGCACGCCGTCAGCAATAGTGGTTTCATCAACGGCATCTTGATCAGCGCTTCTTCGTCCGGCCCATGCAATTTTCTTCTGGACACAACGGGCAAAGTGAACATCGATGTGTCGGACATCAACGCCGATGAAGGCTACAGCACCGGCATCAACGCAACCGGCTCCCAGGACCTTCGCCATGTGGGCGAGATGACCATCCGGTGGGCAACGACGGATTCGAGATACGGCGGCCCCCTTTCGCCCGCGGGCACCGAATTCTCACAGGAGCACGCCATCAACATCGACGAGAACAACTGCTATGCCTCCTACCGGGCGGGCAAGCCCTACACGGTGAATGTCTCCTACGGCAAGCTGACGGGAAAAGGAGTGCCTTACCCGAAGCAAAGCGGCAATTTCCTTTGGTATGACACCATCACCCTGTCGGCCAACGACT
This sequence comes from uncultured Anaerotruncus sp., assembly GCA_944385965.1. GTDB lineage: Bacteria > Bacillota > Clostridia > Oscillospirales > Ruminococcaceae > Anaerotruncus. The sequence goes on from CALWZG010000031.1 coordinate 699, forward strand.
ATCCGGTGAGCGATTCCGACCCCACCCTGGTGCCCTTTTTAAGATGGGAGGCCCAGCAGGGCACCATCACCGGCCCCACCGTCAAAAACGGCGCGAAACTGGATTTTCTCGACCCCCCCACCGCCGACCGGATCGAAGTGGAGGCGGTCCACGGCGCCTTCAGCGAAGTGCCGGTGTTTGTCCCCACCGCAGAAGGCAAGGGCACGCTGTTCTTCAAGCTGTTTCGGGGTGGCGGGCGCAACCTCTATCTCGAAAAAGCCGACACTCTGGAGATTAAGGGCGCCAGTTTTAGTTCCAGTTCCGATGTAACAGGGGAGGCCACACGCTACTACAACACCAGCGAAGGCTTTACACCTGCCGGGGAATACCGGATGCAAGTGCAGTACGGCACGGGGATATTTTACAGCCAGCCCTTTACCATTGACTACACCACGGCGCCCCCCCAGAGCATCAATGTCAGCAATTCGTCCGGGTATTTTACCATCGACCAGGGGCAGCACGCCCGATTGTTCGTCATAGCGCGCTGCGAGACCGCCGGCGTCAACTACCAGTGGCAGTATAACAACAGCGAAAGGCAATGGACCAACATCCCCGGCGCCACGGCCTATGACTACCGGGTCGAAGGCGATGAGCCGGGCACCACTCTCTACCGCTGCGCGCTTTTCAACAAATACGGCGTCGTGAAATATGCCGGCGCGGGGGGTGTCACCGTGAAGGAAAACCCCACCCTGAACAGCACCCCGGCCTATATCCTGCCGGCTGTCAACGAGCCGGCGCCCGACCCCGCCGTACTGTGGCCGGACAAGGTGATCGGCTATTACGACCTGCAAGATCAGATTTTGACAAAAAAGGCCGAGTTCAATGTGAACGCAGGCGACACCTTCCGGGCAAACGCCAATTACAGCCACATCCCCGGTGGCGAGGGCTATAAATTGGAGCTTCTCTCGGGAACACAAAAGGGTCTTTATTACAAAGATTTCGACAGTGATGAGGAGGACACCGCTCTGCTGGGCCAGATCAGATACCACTGGCAGGTCACCCAGGAGACCGATGATTGGGGGTTCCCCATCAATTACTATACTGTCGGAACCGGCTCCATCCAAGATATCTCCATACCGGCCGGTGTGAAGACCTACTGGGCCAAGCTCACCATCACCAACACCATCGGCACGGGCAGCAACCAAAAAGAGAAAAACAGCTATGTGGGGATCACCTTCCATGTCAGCACCCCGGCAACCGACCTCACCCTCAACAAAAACACCCTGACCCTGGATGTGGATGAAACCGAAACGCTGATAGCGACCGTTGAGCCCCACGACTCCACCGATACGGTAACATGGAGCTCCAGCAACCCCGCTGTGGCCACCGTTGATTCCAACGGCCTGGTGACCGCAAAAGCCCCCGGCACAGCGACTATCACCGCCAAGGCGGGAGATTTTTATGGCGACATCTGTAATGTTACGGTCAGAGGCAGCGGGGCGTCGATGATATCGATCTCCGGCAATGTGGAGAGCTTCAACTCCGGCACCGACCAAGTGACCATCCAGCTCATTGAGCAGGGCCAGTCCGAGCCGGCGTATGAGACCATTGTTTCCGGCGGCACCCAGAGCGGCAATAAGTTCACCGCATCTTACTCATTCTCCGATGTTCCTTCCGGCACCTACACCATGAAGGTCATCAAGAGCAAGCATGTCACCCGGGAGTATACCATTACGGTAGGCGCGGAAGCCGTAGTAAAGGATGTTGAAATCTGGCTGTACGGTGATGTCACCGGCGATGGCGCGGTGAATGCGATTGATGCTATGCAGATCAATAGAAAGTATACCGGAAAAACTTCTGTTTTCGGATCCGCTGATGCCGAAACAGAGGCGTACCGCCTACTGGTTGCAGATGTGAATGCGGCAGACGGTATGATTAACGCAACTGATTCGGCTCAGGTCAAACGCTTCTATACCGGTAAGCCATCTGTGATTGATACATTGCCCTAAAAATCTTTCCTGTCTTAATGCCGATGTTTTCTCCCTATAAGCCATATAGGGAGAAAACAAAGGTTTAAGAAATATAGGAGAGTAATCTCCCCGCCCACCGTATCTAAGCGAGGCTGCGGCAGGGTGAGTATCAAAAAGCCCCGCAAATAAAAGAAAGGAGCTTGGTCATGAACAAGCGAATTACATCCCTGTTTTTGTCCGTTGTCATGATATGCAGCTTGCTGGTAACTGCAGTGCCGGCATGGGCTGCACCTGGTGACAGCGGCGTGACCGCCTCGGTAACGCAGGCGGCGCCGGGAGATACTTTCAGTGTCACTCTGAAACTACCCGGAACAGAAAGACTAATCAGTGACATATCGTTGAAGGTGCATTTTGACAGTGCTGTTTTTGAGGTGACGGAATATACCATTCCGTCGATCCCGGGCATGGAAAAAATGCAGTCTAATGTGGAGGAAGCAAATAGTAATGCTTTTTTCGCTGCAGTCTACCTGTCTTTGAATAGTGAAGCGGATATCCCCTTTACCGATGGCCTTGAAGTGACGGCTTATTTCAAAGTCAAGGCGGATGCTTCTTTGGGAGACTCTGAATTCAAGCTGGATAACAGCACCAGTGTTGCAAGTCTCACTGACATGGGCTTGCCCGATGTCCTGGTGAAATATGATGACTTCGTCAACAAGACCGCAACTGTCACCATCACCGGCGGTGGCTCCACTGAAATTCCGGCAGAAGGCGTCACCGTCACGCCGGACACATTGACCCTGACGGTGGGCGCATCGCAGATCCTGGAGGCAACTGTCACCCCCCCTACTTTCACCGACACGGTAACGTGGGAATCCGACAAACCCGCTATAGCCACCGTTGACCCCGACGGCAGGGTGACCGCCGTTGACCCCGGCGAAGCGATTATCACTGCCAAGGCAGGAGAGGAAACCGCCACCTGCACTGTTACAGTAGTGGCGTCTGGCTGTTCGCACCCCATCAAGAATGATGTTCCCGAAAAGGCATCCACCTGTACAGAGCGGGGACCCATTGGAGATATTCGTCAGCAATGAGGGGGAGGTCATTTTTAAGAAGTACTCCCCTATCAGCGAACTTGGCAGCATCGCAGCGCAGTATTGCGAGGTGCTGTATCGAACGGCAGGCTTTCCGGTACTCATTACCGACCGGGACCATGTGGTAGCGGTCAGCGGCATCAGCCGGCGGGAGGTACTGGAGCGTCGGGTGTCGCATGGCTTGGAGGATCAGATCGAGAACCGCAGGAGCTTTTCGGCGGGTGACGGGCAGCCGCTGCAGCCCATTGAGGGCGTTGCCTATTATGCTCTGGTGCAGTCCCCGATAATCTCCTCCGGCGATGTGTGCGGCAGCGTGATGTTCCTGCAAAATAAAGAAATCGACCGCCCCGGTGATGCCGAGCAGAAGCTCATTCAAGCGGCGGCAAGCTATCTTGGGAAACAGATGGAGCTGTAATGGATATAGGTGCGCCCTCCGTGAAAGACAGTAAAAACAAGCTGTCAATCATGGAGGGCATATTACCTGCTAATCTAATGTTATCTCTAATAAGTGCTTTGCGTGGTAGGCTCTGATTTATCTGGACTTTTTCGCCGTGTCAGTGGACTTATTTGTCCGTGAAGATGAACCGGAAGCTCCGTGCAAACGGACTTCATAACCCGAAATTTACAAAAAGCGGGGAAGATCAATCAGATTACTCCTGAGGCAAACTCATACATGGCAGTAAGTTCTTCAATCGCATGGTTCCGAATAGTGCAAACGGTTTTTGTACCATGCTGAATGATTTTTCTGGAGCGGAGAAGGTCTACATCGCCTGTAGCTATACCGAATCTCAGACGGGGAATCGATGGCATGGCAGCATGGTTTAGCAACAGTTCCAGCTGGAGCTAGACTATGCTCCGCTGACTGGAAAAGAACGGTTTGCCAAGCATCCAGAACAGGAATCTGCGGCCAAGGTGAAGCTCTTGATTGTAAAGTTCCTATATCCTGTCCGGCCGCCTGGCGAGCAAAATATAGTAGGAACCTAAAACCGACCCGTTGATATAGGATAATTGCATAAACAAGGTCATGTCTGGTTACTGTACTCTGTCTGCAGGCATTTTATGAAATCCTGTAAGAATGTGCTGGTTGATTTGCCAAAGCGGCTAATGAGGGCAAAATCGCAGACTTCATGATAATCTTCAATAGGAATGCGTTTGAACATCTCAGGACATGAGAGCTTAATGCATTTGGGAAGCAGCATGCATTCATTGCCACTGGCTACCATGAGTTCTTGTGTCCTATAATTAGGGGCTATAGCGATTCTATTAATGCCATGACGGATTTGCATTTGTTCCACCACGATGTGTGCATAAGCCTTGGGACCTAGAATAGCTTCACCGCATACGACAAACAGTTCCTTTCGGATTGTTTCAATGTTTACAGCCGCCTTGCCGGCCAGGTTATGATTTTTTCCAACCACAAAATCATAACCACAGGAAAAAAGCGGTGTTGTAATGAATTCATTGGGTGAGGTTTCTTCAAAACCATATGGCATGGTAAGCAAGGCTGCTGTAGAGGTCACCTCAAAATCTTTTTTACAGTAAGCCGGAGATCCACAGTAGATGGTGCACTGACCAGTCGGATATTGCTCTCGCACGTTACAAAAAGCTTGATAGACCCGGCTGACATCAAGACCCTCTATGACCCCCAGAGGGAAAAACGCCCGCACAGAGCCTCCTTTAGTCCGCGCACGGTTAACGGCCTGCGTGTAAGCCAGCAAAATGGGCTGACAATCCGTATAAAAGGACATGCCCTGTTCTGTAAGCATAATGCCTCTGGTTGTCCGCTCTAGAAGTTTAAATCCAAGTTCTTGTTCCATCGCGCTAATTTGCTGGCTGATAGTGGCTTGTGCAATATAGTTCTCTTGTGCAGCTATAGTAAAGCTCCCACAGCGAACAATGTCATAGAAATACTTAATTTTTTCAAATGTCATAATGTTGGCCCTCCGTTAATCTATGATATTGTAAATTTTAATTAATCTACTGAACAAAGGCACATTTTTGCTTAGATGAGAGGAGTGCCCGTAAAAACGAAAGTAATTGCAAAATGGCGCACTGAATCTTGCGAAGACTCAGCACTAAAATGGACATAGCAATCACATGGGCTGCGGTTTCCCGCAGCTTTGCGGTAACCAGCCCCATGCCACATTTGTGTTTTGCCAGACTGAACCTGCGCTCCATTTCCACACGCTCGCATTCATCCTAGTAGTCCTGAGCCTTGTCTCTGGTTTCATACTTCTTAGTCCATCCCAGAGCCGGGCCGGAGAGCCGGATTCCGTGCTCTTTGCAATAGCTAAGATTCTCCTGGTTTCGATAGATTATATCTGCCAGAATCCGGCTTGGATAATGTTGTTCTCGTTCCCGGAACCGCTCTGCCATCTCCCGCAGATTCTCTGCCTCGTTGTAGGCATCAAAAGAGAAGCATTCTAGCTGCGTCCACCCATTCACAACGCTGATGTCCAGTTTTGCGCCAAACTCCATCGGCTTGCCTGCTTTTCCACGCACAATAGGACGAACAAAGGGCTGACTCGCACTGACGATTCGGTCGGTTACACTGTGGGTATGTGCGGATCGTGTCCAGACGTTCCACCCGGCGTACGGTCAAAGCTTTTCCAAGAGATAGCTTGCCATCAATGGCGTCCAGGTTGCGTCGGAGGTAAAAAGTTGCTTTCCAGTGGCTTTACGAGTCGTCTTCGCAGTGTGCTTGCGGCATCTCGTGTATTTCAGATAATCTTTCCGGGCGCATTCACGATAAGTGCGGGGCTTCTTCCCATCCGCAGGATCATGAAGAATGTCCAGAAGATCCTCGGCATTCTCTCTAGCCTCGTTGAGCAGGGAATCGTCCTGGGGATACCGGATATTGGACGGAGCGCAAGTGGCGACCACGATCATAGTGCCACTGCTTCCGCTTGCTCCCGGCTAACCGTCAGAATCATCATCGTCATCCTTGGATTCAGCTTCTCTGGCCTGCCACTCCTTTGCGTCCCGAACGATCATTTCATTGATCTCGCCCAGCACTTTCGGTGTCAATTTCTTGCGAAATACACCGTCAGAGATGGGGCAAAGGGCAGCTTTTCGTCATCATAGCCGGGGTATCCACAGAAGTACTGAAAATACGGGTTCTCTTGAATCTGCAGCGCAATCTCTTCATCGGAATAACCATACTCCGCCTGGATAATACAGGCTCCCAGGGCCAGTCGCAGTGGCTTGGCTACATTGCCCCTTTACGGTTGGTAAACAGAGCGGCGTACCGCTTCTCAATCTCCAGTTAGGGAATCGTTTGGGCTTTTTTTACCCAACGGTTGCTCTCTTTCAGGTTCATGCCGACTGGCTACTTGAAATCTGCCCAGACTGATCTGTCCATTGCTGTAACGATATATGGCTACCATCCAAGTGCAAGGATTTTGCTTGATTTTGGCACTTTTAGATGATCTTATTATATCACCATTTGCCCTCAATGTCTTGCACTGAAAGGCTTTTTTCAATTGTTCAGCAGACATTAATTAATTGTAATTTTCAATTTCTACTATTTGTTTTTCCTGTTTAACAAATCGGTGCGCTTGCTTTATAATAAAGACGGTGCACCAACTGGTTAGTATTTCCAAGAACAGGAGGTTTGCAATTGAAAACATATGTGACGGAGAGGACACGCAGGTTGACCCTAATGAATACTCTGATGGATCAGGAAAACCTAGATGCTCTCATTTTTACCTCTTCAGCTGTGCAAACAGATGAGGTTGCAATTAAGTATCTCACAAACACCGCCCTTCTTGCAAGACGAGCATTTGCTTTTATGCAAAAAGATGAGATGCCCTGGTTTGTGCTAGGGACCCAAGATGAATATACCAACGCAAAAAAAACCTCGTGGATTCCAGATGATCATATTTTGCTGGGTAATCCGGTGGAGAAGACTGTACAGATGATGGCCACCCTTGGTTCAGGCAAGCGGATAGGAATTTATGAGCCTGACAATCTTCCTGTGGCGGTTTATAACGAGCTGTTCAAGGGAACTGCTGAATTGGTAGACATCACGTTGCCAATGACAATCCTCAGGGCACCAAAATCTCCTTTCGAGATCGACCTCATACGTCAGACTTCTCTTCTTGCAATCCATTCAATGGATCACGTTCTGGAGCACATGAGAGCTGGAGTGACGGAGCGGGAACTCATTGGCGGTGCGGAGGGTTATTTAATCGCTAACGGCGCCCAAGAATTGCTTGTTATGTGTGCGTCAGAAGGACCGCATGCATTTATCCACAGGCCCCAGAATACCAAAATCAACGACGACAGTGTATTCATCTATTCTTGCGAGTTTAGCGGCGAAGGCGGCTATTGGACACAACTTGCTCGAGCTATTTTTCTGAAGCAAGATTGTGCACCAGAAATATATGCCCTCTATGAAGTGGCAAAGGCGGCCATTCGCCATGGGGCGGATCTCTTAAAACCGGGTAGCCGCGTTTGCGATGTCAACAACGCCATAATAGGCTACATTGAAGGACAGGGCTATAAAGCCGGACATTGGGCGGGCCATGCAATGGGAGCAGACCTGGGAGATGGGATTCCAATTACATCGGAGAGTCCAATTGAAATCAAAGAAAACATGGTATTTACCCTACACCCAAATATTGTATCAAAAGATGACGGAATATTTTATGGAGATACTTATCTCGTCACAAAGACAGGACCAGTCAACCTGACTTCTGCCTACAATAACAGCCCTTATCTGGGCGACATGCTTCAGGAGCTAAAATCCCATAGACGGCAAATAGGCAGAGATAAATGATTTTTTCATTGAATGTTGTGTCAGAGTGAAACCTCGATATGTACTATGAATGAGCGGAGGAACCATATGAAAAAATATAGAAAATTAACCTTAAGCTTAATTGCCTTAGCTGTTTATGTGATATTTAACTTTTTGCCAGGAACAGAAACATTAAGTACCACGGGTTTTCAGGTTTTAGGCGTTTTCCTTGCCACCATGATCTTGTGGCTTGGCGTTTCTGTAACTTGGCCCACGCTGTTCTGCTTTGTGGCACTTGCCCTTACACCACTTTATACCGGTAACACAGTTTTTTCCACTGCGTATAGCGCATGGGTTCCCACCTTTGTGTTGTTCAGTTCCATAATGTGTTATGCGCTAACTAAAACGGGGTTTTTGAGAAGAATGGCCGTTTGGCTAATCACAAGGCCTTTTGCCAGAAATCGTCCTTGGGCTTTTGTGTCTATGCTGTTTTTAGCGCCGCTGATCATCGGCATGTTTATGGATATGATTGCTTTGTTCGCAATTATCCTACCCATTACAGTACAGATCTTTGATGAACTTGGGTACTCCAGAGGAAATCGCACTGCACAGGCTCTGACATTTGGCGTTATGTTTACCACTTGCCTCTCTGCTATTACAACGCCATTTGCTCATACATTCCCGCTAATGGCTATTTCTTACTATTCTCAGTTTTTCCCAGACCAACCAGAGATTTCGATGGCAATGTTTTCCGTGGCAGGCATTGCCACTGCATTGATAATCTTTGTGCTTTTGATGCTAGTTATGAGATTTATCGTAAAGCCGGATCTAAGTAGCCTTCTTAATATCAATGTGGAGTTTTTGCTTAGGGAACACAAGCCCATGAGCAGGCAGGAAAAAATCTCTGTCTCCGTTTTTGCGGTCGTATTGGTTATGTGGATATTCCCAGGAATTTTCGGCAATGCCTTTCCCAGGGTGTTTGCGGTGCTCGCTGATTTAGGAAGCATTATTCCTCCAGTGATAGGTGCTGCATTATTGTGCCTGATTAAGGTGAATGGTGAGCCTGTACTGGACTATGACGATGCCTTTAAGAATGGGGTTCCATGGAAAATATGGATGTTGGTTACGGCTGCTATGGTCCTTGGTTCCGCTTTGACGGATGGGAGTGCAGGAATTGTAACTTGGATCAGTGGGCTGATCGGTCCGGCAGTATCGTCTATGACCTCTTACAGCGCAATTATTATCACCACATTCATTTTGTTGGCGTTGACAAATGTAATGTCTAATGCGGTTGCGTTGACCTTGATTTGCACAATAGCCCTGCCCCTGCTTTCTCACGGCAATATTACGGGGGTGAATGCAGCCGCTCTTGCCGTTGTTTTTGGTATGGCTGCCAATGTTGCCGTGGCAACTGTTCCTGCATCGGCGCCGCCGGCTATGGCTGTTGGAGATGGCTGGTTAAGCAATGGCTTCATGCTAAAATGGGGTGTAATCATGACAATTCTTTCTGGCATTGTTTTGGTGTTTATTACTTACCCGCTTCTTACTGTGTTGCTCTAACCGATCTTAGGTTTTGAGCGAAGGGCAGTTTTACAAACCTCTTTTAGACATCATTCGATCAAACAAGAAGGAGAGCATATGGATTTTTCAAAGGATGAAATGTCCCGGCGCTTTAAAGGCCTAAATGAAATTATGGAAACCAACAATTTGAATGGTGTGATCATAATGGGCGATACCGTATTGAATGCGCCGGCAATTAACGTTAGTCAAAGATATTTTACACAAAATAACCTGATTGAATCGTTTCAGATCATGTTCTGTGAAAAAGATGGTGCGCCAATTTTAATATCTGCGAGTCCGCTGCAATACGAGGCCAATAAGGTAAGGTCACAGATTACCGACTGCGTTGTATCTCCCCGGCAAATTGAAACACTGGTGGAGATATTGCGGGAAAAGAACCTTTGTACTGGTAGAATTGGGTGCATGTTGGATATGATCCCCGCCTCTTGGTACATCCACCTGAACCGTGAAGTTCCCGAATTAGCTTTGGTTGAAATAGGACGGGAATTAACAACCTTGCACTATCGAAAGAGCAATGAGGAGATTGAGAAGGCAAGAACTTCAGCATATATGGCTGATAAGGCGTACGAAAGTGCACTTGCAGTTATACGTCCAGGTAGAGCCGAATATGAAGTGACCGCAGAGATTGAATATGTGACAAATAAATTGGGGGCGTGTAAAAACTTTAGCCTTATTACATCAGGAAATCAACGGGATATCTTTGCAAATGGAATTCCAAAGCTCTATCCTGCATCAAAACGGATTATTGCCACCCAAGACTCAGTCATATTGGAGATTACCCCTCAATTTGATGGCTATTGGACGCAACTGCTTCGAACCATCTGTGTGTCTGAACGGCCTAGTATTGAAATGGAAGTCCTCCACCGGGTTTGTGTGAGTGCCATAAAAGACACGCTGAGCTTTATTACCCCTGGTATATCAGCTAAAGATATTTGGGAAAAGATGAATGGATATGTTACGTCCCAAGGATTTGTGCTCAATAGGTCTCTAGGACATGTTGCCAGCGTGGACTTAGTGGATGACCGGCTGACTGCGGACAATACGCGACAAATAAATTGTGGAGAGATACTAATCCTCCATCCTTGTGTAGGGATGAAGGATGGAACACAGTACTTTTCATGGGGGCAGACTTATCTTGTTACGAAAGATGGTGCAATGTCGCTGAACCAAGCTTCGGATGATTTAATCTGTGTGAGCGGAAATGTCTTAAGCGTAAAAGCTACTCAGGGAGTGTAGTTGTAATTTGACGCCGAGCCGATTTGTAGTAAACTCATAGGATGAGTCAAGCTGTTTCGCAAATTGATTTGCGTTCGGCAATTTGAGTGCGTATAGCTCGAGCATTTGCAATTGTTCTCCTGATTATTGCTCAGATCCTGATGTGTGCGGTCAATGGTATACAGGAATATAGGGGCAGCGGTCTCTCCGTAAGCGAATGGTGCCGACAGCGGGGTGTTACGACAGCCACCTATTACCGTTGGGAGCGTGAACTGTTGACAGGAGTGCAGAGAAACTGTCAAGGTATCATAAATATGGTCGGAGTCAGATGTCTTGCAGTCCCTTCCGCTTGCGCATGGATTCCTTGCCTCCAACGACCATGTGAGCATCGTGGATGATTCGGTCGCAGATGGCATCAGCCAGCAGTGAGTCAGACAACTTTTCCGGCCAGCCGGAATGTCAAACTGGGAACAGAAAATCGAGGAGTTTCGCTTGTGCCAGGACTCCACAATTTCCAATAAGTCCCTGGATTCCGTTTCTTTCAAAGGGTACAGAAGCCATTCGTCAGCAATGAGCAATGCGTACTTCCTGTACGGTCCCGTCAAGATTTATGCGCAAAATTGTTTGCAGGCTCCGGCTGAGAGAAGTCAGCCGGCAATAGAGACGTCATCCATGGCCGCCTCCAAATGCTTCTTGTTCATGTATTTCTTGTTGCCCCACTGGGGACCCACCACATGGCGAAGTTTGGCGCAGACCAGCATCAGGGTGGAGTTGCCATCGGGAAACATCCCCACCACCCGCGTCCTGCGGCGGATTTCACGGTTCAGCCGCTCAATCACATTATTGGTGCGGATGCGCGTCCAGTGCTCGCTGGAAAAGTCACAGTAGGTCAGCGTTTCCTCGATACCGTCCTCGACCTTCTCGGCAGCTTCCTTCAGCTTCATAGCGCACAGCTCGGCGATCACAGCCTTCGCCTTACCACGGCCAATGTCATTAAGTTAATCGAGTAGGAGGGGCCTGAATAGCCCCGACCCCTCACACCACCGTGCGTACCGTTCGGTACACGGCGGTTCAATCGCATAAGTGTAGAGACTCGTACCGGTCAAGGATGCTGTAATATCCTGCCTGTACGAGTCTTTCTTTCGAGATTGCCCGCTGTACATGGCCGTTCTTAGCCATGTGCCAGTAGGCTTTCCGGCAATTGCTTACTGCCCATGCCTGCCATTCCGGTATACCCAGTTGAATGAGGCTCTTTGCTCTCTTTCCGGGTCTCTTCCATTGTTTCCAGATATAGCATCGAAACCTTCTTCGCAGCCACTCATCCCATCTCTGCATTGTTGTCCTCATGCTCGCAATCCCGAAGTAACCAAGCCAGCCCCGGATGTAGACCTTTACTCTCTGCATCACCACTCGGACATTTCTGCCCTGACTGCGGGAAGTCAGCTCTTTCAGCTTTGCTTTGGCTTTCTTCAAGGACTTTGCGTGGGCTCAGACATACACGCCCTTTCGCCCCTTCCCTAACGCAAAGCCCAGAAACTTAAAATTTCGGATTGAGAATACGCTGACAACTCTGCTCTTTTCTACGTTCATCTTGAGTTTCAGTTTCCCCTCAAGATACCGCTGGGTGCTTTCCAGAAGCCTCTCGGCCGCTCGCTTGCTCCTTGACAGGACTACTATATCATCTGCATAGCGGATGACCGGTACGCCCCGTCTTTCCATCTCCTTGTCGTATTCGTTCAGGTAGACTCTCAACCAAGGCAGCGCCTGCTCAACGGTCATCCCGTCAATTCCCGGCGCTCCCTTGTTGGCCTTGACCCGCTTGTAGGCCCTGTTCAAGTTTTCCCTGCTCAGAATCCTTTCAAGCAAATCCGCACCGTCCTGTTCCTTTGCGTCCTGACCGCCAACACTCTGCGCTCCCGCATACCCTTCGTGTTCCGCACCATCTCTTTGCGGGCAGCTCAGGTTGCCCTGATATTCTGCGTTCTTCATGTTGACCTCCTTCTGTAATCTACTTGGGACTAACGATTGTTCGGCCCTTCCCAGTGGAAAAAAACCGGTACTATGGCCTCTGCTGACTTCTTGCCGTTCGTTGTTACTGCGCATTTTTTTGCGTCGGCAAGACCTCCCCGGGTACTCACACGTTCTTTCTCTCTTTACCTGCCGCATTTACCGCAAATGATTCCGTGTAGCTACTGGGCTTTGTTTTGTTCTGCAAACTCACCCTCATTTACGGCCTTGTATGCGATTTCTGTTCGTCAGGCCAGAGTTTTGCCCATCAGGGGACCTTTCAACCCCTAAAATCCGGCTTTCTTCAGATTCCGCCTCACGACGGACACCCTTGCCTTTGGCTAAATCTTCCCGCTACCGGGCGACTTCGGGACTTTCACCCTACAGAATGTGCGCTCACCGGGCGCACAGAAATGCCGGGGCTCGCAGAAATGCGGGCCCCAGTTTTTTCAACAATTTTCAAATTATACTTGACAAACACATGTGTTACATTGGTGCACGACCCACTCAAATTGTGATCGAAAAATCCTTCCTTTTTTCCAAAAATATACCTGGATGGCTGGCCTTGATCGGCGCTCATTTTTAAGCGTTTTTTTGCCCCATTTCACCTTCCTTATTCTGGAATTTCTCAAAAATTTCGGTCATGCAGGAATTGCGAACACGAAAAAATGGCTTGATCAAGCGGTTTTCCCGTGTTGGTCCAATTATCACACACTCGCGGGAGAGTAGTAATTCCCAAAGAGATCCGCAGGACCATGCGCATTCGTGAGGGCGATGGTCTGCATATAAGCAGTGCAACGGTTGCCCGCAGCTGTTTGATGAAAGCGGCGATCCCATCCCGGGGATCCCGTACAGGGACCTTGACCCCGATGCTCACATCTGGGCAGGCGATTGGAGCAGCGACGAAACCGGCCATTGGTGCACCTGCACCCTTAGCTCGGAACACCTCAGCGCCAAGGAAGGCCACACCTTTTCGGGAAACACCTGCACCGTCTGCGACTATGTGCATGATCATGTGTACGACCAGGAAGTTGCAGAGCCAGATCATCTCAAAACCCCTGCGGACTGCACCAACCCTGCGGTTTATTACAAGAGCTGCAGCTGCGGCGCAACCGGAACAACCGACATCTTTACATCCGGCGCCTCCCTGGGCCACGACTACACCAAAGAGACCGAAACAGCCGCCTACCTGAAGGACGCGGCTGCAAACTGCACAGAGCACAATACCTACTGGTACGCCTGCACCCGCTGCGACGCCAGCGCGGGGGACGACGGTGCGGCAACCGGTGCGTATTACAGCAGCGCCACCACCGGCCCCCACAGCTTTACAGAGCAGGTGCAAGATCCTGCCCACTATGTCGGGGGAACCGGCACGGATTGCCGGAGTGCCAAGAAGTACTATTATGACTGTGCACACTGCGCTGAGATGGGTACTGACACCTGGGACAGTGACGAGTACGGCCCCCACGACTTTGCGGGCAGCAGCTGGAGCAGCGACGAAACCGGCCACTGGCACGCCTGCCAGAACGCCGGCTGCACTGAGAAGGACAGGTACGGCACACACATACCCAATATTCCTGCGCCAACCGAGACCCAAGATCAGACCTGTACTGTTTGCGGAAGAGTGCTCGATACCGCCACCGGCCATGTCTGCTCCAGCCACCTGACCCTGGTGTCTGGGTTTTCCGCCACCTGCACCACCCCCGGCAAGATTACGCACTACCGTTGCACCTGCAGCAATCTCTATGAGGATCGCGACGCTCTCAGACTGACCACCGAGGCAGCTGTTACACTTTTCCCCCTGGGCCACAACTACACCCAGCAAATCACCGACGATACTCACAAGAGATCCACCGCCGCCGACTGCCGTGACTATGACACCTATTGGTACGACTGCTCCCGCTGTGACGCCAGCGCGGGGGACGACACCGGAGCTACGGATAAGTTCTACAACGGCGCCCAAGGCCCTCATGTGTATGGCGTAGAATGGATCGCTCGCGGTGCGGAAGGTCATGCCCACAAGTGTCAGTATCACGATGTATACGACACCCCCGAGAGTCATACCCCCGACCATGACGGCGGCGCTACCACGGAGTATCCGATCCTGTGCACCAAGTGCGGCTATGAGATAGAGGCACGGCTGGAGGAGGGCACCATCCGTGTGGAACTCCCCTTTACCCTTCATGTCCAAAAGACCGGCTCGAAGAATCCCGGCAGCCAGACCTTCAGCTTTGTGGCCGAAGAATTCGGCGCTCCGGTGGAATACGAGCTGATCACAAGCACGCTGGAGACCAACGGCGCCAAGACCTATGACGGCACCTTTGTCTTTACGATCTCGGAAGGCGATGCCGACAACCTTTCCGAGGGCTTTGTCTTCCGGCAGGTCAAAGGCAGCGCAAAAGGCTGGACCTATGACGAGACCAAGTTCTGGGTGGTTCCGGCTTTCGCTGATGGCAACAGCATTGAATACTGGGAGTACTACCTCCTGGATGGGGATGGGCAGCCCAGCGACGAGAACAGGCCGAACGGGGCCATCTTCACCAACAGCTATTACGCCAGAAGTTCCGGCGGACATTCGGATCGGGACAATGATGACGATTCCCCCAAGGCGGACACCCAGAATGTCATCAACCCCGAAACCGGCGGCAGAAGCAATCTTGGGCTTTGGGTCGCCCTGCTGGTGGTGAGCAGTTCCGCCGCAGCCATAACCTGGTCGTCGAAAAAAGAACATTAAACCCGGAATAAGCGCATTCCTTGTGTGCTGAGCCAGGCATTCAGCAAGGTGCGGCGGCAATCTTCGCCGCCGCGCCCTGCTTTTCCCAAAAGCCTGGGAAAGACCGCACTCATATCATCAGCCACGCTGCCGGTTTTGGGAGCGGGGACATTCTGTTTAGGAGGGAAGATATGGTTAACTTGCAGCAAAAGAACCGCCGCAAGCAAAAAGCACTGCCGCCGATCCGGCCTGCAAAAATAAAAAAGCAAAAGCACAGGCTGCTTTTATCCGCCGTCCTGGGCGTTTTCATCGCCCTGATGGCTGTTGGGTGCTCCGGCGGCGCGGATCCCCTTTGGGGAAAATGGGATCTGGACGGCACCACCGTTTATGTATTTGACGGCAAGGGAAGCGGAGCGCTGGAACTCCCTGAAAGCAGATACGAATTCCGCTACGAAATCAAGGACGGCACGGTGAGCATCGACTTTACCGACGAGAAAGTTCGGGACATCTCGTATGCGTTTGTCGTTGCTTCGGATGAACTGACCCTTGAAAGAAGCGAAAAAAATGATACCATCATTTACAAACTGAAAAAACAGAGCAATGATGCATGACCCGGCATCTGAAAGCCTTGTTTGCTTGATCGCCGAAGCCCGATTGGGGCGCCTGCCTTTTTGCAGGATGCCTCAATCGGGCTCTGCTTTTCCAATCAACATTTGATCCCTCTAAGCCCGCCTGTATTCACAGATAAAGAACCCGCAAAAGGCTGGCGGCTGCGTAAAGGAGTTGCAAGGGCGTTTATACCCTAAAGGGCACGAACAACCGGGCAAACCAAGGCAAGCGGGACCTTTGGCGGAAAAGAAGGAATGACGGAGGGCAGTCCATTGCGACACGGGAAGGGTAGTCAGTTTGGGTTGCCCGGACGCGGGCGCGGGTTTCGGGCAAAGGAAAAGGCCCGGAGCGCGATGCGGCTCCAGGCCCCTGCCTGGTGCGGAAGATGGGACTTGAACCCACACACCGAAGTACCGGCTCCTAAGACCGGCGCGTCTGCCATTCCGCCACTTCCGCAAATGTGGGCGGCACAGCGTGCCGCTTTTTGTTTCCCCTCTATTTTTACTCGGGGAAGGCACCCGAGACGGAGATTTTCACTTCATCCGTATTTATCAAAACAGGCATCGCCTGCTTTTATTAAAAATAGAAAGAAGAATTTGAGAAGTGCGAAATCCGGGGGCTGACTTTGTCAGTCTGCGATTTCAGCGCACAGAGTGCGATGAAATCGCGAATTTTTATCTGCACATAAATTGCCTTGTTGAGTGGAAAGCCTTGTACGAGAAGCTGCTGGTCAAACCCTAAGCGAAAATTCTCCACTGAGGTGACAGCACCTAAATCTAGCGCGTCTGCCAATTCCGCCATATCCGCAAGTATATGCGGCATCACCTGCCGCTGTTTGTTTCCCTCTACTTTTACACGGGGAGGGCACCCGGGGCGGGGCGTTACACCTGCTCCGCATCTATCAAAACAGGGTGACCTGCTCTGACCCATTTTGGGGGCGGGAAGGGCCTTTGATTTTACACTGAGGTGACAGCACCTAAATCTAGCGCGTCTGCCAATTCCGCCATATCCGCATATTCATCCCTCTGCTT
This sequence comes from uncultured Anaerotruncus sp., assembly GCA_944385965.1. GTDB lineage: Bacteria > Bacillota > Clostridia > Oscillospirales > Ruminococcaceae > Anaerotruncus. The sequence continues at coordinate 17,633 of CALWZG010000031.1, forward strand.
TTACACGGGGAGGGTTACCCGAGAAAGTTTGACATCCCTCATTCAGAGGAGTATCGTTGTTATTATAACTGATTCAAGTATGGGTGTCAACCTTTCAGCTATATTCAGATGTTCCAACGGAAAACGCTCTGTTGTACTTTTTTTCTAAACATGATAAAATAAGCCCACAAACAATGGATTTGACTTTATCACATAGTTTCATGAAAGAGGAATCACCGTGAGAATCAGCGAGGAAAAGCAAAAGCGGCTGGCTTATGTGGCACGTCAATACTATCTGGAAGGGCGCAAGCAAAGCGACATTGCCAAGGAATTGGGGGTATCCCGTCCTTTGATCAGCCGCATGCTGTCCGAAGCCAAAAATTATGGAGTGGTGGAAATCACCATCCATGAGCCTGAGAATGGTCAGGAAAACTTGCTGTCCAGGCTCTGCGAAATCAGCTCCATAAAAGGAGGTTTTTTGGTGGAGGATGGGGAGAATGATTACCTGACAAACCGGTTTCTTTCTCAGGGGGCCATAAATTTAATAGAACAGTTGGGAACCAGAAAATTGGGCATCGGATGGGGACATTTTGTGGGACAGCTAGTGGAGAGACTGGAAGAATCCCCCCGATTGAACAGCACGGTAAAAGATGTTTGCCCTCTGGTGGGAAACGCCAGTATTCCCATCCGAAACTATCAATCAAATGAGAATGTGCGCCTCATCGCCCAACAATTGGGGGCCACTCCTCATTTTCTATACCTGCCAGCCCTGCCGGAAAGCCTTGAGGAAAAACAGGTCCTTTGCTCCACCGAATTATATAAGCAGATTTATCACCAGTGGCAGAGGATAGATACAGCCTTTGTCAATATTGGAAATTACCCCTCCACCCCCGATTTCGCCTCGGTGGCCCGGTATGGGAATCGACTGCACCAGCAAAAGGCCTGTGGCCGTATGCTGGCCTATTATTTTAATCCTGAGGGAACCATCATTCAATCCGAACAGGATTTCGCCATTCAGATTCCTTTGGAAGTGCTGCGGGATTGCCCCAATGTGGTGGGAGTCTGCTCGGCTAACACCAGTACCAAAGCCTTTCTTGGAGCGCTGCGCACAGGATACTTCACTCATGTGGTGGTCCGTTCCCAATTGGTTCGGGAGTTCTTTTGATAAAGTGTAACATATGTAACCACTTTCCATGTTTCAAAAATGGAAAGTGGTTATTTTTTATTCAATTTATCTACTTTTTATCGCTTTTATTTTTCTATAATATAGAATCTGCGCAAAAATATTGACATGCGTTACCTGCGGTGCTAGTATGAATTTACCAATGTTACAGTTTATCGGATTGGCGTGAGGAGGCAGCTTCTATGACAATTGCTCGGGCTGAAATCGCAGCTATGCTCCTATCCGCCGCAAAATTGCTGGCGGAAAATACACAACAGCTCAGTGAAATCGACTCCAAATTCGGGGATGGGGACCATGGAATCACCATCGGTAAAATCGCAAAATTGATTCAGGAACAGGTTCCTCAGTGGGGAGAACGTTCCATCCATGATTTTTTGGATGATTTGGGTATGGCCATCATGGAGGTCAAAGGCGGGTCCGCTGGTCCTCTCTATGGCACGATGATAGGCGGGCTGGGCGCCAAACTTGGTGAAACTGAAAACCAGCTGGACGCTGAGGGCGTTAAGCGCATGTTCGCAGGATGCCTGGAGGAAATGGAGGACATCACCACCGCCAAGGTGGGCGACAAAACCATGATGGACGCTTTGATTCCTGCGGTAGAGGCGGCCCAATCCTGTCAAGGGGATATTCCGGAAATTTTGAAGGCTGCCGCTGAGGCCGCACAGGCCGGCGCTAAGGCCAGTGAGGGGTATGTGTCCAAATTTGGCAGAGCCCGCAGCTATAAGGAGCAGACCATTGGAACCCCTGACGCGGGAGCTGTCTCCACAGCCTTGTTTATCCAGGGATTTGCCAACGGATGATAAGCCTTTAAAGACAATTTTTACACCTGGGAGGAGAAGCCATATGAAAATGAAAAAGTTTATCAACGCTCCTGAAAATTTGACCGATGAGCTTCTGGACGGTTTGGTAGCCGCCAATCGGGGGCTGATTCGCCGCGGAGAGCAGAACATGATTATCAATCAGGCCCTGGATACCGCTGACCGGGTTACCATCGTCACCCAGGGAGGTTCCGGCCACGAACCCGCTATCTCCGGCTTTGTGGGGGAAGGCATGGTGGATATTTCTGTGGTTGGGGATATCTTCGCCGCTCCTGGCCCTCAGGCTTGTGTGGATGCCATCAAATTGGCAGACAAAGGAAAAGGCGTTCTGTATATTGTTTTGAATCACGCTGGGGATATGCTTACCGGAAACCTCACCATGAAGCAATGCAAAAAATTGGGGCTGCATGTGGTAAAGCTGGTCACCCAGGAAGATGTGTCCAACGCCCCCAGAGACCAGTCCGATGACCGTCGTGGCCTGGTGGGATGCATCCCTACCTATAAAATCGCCGGCGCGGCTGCCGCCGAAGGTAAGAGCCTGGAAGAAGTAGCGGCCATCGCCCAACGGTTTGCGGACAATATGGCCACTTTGGCGGTGGCTGTGCGAGGGGCTACCCATCCCTCTACCGGAGCCGCTTTAGCCGACTTGGGAGAGGACGACATGGAAATCGGTATGGGCCAGCATGGAGAGGGCGGCGGTGGACGCCAGCCCATGAAATCCGCTGACGAAACCGCCGAAATTATGGTGAACGCTCTGGTGAAGGACATCGGTATCCAGTCCGGTGAAAAGGTGATGCTGATTATCAATGGTTCCGGCGCCACCACCCTGATGGAGCAGCTGATTATCTATCGGAAAGCGGAGCAGGTGCTGAACCAGCAGGGCATCCAAGTGGTAGCCAATTATGTGGGTGAGCTGCTGACCGTTCAGGAACAGGCAGGTTTCCAGATGTTCATGGCCCGGATGGATGACGAACTGCTCCGTCTGTGGAACGCTCCATGCAAAACCCCCTACCTGACCAAATAAGCCTTTACCACAGCCAACACCCAAGGATTCATTTCAACAAAGAAAGGGGATTTTTATGTCCGCTACCTATATGCATATTGGAATTCCCATCACCAACCGCAAGCCTAATATGACTTATAATCCTGACGGAAAATTCTGGTTCAGCCAGGTGGATGACTATGATTATAAAATCGAGTATCTGAAATTTGAGGAAGGGACCCCCTTCCCCGAGGTGCTTCATAGGAATCCCCATGTGGCCTACAAGGTAGACGACCTGGAAAAATACATAGAGGACGCGGACCAGGTGATCTGCGGACCTATGGCGGCCAATGAAACGGCCCGTCTGGCCTTTGTCTGGAAGGATGGGGCGATTCTGGAGCTTTATCAGGAAGTTTAAATCCTCTTGCACAAAAAGATTCCCAACAGATAAAAGCGGTGAGCTTTCAAAGGCTCACCGTTTTTTTATTGCTTCAGATTTTCCACAAATTTTTAAAAACCTGTGGAAAATCAAAAGGCCTCCAAAAGGGTTCCGATCACCGTGTTGGACACCAGAAACCCCTGGGTGGTGAGCCGGATGCCCTGCTGGTCGGCTACAATCAGCTGCGAGGGAAGCTCCCCCGCCCGCCGCCTCAGGGGGGTGGGGTCGTATTGGGGATAACGTTGGGCCAGTTGGTCCCAGCGCACCCCCTCCGACAACCGCAGGCGCAGCATCACATATTCCTCCAGGGAGCCTCCCAGCCCATCCTCCCGGAGCAAGTTCCAGGGGTTGGAGGCTTTCAAAAAGCCCTCCAAATCCCTGGGGAAAAACCGCCGCTGCCCCTGGATGAAGGAGTGGGCTGCCGGCCCAAGGCCCAAATATTCCTGGCAGTCCCAGTACCGCCAGTTGTGCTGGGCAATCTGGCCCCATCGCTGAAAGTTACTGATTTCATACTGCTGGAAACCAGCGGCCGCCAAAGCCTCCACCGCCTCCAGATAAAAGTCCGCCTGACCATCCTCGTCAGGGCATTGGGTTTCCATATGGTTTTGGGCGAAGGGGGTCCCCGGCTCGATTTTCAGCAAATAGGCAGAGACATGGCCCACCCCCAACCGGGCGCAGGTATCCACCGCCCTGTGAATATCCTCCAGGGTTTGGCCGGGGGTAGCCAGCATCAAATCTAGGGAAATCCGCTGAAAACCCGCCCGCTGGGCCGCTTCCACCCCCTCCTCAGTCATCCTGGCGGTATGGCGGCGGCCCAAAACCCGTAGTTGCTGGTCGCTGACGCTCTGCATCCCCATAGAAATCCGGTTGGCTCCCCCTTCCCGCAGCTGCCGCAGCTCCTCTTCCATGGCTAGGACGGGATTACATTCCACCGTGATTTCCGCCTGGGGCTTCCAGGAGATATGCCGATGGATGGCCTCCAAAATACGGTTCAGCCGTTTGGCCCCCAATGCGGAGGGGGTGCCGCCCCCAAAATAGATGGTTTCCAAAGGTTCCATAGGAAAAGGCAGCCGCTCCAAAGCCGCCAGCAGTTTTTCTACATACCGGTCCATCAAATCTTCCTGGGCGGGCAGGGAATAAAAGTCACAGTAAGGGCATTTCTGGACACAGAATGGGATATGCAGATAAAGGGATTGACAAGCCATAGCCTTCCTCCTGAAAAAGCCTCCCAGCCAATGGCTGGGAGGCTGTGTAAACCGGGTTGAAAACACCCCGCCTTTTGGAAAACCGGCGGGAAAAGCTGGCGCCCCTTAATCTTGGGAATCCAGCTTGAGGACTGCGGTAAAGGCCTCCGGGGGAACCGACACCGACCCCAGCTGACGCATCCGCTTCTTGCCCTCCTTCTGCTTTTCCAGCAGCTTCTTTTTCCGGGTGATGTCGCCGCCGTAGCACTTGGCCAGTACGTCCTTGCGCATGGCTTTCACCGTCTCACGGGCGATGACCTTCCCCCCAATGGCCGCTTGGATGGGAACCTCAAACAGCTGTCTTGGAATATTCTCCTTCAGGTTCTCGCAGATACGGCGAGCCCGTGGATAGGCTTTGTCCGCATGGGCGATGAAGGACAAGGCGTCCACCACTTCCCCATTCAGCAGGATGTCCAGCTTCACCAGCTTGGAATCCCGGTACCCAATCAGCTCATAGTCAAAGGAAGCGTATCCCTTGGTGCGGGATTTCAAAGCGTCAAAGAAGTCATAAACAATCTCATTCAGGGGCAGCTCATAGTGCAGCTCCACCCGGTCGGTATCCAGATACTTGGTGTCCAGATAGATGCCCCGCCGGTCCTGGCACAGCTCCATAATATTGCCGATATAGGCAGTGGGGGTGAAGATGTTGGCCTTCACGAAAGGCTCCTGGGCGGAGGAGATTTGGGCCGGGTCAGGATAGCTGGTGGGGTTGTCAATCCAAAGCTCCTCCCCGTTGGTCATGATAAGCTTATAAATAACACTGGGCAGGGTGGTGACAATATCCAGATTGAACTCCCGCTCCAGCCGCTCCTGGATGATTTCCATATGGAGAAGCCCCAAGAAGCCGCACCGGAATCCAAACCCCAAGGCGATGGAGGTTTCCGGCTCAAAGGAAAGGGAGGCGTCATTCAGCTGAAGCTTTTCCAGGGCGTCCCGTAAATCCGGGTACTTGGCCCCATCCAGAGGATAAATACCGGAAAAGACCATGGGCTGTACCTTCCGGTAACCGGGAAGGGGCTCAGCGGCAGGGTTGTCCACCCCGGTCACCGTGTCGCCCACAGCGGTATCCTGCACCGTTTTGATGGAAGCGGTGAGATACCCCACCTGCCCGGCGAACAGTTCCTGCTGAGGCACCAGGGTGGTGGCCCCCATGACACCGCACTCCACCACATTGAATTCCGCCCCGGTAGCCATCATGCGGATGGTCATGCCCGGCCGGATAACCCCGTCCTTCACCCGCAGGTAGACAATAACCCCTTTGTAGCTGTCATAATAACTGTCGAAAATCAGCGCCCGCAGAGGAGCGGATTCGTCCCCTTTTGGGGCGGGAATGTCGGTGACAATCCGCTCCAGCACCTGATGGATGTTCTCCCCGGTTTTGGCGGAGATGCGGGGGGCATCCAAACAGGGCAGGCCAATCACATCCTCCACCTCATGGGCCACCCGCTCCGGGTCGGCGGCGGGCAGGTCAATCTTGTTGATGACCGGCATCACCTCCAGGTCATGCTCAATGGCCAGATAGGTGTTGGCAAGAGTCTGGGCCTCTATGCCCTGGGAAGCGTCCACAATCAGAACCGCTCCCTCACAGGCGGCCAGGGAACGGGAAACCTCATAGTTGAAGTCTACATGGCCGGGGGTGTCAATCAGATTAAAGGTATAGTCCTGCCCGTTGTCAGCGTGGTAGTTCAGGGTCACCGCCCGGGCCTTAATGGTGATGCCCCGTTCCCGCTCAATATCCATATTGTCCAGGATTTGGTCCTCCATGTCCCGCAGGCTGACCGCGGAGGTCTGCTCCAGGATGCGGTCCGCCAGGGTGCTTTTTCCATGGTCAATATGAGCGATAATACAAAAATTGCGGATATTTTCACGTCTGTCAGACATAGCTGCCTCCGTAACACAAATTACGCTTGAAAGCGTTTCTAAATTTAAATTATAGCATATCCCCAAGGGCTTGCGCAATACATGAAAACATCCCAAAACCGCAAGGAGCGGAAGGCGGTTTTTTCACCGCCTTCCGCTCCTGTTTATCAACAGGCAGAACCTCTGTCAATGAAACAGATTTCCAAGCTCACAGCATGGGTACCCGCTGTCGACGGAATGGGCCATCACCCTTGCCCGGAGATTTCTGGGCTGACAGGGATTCAGAGAGTCCTTGCCGGATACACTTAAATCCTGAGGCAGGATGAAGGGGATACACTCCACCAGAATATCCCGGCAGCCAGGGTAAGAATGGGCAGGGATGGTCATGGTCTTCATCCCCCGCTGATGCTCCTCACCGTTGGCGTCCACCTCGGTGAGGATAACCGCCAGGGCTACCCGCTTATGGGGACAGACCTTTTTGATGGTCACATCCAGCTGAAGAATTTGCCCAGCGTCTTCCAGGTAGGTGTTTCCCAGGTTGACAGATACAATTCCCTCACAGCCGCTGACCGTCAAGTCCACCGGCTGGGGGCAGTCTGGACGAATCACAATGGGACAATCCACCTCCACGGTGGGGGCAGGAAAGACAACCACGTTTCCTTCGTTGTCCGAGTAGGTGATGGATTGGTTCACCAGCTTTTCACCGGAGCTGTGGGCGGTGTGCCGGATATAAAATTCCAAGGAAGCCCCTTCGTTGGCCGAAACCCCAAGCTCCTGAATTTTCCATTTTAAGGCATCGCTGCCAAGGATGGAGGCGGTGCCTTTTGTGGGAATATCCATGCTGACAATAGCAAAATCAGGATTCACCACCTCGTCAATCACAATATTGGTGGCCCCTGTATTGGAAATATTGGCAGCCAGGTTTTCAAACAAAGTTTGCAGTTGGTCATCGTCCGGTGTCACCGCCACATGGGAAGCGTCCGGGTCGGTGGCCCATTCATTCCAAATCGCCACTTGGATTCCATTGGAACCTACCAGCCCAATACAGTAGATAATGATGCCTGAGGCCCTGGCAGCAGCGGCCACAGGGGCGGGAGGTAAGCCAGCGGTGGTTTTCCCGTCGGTGAACATGACCATTACCTTGGCATTGGTGGAAAGCGGGTCAAACAGCTGAGTCGCTTTTGAGAAGGCGTCAGCGTGGTTGGTGGAACCGCCGGCAACCAAAGAGGTAACCGCGCTTTTCAGAGATGCCACAGAGGTTATCAGTGGAGCGTCTACGGTGGCGGTGTCAGCAAAGCTGACAATCCCTATCCGGCTGCCAGAACCGATGACCCCATCCTGAGCGCCGCCTGTGGCCTCAGAGATGATGTCGATAAAGGTACTGGCGCCAGCTTTCATATTGGCCAGAGGACTTCCAGTCATGCTGCCGGAACGGTCCAATACCAGAACAATATCGGTAGGGTTTGAAACAATATCTGGGGAGGCCGAAAGGGCAAGTGTTACCTTCAGCACTCCGTCGCAATCTATGTGATCCAGGTTGATTTGTTTATTGGAACTTGTCACACCCATAAGTGTTTCCTCCTGTCATAGTTGGGAGAATCTCCCTTGTTTATACTATGCCAAAACAGGCAGGGAGACACCGGGCAAAACAAAATAGGTTCCAAAAAGAAAAAATCGGCGTGAAGCCGATTTTTTCACAGAAGCGTCCGGACCTTTTTCATTAGGAAAGCCAATTTATCAGGAATGTTTCTCCCGGCCCTGAGCCAACAGCTCCTGGATTGCGGCGGGGGAGGTTTGCTGGAAGGCCCGCTGGGTCAAATCCTGTGCCTGAGCGCTGTCCCAGCGGGAGATTTCCCGGCGGGTGGAGAGCAGCAGAGAAGGACTGACGCTGAACTCATCCAGTCCCAAAGCCAGCAGCAGGGGAATCATTTGGGTGTCTGAAGCGGCTTCCCCACACATGCCCACAGGAATATGGGCGTTTTTGGCCGCCTCAATGATTCCCTTCAAAGCCTGCAGCACTGCCGGATGAAAAGAGGTGTACAGGCTGCTGACCTTGCCGTTGCCCCGGTCTACGGCGATGATGTATTGGGTCAAGTCGTTGGTGCCGATGCTGAAGAAATCCACTTCCTTGGCCAGCAGATCCGCTGTAAGGGCGGCAGCGGGGGTTTCCACCATAATTCCCAGGGAAATCTGGGAATCATAGGGCAGCCCTTGGTCCTTCAATTCTTCCTGGCACTGGGCCAGCAGCTTTTTGGCCTCCCGCACTTCCTCCACGCTGGTCACTAGGGGCAGCATAATTTTCAAATTGCGCTGGTCAGCACCGGCCCGAAGCAGCGCCCGAAGCTGGGTTTTAAAGATTTCCCGCTGGTCCAGGCAGTACCGGATGGCCCGATAGCCCAGAAAGGGATTTTCCTCCTTCTCCAGCCCCAGATAAGGGATAGCCTTGTCGCCACCGATGTCCAGGGTACGAATGATTACCTCTTTACCCGCCATCATCTGGGAGACCTTCTGATAGGCTACCAACTGTTCTTCCTCAGTTGGTAGCGAATCCCGGTCCATAAACAGGAACTCGGTGCGGAACAGGCCGATTCCCTCCGCTCCCGCGTCCAAAGCAGCTTGGGCTTCCGCCGGGCCACCGATATTGGCGTAGAGCTGATAGGCTTTTCCGTCAGCGTCCAGGGTGGGGCGGTCCTTGTAAATCTGGAGCAAAGCCTTCTGCTCCAAAAAAGCCTTTCTTTTTTGTTGGTACTCCTCCAGCAAGCTTTTTTCAGGGGACAGAATCAGGGTTCCTTCATTCCCATCCACAATGGCGGTCTGTCCGTCCTGGGCCTGGGTGAGCAGTCCCGGCACACTGAGAACCGCAGGAATCCCCAAGGCTCGGGCCAGGATGGCGGAATGGCTGGTGGGGCCGCCCGCCTCGGTGACGATGGCGGCGATATTTTCAGGGTGGATCCCCACCGTCATGGAGGGGGTCAAGTCGTGGACCGCCACCACGCTGCCAGCGGGAAGGCTGCTGATGGTGAGGGGGCGGACCCCCAGCAGGATAGAGAGAACACGGGTACGGATGTCCCCTACATCGGTGGCCCGCTGCCGCATCAGCTCATCCTCCATGCCGGCGAACAGCTCGGCGTACATCCGGCAAACAGCGTCCAAAGCCGCTTCCGCCGTCTGTCCTGCCTGAATCCCCTCCTCCATCTGTGAAATCATAAAGGGGTCATTTACCATTGTAATCTGTCCGGAGAGGATTTCCGCCTCTTTTTCACCCACATGGGCCTGGGTTTCCTCTGCCATTTTCTGGGTGTCCTGGCAAAAAACCTCCAGTGCCTGCCGCAGCCGTGCTTTTTCCGCCTCCTCCCCGGAAAACTTCACCTGGGAGAAATCCAGAGTCCGCTCCCGCAGGCACACGATTTCGCCAATTCCCACTCCGCTGGAACCAGCCAGCCCCTGTAATACCATAGACGCTCCATCCTTTCCCACTGGGTTTGCCTTACTCCCCTAAGCCGGAGTCAATCAGTTCCACCACTGCTTTCAGCATGGCGTCCTCATCAGGACCATCACATTTGATTTCCAGTTCGGTGCCCTGCTTAATGCAGGCGGCCATCAGATTCATAATGCTTTTTCCGTTGATTTCCTTGCCGTTCACCACCAGGGTGATGTTGGACTTAAAGGGGGTTACAGTTTTGATAAACAGCTGAGCGGGACGCATATGCATGCCCATAGGGTTGCAAACTTTTGTGACTGCGGATACCATAAAGAATCCTACCTTTCTATGATAAATTTAAATAATAAAAACCTTGGAAGCCTGTATCAACGACTGGACAAATCCTTTTTCAGCAAACCAATCAGAACCATTCCCACAACCGAACCAATGGCCAGGGCGGCGATGTATCCTAGAGCATTTGTCACCACCGGGAAAACGAACAGGCCGCCGTGAGGCGCGGGAAGGGCACATTGAAAGACCATAGAGAGGGCTCCAGCGATTCCAGAGCCGATGGCGCAGGCGGGGATGATGCGCAGGGGGTCAGCGGCGGCGAAGGGAATGGCTCCCTCGGTGATAAAGCACAGCCCCATGATATAGTTTACAAAGCCCGCTTTACGCTGGTCGTCGGTGAACTTCCTCTTAAAGAAGGTGGTGGCCAGAGCGATGGCCAGAGGAGGCACCATGCCGCCAATCATTACAGAAGCCATCATTTGATAGGCGATGTCGTTGGCTGCGGCGCCTGCCGCGGCGGCAGTGGCGATGGCTCCTGTACCGGTGACATAAGCGGCTTTGTTGAAGGGCCCACCCATATCAATGCTCATCATAGCCCCCAGAACCGCTCCCAGCAGAACCCGACTGGTGCCGCCCAGGGAGTTGAGGAAGGAAGTCAGGCCGGTGTTCAGCATCCCCATGATGGGGTTCACCAGACACATGAAAGCACCGATAAACAGTACTCCAATGAGGGGATAGAGGAGGATGGGCTTGATGCCCTCCAGGCTGTTGGGCAGCTTATCGCAGGCTCGGCGGAGCCAGAGCATAAAGTAACCACCCACAAAGCCCGCTAAAAGGGCGCCTAAGAAGCCTGCCGGGACGGGGGTGGCGCCGCTGGAGATGGTGGCGAAGGAGGTTCCCGCCGCCGCTAGGGAGCCGCCTACAAATCCTACCGCCAAGCCGGGACGGTCAGCGATGCTGTAAGCGATGTAGCCTCCCAGGATAGGAAGCATAAATCCGAAGGCTACTCCTCCAATGGTTTTGAAGAAGGCCGCCAGAGGGGTGTTCATACCGAAGTTGGCGGGGTTGATGGAGGCATCATCCAAAAGGAAGGCCAAAGCGATGAGGATTCCGCCGCCGATGACAAAGGGAAGCATGTGGGAAACACCATTCATCAGGTGTTTGTAAACCTGTCTGCCCAAAGATTCCTCCTGCTCAGGCTCCGCCGAGACAGGGCCTTCCGCCTCATAGACAGGAACGTTGCCGGACTCGATGGTCTGAATCAGCTGTTCCGCTTTATGAATGCCATCCGATACCGGCACAAACAGCACCTTTTTCCCGGAGAAACGGGCGGTCTCCACATTCTTGTCCGCCGCCACGATGATACCATCCGCTTGGGCGATTTCCTCGGAGGTGAGAATGTTTTTCGCTCCGCCGCTGCCGTTGGTTTCCGCTTTTACCGGAATCCCCAGCTTCTGTCCGGCTTTCTCCAAAGCCTCAGCGGCCATATAGGTATGGGCGATTCCGGTGGGGCAGGCGGTCACCGCCAGAACCCGGTATTTGGGAGCGCTGGGCTCTTCAGGAGTGGAGGCGTGTATCAGAGGCGGGGTGTCTTCCTCCGGCTCCCCGAATTTGGCCCGCTCGAACCGGTCAATCACCGCCAGGAAGGTTTGGGGGTCTGCTGCCGCCCGCAGCTGACTGGTAAACTCCGGGTCCATCAAAAGCACCATGAGATGAGAGAGGATTTCCAGATGCACATCCCCATCCATGGGAGCCGCAATCATGAAAAACAGGTCGGAGGGCTGTCCGTCCATGGCCTGATAGTCTACCCCTTCTTTCAAGGTCATGGCCGCCAGACTGGGCCGGGCCACACTGGGAGATTTGGCGTGAGGCACAGCGATTCCCGCCTCGATGGCGGTGCTGGTTTGGGCCTCCCGGGCCAGGATGGCTTCTTTATAGGCTTCCCGGTCGGTGAGGGCGCCGCCCTTCTCCTGAAGGCTGACCAGCAGCTCAATGGCGGAGGCTTTATCCGCCGCCTGAGCGCCTAACGCGATTCGGTCCGGGGACAGTAAATCCACAATACGCATAATGATTGCTCCTTTCCTTTTTTAAAAGGTCTTTAGAACCGCTTCCACCTGTTCCTTGGTGGCTAATCCGTCAGAAAAAGCGGTGGCGCTGCCTGTGGCGGACCCCATCCGCAAGGCGAATTGGTAGTCTTTGGATTGCAGCCAGCCGGCTAAGAAACCAGCTACCATGGAGTCCCCCGCCCCCACCGAGTTGCGCACCACCCCATCCGGGGCGGCAATTTTATGAAAGGTTCCTGTCTCGTCCAGAAGGATGGCTCCTTTGGCCGCCATGGAAACCAGAACATTCCGGGCACCCCTGGCCTGAAGCTGAGCCGCGCAGTCCTGGATTTCCTCATCGGTTTCCAGCACCCGGTCAAAAATAGCCCCCAGCTCAAAATTGTTGGGCTTAATCAGGAAGGGGTGGTATTTCAGCACGTTGCAGAGCAGGTCTCGCTCGGCGTCCACCACCGGCAGAATGTCCCGCCCATACAAACGTTCCAGAATACGCTCATAGATGTCGCTGGGGAGGGTGGCGGGAATGCTGCCTGCCAGCACCAGAATATCTCCCTTTTGGAGCTGGTCCAGCTTTTGGTACAGGGCCTCCAAATCCTTCTCCCCAATGGCTGGGCCGGTGCCATTGATGTCTGTCTCATCCCCCGCCTTGATTTTCACGTTGATGCGGGTAAGTCCTTGGGACAGCCGGATGAAATCGGTCCGAACTCCCCCTTGGGTCAAACCCTGCTGGATAGCGTCCCCTGTAAATCCTGCCAGAAATCCCAGGGCCACATTCTCCACTCCCAGGTTTCCCAGAACAGTGGAAACGTTGATGCCCTTCCCCCCGAACTGAATCAGCTCTCCGGTGGTTCGGTTCACAGAGCCTCGCTCCAAACGCTCCATATGAATTACATAGTCAATCGCGGGATTAAAGGTAACGGTATAAATCATCATGCTCCCTCCACTTCCTTCACCACACCATACTGCCGGTAACTTTCGTCCGGCAGCCGGTCGGTGATAATGCATACCCGGCTTAACGGGCAGATGGTGACCGCGGTCACCTTTCCAAACTTGCTGGAATCCACCAGAGCGTAGGACATATATGCCCGCTCCACTACCCTGGTTTTCAGAACTGCTTCTTCCATATCCGGGGTGGTAAGCCCTCCGCTGTGGGAAATTCCATTGGCTCCAATAAACGCCTTGGTAAAATTGTAGCTCTCCAGCGAACGCAGGGCCTGGGCTCCAATCACCGCCTCTGTCCCCGGCTTCAGCAGGCCGCCAAGCACATAGGCCCGCAGCCCTTTGGCCAGCAGGCGGCGGGCGCAGTCCATACCGTTGGTGACAAAGGTGGCTTTGGAGCCTTCCAGATGGTCAACCATCCGGGCGGTGGTGGTTCCGGCGTCTACAAAAACCAAATCGCTGTCATTCACCTGGGTGGCGGCGTACCGGGCAATCCGCTCCTTTTCCTCCACATGGAGCAGTGCCTTGGTGTTCATGTCCGGCTCCTCCGGGTCGAACTGGCCGCTTTCCAGCACCACAGCCCCCCCGTGGACCTTGTTCAGACGTCCCTGCTGGGCCAGAGTATTCAAATCCCTGCGGACGGTGGCCTCGGACGCCCCTGTTTTCTCACACAGCTGCGCCACGCTGACCGCCTTATATTCTTCCAAAAGCTCTAATATGGTCTCAAACCGTCTTTCCGCTAGCATGGCGTCACCTTCTGATTGATTTGTTTTGACTGTTTCTAAGATTATTATAGCAGATAATCCTGCAAAATCAATCATTTTTAATCATTTCCAATCAAATATTGATGAGATTTTTGCCGCCATTCTTTGTCTATTTTAAACAAATCCCCGCGTTTCATTCCATTTTGGTCCTTTAAAAAGCCGCTCTTCCCAAAATTGGAAAGAACGGCTTTGTGATTTTTCCTATTTTCTGAGCCGGGAACTCAATCCTCGTCTCCAGCTTTAAAGTTATAAATGGGACGGATGACCTTTAAAATTTTAACCGTGTCCCCGATATTGCTGGTGATGTCCTCCATCCGCTTGTAAGCCATGGGGCACTCATCCAGAGTGGATTTGCTTACCGAGGTGGTATAAATCCCGTCCATCTCCTTTTTAAACTGCGAAACGGTAAACTGTCCTTTTGCGGCGGAACGGCTCATCAGCCGGCCCGCTCCATGGGGGGCAGAATCATTCCAGTCGTGGTTGCCCAGGCCCTCACAAATCAGGCTTCCGTCCCGCATGTTGATAGGGATAAGCAGCTGTTCCCCCGCCTTGGCGGAAACGGCTCCCTTCCGCAGAATCATAGCGTCGGTGTCAATATAATTGTGGATGGTGGTGAACTGCTCCTCCACATGGAGCCCCATCCCCTTCACCAACTCGTCCACCATGGCCTGACGGTTGAGCCGGGCGAACTCCTGAATCAGCTTCATGTCATGGAGATACTGTTGGAACAGCTCCCCCTCCACATAGGCCAAGGGCTTTGGAATATCCGTCCGTTTGGTGTTTTTCAGCTTTTTGAGGGCTTTCTGGATTTCTTTTTCCCGTCCGGCTTCCTTCAGCTGGGCGATTAACAGTTCCTGGTCCGCTTTGCTGCTTCCGTTAAGGCGCTGGTACCCTTCATTCTGATAGTAGCCTGCTACCTCCAACCCCAGATGCCGGCTGCCAGAGTGAACCACCAGATAAAGATGTCCTTCCTCGTCCCGGTCCACCTCAATAAAATGGTTTCCCCCTCCCAGGGTTCCCAGGCTCTTTTCTGCCCGCAGATGGTTGATTTGGCGGAAGCAGAAAAGGGATTCCAGCTGAATCCGCTCTATAAACCGGTGGGGCTTTTCCCGGATGGCGAACCCAGAGGGGATTTTGCTGTAAATCAGCTTGTCCAGCTTTTGAAGCTCAATGCGGGTCTCCCTCAGCCGCACCGTTTCCATGCCGCAGCCAATGTCCACCCCTACCAGATTGGGTACCACCTTATCGGTGATGGTCATGGTGGTTCCTACGGTGCAGCCTGCCCCGGCGTGAATATCCGGCATCATACGGATGCGGCTGCCCTTGGTGAACTCCTGATTGCACAATTGAATCACCTGGGCGATGGATGCCTCATCTACCACATCGGTGAAAATTTTCGCGGTATTGTATTTTCCTTGTAATTCTAGCATAATGCCTCCTGGCAGAATCCTCCGCCTAGTTGTGAAAGATGGTTTCCTGAAAGCCCAAGGGCCGCTTTCAGCCAGATGTCCCACAAGGGGGACCGCTCCACATCCTTTCGGTTTCTCCCCCATTGTGTTTTTTCATTTTAGCATAGCCCATCCTCCGGCGCAACAGAATTTTGTCTTTTCGGCCTTTGCCAGATGTGTTATAATTGGGACATCCTCTGCTGGAGTCATAGAGCTTTGGAGGGCGGCTCCAGCGGATTTGAAAAGATTTCCCGGATAACACGGGTTGAGAAAACATCACAAAATACAGTCTCAGCGGGAAACTGTGCTGTATAAGAAAGGAAGAGTTGTATGCTGACGAATCATGTGATTGGATTTATTGGCGGAGGCCAGATGGCGGAAGCCATTTTCAGCGGGATGCTGGCCAGCGGCCAGGTGAAGCCGGAGAATTTCCGGGCTACGGTAGTGAAGGAAAGCAGACGGGCTCAGCTGGAAGAACAGTATGGATTTCCGGTTTATCTCAACGATGGGCAGAACAAGGGC
Source organism: uncultured Anaerotruncus sp. (assembly GCA_944385965.1). Taxonomy (GTDB): domain Bacteria; phylum Bacillota; class Clostridia; order Oscillospirales; family Ruminococcaceae; genus Anaerotruncus. Next base: position 33,583 of record CALWZG010000031.1, read on the forward strand.
GCCCAAAAGGTGATTGAGGAATCAGACATTGTGGTTTTCGCGGTGAAGCCCCAGGTGGCCCGCTCCCTTCTGGCCAATCTCTGCGGGATTTTCCGTCCGGAGCAGCTGGTCATCTCCATTATGGGGGGCATCACCCTGAGCTATCTGGCGGACTTTTTCCCGGGAAATCCTGTGCTGCGGGTGATGCCCAATACCCCCATGCTGGTGAGAAAGGGAATCGCAGGCATCGCGGCCAACGACCTGGCCTCCAAGGAAGCTCAGGAGCTGGGGCTGGAGATGTTCAATCTGGTGGGACGGGCCTATCTCCTGCCGGAAAGCCTCATTGACCCGTTGAGCAGCGTCAGCGGATGCAGTCCCGCCTTTGTATATATGTTCATCGAGGCTATGGCGGACGGAGGGGTTGAGAAGGGGCTTCCCAGAGAGCTGGCCCTGGAACTGGCCGCCCAAGCGGTGTCCGGGTCCGCTGAGATGGTGCTGCAAACCGGAAAACACCCCGCCCAACTGAAGGACAGCGTTTGTTCTCCCGCCGGAAGTACCATTGTAGGGGTTCACGCTTTGGAAAGAGGAGGCTTCCGCAACGCGGTGATGGATGCCATCTCCCAAAGCTGTGACAGGATGATTGAGGTGGGCAAAAAGGCCTGACCTGCCCCCAATTGGCTGAAACTTGTAAAAAGCACGCCTTTCCAACCCTTTTGGAGAGGCGTACTTTTCATTTTTAAAAGGTTGTTCATAGGAGTCTTTTCTAAAAATCACACTATTTGTGTAATTTGCGAATTGAAATACAACTAAAGGATGTTTATAATTTATATTAAACAACCAAAAGGGAGTTGCGACAGATGGAAGTCGGATGGAAAAGAGGATACTGTCCATCCGCTTCTTCCATCAGCGGACCCCCCGTTTTCTCAAGACTGCTGCGGGATGGGCGTCCTTGAGGAAACATGGGGCTGGGCAAAGGAAAGGGGTGTTTTTTATGGCGGTAGAGATTTTATGTGACGCAGTGACCTGTGCCCACAATGGGGGAAACCTGGGGGGAACCTATCCCAGGCAGGGATTGTTCCCCTGCCTGGCTTCCCAGGTAATCTGGCGATGTGGGACGGTACTCTGCCCAGAATGTGAAAATGAGGTGGAGCTGACCGACTGCGAGAACTATACCCAATTCTGTGGGCGGCAGATGAGGGAATGGCTCAAAACGGCTATGGACGGGGAAGCAAATGAAGGAGGCATGGGATGAACTGTCAACAGAAAAAAGAACTTTTATCCAGTTATCAAGGGGCTTTGCGGGAGATTGCATGGCTTAAAGGGGAGCTTCAGTTCTGGAGGGAGGTGTCGGCGGAAAAGGCGAATCCCTGGGAGCAGCCAATAGAGGAGGAGGAAAAGCGCAAGCTCCAAAAAGCTGGGGAGGAAATCCGGCGCAGGCGCAGGGAATTGACCATCCAATACGGGCGGGCGGCCCAACTGGCCAACCAGATTGAGGGATTGATTGACCAGGTTCCCAACCAAAGCCAGCGGCTGCTGCTGCGGTACCGCTACATTGACGGATGGACCATTGAGCGCATCGCCAAAGAAATGCATTACTCTGACCGGCAGATTTCCAACCTGCAAAGGCAAGCTTTGGAATCTATTCAGGTCTCCTGAACCTGAGGGTTCCTTTTGTAAAATTTATTAAAAGATAAAGTTAAATTTAAGAAAAACCGCCTTTCCGCCTTGACAACAAACCGTTTCTTTTCTATAATGACGGCAATTTCAGCGGAAAGGCGGGATTTTTTTGTTTAGTTTTTTCTCTTTTTCCAGAAACCGCAGAAGATACCCCAACCCCCACCAAGGTGGCGGTTATTATCAGAGAGGCGGATTTTTTGGGGGCAGTTTTTCCAGCTCCATGAGCGGGCGCCCTTTTTATCCGCCTTATCAGCAGCCTTATCCGCCTCAGGCCCCCTATCCTCAGCAGCCTTATCCCCAGCAGGCAGGGTATCCTCAACAGGGAGGGTATCCCCAGCAGCCCATTCCTCAGCAGCCTGCCCCCCAGCCTCAGAACTCCATCCAGTCCACGGCAGCTTGCCCAAGCTGCGGGGCGTCGGTTCCGGCGGGGTCAAAATTCTGTTTGGAATGTGGGGCTAAAATGGGAGGCAGTTCCTTCTGCGGCAGTTGTGGGACCTCTGTACCAGCAGGCTCCAAATTCTGCCCCAATTGCGGAACCCCCATACGCTGAGCCTCTGTGTTCCTTTTGAAAAATCCTCCCGGCTATACCATTCTGAAAAAGCTGGGAGGCGGCCGATATGGTGTATGCTATCTGGCTGAAAATCCAGAGGGGACGCTGGTTGTCCTGAAACGGTTCCGCCCCAAAATGCGGCTGCGCAACCAGGAGAATAACCATCACGAGGCGGTGCTTCTTTCTTCCCTGAGCCATCCCGCCATTCCCCAGCTTTTGGGGGTGATTAACCATCCAAAGGCGGGGTACTTTTTTGTTCTGGAATATAAGGCGGGAACCTCTTTGGGGGTGGAGTTATTTCGGAAGCATAAGCGGTTTGGGATGGATGAGATTCATCGGATAGGGACCCAGCTGCTGGAAATCCTGGAATATCTCCATCACCAGGGGGCAGCCCATCGGGATGTGAGCATTGTCAATGTATTGGATGATGGGGAAAAGATTTCGTTGGTAGATTTTGGGCTGTCCCGATTTACGTCCGATACTACCGAGTTTCTGATGGATTACGCTGATTTTGGGCATCTGCTGCTTTTTCTTCTTTACTCCACCTATCGTGGACCGAAAAAAGGGGTTTGGTATGAGCAGCTTCCCTTGAGCCAGCCTCAAAAACAGTTTCTACAACGATTGGTAGGATTAGATTTGCCTTTCTCCTCCATCCAAGAGATACAAAAGGATTTTCAGACATCTTTTTCAAATCAGAACACGCCGCCATGACATTAAACGTGTCATGGCGGCTTTTCCCTTTCCCAAGGCGGTTGAAAGAGTCGGTGAGAACCATCTGTTGAAAACTCTGTGGAAAGTGTGGAGAAACCCCAAAATATAAGTGAAATTAAACTCATATCCACAAAATATAGTACCGATTTATGGGAAAACTTGAAAAAAGCAGCAGAAATGGTATGTTGAAAAATCTTTGAAAAAGGTTGAAAGAGAAGAATATATCTTTTTTATGGAAAATTAACCAGAGAAAAAAGGAAAAAAACTTTGGTTCTCAGGGATGGCATGGAGGAGAAAAAGGGGCCTTCACAGGAAACATAAACAGGTATTTTGAAGGGATACATTCTGGCGGTATTTGATTTATTTACAACTTCTGCGCTTTCCTTTCCATAAGAAATATGCTACAATAGGACAAAGTATGAATGGATGGGACCTTCCCGTTAAAAGAGCTTTTTAAAAGGTTTTATAACCCTAAAAAGCCATATACATTCAGGAGGCTGCCATCCAATTATAAACGCCTGAAAAACACAATGGTATCAACAGACATAAAACAGGTAAAACGGCCGGTGTGAAGGCGGAATAAAGGGGGCAGATTATGAGATTGGAAAACAGTGATTTCATCCCAGAGTCTCCTGAACTCTGGAAATACGGTTTGAAAAAGCAAAGCAAATGGTTGGCTTTGTCTATGGGGGTTTGTTTGCTGGTTCTGTTTTTTTGGCAGACGGTGGGAGGCATCCTTCTCGGAAGCTTCTTTTTCTGGCTGCCCATAGATTTGCTCAATGAGCTGTTTCAGTTTATAGGGACGATTTTGGCCTTCCTGATGCCCTTTGTCCTATATGCACGGCTGGTAGGGTTCCCCTTGAAGGCTATCCCCATAAGAAAACCCAATCTGGCCATTACCTGTGCCGCCACTGGGGTTTCTCTGGGGGTGGCGGTATTTGGTGTTCTGTTTTCCTTCATGCTGGCCATCTTTTTTTCCCTGTTTGGCCTCAATCCCGCTAACCTTCCATGGGAATTCCCTAATGGAATAGTGGCCTGGGGGCTGTTTATCCTGAATTATACCCTGGTGCCTGCTGTGGTGGAGGAATTTGTGTGCAGAGGGATTATTTTAGGTTCCCTGCGCCCCTACGGGGATGGGCTGGCTGTGGTGGTTTCCTCCCTGATTTTCAGCCTCCTCCATCGGAACATGATTCAAATTCCAAACGCCTTTTTAGTGGGTCTGGCTCTGGGGTTCTTCATGGTGAAAACCGGCAGTATCTGGACAGGAGTGGTGATTCATTTTATCAACAATTTCCTTGTGCTTTGCCTGTCGGTGGGGATGGAATTGGCTGCGGCCTCCATCTCGGAGGACACTTTGGTGCTGATGGAGCTTTTGTGGTATGTGTTTTATCTGTTTTTTGGGGCCTTGGGACTCACCTATCTTTTTGGCATCCGGCGTCTGAAGATAGACCTTTATCCTGGGGAAGCCCCGATAACCCCTTATGACAAGCTGAGTGCCGTTTTCTTGAACATCCCCATGATACTGGCTCTGCTGGCCTTTGGGGTGGTAACCTTTTTAAGCTTTACATAATAAGGAGTACCTGTATGGATGACCTGTATTTTATGGGGTTGGCCCTGGAACTGGCCCAGCAGGCGGCTCTGCTGGGAGAGGTTCCGGTAGGTGCCGTAGTGGTGCGGGACGGACAGGTGGTAGGCAGAGGGTTCAACCGTCGGGAAACCGGAAAAAGCGCCCTGGCTCACGCGGAACTGGAAGCCATTGGGGAGGCCTGCGGAAGGCTGGGAGGCTGGCGGCTTCACCAGTGTGATTTATATGTGACCCTGGAGCCCTGCCCCATGTGTTCCGGGGCCATTGTAAACGCCAGAATCAAGCGGCTGGTATTCGGGGCCTTTGACCACAAGGCGGGATGCTTCGGTTCGGTGACAGATTTTAATGCCCTCCCCTTTAACCACAAGCCCTTGGTTATCGGAGGGGTGCGGGAGGAAGAATGTTCCCAGCTGCTGACCAGCTTCTTTCAGGAGCTGCGGCAGCGCCGGCAGCGGCTCAAGGGGAAGGGGCTTCAGGAGGATGGTTCATGAGCTATTATAAATGGGAGTGGTTCCACGACTTCCCGGACGAGCCGGTGGTGGTCTATGTGGAGTTGGACAAAGAACGCTGGACCAAGCGGGTACTGGAATATTTTCAGGATGGCAGCCAGGCTTGGGCGGATGAGCGGGAGGAACATGGAACCATGTTGGGCGAGGAGCCTTACCCGCCGGATTGGGAAATCAATGAAAGCGGGGAATTTTTCATACAGCCGGTGACTCAGGAGGAGTTCGAGGCCCGGTGGGCGGTGCGCAAGCCCGCCCCGCTGCATCAAATTTAAAAGGGGGAGGTCCTCCTATGGACCCAATTGTAACACAGGTGGTACAGCCCTTTCAGCCGGTCTTTTCCGACGCCCGGCTGGTGCTGTTCGCGGATGACAGCATCCAGCGGGGGGATGAGGAAGTAATGGCCTATCTGGTGCGCTGCGCCAAATACGCTATGAAATATAAGGTTTATCTGGCCAGTGGACTGCTGGTTCACGACAATCAGCTTTGCCTGAGCCTGTTCGCCCCAGATGGCAAGGCCATCTGCCGTCAGCCCGCTCTGCACCTGGCGGTGGATTTGAGAGATGAACTGAGGGTGGGGGAGAATATTGAGGTAGTGGATACTGAGCTTGGCAAGCTGGCCTTGTGTGTGGATGAGGACGCCCTTTCTCCCCAAGTGGCCAGAACCGCCGCCATGAAAGG
>CALWZG010000032.1 GCA_944385965.1 uncultured Anaerotruncus sp.
TTTTACCACAAATGGATGCTCTTTTTTCATTCACTTGATAGGTGAAAAGCAATATTCAGTTAAAATACAGTAACTATGTGGCTTTCAGCCACATTCGTGGCAAAGTCGTGAATAATTCAGGTTAAATGTTATCTGCAAGAGAATCCTCACCAGGAACTTTGCGCCTTCTTTATGATTGACCTTGACCAGTTTAAATCCATCAACGACACCTATGGACACCATATTGGGGATGCTGTCCTGCGGCAAGTAGGAAGCATCCTGAAAAATGTCTTTGAAAATGAGGACGCTTTTATTGGCCGGGTAGGAGGGGATGAATTTTTGGTATTCCTGAAAAACCCGGAAAGTTCATCCCACTGTCAGCAGCTTCTGCTGCGGCTGCGGGAAAGCCTCACTGGTCCCATCCCTGATTCGGAGCGTCGGTTTACCGGCAGCGCCGGGATGGTTTTGGGAAAAGGAACTGACAGCTATGAACAGCTTTATATCAGCGCTGATGAAGCGCTGTACGCTGAAAAAAGAAGAAAACATACTCCTAAAAATTAGTATACAGGTTTCAAGTCCTTCAAATTGGGATAGACCTATACGACCCGGCCCCCAGCTTATATGTAATAAGCTGGGGGCCGGTGATTGTGTGCTTTACTTTTTTAGATTGAGTGATTATCTGCCGGTTCCTGGATTAGGCTTTACCGAAGGTTTGCTGGGATTTTCACTGGTTCCAGGTTTTTCTGGATTCTCAGGCTTGGAGGTTTCTTTAATCTTGGCTTTGGTGTCGGAGACGATATAGGTCCCCAGCTTCCAAGTCCGGGTAGAAAGTACCTCATCCCCATCCTGATTTTCTCCAATAGCGAAGGAACTGGTTACATCCTGCAATTTTCCATTTTCATCAATGGAGTACACATACAAATCACTTCTTCTTACGGTCAAATCTCCATCATCATCTACAAAGGGATTGTAAATCTCCAAGGTAGCTCTAGTGACCGCTGGGATATAGGGATTATCTACAAAGTCAAACAGATAGGCGTCCGCATTGGGGAAAAATTGATCCAACTCTCTATCCCATTTCGTGGACAGCTGAGGGCAATAATAGGTGGCGTCAGAATCAGCAGTGAAGGTCATCCGGGCGATAGAACCACTGTTATTCTCCCAGGTGACGGTATTCTTCTCATTTTTCACCGGCTTAATCACTATACCAGATTCACCTGCCACAAAAGTGGCGTCATCATCGGTGAGATTTTCGTTTTGAATCCACAGCTTAAAGGAATGGGTATAGGTCTCACCGGATTTTAACAGGCCATTTCCGCTTCCAATGGATTCCAAGCGACGGATTTCTGCCTTCTTGTCATCCACCTGCTTTTGAGCGGAAGCTACATTCTCAATGGCTGTTGTCAAATTTGCCTTAGCACCTGCTACTGTTGACGTGTCCACCCTGGGTTGTTTAGCCTGCGCCAGGATGGCTTTCCAGCTGTCCTCGGTGGCTTTGACATTCTGATTGTAGTTGCTGAGGGTTTCCTGACTGGTTTTCAGTTTGCTGTTTTGGTCCGCCAAATTCTTGGATGCCTGATTTACCACTTCCTGCTTTGGCTGGATAGCAGCCTGTGTGCTTTCGGCGTTTCCCTTAAATCCGGCCGCACCGTTTACGCTTTCCTCATTGATAGCTTGCTTCTCAACAGCCAAATATCCAGCAATTTCCTGAGCTTTGGAGTCTGGGGTAGCGGCGGTTGGAGCAGGGCCCGAAAAGACAACCGCTGAAGCGGTTCTAGTGGTCTGGTCCCCATCCACGCTCTCTACAAAATCATCCTCTGTCTTCTTGTTGTCAGGCTCTTCCTCCTGACCAGCGGCAGCATCTCCTTCCTGCCCTTTTTCATCCTCATTGGAATCTTCCTCAAAGGAAGTGGAATCTTTCAGGTCGGAAACCTCACCATCCACCTCATCATTGGCAGGCGTTTCATAATTGGGCTGCTCTGTTGCGGGAGGGGCAGGTGCTGGCTGAGGGGTCACTGGAACCGACTGCCATTCTGGCAAAGCGGTCAATCCCAAGGCTGACAGCTGGGAGGAGGCATAGGCCACAGGAGCTCCTGTGGCTGTATCTACGGTATGGTAATTTCCCACCGCGGATTTCAGCGCGTCCCAAGTCTGCTGACTTTTTCCTTGTACATAGCTGTTGTAAGCGGCATCCACCTGATTGAGCTTTCCAAGCCGCTCGTTCATGGCGTTATAGGTGGCCAGGGCGGTTTGCGCCGCTTTCTGTGCCTGGCTCAAGGCGTTGTTCGCCGCGTTGAGCTGGTCCTGAGCGGTCTTCACATCCGCTTGAGCCTTTTCCACCTGGGCCTGATAAGCTTTTCTTTGCTCCTCAATTTTTTTCAGTTCCTCGGTGGCTTGCTGGGCCTGCTGCACCAAAGAAGTGTTGGAGGAGCCTTGCTGCTGAAGCCATTTGTCCACAATCTGGACGTAATTATCCAGGGTGCATCCACTAAAATCAGGGTCTAAAGCTTTCAGAGCGTTTAATTTTTGGTCTCTAAGATTTATGTTTTCTGTCAAGACTTTTTCCAAATTGACCAATTCCTCTTTGGCCTGCTGCAAGGTAGAGCCGCTGAAGCCCACCACTGGACGGAAATTGGGAAAATCTTTGTTGCTGCCGGTTATCACCTGCAAATCCTGTTTCGCCCTGAATTCAGCGTCCATCTCCACCTTATACTCATCCGAGGTGAAGTTCTCCTTCACGGAAAACTTGATGCAGACATAGCGGGTCCCATCAAACTTCTTTTCTACCAGGTCGGCGTCAGAAATATACTTTCCATTGGTCTGTTTTTTCAGCCGGAACCGGAACAAATTGTCATCTACCAGGTTCCCATACTCCACAGAGGAGCCAATTACATAATAGTAAGAGCTTCCAGGACGAATTGTATCATAACTGTGTTGAGCAATATTTCCATCCTCATCCACCGTCTGTCCAATGATATTGGTGGGGGCCGCCGAAGTGATCAGGTTCAGCGAACACACGCAAGTCAGAGCCAATAAAGATGCGATTAGACGTTTCATAGGTCAAGTCCTCCTTCGCTTAAAGATTTGAATAAAGTCAGTTTCCGGAAAACTTTTCGTCACCCACATAGTGCTGGAAAACATATGTTTTATTGCTTTGAATTCCATTTTTTCTTTCTCTCTGGACCAGCTTCTGAAGGTGTTTGTACTTACTATAACCATCGTCTAATCACTTTGGGGACACTTTTTTATCAATCTTCAAAAAATTTGTAAAAAGCCCTGGGTGGCCTGGGCTGAACACGTTCCCTTTCAAGAAGGGGTTCAACTCCAGGTACCCAAGGCTTTTCCTTATGGAAGATTCTGATTTTTACTGGGATGGACCAGCATTCTCGCTGGAATCTGATTCCTTATCAGGGTCCACAAAAATACCGCCTCTCACCGTTTCTTCTGGTTCCGGCTTATCCGCCGCCGGCGGGTTTTTACGCTGGACAGCAGGACGAGGTTTGGGACGACGACTGGGCAGCGCTTGGAGCAACCAATAAATGGCTGCGCCCAGAGGCGCTAAAATGGTTAAGCTCCAGCCCTGTTCATATAACCGCAGAGCAGACCATGGGAACGGGTCCATCTGCACTGTCAGATGAACCTGGAAGCCATCCCCCAAAGCTATCACCAAATTCAATTGGACCAACCAAATCAATAAGAACAAAAGTGGCTTGTAGCGCATATTTCCACGGGCACAAGCCACAAAGGTCCACACAATGAACCCCCAAATCGCCAGACTGATCATCGTTCCTATCACTGAGGCCATTGCAGAGGGATACACATTTTCTTCTGGCTTCTCTCTGACTTGCCCAGAGGCCGCCTGATCCAGAAGGGACCAAGTGGTAAAATAAAGTGTGCCATCCTCAGATTTAGCGGAAATTTTCAACACTCCAGAACCATTCTCAGCGGTAAAATTGTAATCTCTATGGATAATTTGGTCCCCAAACAGATGATTTTCCGCTCGAAATCCAGTAGGGGTCAGGTCCTCGAGGGCCCCAAAGAACGCCACCGCTCCTTGAAGCTGATCCAATTTTTCTAAACTTAAAGATTGAAGCGCCTCCTCATCAAAGCGCTTGGCAAAATCAGGCAATCTATCTTCCTGAATCTCCTGATAGGAACTCCTTGTCATTTCATCTAAAACAGACAACTGTTCCTTAAAAGCCGCTGGACTGCATCCAGACAGGCACAGCACCCATAACAGTACCAGACACAGCAACCCTCTTTTCATTCCGGCTCCCTCCTTTTTAATCTCTTTTCTTTATTGTAGCGCAAAAAAATTGGCTCGCCAACTCTCAGCGAGCCAATTTTTTGTCTCATTTTTTGTGTAATTTGTCAGAAATATTCACTTTCTTTTCGGTGAATATACGTACCTTGTCCCTCCAAAATCACCTTGCCATCCTCCACAACCTGTTTTCCTCGCAGGAACACCGCTTTCGGACGTCCTATCACCTGAACGCCCTCGTAAGGGGTATAATCCACCCTCTGCTCCATCTCCTTAGCGGAAATTGTCCAGTGGGCTTTTGGATCCCAGACCACAATATCCCCATCGCTGCCCACCGCAATGGTTCCCTTTTGAGGATACATACCAAACAGACGGGCGGCGTTTTCGGACAGGAGGCCCGCCATCTGATTTTCTGTCATCCGGCCTTGGGCAACTCCATAGGTGTACATCATCACCGGACGATGCTCAATGCCAGGCATCCCGTTGGGAATCTTGCTGAAATCCTCAAGGCCCAGTTCTTTCTGGCCTTTTTGACAGAAACTGCAATGGTCGGTGGAAATGCTGTCAATCTGCCCTTTTCCCAAAGCGTTCCACAAAGCTTGCTGGTCCTGCACACTTCTTAAAGGTGGAGAGCAAACATACTTGGCCCCCTCAAAACCAGGCAGATTGTAAAGGTGGTCATCCAGGGTGAAATACTGGGGACAGGACTCAATATACACCTTCTGTCCTCTGGCCCTGGCCCTTTTGGCTTCCTCCAAACCAGCCGCTGTGCTGAGATGCACAATATGAATCGGCACATTGGCCGCTTCAGCGATATAGCAAAAACGGGCAATCGCCTCCGCCTCCACGTAATCCGGCCGGGACAAAGGATGATATTTAGGGGAAAGGTTCCCTTGCTCCCGATTCTCGCGAATCAGCTCATTGACCAGATCTCCATTCTCACAATGGACCCCAGCGATTCCATGTACCTCCCCAATCCGCTTTAACGCCTGATAAAGCTCCCCGTCGGTGACCCGCAGGGCATCATAAGCCAGATAGAATTTGAAAGAGGTGACCCCTGCTTTCACCATTTCCCCAATCTCCGCCTGGGTCCTGGAGTTCCAGTCGGTGATGGCCATATGGAATCCATAGTCACAGGAGCTGTTTCCATCCGCCTTTTTGTGCCAAACCTTCAAGGCATTTTGCAGGGTATCCCCCTTATCCTGGGTAGCGAAATCCAGCAGACAGGTGGTCCCCCCTGCTATGGCCGCCCGAGTGCCCGTATAGAAATTATCCGCAGTCACGGTGACCCCATTGTCCATATCCAGATGGGTGTGGGCATCAATAAACCCCGGAAACAGCAGGCAACCGGAAGCGTCATAAACCTGGCAGCCTTCTTCCGGTAAATTAGCCTCCACTGCTGTAATTTTCCCATCCTCTAAAAGCAGGTCAGCGAAAAAAGAGTTTTGTGGGGTAACTACCTTTCCATTTTTAATCAGTGTTTTCATTTGCCATCCCCCTTTCAGCGGAACAGGGGAAGCCTCTCAGCTTCCCCTTCCCAGCCTCTTATTTAAACAGATAACGGTAATTGGTGTAGGCGGCCTGAATCAAAGCCTCCACACCTTCCGGCAGTTTGCCTTCTCCAAGCCGGTAGTCTCCCACCTGTCCATCCAGACGGATCCGATAGGTCTGCTGGGCTCCATCCAGCAGGAGGAATCCTTCGTTCTGGCTGTTCTGGAAATCCTCTTCCGACCAGAACAGGGTAAATTTGTCCTTATAAGGTGCGCTGTCATAGGGACAGAAGGTGGCACAGTTGCCGCACTCATTGCACATACCATCCACATGGAGAATCTGGCGCATCGCATGTCCCGGCACCTGAACCGCTACATTGGCACGGTTGGGGCAGACATCCACACAGCACTCACATACGGCGGCACATTCCAGGCAGCGGTCTGTCTGCTGGCAGGAAGAGCAATCCACGCACAGAGTTCCTTTGCGCTCCAAAGCCTTTTCATAGTCTCCCTCGCCATTCAGATGCTCCTGTCCGCCTACCTGGACACCAGCGATTCCCTGGGCCGCTTTGATGGCATCCGCAATGGCTTCCACCACCGTAGCGGGGCCACGGTTGGCGTCTCCGATAACATAGAGGTGAGGCACATTGGTTTCTAGGGTTTCCTGATTCACCTGGGCCCGTCCACGGCTGTCCACCTGAATCTGATTGTCCTGGTACAGTTTGGTATCCCGGCGCTCTCCTACCGCGGCGATGACCGTATCCGCTGGAATCTCCACCACACGGCCGGTATCCACAGGGCTGCGGCGGCCAGACTCGTCAGGAGCGCCCAATTCCATCTCCTTGCAGGTGAGGACACCATCCCGGATGCCAACCGGTGCCAGCAGCTCACAGAAGATGACACCATCCTCAATGGCCAGCGCCAGTTCCTCCTCATCCGCAGGCATATACCGCTTGGTACGGCGGTAAACCAGCCGAACCTCTTTCACGCCGGGCAGCCGTTTGGCGGCTCTAGCGGCGTCCATAGCGGTATTTCCGCCGCCAATCACCACCACTTTTTCTCCTATTTGCAGGGTATCCGGGGATTTCTTGGCGCTTTCCAGGAACCGCAGCACATTCATAGACTCCCCGTATTCCAAATCCAACCGGCCTGGGGTCCAGGCACCCACCGCAAAAATCACATCGGTATAGCCCTGACGGAACAGCTCACCAGCATCGGTCACCTCATGGCCCAGCTGGACCTCCACGCCCATGGCCTTCAAGATGCTTTCATCACTTTGAATGGCATCCACAGGGATTCGGAAAGCGGGAATCACATGCCGCACGATGCCGCCCAGGGAATCCCGGCGCTCAAAAATCGTCACCTTGGCCCCAGCTTTCCCCAGGAAATAGCCTGCCGCCATACCGGCGGGACCACCGCCCACAATGGCTACCTTCCGTTGGGAATCCCCTTTGATACCCAAGGTGGGCAGTACAGCAGGCAAACCTTTCTTAGCCGCTTCCAGCTTCACTTCCCGGATGTGGACACTGTCCTCATAGAAATTTCTGATACATTTGTCCATACACCGGTGAGAACAGATGGTACCTGTGATGAATGGCAGGGGGTTGCGCTCCAGAATCACCGAGAGGGCTTCCCCATAGCGTCCTTCCCCTACCAAACGAATATAGGCGGGAATATCCTGCTGAATAGGGCATCCTCCGCGGCAGGGTGCTGTAAAGCAGTCTAGCAGAGGTACTTTTTTGTCAAGTTTCCGCTTGGGCAGGGGCTTAATGGGTTTGCGGTAATAGGGGTCGGACACACAATCCGCTGCGTACTCCGTTACCGCTGCCACATTGACCCCCTGGAAAGGCTGGTCCCCGCAATTGCGCAGGGCTTGGGCAATCTGGTAAAGCCGCTGATAACCGCCTGGTTTCAGCATGGTGGTGGCCATTGTAATGGGCCAAATCCCAGCGGCAAATAATTTTTCAATATTGGTGGCATCCGCGCCTCCGGAATAGGAAATCCTCAGTTTTCCATCAAACTCCTTGGAAAGCCTCTGGGCCACCGAAATAGTTAAGGGATACAAGGCCCGACCGGACATATACATCTCCTGGCTGGGAAGCTCTCCCGCTGCCACATCCACCGGGAAAGTATTGGTGAGCTTCACCCCAAACTCCAAGCCCAGATTGTCGCACAGGGCCTGAAGCCGGCGAATCATGGGAACCGCGTCCTGGAATTGGAGGTCCTCTTTAAAATGGTGGTCATCAAAAACAATATAGTCATAGCCCAGCTGATCCAGCGTCTTGCGGGCAAACTCATAGCCCAGCAGGGTGGGGTTGCATTTGATATAGGTATTCAGTTTCTTTTCGGTAATCAGGTAGGAAGCAATCCGCTCAATTTCCTGGGGAGGGCATCCATGAAGGGTGGACAGGGTGATGGAATCGCTGACTTTTGGTGAGATGCTGTCGATATAAGCTTCATCCACCTTGGAAAAGCGGCTTAGATTCTTCTTTGCCCATTTCACGCAGTTGGTCCAGGCGGTGTTGTGTGAGGCATCCTTCATCCCCTCAATATAGCTGTTCACCTTTGCGCCTTTGATGCCTTCCAGGTCGTAGCCCACAGACATATTGAATACAAACCCGTCCGGGTCCCCCAGCTCCAATTCCTTGGCCAGCAGCTTGCAGGCGAACCAAGCCTTCACATACTCATCAAAAGCCTGAGGGACGGTCAGCTCGGTAGACCACTCGCAGTTATAGCACTCATCCGCCGCGGTGATGCATGGCTTGCTGACACAGGCGGACAGCTCCTCCCCATCCATCTTCTGAACGGTTTTCAGTTCAAAAAACCGGCTGCCCGCCGCATAAGCGGCGATGATATTTTGGGCCAATTGGGTGTGAGGACCCGCTGCCGGACCAAAAGGAGCCTCCAATTTTTCCCGGAAAATAGGCAGCTCCTGGTCCCCTGCGGGGTGGCGCATGATTTTCCGCACCCCGAAAATAGAACCCTGTTTCTCATATTCCTCTAAAACCCAATCCATCAAATGACCAAAGGGAATTGGACGCATAATATCACTCATAACCATATCCTCCTTAAAAGCGAAAGCGCAAACAAATTTATAACCCCTGTTTTTTATTATTTTCCAGCGTTGATACGATTCCACAAATCCGCGGACTGCTCCCGGCATTTGGCCATAATTGCCTTCTGGTCGATGCCCACCAGCTCTTTGTCCCACATTTTAACCTGCCCATTGATGATGGTGCCGGATACATCGTGGCCCATCATCCCAAACAGGCAGTGTCCATTCAGGTTATCGGCGTGGAGTGGGGTCAGAGGGTCATAATCCACCACAATCACATCGGCGGCCGCCCCTGGCTCCAATACCCCCAGCTTGCTGGAGAAATATCTGGCTCCAATCTCCGCGTTGCCATAGAACAGCATCTGAGGCACCTCACCCCAAGCCACTGTTGGGTCGCAGAGGTTGTGCTTATGCAGGATATTGGCCACCTTCATAGACTCAAACATATCCTGGGTATACCCATCTGTTCCCAAACCGCACAAAATACCCCGGCGCATCATCTCCAAGGTGGGAGGGCATCCCACAGCGTTGCCCATGTTGGACTCCGGGTTATGCACCACCATTGTGTTAGTATCCTTCAAAATCTCCATTTCCAGGCCATTCACATGGATGCAATGCCCTGTAATGGTCTTTTCTCCCAACAGATCATGGTCATACAGTCTTTGAATGACCCGTTTTCCATATTTTTTCAGGGAATCGTAAACATCGGTCATCCCTTCCGCCACATGGATATGGCATCCAACTCCCGCTGGTGTATTCTCCCGGCAAAGGTCCAGCGTCTTATCCGAAAGGGTAAAGGAGGCATGCATGCCCATCATACCCTTGACCATATCCGTTTCATCTTTCTGGCAGAAGGCCAAAAAGTCCGCGTTTTCCTTCACCGCCGCCTGCATCTTTTCCTCCCCATCCCGGTCGGAAACCTCATAGCACAGGCAGGTGCGCATTCCCAGCTCCTTGGCCGCCTCCGCGATGGCGAACAGGCTGCCCTGGATGCCGCCATAGCTGGCGTGATGGTCAAAAACTGTGGTGACACCGCAACGGATACAGTCCAGATAGGTGGCCATGGCACTCATTTTAGTATCTTCCAGGGTCAGGTGCCGGTCAATGGTCCACCACATTCCATCCAGAATATCTAAAAAATTGTGAGGGTTATATCCCTGAATGGACAGGCCTCTGGAAAATGCACTGTAAATATGGTCATGGGCGTTGATAAGCCCAGGCATAATCAGTTTTCCTTGGGCGTCCATCCACTGGGCGTCTGGATATTTTGCACGCAGGTCCTGGGTATCCCCAAGCTCCAGCACTTTGGTTCCCTCAATGGCTACAGAGCCATTTTCTAACATTTTCGGTTCACTGCCTCGGGTAAAAACCTTTCCATTCCCTACCAACAGCATTTGAAGTCCTCCTTCATTGATTTTGTTGATTTTATCACATAAAAAAGCGTCCATCTCTCGGATGGACGCTCAATCCTCAACGCCGTGCCGCAAAAGGCAGGATTAAACTTCCATCCAGCCCGTGCGCGAAGCACTCCCTTACAGCCTACGATATCATTTCAAGAGCCGGAAAAATGCCCTTAGATTGCCTCTATTTTAACATTTTTTCTATGCATTTTCAATAGCAGTCTGTTGATTTTCTTAAAAATTTTTTTGATTTTTCACTTTTTTTGTTGAATTTTTTTTGATTTCTTGCTATAATCGAATAGCTCCAAAATGAGCATTTATCCCTTGTGATTTTACCAAAAAGGCGGCTATTCTATGGAAAACAATTTAACTTTGGATTTTTTAAAGCGTCTGGCAAAAGGCATCGCCCAACAGTTTGGCAATAACTGCGAGGTAGTTGTGCATGACCTTTCCGACAATAACGTGGAACGTTCTATCGTGGCCATTGAAAATGGTCATGTCACCAACCGAAAGCTGGGAGACGGCCCTTCCCATGTGGTTCTGGAAGCCCTTCACGGGGACCGGAGCAACCTGAAGGACCATTTGAGCTATCTGACAAAAACCAAGGATGGGAAAATTCTTAAATCCAGCACCATCTACGTCCGGGACGAAACTGGGGACGCTATTGGAATTTTTTCCATCAACTATGACATCACCAGTCTTTTGTTGATGGACAACGCCCTGAAATCCTTAATCTCCACCGAAAAGGAGGAGAAAGAACCGGAACAGATTACCCAAAACGTCAATGACCTTTTGGACGAACTGATTGAGCAAAGTGTCCAGCTGGTGGGCAAACCGGTTCCCTTGATGGGCAAAGAGGATAAGATAAAGGCCATCCAATTTCTGAACAACACAGGCGCTTTCTTGATTACCAAATCAGGAGATAAGGTTTCCAAGTATTTTGGCATCTCAAAATATACGCTGTACAGCTATATTGACGCCAAATCTACTTCTCCTTCCTGAATGTGGTGAGAAACCTGGCGGTGGGGATTGCTCCCCACCGCTTTTTTATAGGCTAACCGCTCTTTAACACTTTTATGATTTTACAGTAGTTTCATCCTTTGGGAGAATCAAGTTCAGCAGGATGGCAGCCAGAGTGGCGATAACTACCGAAGAACTTCCAAATACGGTATTGACCCAGGTTGGGAAGCCGCTCAAGCAGCCTGGCACACTGGTGACACCCACGCCCAAGGCTACCGCCAGACCTACCACAGCGGTATTTCTGGGGGTCATCTTCACCGAGTTAATCATACGGATTCCGGTCATGGCAATGGTGGCGAACACCGACATAGTGGCGCCTCCAATGACACAGTGAGGAATGGTGGTAAGCAGAGCCGCGAACTTGGGAACAAACCCAGCCACCAGCATAATCCCTGCCGCCAGTCCAAACACAGTCCGGTTGACCACTTTATTTACTGTGACAATACCCACATTCTGGCTGTAAGAAGCGGTAGGCAGTCCGCCAAAGAAAGCACCCAGCACACTGGCGGAGCCTTGGCAGATGATGCCTCGTGTCAGCTCCTGGTCGGTAGGCTCCCGGTCCAGTCCACCCATCGTGGTGGAGGTCAGGTCTCCTATGGTTTGTACCGAGTTCACGATGTACATAACCGCCATGGAAATACAGGCTGGAATCTGAAAGGACAGGCCAAACTTCATAGGCACAGGCACCTGGAACATACCGGCCTGACCAACAGAGGAAAAATTCACCAGTCCCATAGCCAACGCTACGCAGTAACCCACAATGATGCCTGCCAGAATGGAAGCCAGCTTGGAGACCCCTTTGGTGAAGTAGTTGCAGAAAATAACCACTCCAAAGGTTAGCAGGGACACAACCCAATACTGCCATGCGCCGAACTCCGGGAAGTTCTCATAAGTTACAGTACCGCCAGCCATATACCGCACCGCTGTGGGGTAAAGGGACAAACCGATGGTGAAAATAACGGTTCCTGTCACCATAGGTGGAAACAGAACCCGGATTTGCTTGACAAAAATTCCAAATACAATCGCCACAAATCCGCCCACAATCTGGGCGCCTAAAATGGTGGGGAGGTCATATTGGCCGCCGATCGCCAAAAGGGTAGGTACATAAGCGAAACTTACTCCCATTACCACCGGGAGCCTGGCGCCAATGGGGCCTAATCCATATACCTGGACCAAAGTGGCCACCGCTGTGATTAACAGCGACACCTGAATCAGAAAAGTTTTATCCGCTGGTGAAAGACCAACTGTGCTGGACACAAGGATTGCCGGAGTTACCACCCCTACAATCGCCGCCACCACATGCTGGAGTCCCAGAGGAATCACCTGCCCTAAAGGAGGAATTCCATCCAACGCGAAAACGGAACCTTGTGGACTGTCTTTTCTGCCCATGTAAACACCTCACAAATTTTTTTTATTCCTAATACTTTTTTGGAAGATTTGATTCAAGTATACTGGATTATGAAAAAAATTTCAATGTTTTTCAGGGATTTGAGCAGAAAAGTATTTGATGAAAATTTGTGTGTTTTGCCAAAGGGAAGCCAGCTTTTTTCTTTCATACACAAGAAAAGAGTGGGCATCCATTCAGGATGCCCACTCTTTCTGGGAAAGCTGTGGCCACAGAGCCGACCCTTTTTATATCAAACTCCTCAGCCGAACAGTCCATCAAAGAATCCCTGCCAAGGGTCTTGTTTCTGGTCTTCGCTGGGAAGTTGCTGCTCCTGCTGTTGCTGCTGTTGCTGCTGTTCCTGCTGCACTGTACCGCTTTGACCATTGTCCTCCATCAAGGCTATGGTTACTTCAAAGAACTTCCCTTGCTGGCTGGGGGTCCGGCCAGGACGGTAAACCTCCAGTTTCACCTGGTCTCCAGGATTCTTTCCGTCCAGAATTTCACTCAAAGAATTGGCGTCGGTAATCTCCTGGTCATCCACCTTGGTGATGATATCTCCAGGCACCACACCCTGTTTAGAGATGTCAGAGCCCTCCAAGGTAGAGCGTACATACAAGCCGGTGGGTACATTGTTCAGCCGGGCAAGTACCTCATCCACTGTGCTGGCGGTTACCCCTAAAAGCACACGGCCGGTCACATATCCATATTGAATCAAATCGTCGATGATGGGTTTGGCTTCAGAGGAAGGGATAGCGAAGTTCATTCCAACCGCTTCCTGAGCGTTGAATCCAGCGGAGTTGATTCCAATGACCTGACCATACTCATTCACCAGAGCGCCGCCGGAATTTCCGTGATTGATGGCTGCGTCGGTCTGAATCAGCTTATCGTAATTATAGACTGTTCCGGTTACGGAATCGGTAGCGGACAAGCTGCGGTTCAAACCGGATACAATGCCTTGGGTAACGCTTCCCGCAAACTCCAGGGACTGGGGATTTCCAATGGCTACCACCGGCTCTCCCACCTTCAGCTGGTCTGAGTTTCCAAACTCAGCCACAGGCAGTCCGGTGGCGTCAATCTTGATAACCGCCAAATCGGTTTTGGTATCCGCTCCAACCAGCCGGCCCTCGTACTCCTGACCATCTGACAGGCGTACAGTAATGCCTGCGGCGTTGGCCACTACGTGAGCGTTGGTAACGATATAACCATTTTCCTCCATGATGATACCGCTGCCCATAGCCGAAGCCTGATAATTCTGATAATTCACATAAGTAGTGATGGCTACAATAGAAGGCCCAACCTTCTCAACAATCTGTTCGGTGGTCAATTTGCCGCCTTCGGTAACAGGCAGCTCCTCCTCAGGATGGTTGACCAAAGCCAAACCAGGTTTGTTTCCATCAATGGTTTCCGAGGTGGTCAGCTCATTCTGCTTGTTTTGGTGGTTCAGATAGTTGCTGTACAAACTTACCGACCCAAAGGACACCAGGGAAATAACAACGACTGAGGCCATAATCACCGAGAAAACCACAAGTCCTTTGCGTTTTTTTCTGGGATAAGCGGCGCTGGCCTGCTGGTACTGGTCAAAGTTCCACTGATAAGGGTTCTTCTCCTGAGACTGCTCATGGGCTGTCCCAAAACGATGAGGAGCCTGTCCAGTTTCTCCTTGGTTCTGCTGGGCTCCGCCTGACTGCCAGCCGGTATACTGATACGGCTGATACCCTCCCTGATAAGGAGGCCGCCATCCGCCCTGCTGATTGGAACCCTGCTGAGAAACGGAAGAATCTTGTTCCGGTGGGGTTCCGTTTCCATTCATGTTATAATTTTCACTCATATACCGTCATACCTTTCCGGTTTTATTTCTTTTGTTGTTCTTAGTATATCTAGGAATTGTTACAATAAAATAGACGAGTTTTAAAAAGATTTATGAAAATTCTGCGCTAAAATTTGAATAAATAATCTCTCATTTTTTTCTGACCCCCACAGACTGTTTTAAACGGTCTATTTATGCTCTGGCAGGGACTTTTTACCTGTATGCTGGGGCAGAGTAAACTCAAACTCGCAGTATTCTCCTTCCACGCTGCGCACCGTAATCTCTCCTCCATGAAGATTGATGATGGAGCGCACAATGTGCAGGCCCAGTCCAGCGCCTCCCTTGTCCTTGCTGCGGGATTTATCCGCTTTATAAAACCGGTCAAAGACGTGGGGAATCTCATCCTTGGGAATTCCGTTGCCGGAATTTTTGATGGAAACGCTGATGGCGTCCGGCTTCTGGTGATAGGAGACCTGGATATATCCCCCTTCATTGGCAAATTTTACGGCGTTTTCAATCAGATTATACACCACCTGATGAATCAAATCCGGGTCTGCCTCCACCATCACCTTGCCATTATCCAGGCCCTGGACCTCAATCTGTTTTTCCTCCAATGGGCCCTCAAAGGTAAATACGGTGCGAATGACCGTGTCATTGATGTCAAACAAGTCCGGCTTGATTTCCAGTTCGCCTGCTTCGATTCGGGCGATATTCAGCATGGAGCGTACCAGACGGGAAAGACGCTTTATTTCCTCTGAAACAATATGTAAGTAATGGTCCTGCTTTTCCGGTGGGATGGTGCCATCCAGAATCCCATCAATAAAGCCTCCGATGGTGGTCATGGGGGTTCTCAGCTCATGGGACACATTAGCGGTAAACGACCTGCGCACCGTCTCAGTAGTGGCCAGGGAAGATGCCATATTATTAAAGGAAATCGCCAGCTGCCCCAGCTCGTCGTAGCTTTCCACCGGGACCCGAACGGTAAAATCTCCTTTTGAAAAGCTTTGGGTAGCTGCCACCATCTTCCGCAGGGGCTGCACCAGTCCCATTGTGAGGAAATAGACCGCTACAAAAGCCAAAATCAAAACCGCCAAAGAGCTGATAACAAACATCTTCAGAATTTCAACCAGAAAAACGGTCAGTGTACTGGCGGAGGCTGAGGCGAAAACCACCGCCGCTGGCTGGCCTTGCTCAGTTTTCACCGGCACACCCACCGTATAATGGCGGGTTTTATAGATTCCAGACATCGTGCCTAATTCCTCATACCGCTCCCCTTGGCATGCCTTTTGAATAATGCTGGGAGAAATGAGCTTATCAACAGGCTGCTCAGGAGAACCACTGACAAACAGCAGCATTTCTCCCTGGGTATTTACCAGGTAGATATCCGCTTCTATGGCGTCCGCCAAAATTTTATACATGGGCATTACCAGCCTGGGATTGACCGCTTCGTAATTATTATTCTTGAAATCCGCATAGGTCAAAATCGCTGCCTGATGGGCATTGTGTCCCAACAGCTGGTACCTGTCCTCCTTGAAATATTGGGTAGAAAATGCCAGCAGCACCGCCCCAAGAATGGTGATGCTTAATAAAATAATGGCCGACACCATCATAAAATGCTTTGAAAATAATGTTTTATGCATAAAATCCCCTCCGGGCTAAAAAAAGGGCGGCTCTATCCCCGCCCTTTTTGTATGTTCTTATTCCCTGACCTCAAACTTATAACCAACGCCCCAAACCGTTTTCAGACGCCACTGGTCAGAGGTCCCTTCTAATTTTTCCCTCAGCCGCTTGATATGCACATCCACTGTTCGGCTGTCTCCGTAGTACTCAAATCCCCATACCTCATCCAACAACTGGTCCCGGGTATAGACACGATTGGGATTGCTGGCCAAATGATACAACAGTTCCAGCTCTTTCGGCGGAGTATCCACAATTTTTCCGTTGACCTTCAGCTCATACTTTGTCAGATTCACTACCAGCTTATCGTAGCAAACCTCTTTCATCCCCTGCTGCTCGGTTGGTTTTCCAGTACGGCGCATAATCGCCTTAATCCGCGCCACAATCTCTTTAGGATCAAAGGGTTTGACCACATAATCGTCAGAACCAAGCTCCAAACCCAACACCTTGTCGAAAGTTTCTCCCTTGGCTGTAATCATAATAATCGGACAGGAGGATTTTTTGCGAATTTCCCGGCATACCTGCCATCCATCCAGCTTGGACATCATAATATCCAACAACACCAGGTCCGGCCCGCTTTCCTCAAACTTTTGCAGCGCCTCCTCCCCATCATTGGCGATTTCTACCTCATAGCCTTCCTTCTCCAAATACAGGCGCAGCAACTCACAAATATTGGAATCATCATCGCAAACCAAAATTTTACCAACCGACATTTTTTTACCCCCAATGTTGCCATATTTCTCTCCGAGCCTTCTGTTTTAAATACAAATGCCCTTTGACTGTTGTTTTTATCTTGCGGCTTACAGCCGATTTTCGCCAAGTCAGAACGATTGAAATTTAAGCTATCATAAACACACTCTTGCGATTAGGCCATTGACACAAAAGTAGGCTTTGCACATGTATCATCCTAGACATAAAAATAGTATAACAAGCGCAGAGCGCGGCATCTTGCCGCGCTGAGCCGCCCAGATGCAGCTGCAAACCGCTTTGTTGTTTGTCCTGCGCTTATTATACCATGAACACAAAGTGTGAATGGTATAATTGGCTATTGGGACGGGAGTGGGCTTTGCTCACGTATCGTCCTGGCCATAAGAGGTATAATAATCGCTCTGCGGTTATTATACCATAATTATATAGAAAAAACAGGCAGTTTGGTGAATATTTTTTGAACAGAGGGGAAATAAACATTTCTTTATAATATGGGTAAATTGCTATTGATTCTCCTGCCATCCCCCAGCCTGCCGAATGGCTTCCAGCTTGTCCTGCACCAGCTTTAACTCGGCGGCAGCCTGCTGATACAAAGCCTTGTAATCCTGCTCCGGCGGGTTTGTCTCCTGGGAGCCTCCCCAGCCGTTCAGTCCCGCCCCTTTGATGATAGCGGGATAGTCCTTGTAGCAGTCGTTTAAATCCACCGGCACCGAAATTCCATCCACGTATCCGGTAAAACCTGGTACATTTCCGTGATGCTGCCACATGCCGTAGGGCTCCGTATAGGTACATTTGGAGGCATACTGGGCCACCCACTTGTCATAAGCGGTCAGCTGGGTCCCATCGACCCAGTTTTCCAGCCAGTCCTTGGATGCGTACAGCCCAGCGTAATACCCAGCATTTTGCAGGGTTTCCAGAAAGGCCTTCGCCATATCGG
>CALWZG010000033.1 GCA_944385965.1 uncultured Anaerotruncus sp.
AATTTTACCACAAATGGATGCTCTTTTTTCATTCACTTGATAGGTGAAAAGCAATATTCAGTTAAAATACAGTAACTATGTGGCTTTCAGCCACATTCGTGGCAAAGTCGTGAATAATTCAGGATTATTTTCCATCATACCCCTTTTTTATAGAAATATCAAGACACAATGAACTGACCGCTTTTTTCAGAAATCAGGATGAACAAAGGCAAAGACCGTCAAATGTTTGCAATCCTTTGATACACCCTCTGGGAAAAGCCCTGTATTTAACCTTATTTTCTTACAAATTCATATTTTATTAAACATCTTTTCAGTTTTTTCGTGTAAAATAAATTCTTAAAGAGTTGTATAAAATATGAGGACAGATTATGTTTGGATATGTGTTGCCCAGCAAAGGGCAGCTGAAGGTGTGTGAATATGAACTTTATAAAGCCATCTATTGTGGATTGTGCGAACAGTTGGGGGCTTCCTTTGGACCTTTCGCCCGCTTTACTCTAAGCTACGACTTTGTTTTTTTGGCGCTGCTGGATTTAGCCATCGCGCCGGAAGCGGAGCCTGCTTTTATCCCAAAACGGTGTGTGGTCAATCCTCTGCGCCGGGTTCCTCGCTGCCAGTCTTGTCCTTCCTTGGAATATGCTGGCGGTGTGGCTATGATGCTGTTTTATTATAAGGTATTGGACAACCTGATGGATGAGGCTTTTGGAAAACGGATGCTCTGGCTGCTGTGCAAACCTTTCGCTAAGTCCGCCCATAATAAGGCTGCGGCAGCGTATCCCAACGCCGCCCGGATTATTTATGACGCAGTGAGCCGCCAAAGCGCCTTGGAGGCTGAACGGTGTGACAGTGTAGACGCCGCCGCTGAACCTACCGCCGCCGCTCTGGCTGGAGTATGCGGGCTGTTGGCTCGGGATGAGCGTCAGCGCCGTGTTTTGGAACGGTTTGGGTATCTGTTGGGGCGTTATGTCTACTTTTGTGACGCTTTGGATGATCTTTCCAAAGATCAGGAACAGGGAAATTACAATCCTTTCCTGCTGCGGGCGGGTGCCCCTCCTCAAACCCCTGATGACTTTGCGCAAATCCGGCAAGAAGCCAAGGGAACACTTTATCTGACTCTGGGGGAATTGGATAAGACCTATTCCCTTCTCAAACTTTATCGTTACCAGCCAATTTTGGATAATATTGTGCATTTAGGGCTGCAGGAAACTGTGGACCGTATCTTTCTGCCAAAGGAGACGAAGGACCATGACTGATCCGTATCAGGTATTAGGGGTTTCCCCCAACGCCAGCGACGACCAGGTAAAAGCCGCCTACCGAGAGTTGGCGAAAAAATACCACCCCGACAATTATCAGGGAAATCCCTTAGCCGACCTGGCCGGGGAAAAGATGCAGGAGATCAACCAAGCCTATGACCAGATTATGTCTCAGCGCCGCAACGCTGGTTCTCAGCCGGGCAGACAGGCTTACAGCGCTCCTGGATACCAGCAAGCCAGTTCTCAATTCGCTGACATCCGCCGGCTGATTAACGCTGGCCGCATCGCGGAGGCTCAGGAACTATTGGACGGTGTGGCCGTGGCCAGTCGGGACGCAGAATGGTATTTTCTGAAAGGAAGCATCTATTATTCCAGAGGATGGCTGGATGACGCCCTCCAAAGCTTTCAGCGGGCCTGCGCTCTCAATCCCCAGAATCAGGAATACGCTGCCGCTTATAATCAGCTCATGTGGCAGCGGCAGAATGGCAACCGTCAATATGGCGGTTATCAGCAGATTGGCGGATGCAGCTGCTGTGACATCTGCGCCGCTCTCTACTGCGCCAATTGCTGTATGGACTGCGGCACCGGCTGCTGAGTTCTATGAAGAAAAGTACACAGGTGGCTATGGGCGGTCTTTCCGCCGCTTTATGCCTTCTTTTAATGTTTATGACCGGTCTGGTGCCCTTCTCTTCCTATGTATTTCCTGCCTGCGCTGGTATTGTCCTGATTGGGGTATCCGCTGAAAATGGGTATAAAACAGCGATTTTGGTTTATGTGGCGGTTTCGCTGCTGTCTATCTTTGTTGTGCCGGATATAGAGGCGAAACTGCTGTTCATTATGCTGCTGGGCTATTATCCCATGCTCAAACCAATTTTGGAACGCCTGCCCCGTTTATTCTGTTGGTTGGTCAAGCTGGGTTTATTGAATCTGGTGGTTGTGGTGTTCTATTATTTCACTTTATACGTGCTTGGAATTCCTGACCTGCTGGCCGACTGGGGAAATCTTGGGCAATATACCGCTTATGTGGCGCTGGGAATGGCGAACTTTACCTTTGTAATGTATGATTACCTTCTGTCCCAAGCCTTAGCCATCTATTGGCAATGGTTCCGTCCAAAGGTTTTGCGGAAGATCTCTTGAGAAAGTTGGTTTTTTATGGCTGCTGGACAAAGAAAAAAATCCTATTTTGCACTTTCCATAACGCTGTCCCTGATCTGTATTGCTCTGATCGGGTTTGGCGTTTTTTTATACTGTTTCTCCCCTCAAAACCCGGAAGACGCTGGAGGCCCGGTTTCCCTTCCCCCTCAGTTTCAGGTAGAGGATCTGGACCCTCAGGCCATTACCGGCCATATGCCTGGAACCCCCCGCTCAGAATCCTCTCCCGGTCCGGGACTGTTTGGTTATCGCCTTAACGCAACCCCAACCTTTACCAATGCCGGACAGGATGGGAATATTTTGGCGCAGAACCCATCTTTCAATCAGTACCTTATGGTGCTTGAAATCGCCTTGGCCACAGAGGAACCCCAGCTGCTTTACCAATCCAAATACATAGCGCCTGGACAATACCTCCCCTCCATTACGCTGAAGGATTCCCTGCAAGCAGGTACTTATGAGGCAACCGCTTATATCAATGTGATAGACCCTGCTGATTTGTCCTTTTTGGGCGTGTTGGATTGCCCGATTACCATTACCATCCAAGACTAACATTTTATAGGAGGCTTTATCTATGGCAATCAAGTATGATTTATGTCCTGTTAAGCTTTTAGAGATTTTGGGGTATGAGCAGCAGCCTTCCGCCAAAGAGTGGCTGGAATCCTTTATGCAGGACAAAAAAATTCCTCTCCCTAAGGTTTATTTAGATTTCATGGAGCGAGCGTTTAAGCGTCCCCTATTTAAAACCGACAATTTATGGACCACTCCTACTTTTCCCAGGATGTTTTATGAGGAGATTCAGGAACGTATTGAGGATGAGAAAGAGAATTCGGATTCCTTTGACAAAACAAGCCCCTACTACAAGCTGGCTCAGCTGCCAGTGGAGCAATGGCCAAATAAAGTCTGCGATTATTTGCTGATTGGCTCGGATTACGCAAATGGGGATGTGACTTTTGGAATCCACAAGGCAGATTTAGAGCAGGATAATCCCAAGGTTTACTGGCAGCATGAGGAGGACCCGTTTACCAAGTGGCGGGATACCAAGCATACCCTCTCTGAATTTCTTTTAGAAGTCCTTTTCAATATTTTAAGCTGTGTGAATTATGATACAGCGGAATCCGCTTTAGAGAATATTGGGTGGCGCAGAGAGGAGTATTTTGACCCCGAAAAGGATGATTGGGTCGCCTCCAAGTCCGTTTTGAAAAAACAAGGTATTCGCTATCCAGAATTAAAACAGTATTTATCCTCCAATGGTACCGTATTTGGCTGTTACGATGATGAAAAAAATGTGTTCTATGTGGGGCATGTGGACGCAGAATCCAAAGAGATTTCCTTAGCCGCCATTGTCCGTGCTGAAGCTGAACATATATTTCTTGATATTGAGGATTTAATAGATTAAGATAATGGTCTATAAGCAAGGGGTCCAGAAACTTGTGTTTCTGGACCCCTTATTGTATGAAGTGGATTGATTTCCTTAGGGCTTATGTTTTTTAGGAATAGGCGCGTCTGAAGCACAGTAGCTGTCTATCTCCTGAGGCATCTGTCTGGCTTTGAGCCTGGACGTCAAAAACCGATTAAACAGCATATAAATCACCGAGAATACTGGAACTCCCAAGAACATCCCAATAAATCCGTACAAGCCTCCAAACAACATAATGGCAAATACCACCCAAAAAGCGGAAAGGCCGGTGGAGTCCCCCAAAATTTTGGGGCCAAGTATATTACCGTCAAACTGTTGAAGGATAAAAATAAACACCAAAAACCATAAAGCTTTAATCGGATCGTCAATGAGAATAATAAAGAAAGAAGGTATGGCCCCAATAAATGGACCAAAGTAAGGGATTACATTGGTAACGCCTACAATGACCGAAACCAGCATAACATTTGGCATCCCCAAAAGGCTGGTTCCAATAAAACAGAGAATCCCTATAATCAATGAATCCAATAATTTGCCGCTGATAAAACCGCCGAATACCTTATTGGCGTCGCTGCCCAGTTCCAGAAGCCAGTCGGCGCTCTTTTTGGGCAGAAGGGCGTACCATCCTCTTTTCAGTCCCGCGCAAAAACGCTCCTTATCAATCAGCATATAAATGGAAACGATGACACCTACCACCACTGACAACAATCCTGAAGCGAAACGAGTGGATAAGTTTACCAGCCACGGGACCGCCTGGGTGAGCATGCGATAGGCAGCTTCTGCGATGGTTTTAGCATATTCCTGCAAATACACTGAGATGGTGCTGGGCAGATCAAACTCCGGGAAATAATTCAATAAAGTTGGAAGCCAAACATCAGCGGAATTGATATAACGAGACAATTTGTAAACCAGCCCGGTGATGCTGGATACCAATTGCGGAGCCACTATCATGAAAAATAAAGTGAGTACTCCTGTCGCCAACAGATAAGTAACCAGAATAGAGATTCCACGAATGGCTTTATCCCCTGCCCATTTTCCCATAGCGGGCCTGAGAACCCTGCCCTCCACTTTTTTCAAAACCGGATTTAAGATATACGCAATCCCAAATCCATAAACAAAAGGCTTCAACAGGTTAAAAATTGTTTCAACCTGTTTGCGGAAGTAATCTAAGTTTTGGAAAAACCCATTAAATAAAATCGCTCCCGCCAATACCAAGAAGGCATAAATCGCAATAGTGGTATGCTGCCGATTAAAATTGAATTTCATCCCGCACGTCCTTTTCCGGCATAGAAGCCAGGTCTTTTTGGCAAATATAGTATATCATGTTTTCAAAATTTTTCATAGGTTTTCCAAAAAATTCTGATATAATTTTTATTTTATGCACATTTGTTCTAACCACTCCAAATAGTTCCCACTTTTACCATAGCCACCCTTGAAGGGGGGTTTGGAATGTGTTACAATAAAAAAGTTATAAATTTTTCAATTGACAAATGTGTCTCCATTTCACACTTTAAAAAATGGGGATTGGGAGGAATTCTATTGGGTAAACTTTCAAATTCTTTTCAATTGTTCGCTGCCTTCTTTAAAATTGGTGCCTTCACATTTGGCGGTGGTTACGCTATGGTTCCCCTCATTGAGCGGGAAGCGGTAGAAAAACATCATTGGATTACCGATGAGGATATTTTAAATATTCTTGCCATCGCGGAATCTACTCCCGGCCCTATCTCCATCAATTCAGCCACCTTTATCGGTTATAAAGTAGCTGGATTTCTGGGTGCCGCTGCCGCCACTCTTGGAACAGCGCTCCCTTCCTATTTGATTATTTCAGTGCTGTCCTTGTTTATCATGCAGTATAAGCAAATCCAATGGCTGGCTTGGATGTTTGATGGGATTCGGGCTGGGGTAGTCGTTCTTGTATTTAACGCTGTACTGAAATTAGGGAAAAAATGTCCCAAGACAAAATTTACCATTCCATTAATGGTTTTGGCCTTTATTGGCGCTGGATTATTCAATGTGGATGTAGTCTTTCTATTGATACTTGCGGGAATTGCTGGCGTCGTGCGGCAGTTAACCGTAGCCAAAAAGGCGGAAGGCGGTGAAGTATGATGATCCTTCTTCATCTATTCGCTGTTTTCTTTAAAATAGGATTATTCACCATTGGCGGCGGCTATGCCATGATTCCTATGATCCAGCAGGACATTCTTCAATTGGCTTGGGCCACTCAGGAGGAGCTGATTGATTTTATCGCTATCAGCGAATCCACCCCCGGCCCTTTCGCTGTCAACATCGCTACTTTTGTGGGGATGCAGCAGGGTGGTGTACTGGGAGGAGCCTTGGCTACCTTAGGAGTTATTCTGCCTTCCTTCTTAATCATTCTTTTGGTGGCTACCTGTTTCGGTCATTTTCAGGAGAATCCCATTGTAAAAGGGGCGCTCTACGGCTTGAGAGCCGCTGTCATCGGGTTAATCGCAGCTGCGGCCCTTTCCATCTTCCTGGCCAATGTGGCAGGAGGCGCCAGCGTGTGGGAATTTATCCAAGGCAAAGTACCTAACTTGAGCTTTCAAGCAGTCATCATTGCTGTTTTGGCCTTTGGGTTCAGCCGTTGGAAGCCCAAACTGCATCCTATTTGGATGATTTTATTCTCAGGAGTTTTAGGTATCCTATTTCATCTGCTTCTGCCAAATCTGCACTAATGAAAGGAGGCCATACTTATGGAGCAAAAACAAGCCGCTCTTATGGCGGTAGAACTTTTAAAAAAAGAGTATCCAGACGCAATCTGCTCTTTGGAATATCAGAAACCTCACGAACTGCTGATTGCTACCCGTTTGGCAGCCCAATGCACCGACGCCCGTGTCAATATCGTTTGCAAGGATTTGTTTCAAAAGTATCAAACCATCCAGGAATTCGCTCAGGCGGATCTGGCGGATGTGGAGAACTTGATTAAGTCTTGCGGACTTTATAAAACCAAAGCCAAGGACATCATTGCCATGTGTCAGATGATGATGGAGGTCTACGGCGGACAGGTTCCTGATTCTCTGGAACAGTTGGTGAAACTGCCCGGCATCGGAAGAAAAACCGCCAATCTGATTATGGGGGATATTTTCCATAAGCCCGCCATCGTGGTGGACACCCACTGTATCCGCATCACAAACCTTCTGGGGCTCAGTGAGGGAAAGGACCCATTGAAGGTGGAAAATCAGTTGAGGCCCTTACTGCCTCCTGAAGAATCCAATAACTTTTGCCATCGGTTGGTGCTGCATGGGCGGGCTGTCTGTGTGGCCCGCCGGCCCGCCTGTGACAGATGTGTCCTGTCAGTTTGCTGCAAGCATTTCCAGGATACATACCAGCTTGAGTCCGCAAAGAAAGACTAAAAGTCTAAAAAGGGGGTTGCAATCCCGCTTTTGACGTGCTATCATAAACACTAGTATAACGCTTGGAATGGGAAAGTAGCGCTTCTACCATCTCAACAGAGAGGTTCGTCACCGGCTGTAAGCGAACTGTTATGGAGCTGCGTGAAGTTCGCCCAGGAGCGGCGCCGCTGAACAGAAAGTAGGCGGCGACGGAGTTGCGGCCGTTACACCGTTTGAGAGTGTCTGGCGGATTTCCGCCGGGAAACTGGGTGGTACCACGGAAGGCTTTTGCCGTTCGTCCCTGTGTGGACGGGCGGCTTTTTTATTGACCGCCTATCCAACCAATAAGAATCTTTTTAAAGAAGGATGATTGAAATTATGCTGAACGCGCTGCAAAACATTAAAGAGCAGGCGGCCCAGGCGCTGGCTCAGGTCAGCGACCCCAAGGCCCTGGAAGAACTGCGGGTAAAGTACCTGGGAAAAAAAGGAGAACTGACTGGTATTCTCAAACAGATGGGTAAGCTTTCCGCTGAGGAGCGCCCCAAAGTAGGTGCTTTCGCAAACGAGGTACGGGCTTCCATCGAGGCGCTGATTGAGGAAAAAGCGGCGGCTCTCAAAGCGGCCCTCCAGGAGCAGAAACTGAAAGCGGAGCGCTTGGATGTCACTATGCCTGGAAAAGCTGCCCCTATGGGCAAACCCCATCCCCTCTCCAAAGTGCTGGATGAGGTAGGAGAAATTTTCCTGGGGATGGGCTTCTCCATTGTGGAAGGTCCCGAGGTAGAGCTGGACTATTACAACTTCGAGGCTTTGAACATTCCCAAAAACCATCCCGCCCGGGATACCCAGGATACCTTCTATATCACAGAAAATGTACTGCTGCGGACCCAGACCTCCCCTGTTCAGGTTCGCACCATGGAGAAACAAAAACCTCCCATCCGGGTAATCGCTCCTGGCCGTGTTTATCGTTCCGACGCAGTAGACGCCACCCACTCCCCTCTGTTCCATCAGATTGAGGGACTGGTCGTGGACAAAGGGGTCACCATGGCCGACCTGAAAGGCACCTTGGAGATGTTCACCAAACGGCTGTATGGGGAGGATTCGGTGGTTCGGTTCCGTCCCCACCACTTCCCCTTCACTGAGCCCTCCGCCGAAATGGATGTTCAGTGCTTCTCCTGCCATGGAGAGGGCTGCCGGCTGTGCAAAGGCGAAGGCTGGATTGAGCTGCTGGGCTGCGGTATGGTCCATCCCAAGGTCCTGTCCAACTGCGGTATTGACCCTGAGGAATACAGCGGTTTCGCCTTCGGCATCGGTTTGGAGCGTCTTGTCATGCGCCGGTATAACATTGATGACCTGCGTCTTTTCTATGAAAACGACCTGCGCTTCCTGGACCAATTCTAAGGAATATCGAATCAGATTTCGGAGGTTTGAGTAACAATGAATCTTTCTATGAAATGGCTGTCCGATTATGTGGACGTTGATGGCATCTCCCCTCGTCAGTTCGCTGAGGCGATGACGATGTCCGGCTCCAAGGTTGAGGGCTGGGATACAGAAGGAAGCGAGATTAAAAATGTAGTGGTGGGGCATCTGCTGGAGGTAGTTCCCCATCCTGACTCTGACCATTTGGTTATCTGCCAGGTGGATGTAGGCGCCCAGTCCCCCATTCAAATCGTAACCGGCGCCCAAAATGTCAAAGCTGGTGACTGGGTACCTGTGGCCCTCCATGACAGCTATCTGCCTGGCGGTGTCCATATCAAAAAAGGAAAATTGAGAGGCGTGGAGTCCAATGGCATGCTCTGCTCCCTGAGCGAGCTTGGGCTGACCACCCATGATTTCCCCTATGCCATCGAAGATGGTATCTTCCTGCTGGAGGAGCCTGACCTGAAGGTTGGCCAGGATATCCATGAGGCTATTGGGCTGAATGACACCTGTGTGGAATTTGAAATCACCTCCAACCGCCCTGACTGCCTTTCTATCACTGGTTTGGCCAGAGAAGCGGCGGCTACCTTCCAGAAACCTCTGCGTCTCCCTGTGCCTCAGGTGGAAAAAACCTCAGACGACATCCATCAGCACCTGAAGGTAGAGGTCACCGCTCCTGACCTTTGTCCCCGGTATGTGGCCCGTATGGTAAAAAATATCAAGGTAGAGCCTTCTCCCCGTTGGATGCGGGAACGGCTGCGGGCTTGCGGGGTTCGTCCCATCAACAACATTGTGGACATCACCAACTATGTGATGCTGGAATATGGCCAGCCTATGCACGCTTTCGACCATCGGTTTGTGGCAGGCGGAAAAATTGTAGTGCGTCGGGCCAATGAGGGCGAAGAACTGGAAACTCTGGATGGAATTGTCCGCAAGCTGACCCCGGACATGCTGGTCATCGCTGATGTGGAAAAGCCCACCGCGGTGGCTGGTGTTATGGGTGGTGAGTACAGCGGAATCGCTGATGACACCAATACAATTGTATTTGAGTCCGCTTGCTTCAATGGGCCTTCCGTCCGGATTACCGCTAAGAATCTGGGGATGCGCACAGAGGCTTCTGGACGTTTTGAGAAGCAGCTGGACCCCGCCACTTGTATCCCAGCGGTAGAGCGGGCCTGTCAGCTGGTAGAGCTGTTGGGTGCCGGCGAGGTCATTGGCGGCATGATTGATGTGGATAATTCCGATAAAACAGAACGCCGTATTCCCCTGGAGGCGGACTGGATTAACCGCTTCATTGGCATCGACCTGTCCAAAGAGGAAATGTGCCAAATTCTGACCCGGTTGGAGTGCAAAATTGATGGGGATGTTGTGATTCCTCCTTCCTTCCGCAGCGATTTGGAGCATAAAGCCGATATTGCTGAGGAGATTGCCCGTTTCTATGGCTATGACAAAATTCCCACCACAGCCATTCGAGGCACCGCTGATGGACAGTACACCACTGAACAGAAATTCCAGCATTCTGTCAATTCCATTTTGCAGGCTCAAGGGCTTTATGAGGTCTCCACTTATTCCTTCATCAGCCCTAAATATTATGACAAAATCCGTTTGCCTCAGGACAGCCTTTATCGGAACAGTGTGGTCATCAGCAATCCTCTGGGAGAGGATACCAGTGTGATGCGTACCACTACCCTCCCCTCTATGCTGGAGGTGCTGTCCCGGAACTACAATAACCGCAATAAGTCCGCTGCCCTTTATGAGGTGGGAACAGTTTATCTGCCCCAGGAAGGAAAAGAGCTTCCTGATGAGCGGGCTGTGATTACCTTGGGCATGTATGGAGAGGGACATGATTTCTTCTCCCTCAAGGGGATTGTGGAAACCCTGCTGAATCGGCTGAATATCAAGGGGTATAGTTTCTCCGCTTGCTCCACCCATCCTTCCTTCCATCCCGGACGCTGTGCTGAAATCTATGTGGGAGACGCGAAAGTAGGCATGATTGGTGAGGCTCATCCCACTGTGGCGGAAAATTACGCCATAGGGACTCGGGCATACATCGCCTATCTGGATATGGGACTGCTGCTGGCCAATGCAGCTCCTGAATCCGGATACCATCCTTTGCCCAAATTCCCCGCTTCTACCCGTGACTTGGCGCTGATTTGTGACGATGAAACCCCTGTGGCTGTCCTGGAAAACGCCATTCGGGAAGGCGTTGGAAAAATTTTGGAGGATGTATCCCTATTTGATGTTTACCGCGGCGCTCAGGTGGCCCAAGGTAAAAAGAGTGTGGCTTACAGCCTGACCATGCGGGCCGCTGACCGCACCCTCACCGACGAGGAAGCGGATGCCGCTGTGAAACGGGCTTTGAAGGCTTTGGATAAGGTAGGCGCTCAGCTCCGTTCTTAAAAATTAAATCTCTGATACAAAATCCCCATCCTGGAAAAATCCGGGATGGGGATTTATTTCGTATTTACCTATTATTAAGGACATCATTACCAGCCTTTGCCAAACCCACAATTGGGGAAGGTGCATACTGGACAGGAAAGGCAAAGTCCTCCCTGACCCATAGCCGCTAAATCTTCCTTTCTAACCGGCACATCCGCCATAATTAAGGGCAGGACCAAATCAAAAACTGTCCGTTTGGCGTACATAACACATCCCGGAAGCCCTAAAATGGCCTGTCCTGATTGGGCATAGGCCAACATTAACATAGCCCCCGGCAAAACCGGCGCCCCATACGTTACAATTTCAGCGCCTGTATTTTTAATGGCCAAAGGGGTTCTGTCATCTGGGTCCACACTCATGCCTCCTGTGCAGAGAATCAGCTCCATCCCCTCTGACAGCATCTTGTTAATGGCACTGGTTATCTGTTCAGGGTCGTCTCCCAAGGTTACATGCTGGTCCATTTGGCAGCCGAACTCGGCTAATTTTTCTTCCAGAACAGGGGTGAAATCATCCTTAATCCGGCCGTAAAAAACCTCATTCCCTGTGGTGATAATGCCCACCTTCCGAGTACGAAATGGATGGAACTCCAACAAAGGACTTCCTTGACACAGCTCTTGTGCCTGCTTCATTTTTTGTTCCGGAATAATCAGTGGAATGATACGTGTTCCTGCAAGCTTGTCCCCTTTTCTGACAGGGCAATGTCCATGCCGGGTGGCAATCATCATTTCTCCCAGACCATTTACCTGCCTCAGTCTTGCATCATCCACCAGCAAAAGCCCATCACAGTCTGCTATTACCTCTATTTTTCCTTCTTTCACAGAAGTAGGGCTCATATGGGCGCCAGCGCAGATTTTGTAAAGAATTTGAGCAGCCTCATCCTCATGGAGGGTTCCCTCAGTTTTCTCCCATACATAAAGATGGTCTTTTCCCATAGACAACAACAGCGGTATATCCTCCTGAGTCACCACATGCCCTTTGCGGAATGCTGCGTCTTTGGTAACCCCTTTTACAATTCTTGTTAAATCATGACAGAGTACATGTCCCACCGCGTCTTCCGTGCGAATCAATTTCAAAGAGAACGCCCCCTTCATTATTCTTGTTATAGTATAATGGTAACCAGGAAGATTGTCAATAAAAAGAGCAAAACCGTTTCTAAGTAATATTTAAAAAGGAAGCTGTACAGCTTCCTTTTTAATGAATTCAATAATTCAATTTTGGAATGTTGGTATCGCTGGCAAAATTCATAAAATTGTATAGAATGAGCAAATCGTCAAATTGGGCTTGAGACATGATGTCGCTCATTTTCGCCACATCCCGCAAATCTACCACCCACACCTCATCATAGCTATAAGTGAGAAAGGGTGAAAAGCTGTTTCCATAGCTGTCCTTAACTACCAGGACTCGGCTGGTCTTGCCCTCCTGATGATTCAAATTGTTCTGGGACTGGATAATGGTCAGCCCGTTATTTCCCCAGAGGAAGGCTGCATGTTTATCATGGGTGTTCCATTTATCCGGATCATGCAGGCTGTCTTTTTTCTCCCCATTGATGGTCATTGAGGAAAAGGGAATATCATAGACCCAAATGGTGTCAGGTACAGCGGAAAAAAGCTTGCACTTATTATAATAGCTGCCATAAAATCCCGGCACATAGAGAAGTTTATCCTCCAGCTCCTCCAGTGTTACCGCCTTTAAGCCCCGACTTTCCACAAACGCCCGATACCCTTCATAGGCTCCATAGGTTGTCCAGTGATGGTCCGTCCGATAATAAGCCAAGGTTTCCTCTTGATTGGCTTCTCTTTGGGCGGAGCGTTCCCTGGCAGACGCAGCGGCAGCATCCATAACTGGGGTTAAGTCTAACGTATCCGCTCCCTGAATCTGGGAAAGAATCTCAGGAATATAGCTCCGTTGGTCCACATTCTGAAGCCCCACAGGAACCAAATCCTGAAGTATGGCGTAAGAATTGGGAATCAAAGCAACTGTGGCCTTTGTATCTGGACTCAAAGTGGATAAAAACTCATTGACAAATCCGATATTTTTCTGGATACGGTCATCATTGGTGGAAGGATAACTTTCAAAAAGGTAATGATCCTTTCCATAAACAATCCCATTATTTTCAATCTTGCCAAGAGCAGACTCACAAACAGATTTCAGGGTAATCCATCCATCTCGTCCCACAAACTGGTCATTGACAAATTTTTCATATTTTGGGGTATATTCGTTGTTTAAGAGCTTGGACAGGCTGAATTTCGGACGCTGCTCCAGATAGCGGTTCTCCATTTCGCTGAATTCCCTGTCAGGCACAAATAAATCCGCCACCGCGAAAAACAAAATAAACGCCGCAAACAGCCAAAGCAAGCAATATTTTTTGATGAGTTTCATATCTGCCTCCCTGTTAAAAACGGAAATAAAGGAATGGATTATAAGTTTCATCTACCAGATACGCTACCGAAAGCACCAACACCAAGCTCAAAAACGGAAGCGCAAGCCATTTACAGACGGTTGGATGACGGTCCCGGATACGGTTGAGGATTGGCAGAGAAAACACACATCCCAGCACCAGAACAATCCCATAATTGCGCAGGTAAAACAGATAATCCTGCCCATTGGAACAAGGGGTAAACAATCTGCTCCAAAAAGTTACAAGCTGCCCTAAATCTACCACCGCGAATAGCGACCAACCAATCAAAATGGCTGCCACCCCGTACAAATGTCCTAAAACAGGGCGCTTGTCAAGAAACTTTTTCAAAAACAGACGTTCACAGCAGATTAAAACAAAGAAATACAATCCCCACAATACAAAGTTCCAGCTGGCTCCATGCCATAGGCCTGTACAGGCCCAGACCACCAGCAGATTGAAATAGCTGCGTCCAGGTGAGACTCGACTGCCGCCCAGAGGGATGTACAGATATTCCTGAAACCATCCAGATAAGGTCATATGCCAACGCTTCCAAAACTCTCTAACACTTTTAGAAATATAAGGGTAATTAAAGTTTTGCGGGAAGGTAAAACCCATAGCTCGTCCCATACCAATAGCCATCAAAGAGTACCCAGAAAAATCAAAATAAATTTGCAGGGTATAAGCTACCAACGCCAGCCAAGCCAAAGGAGTGGAAATATTTTGGAAACCAATAGACTCTACATCTGTCCACAACTTCCCCACATTGTTGGCCAGCAAAACCTTGCTGCCCAATCCTAAAATAAACAGTGCGATTCCCTCTTGAATTTTATCCAAAGTGATGGAGCGTTTCTTTAACTCCGCACTGATGTCCGTATATTTTACAATGGGACCAGCGATAAGCTGGGGAAACAGCACCACAAACGCCCCAAAATCAATCAGGCTCTTTTCCGCCTGGGCTTTTCCAAAATAAACATCAATGGTATAGGTCATGATTTGAAAGGTATAGAAGCTGATTCCCAAAGGAAGATTTTTCGTCACTTCCAGCATGGGCAGGCTGGTTCCAAACAGGAGATTGATGTTCTCCAGCAGGAAATTGCTGTACTTAAAAAAGGCCAAAAACCCTACACTGAACACTACCGAGACAGCTAACACCAGCCTTCGGCTCCCTTTTTGCTTTAACCGCCCCAGCAGCAGACCCGCCCCATAATTGACCAATATCACAGATAGCATGATTGGGAAATACTTGACCTCTCCCCAAGAATAAAACACCAAGCTTACCAACAGCAAGGTCAAATTTTTCCAGCGCGCAGGGGTAAGATAATATGCCCCAAAAGCTAATGGCAAAAATTTAAATAGAAATGTCAAACTGCTAAAGACCATAAGGAGCCTCCCCGCTCAAGTATAAATAAAAAGTAAAGTGTACCATGTCTAGTACACTTTACCAAATTTTGCGGCGTTATTCAAGAGCTACTTTTTAAAAAGCCTCATTTACCAGTTCTTCTGCCCGCTGCATCTCCTCATCAAACTTCTCCACATCGGAGCCAAGAATCAGCAGGAACACATAGTCGCCCTTCTCAATGACCTTACCCTTTTCGGTTTTTTCCTTCTGGTCAGGCAGATACTGAGCGAACTGGGCTTTCACGTCCTCCAAACGCTGATTCAGACCTTCCGCTACCTCTGCACCTTTGCCAGGTTTGGCCTGCACGCCAATGATGTTATCCGCGCTGACGTTCACCATAGCGATTTGTCCATAATAGGATTCCACATTGGCTGGGTCCACATGACACATATCCTTCAGGATAGTGTCGTCAATCTCCGCGGGCATGGCGATTCCCACTTCATCCACAATGCTTTTTACAACGGTTTCCACAGTGTAACCATCCTTCATGGATACAGTGGTTTCCTCACTCTTTGAAGAACCGCAGCCAGCCAATGCTCCTACACAAATCACAGCCGCCAGCAGAATTCCCAGTAATTTCCTTGTTTTCATTTGTCAAATTCTCCTTTACCATTTGTCAGATTCCATCCATTTGACTGGACGCATTATTAGAGTGTGCGCAAAATCTCATTTTACTTCATGGTAAGGAAAATTTTTTCCAGATTGCTCGTATTTCCTTTATTTAATGTTATTTCCAAGGAAATCCGCTGTCCGCTGATGCTTGGGATGACCAAAAATCTGTTCTGGGGTTCCCTCTTCCAAAATCGTTCCATCACACATAAATAAAATCCGATTGGCTACCTCTTTCGCAAAAGACATTTCATGGGTAACCACCAGCATGGTCATATGGTCTGCTGCCAGCTTCTGCATCACTCCCAACACTTCCAGTGTCAGCATAGGGTCCAAGGCGGATGTAGGTTCATCAAACAGCATAATATCGGGATTCAGCATCAAGGCTCTGGCGATGGCTACCCTTTGCTTCTGACCGCCGGACAGGGTGGATGGCATGGCATCAATTCGGTCCCCCATCCCAACCTTCTTTAAAGTTTCTAAGGCCAGAGCGTTGGCCTGTTCTTTCCCTGTTCCTTTTACCTTCATCAGCGGCATGGTCAGATTCCGCCGTACCGACAAATGAGGAAACAAATGAAAATTCTGAAAGACCATCCCCATCTTTCCGGTGGCTCTTCTCACCTGAGCGGGTGGGGCATAAATTCCATCCTTCACCAACGGTTCCCCTTCCACCTCAATGGTTCCCCCGTCCACCTTCTCCAAATCAATCAAACATCTGAGCATGGTGCTTTTGCCCGCCCCAGATGGTCCAATCACAGCGATGACGTCCCCTTTATCCACCTGAAAGTTCACATCGGTCAGTACCTCCACACCCTGGAATCCCTTGCGGAGATTTTTTACGAAAATCAAACTCATCCTTGTCCCTCCCCTCTCAGTAAGCGGTTTTCTTTTCCAGCCAGTTAAAAAACAGCTGCAACAGCGAGTTCAGTGCTAAATAAATCAAGAATGCGATGGCATAGGGAAGAATACTGCCTGTACGGCTCACCGCCGCTTTGGCGTAATACAGCACCTCCATAATGGAAATGGAAAAAACCAAAGCGGTATCCTTGACCAATGTAATGGATTCATTTGTAATGGAGGGCAGCGCTACCCGGAACATCTGAGGAAGCACTGCATATAAGGTAGTTTGGACACGATTCAGCCCCAAAACCTGACATGCCTCATACTGGCCCTTGTCCACCGACAACAAGCCCCCCCGGAAAATTTCAGCGAAATACGCGGCGTAATTCAGTGAAAAGCCCAGCAAAGCGCACACCATAGCGGAACGCAGCGCCATCTTGAAAAAGTCATTGACAAACGGAAGGCCGTAATAAATGAAAAAAAGCTGGAGCATCAGCGGTGTCCCCCGCATTATGTAAATATAGGCGTTTACCAGCCACCGAATTGGTGCGATTCTGCACCGGGCCAACATCGTCAGCAGAAACCCCAACGGCAGGGAGGCCACCATTACCACTACAAATAAGGTAATCACGGTTCCCAGCCCTTGCAGCAACGCCTGAGTGGTCGCCAGAATCTCACTTGTCGTCATTCCATACACGCTCCTAACGCTTTTTCTTTAGACAGTCCACACACCCGCTCGAGACAAAGCCCGGGCGGGTGCGATTTTTTGTTTCAGGAAATCAGCCAATTTGAATCATATCTTCCTTATTAAACCATTGCAGAGAAATCTCAGCTACTTTTCCCTCTGCTTCCAACTCCTGCAAAGCACCCCAAACAGCGTCTCTCAATTCAGTGTTGCCCTTCTTGAAAGCGATTCCATACTGCTCAGAAGCCATCTTGTCATCCAACACCCGCATGGCCTTAGCGTTGGCGTTAATGTAATAGTTGGCGACGATGGAATCCATAACCACTGCGTCACAACGGCCAATCTCCAAATCAG
Source organism: uncultured Anaerotruncus sp. (assembly GCA_944385965.1). Taxonomy (GTDB): domain Bacteria; phylum Bacillota; class Clostridia; order Oscillospirales; family Ruminococcaceae; genus Anaerotruncus. The sequence goes on from CALWZG010000033.1 coordinate 17,307, forward strand.
TCAGAGCCTCCACATAGTTGCCATACTCTTTAGCGGCCCCACCTTGGATAGAGGAATAGATTTCATCCTTCTGCAGCGCCGCCAGACCAGAGGAGTCCTTCTGGGCCGCTACGATTTTATCCGCCAAATCCTCCTTACTTTGGATGTCCGAGCTCTCCATCACCACAATTACCTGCTCATTATCCATATAAGCGGGGGTCATCTCATAAATTTCATCGAACCCTTCCTGAATGGTCAGCCCGTTCCAGATACAAGAGATTTTATCACTGTTCAGCTCCATCTCCTTGGCGTCCCAATCAATGGGCTTGGCCTCAAATTCCATCCCCAGCTTCTCGCAGACCGCTTTGGCCAGGTCGATGTCCACCCCAATAATGTTGTTGTTCTGGTCCATAAAGCCCATGGGCGGGAAGCTGGCATCCAGTCCCAAGACGAAGGTTTCCGGCAGCGCTGAAGGTTCCTCAGCTTGGGAAGAGGCTTCCGCAGCGGATTCTTCCTGGGATGCGCTTTCCTCCTGCTGGGAGGAGGAGGAAGCTGGCTCGCTGGAAGAACTGCTCTCTGTTGAGGCAGACCCACCGCAGGCGGAAAACGCGGATACCGCCAAAGCCGCAATTAAAATACCACTTAACCATTTTTTATTCATTTTATAATATCCTCCATTTCACTCTCTGATTGTGCTGTGATAGGGAGATTATATCACTTTATCGTGCTAATGCGCTAATTTGATAATCTGTTATTTTTTGCAATTATTCAAATTTAGCGCAAGGTTTCACAGGTTTCCTTTTGTTTTCACAGTATTTTAACGTTCCTGAATCAGCTGTACTGCTTCATCAATATACTGAGTCAAGGGTTTCTCAGCCACTCCGGCTACACTGGCTCTGCACCGGCTGACTGGAATTAAAATCTTATGGGCCAAACTTTGGGATACCGCCGCCGCCATCGCAGGGGTGATTTCCCCCAGCATGGAGTTGGCCAGCACAATTCCCAAGGGCCCCACAATCACATCTTCCTTGCCAGCCTGCCCGCAGCAATATACCACTGAATTCTCTCCTGTGGCCCCAATTCCCGCGCCCGCTTTCAGCATGGCGGCGGTGGCCATGGAATTTGTTCCCACCGCAGTAATTTTTTCCTGGGGTACACGGGTCTTTAAACGCTCTATCAGAGAGCGCCCTACCCCGCCCCCTTGCCCGTCCAGTACATAAATCATGTCCAATCTCCTCTCAGGCTTACTTCCCCACATCCAATGTTAGAGCATATCCCTTTCTCATCCTGTACCACTAAATTGGCGTTTTGGTCAATGTCCAGCACCTTCACCCTTTTATGGGCTCCATTGGGTGCTGAAAACTCCACCTCTTTGCCAATGACGCAGGAACGCCGTTTATATTCCTCTAAAAAAGAGCCGCTCTCCAACTGCTGATAAATCTGTTGGAATTCTTCCAAAAGATAAGCCGCTAACTGGTTTAGGTCTACCTCTGGAATCCCGCAGGCTTCCAAAGAGGTGGCGATTTCCTTCAATTCTGGGGGAAAACTGCTGTTTTGCACATTGATACCCATTCCCACAACCAGATATTCCAGACTCCCCCCTACCCCTAAAGCGGACTCAGACAGAATACCACACAGTTTCTTCCCTTGGAAATACAGGTCATTCACCCATTTGATTTTTACCTCAAGGCCACAGGCCCGCTGAATCGCTCTGGCGCAGGCTACCGCTGCGCCAGGAGTAATCAACAGTGCTTGCTCCGGAGTGCAGGATGGCCTCAAAAGCACCGTCGTATAAAGCCCTGCTTGAGGCGGCGAGTAAAAACGGCGTCCTAATCTCCCCTTCCCGGCGGTTTGGGTTTTGCCTATGACCACCGTTCCATGAGGTGCCCCTGTTCTCGCCAAACGCTTCGCTTCCTCATTGGTGGAATCCACCGTCTCTAAAACCTCTAACCGCTTTACAAATGTTCCTGTCAGTGCGGCTTGTAGTTCCTCTTTGTTCAGTTCTCCCATAGCTATCTCCTTTCAAAAGCGTCTGGCGTAACCGCATTTTTGGCAGAGTGTCTCCACCGCCTGACGGCGGGAAAATCCCTCATAAATCGCCTTCGCTCTCTGAGTTTCCAAAATTTCTTCCAGCGTCTGTTGGTACAGATTCCCCAACGGAATGTCCCCTTGGCTGTCTAAACAGCAGGGTACCACTGTACCATCACAAAGAACTCCCAAATGGTCCCGCAGTCCATAACAAAATATCTGTTCCTTTGTATCTGTTCGTTTTTGGTCCGGCCAATCAAAAATTTCAGCCAAGCTTAAATAAAGATGGTCTTCCAGCTTAATGCTGCCCTTTTGAAGAACCTGTTCTTCTGATAAGGACGGATACCATTCTCTCAAATAGCTTAAAATTTCTGGGTTCAGGAGATTCCTGCCCATTTTTCTTTCCGCGTCCTGATTCCACAAACGGAACTCTACTAAAATTCCCTGCTGCCGTGCCTGCTGGGAAAACTCATATATATTCGTTAAATACTCCTTTAACGAAATATTTTCCTGATTGGCTTCATAACTGTGGAGGGAGAATCCAATCTTCCGCAGAGAGTTCGCTGTTAAGAGAATATCCTTTACACCTGAAATACAGGTCCCATTGGTGGTTAAATTCACCTGCTTTTTATAGAAAGCGCAGCATGCGAATAGTTCGGAAAGCGCTGGGTGCAGTAAGGGCTCCCCCATCAAATGAAAATAAAGGTAATCGGTATAGGAATCCAGCTGCTGGACAACCCTCTGAAATTCTGACACGCTCATAAATCTGGATGGACGATGGTTTTGGGGACAAAAATCACATTTCAGGTTGCATACATTGGTAATCTCCACATAAACCTTCTTAAAACGTTTGCTCATAACAAAAATTTTTCGATGACTTCTGCCACCGCTCCCTCCTCATTGGTTCTTTGGGTCACATAATCCGCCTGAGCCTTGACCTCTTGGGGAGAATTCCCTACTGCGATTCCTAAAGGCGCTCCCAAAATCATATCCAAGTCATTAAAGTAATTGCCTACCGCAATCACATCTTCTGGGGAAACCTCAGCCAAACGGGCTACCTTTTGTATCCCTGCCCATTTATTCACTCCAGCAGGCATTACATCCATCAAATCCGGTTCCGACATAACACAGTAAAGGTTTAATCCTTTACTGTCTATAAAGCGGCGGACTCCCTCACAATCGCCACTGACAATAAATCCGTCTGTGGTTTCAAACGGGACATCATCAATGGAATGATAAAGACAGGCTGTGTTTTGATAGCGCGCCTCCAACTTAGGTAATTCAGAGGTGCGCCGATTGACACCCCAATACCCATTCCCTATCAGGTGCAGCGCTGTATCCGGTAAATTTTGACAACATTCAATCAGTGCTGCCATCTCATAAGGCTGTGCGTAAGTGGTATACAAAAGCCCCTGCTGCGGCATCTGATAAGCTGTGCCTCCATTGTTCAGTATAAAATAATCACAAAATTTAAACAGATGTTCTATACCCGCAAAACTTTTGCGTCCAGAGACAAAACAGACGAAATGTCCTTTCTCTCTGGCTTGCCGCAAACGCAGCTGATTGATGGATGGAATCTTTGTCCCCTTTCCAAAGGTGGTCCCATCCAAATCCAGCGCCAAAAATTTCCCCATTTTTCTTCCCCCTTCACCTGTAAAGCTATTTTAACATAAACTTTTCAGGAAAGAAAGACCATACCAAATGGACACTGTTTTCAGGCGGCTGAAAATTAGGGGGTTGATTGGCGATTGGATGGGTGGTAAAATCGAAAGGATGTATCTGTTAAAATCTGTACGGATGAGCATGTAACAAGGAGGAAAGGTTATTTGGTTCAACTTGAAAGAAAAAAGATAAAAAAAGCGTTTCAGGCAGCCTTTCCGCATACCATACCAATCTTCACTGGCTTTTGGTTTTTGGGGATGACCTATGGGGTCTATATGCATGTGTGTGGATTCAGCTTTTGGTATCCCATGGTCATGAGCCTGGTCATTTTCGCTGGCTCAGTGGAATTTGTGGCGGCGAATCTGCTTTTGGGGGCTTTTAACCCCTTGCAGGCCCTGACGCTGACCCTCATGATTAACGCCAGACATTTATTCTATGGAATTTCTATGCTGGAAAAGTTTCGGGGGATGGGATGGAAAAAATTCTATTTGATTTTTGGAATGTGCGATGAGAGCTTTTCCATCAATTATACCGCGGAAATCCCTTCTGATGTAGACAAGGGCTGGTTCATGTTTTTTGTCACCTTGCTGAATCATTTCTATTGGTTCTTTGGAGCCACCTTGGGAGGCGTCCTGGGAGCTTTGGTTCAGTTCAACACAGAAGGACTGGATTTTGTGATGACCGCTATGTTTGTGGTGATTTTCCTGGAACAATGGCTGAAAGAAACAAAACATACCAGCGCCTTGCTGGGACTATTTCTTCCAACGGTCTGCCTGGTTCTTTTTGGGGCGGAAAATTTCATGCTCCCCGCTATGGCTGCTTTGCTGGCAGCCCTCACCCTCTTGCGAACCCATATTGAGAAAGGCGGTGCGTCTTCTTGAGTATGACCTTCTCACAGCAGGTAATCACCATCGCTATGGTGGTTTTAGGGACGATGCTGACCAGATTCCTGCCATTTCTTCTTTTCCCTGGGGAAAAACGTACCCCAGCCTATATCCAGTATCTTGGGAGGGTTCTTCCTTCTGCTGTTTTTGGACTTTTGGTGGTCTACTGCCTTAAAAATGTCCACCTGTTTTCAGGCAGCCATGGTATTCCAGAAGCGGTGTCCATCGCTTTGGTGGTAGGGCTTCATTTATGGAAGCGGCAGATGCTGCTTTCCATCGCCGGAGGAACGATTTGCTATATGCTGCTGGTACAGACCATATTTTGATTTTTCAGATGATTCTTGTCTGAAGGCCCGTCCAAACCGGACGGGCCTTGCTTATCAAAATTCTCTTTATCTTCACCCAAATTCTATAAAAAATTTTTCTATCAATTTGAAGTCAAACCTGCATTTATTTCGTTTTATGGGTGTAAGGTCAAAAAGGTGGTGAGTGAAGGACGGAATGACAAATGAACAATTTAAGGTGTTGATAGAACAGTATGAGTCTCTGGTGTTCTCGGTTTGCTACCAGCTGGTAAGGGATCACCATGAGGCGCAGAATCTGGCTCAGGATACCTTCGTTTCCGCTTTCGCTCACATTGATACCGTCAAAGAGCAAAACTTGAAGGCATGGCTGACCAGAATCGCCGCCAACAAAGCAAAAGATTATCTAAAAAGCGCTTACATACGAAAGGTTGCCCTCTCCCAGGATATGAGCGAACTGGACGCTGTTCGGGCGGAGGCTTCCCCCGAACGCCTGGTGATTGACCAGGAAAACGCGGACTTTATCCGAAAAAGTGTCTATCATTTAAAAGAACCTTACCATAAGGTGGCTGTGTTGTTCTTTTTGGAAGAACGCTCGGTGGAAGAAATTTCCCAGACACTGGAGCGGCCGAAAAAAACTGTACAAACACAATTATACCGAGCCAAGCTGGCCTTACAGGAACAACTGAGAAAGGAGGGATTTCATCCATGAATACACCCCAAAAGCTATTTGAGGAAGACGGACATCTTACCATATACGCATTAGAGGCTTTGGTTCGGGATGAGCCTTTAGACGAGCTTTCCCGATTGGAAATCAGTGAGCATCTGGCTTTTTGCGACCAATGTGTAGACCGCTATACCGCTATGCTGACAGAAGAAGTTCTCTTACCTCCTGAAGAACCTATGGCTTCCAGCGTCATCAAACGCCTAAGGCAAAAGGCCCGTCGGGCATTCCGAAGCAGATACACCTCCGCTGTGGCGGCGGCCTGCCTCACCTTAATTTTTTGGAATTTGGGGATTTTTCAGGTGGAACCTTCCCAAAACGGAAAATTCGCGGAATATCTTTATCAATCTGTGGATTCCTTTCATGAAAAAACCACCGCTTTTACCGATCGAGTCACCCAAGGACTGGATCAAATCTTAAATCAATTTACCTTTGAGAGGAGTTTAAAGAAATGAGACCAAAGAATGGCTTTTTTACATTTTGTTTTGCCTTGGTCCCCGGCGCTGGGGAAATGTATTTAGGAATGATGCGAAAGGGTTTGACCATCATGTGCGGCTTCTGGGGACTTATCAGTATCTGCGGATTTTTCCAGATTGATTTTTTGCTGTTCTTTCTGCCGGTTATCTGGTGCTATTCCTTCTTTGACACCATGAACTCCCGCTCTCTGTCTCCCCAGGAGCTGAAAGCGATTGATGAAGCCTATTGGGCCCAAGGAATGCAATCCATGCTTGGAGAGTGTGGACAACTGTTTAAAAAGAGACACCTTCTGGTAGGCTGGGGACTGATTTTGATTGGAGTCTGGTCACTTATGGACACAGCCATTTGGGCCATTGGGCAGTACCTTCCAGAATGGGTCTTTTGGGCGGCTCGCAGAATCCCCAATGTGATTGTATATATTGTCATCATTGGGTTTGGTATCCATCTTGTGCGGGGCAAACGTCCCCAAAAATCAGAACACGATTTCGTTGCGTATAAAGGAGAGGAACATCATGAATGAGTGGAATCAAATGGAACTGGAATCCCCAACCCCAGAATCTTCCCCAACGGACACCACATCCCAGGCTTCCTCTTACACCCCGCCAGCGGCCCCTGATGCCCCCAAGCCTGAGCACAAGCGATTTGTCCCTCCTCCCATTCCCCCTGTACGCCGGGTGGGAACCCTTACAATGGGGATTGCCTTAATCGCTGCTGGTTTGACCGCTTTGGCCTATACCTTTATTCCTGGATTCAACCTGATTCTGGTATTAAAACTTTCTCCCATTATTTTTATCCTGTTGGGTATTGAGGTACTAATCGCTTTCTTTTTCCATAAAGGCGAGCGGATAAAGTATGATTTTCTATCTGGCTTTGTCTGCTTTTGCCTGATTATCTGCTGCAGTGTTCTCAGTGTGATTCCCGTGCTGTGGAATTATTATGGGCCGGAAGCTATACAGGCTCATGTAAATCTGGAAAGAAACGCCCGGCAGCAATTATATCAAGCCTTCTACGGTACTTCTGTCCCTGTAAGTGATTGTTATGTTCAGCTGGATTCTCCTTATTATATTTCAGCGGCGGAAGAACTCGACCAACAACAGCTTGCTGAAAACTCCACCCTGTTTTTGGATATGGAATTAGCCAATGTCTATCAGGACCCTCTCTCCTTCGCCACCGATGCCAAGATCTTTCTGGACCTAATCAGCCAGACTCCTTATGAACTTGGACAAGTCCATATTTACAGCTCTAACGCCGATGAACAGATTCAATTTGAACTGAATTTTCATAATGGTGAGCAGTTTTTCTTAGGGCTAACTCCAGAATTGCTGGTTGACCATGTGGAGGAGATTGTTTATGACACGGTGGACGCTTTTGAGGAAGAGGAATCTGAGTCTTCTTTTGAGCAAGCTGACTCCAGTTCAACCATCTCGGACTTAGAAACTTCTCCACAGGCGGCATAAACCCTAAATAACATATAAAAAATCCCATAGAACTCTATCATCAAGGGTTCTATGGGATTTTTGTATGATTTATGATGCTGTCGGCTCTTTAAGAAGTCCTTCCAAAACAGAAAGTACAGGTTCTGTAACAAAATGATCCACCGAATATGCGAAAAGAATCTGATTATACTCAGATACATCCAACGCTTCAATCTGCTGCGCAGAAGCTTTTGTGGTGTTAATAAAGGTCACCTTCTCATAATGGATCAACAAAAATGGCAAATAGCTTTGAAAAGAATCATCCCCAAAAATAAGCAGCTGCTTTGTATATTGGGGATTGCTGATATCAATGTCTATTCTTGGGGAATCTCCCCCCAACAGAATATCCTTGGTGTCTCCCAACTCCTTGCGGAATTCCGGATAAAGTGAGTAGTATGTTCTCTGTCCATCCTTATCAGAATGGGTCACCGCGTACCCTCGCCAATTTTTAGAGAACAGATAGGCGGAGATCCGATCCGGCTCTACCTCTCTATATGGAGATAAATCGTAAAGGTCCCCATAATACTCATAGTCCAAATGCTTTACATCAAACTCACCCAGTCCTCTGGGGGTTAAACCCAGTTTCTGGGCCGCCACAGTATAAATATAATAGCCGCCTAAACCGGTAGGGCTGCTGTCTGTCCGATAATACAGATATTCTTCCTGATGGTTGTGCAGCACAGGATAAACATCGATGGAGGTAAGATGCCCTGAAAGCTGCCGATACACGTCATCTATCAGCTGCTGTTTCTGATTATACAGCGGAGCGGTGGCATTATAGGGAACCTTATATTGCTGCACAGCACAAGCGGTGGGTATCAACATGACATAGCTGGCCCGGTCATACGCCTGGGAAAACCGCAGCATAGCTTGGGTATTCTCGTTGATGGTCTGCTGGTCTTTGGGCTGAACATCCAGCATCAAAGCATCTTTAGAGATAAAAACCCCATTCTGCTCTTTTAAACCGCTCATATAATTGAGAGAGACCTGAAGATGCCGCAGCGTTTCGGATAAAGGGAATCTGTCCTTCACCACATTTTCCAGCTGCTGAAAGGGTTCTTTCGAGGAGAGGGCCTGTCTCATCGCGGCGGCTCCCCCATCATAAAGCAATGCTCCCAACCCCGCCAGAAGCAACAGCAAAAATACCAAACCAGAGATTTTCTTTTCCATAAGGCCCTCCTTCCCCCCGTTTATAACAGATAGGCGGTTACAATTACAAGCAAAGCCCCTGTTCCCAGCGCGGCTCCTACTTCCCAAATTTTAGGCAGGTATCTCTTGGCCAGAGTGGATATGGCGTTGGGCAATCCCAAAGCCCACAGCGGCGCAATAACCAACACCAACCAATTGGAATTCAGCAAATAAAGCAGCTCTTTATCAAACAGCTCTACTCTGGACATCCCAAACATAACCTGCAAAAAAGAAATGCTCTCACTGGGAGTCTCTCCCACCCAAAACACAAAGGAAATCATAACCACAAAGCTGCAATAAAGCCATCGAAACAGGGTTGGAATCTTGTCCTCATGTTTATGAATCCAATAGCGCTCAAGCAAAAGGAAGCAGGTAAAATATCCACCCCATACCACCATATTCCATCGAAATCCAAACCACATGCTCATTAAGATGGTGGCCAGGAGAATATTGGCGGCGTTGGACAGAAAATCTTTATTGGCACCTCCAAGGTTGATATACAAATACCGCCGCACAAAGCGGTTTACTGTTAGATTGAACTTGGAGAAAAAATCGTTGACACTGACCGCCCGATAGGGATGCAGAAAGTTCTCAGGCAGCTGGAACCCCACCATAGCACCAATTCCTCTGGCTATATCACACAGGCCCGAGGCCCCAAAGTAAACCATATACGCCAGCATCAGCACCATCACCCAAACGGTCAGCACCGTTGTGCGATAGATGGGAATTTCCCGGAGAGGCTCATAAATTCCCTTTAAGCTTTTTGCGATAATAACCGTTTTCGCCAATCCACAGACGAATATGGCCCCTCCCTTCCCCAGGGTCTCCAAGGTTACATTCAAACACCGCAGATGAGGCAGCTCCTTGCCATAGGACACAATAGGGCCAGCATATAGTTTTGGAAAGAATAAATTTAATAAAAATAGGTTCACAGGATTCCGTTCCCATAAGGCATAGCCGTTGTAGCAGTCAATTACATATCCCAAGGATGTGACACATACCACCGTCAAACCTACTGGCATCACTTCCCCAAATCGCTGAAACCTCAATGCGTAAATCAGGAAAATAAGAAACACCTTGGCCACAGCACAGAACAGCAGAACCTTTCTAAACCTTGGCAGGCGGTCGCAATGCTCCAAAATCCAGGCTATCAGCCAATCAAACAGCAGAATGGTCAGCAGGAGCCACAAATTTGACCCCGCCAAAAAATAATAGGCCAAAAGAGACGCTGCCAAAAGAATTTCCGGCCGAACTCTGGCGGGTACCGCCCAGGTGGCCAGCAGCATCACCGGCAAAAACAAATAGATAAACGATAGACTGTATACCTCCACCTTTCTCCCCCTTCACTTGAGATTATAGGGCCTTCAGAAATTCACAAAATTCCTCATAGGTGTAAAGCGCGTTAATCGCTGAAAGCAGTCCTTTGGCATTTAAGCGGGAAGGCAGCCCCAACCGTTTCAATAGCTTCTGCCGGTTGGCAAAGCTGCTCTCTCCCCCAGCAAACCCCCATTCCATCAAGTCTGCGCTGGTGACCGGTCTGCCTTTTGGTGTGGAAATGTCCTCAGACGGTTCCGCAGAGATGCCCGCTTTCCGAAACGCTTCCAGCAACAGGGTATCTGGTATCCCTTCCACCCCCAGTTTTCCTTCAGCGGAAGGTGCCGCTTTTCTGCGCTCTTTCCCAAAAAGGTCTGGTATATAAACATGGGTGATTTTCGCCGGGTCAATGGCGCCCGCCAGATAGCTGCGAATCCGAAATCCTGCCCGGTCCGAATCGGTCAGCAAAATAATCCCATCCTTTTCCGCCAAGCGCCGGATATAGTTTAGCTTTTCCCGGTCCCGAAACACATCAAATCCATCGGTTGTTACAATGGTGGCGTCAATTAAGGCGCTGAGCTTCGCCTTATCGTAACGGCCTTCCACCACAACCGCTTGCTTGAGCTTCAACATAAAGTTTATCCTTTCTCGGTCAGCAGAAACAATTGGGTGACCGCTTGTTCAAGAACCACCCTTCCATTTGTCCCAGTGGTCTTTAGCTGTCCATCCGCCTGCGCCAAAACCTCCAGCATTTTTCCAAGCTGAGGGGCGGAATAGCTTCCGCTGTCAGACATGGCGTTCTTGATGGCAAACTCCCGGTTTTTGGGGTACCCTAAATCAGCAGCGGCTTGGGCGGGGGACTGATTCTCCTGCCGGGCGGCGAATCCCCGGTACAAGTCCACAAACGCCCCTGAGAGCGCCGCCAAAACTTTGGCGGCTGGTTCTCGCAGGTCCTCCAACTGACCAATCAATTCCATAGCCTTCCCAAAATTCCCCCGAAAAATTGCCCGGGACAAATCATAGACTCTGGCATGCAGGGCCGCCGCCACGACCTCTTCCACCTGCTCTTTACGGATTATGCCGCCTCCTGCGTAAGCACATACCTTATCCACCTCGGTGGACAAAAGCTGCATGTCTTCCCCACAGCGGTCGATTAAAAACTGCGCCACCGGAGTTGAAAGCTCACAGCCATTTTTTGAGGCCCTGTCCCGCAGAAACCGAAGCAGGTCCGCTCCCCGGCGGTCTCCCAGTTCCACCACACAGCCCGCTTTATCACAGGCTTTGCTTATGGCGGTAAACCGCTCCTTTTTGGAGGGGGACTGTTTCATGGTCAGGATGATGGTAGTGGTAGCGGGCGGGTCTGCCAAGATTTGGCAGAGCTGTTGGGTCTGACTGGCATCCAGCGCGTCAGGCTCCAAGTCCAAAACCACACAGCGCCCTCCCTGAGAAAAAAAAGGAAGGGATTCCACCGCGTCATAAAACGCCTGCAAGTCCAGATTCTGGCTCTGAAACCTGTGGAAATTAAAGTCGTCAAACTTTCCTCCATCCAACGCCTTTTTAATCAGGGCCTTTTCATACATGGCAATCAGATAGGTCTGACTGCCATAAAGCAGATAAACCCGCTTTAATTCAGGACCTTTCACATGCTTGTTAAAATCCGATTCGATGGTGTATTTCATAGGTTCCTCCTTGGCGGTTTAAACCGGCCGGATGGTAAATACCTGATAATTATGATAACGGTCCTTGACAGACAGGCCCAGCTTTGGGGAACAGGTCAGCGTTCCATCTCCGCTTACCAGCACATCCGCGTTCATGGATTCTGTCTTGAAGGTTTTCACCAGTTTCATCCCTTCAAAATCCGCCTCCATCCACGCCCCATCGGCGGGCACTGACAGTTTCACCCAGCCGAACAGCTCCGCCTCAAAGCCATAGGTCTCCTCCAGACTGAAGGAAACTTCCGCTGGGAAGGATTGGCATAGTGTTCCTGCTCCGGTGTTGCTTAAATGCTCCGCTTTCTGGGTAATGAGCAGTTCTACCTCATCCACCCCGGACTCTTTCAGAAAATCCACCAGTCCCTGGACGCTTTCCTCATCCTCCTGAGCCAGCAGAACCGAGGCTTTGGAACCGGATACCAGCGCCATGGTTCCGCTGTATTTTCCCACAGCCACCTGTACGCCGCCCCCTTGGAAAACTTCCTCCAGCAGAATTACACCCAACAAGGACAGGGCCATCAACTGGCTTGCATAATTCCATAAGGCAGGGGATATTTTCAGCTTCCACAGAATCGTCAAGAAAAGCAGAGCGCCTCCCATCCATAGAATGGGACCGTCCTGGGTCATGGGAAGCACTGCGAAGGGGGCGGATGCCCAGAAAGCCACTACCTGCTGGATAAGCCAGACAGAGAAGCTGGCTACCCTGCTGAGAATCCAGGTCAGGGGCCACAGCCAGGAAAACTGCCCTGTCAAGCCACACAACAGGCCGCTGCCCAATGCCAATGGTTCCAGCGGGTAAATCATCAAATTTACAATGGGCGATACCAGAGACAAATATCCAAACCGCCAGCAAATCAGCGGCAGGGTAAGCAAACTGGCAGAAACACTCAGGCACAGGAGACCGCAAAACCGGTGGGCTTTTGGATGTTTCTCCCGAAAAGCGTATGGGTCAGCGGAAAACCGCAGCTCCAGCCAGTCGGTAAATGGCTCCTGAAACAGCAAAATGCTCATTGTCGCCAGGTAGGAAAGCTGTAAGCTCAAGCTGAGAGCCGCTCCCGGATTTCCTGCCAGCACCAGAATCGCCGCCAGTCCCAAGGCGTTTAAAGGGTCTGGGTCCCGTCCCAAAATTCCAGCGGATATGGCCAGGGTCAGCATCACCGACGCCCGCACCAAGCTCACAGGAAAGGCCGCTAAGGCTGTAAAACCCCATATCACTCCAATGGTGAGAAAACGGCGGGTTCTGATCGAAAGGGCAAGCCAGCTCAGCGCCATCTCCAGCAAAGCGGTCAGGATGGACAGATGCAGGCCGGACAAAGCCAGCAGATGGGCTGCGCCCGCTTGTGAAAACCGCTGACGCTCCTCCATTGGAATCCGCTGGTCCTCTCCCAAAAGCATCCCACTGAGAAGCTGGCCTTCCAGTTCAGGGAGCTGATTTTGAATGGTTTCCGCCAGGGCTTGCCGGTATTTGGTCAGGCGAACCTCCAAACGGTCTTGGGCGGCTTGGGGAGCCCGTCCAACGATCTGACCGCTCCCTGACAGCAATTGCCCTGCTGCCAGCTGCTCCGGCCGAACTTTCCAATCCAGCTTTACAGTACATTGTACCACATCTCCTGCCTCGGCATCAAGGCCACCGAACACCATTACCTCCAACCGCTTTCCCGCTAAGGGATGACCCGGTTCCACCAACAGCTCCATACGCCCATAACCAGATTCTCTTTGCGCGTAGGTAACCACACCTTGAAGCTCCACATTACGGCCAGCCCAGGTTTTGGCCAATCCCAGCATTTCCTCCTGCCAGATGGTGACGCTCACCATACAAAGGCAAAACGCCACCACCATGACTTGAAGCCATGATGGCAGCGTCTTCTTCCCAAAAAGTATCCAGACCAGTACAAGCCCGCTGCCCAACATCCATGGATAGGCTGGAAGATTCAAACCACAGAATATGGCCCCGGCGCCAAACCAAGTGAGTCCCGCCAGATGAAACACCCGATAAATCCGTTCTGGCTGATGCGCTGGCCTTACTTTTGTCATAATGCATCTTCCTTTCCGGTCTTTTCACCGGGCGGATCTTTGATACAGGCCGGACAATCGTTCGATTCGATCCGCCAGTTCTTCCGTAAGCTGGCCCTTCAGCAGCCTGAACCGCCAGTTTCCTCCCAGTGTGGAAGGGGTATTCATTCTGGCTTCCTTCCCAAGCTGAAGGAAATCCTGGATGGGTGCCACAGTCAGCCATGCCACGCTGCTCCAGGCGCCCCGCAGCATCCCCCAGTGGATTCCCTCGTCAGGGGTAATATGCAGGTAGTCCAGGGCGTGTTGGCGTTCATGGTCATCCAATGCGGTTTCCCACCACCCGGTGAGGGTATCGTTGTCATGGGTGCCTGTATAAACCACACAATTTTCCACATGGTTGTGGGGCAGATAGCCGTTGTCCCAATTGGGCTCAAAGGCGAACTGGAGTACCTTCATCCCTGGGAACCCGCTGTCCTTCAGCAGCTTGTGGACATCCTCGGTCAGAACACCCAAATCCTCCGCAATGATGCTGCGTTTCCCTAAGGCCCGCTCCATAGCCTGGAACAATTCCATGCCTGGACCCTTGACCCACTTTCCATTGACTGCGTTCTCATCCCCAAAGGGAACTGCGTAGTATCCCGCGAACCCTCTGAAATGGTCGATACGGACGGTATCATAAATCGTGGTGGCAGCCTTCATCCGGCGAATCCACCAGTCGTATCCAGTCTGTTTGTGCAGCTCCCACCGGTAAAGGGGATTTCCCCAAAGCTGCCCTTCCGGTGCGAAATAATCTGGCGGCACCCCCGCCACAAAGGTGGGCCGTAAATCTTTATCCAGCTGGAACAATTGAGGATTGGCCCACACATCAGCGCTGTCCATCGCCACATAGATAGGCAGGTCTCCAATCATTTTCACCTTTCGCTGGTTGGCGTATTCCTTCAAGGCTTCCCACTGCTGGTAAAACAGGTATTGCAGGTAAACCCAAAAATCCACCTGGTCTTTCAGCTCCTGCCGCCAATGAGCCAACGCTTCAGGCTTCCGCCGGCGGATAGATTCCTCCCAGCTGGTCCAGGCTTTATCCTCAAACCTGGATTTCAGCGCCATAAACAAGGCATAATCCTCTATCCAATCGTTATGCAGCTTCCGGAATGCCTCCACCTTCCGCCGCTCCAGCGGGAAACCCTTTTCATAGGCTTTCCGCAAAACCACAAACCGGTTTTGATAAATCTTCTCATAGTCCACCAGATTGGCCTGGTCTCCCCAATCCAGATTTTCATAGTCCCCCGGCTCTAAAAGTCCATCTTCTTTCAGCAGGTCCAGGTCAATAAAATAAGGATTTCCCGCAAAGGTAGAAAAGCTTTGATATGGGCTGTCTCCATAGCTGGTTGGCCCAATGGGAAGAATCTGCCAAAATTTCTGTCCAGCCCGCTCCAAAAAATCCACAAACTGATAGGCTTCCTTTCCAAAGGTACCTATCCCATACGGGGAAGGCAGAGAGGAAATATGGAGCAGGATTCCGCTCGCTCTCATCGCAACACGCCTCATCTCTGACCGTCATAACCCTTTTTTATCTCTCACAAGTTAGACGGTAATCTATTTTTTGAATCAAAATAAATTTTTCTTCAGGCTTCAGCCTCAGAAAAATTCATTCTAACATTACCACAAAAAAGCCCCCATTTCAAATCTTTTTTTCCGAAATTTACAAAATTCTCTGTTTCTTTCATCTTTCTTCTGGAAGCCACTGAAAGTTTAGGAAAGTTGCCGCTACACAGGAGTTCCCTTCACTGGTATAATAAATGGGAATAAAAATGAGAAAAGAGGTCGTAAAATGAGTAAAAAACAGATCATTGGCATTGATGAACGGCCCCCATTAAGCCACTTTATCCCCTTGAGCCTTCAGCATATGTTCGCCATGTTCGGCGCTTCTGTGCTGGTGCCAATCCTGTTCGGTATCAATTCCTCCATCGTGCTGTTCATGAACGGCTTGGGAACCCTCATGTTTATCTTCATTACCAAAGGCCGGGCCCCCGCTTATCTGGGCTCCTCTTTCGCCTTCATCGCCCCCACCCTCTATCTGATTGAGAATCACCCGGATGGATTTCGTGCGGCTCAGGGCGGCTATGTAGTGGTTGGTTTGATTGGGTGTGTGATTGCGTTCATCATCTATAAATGCGGCACTAATTGGATTGACATTGTACTGCCTCCCGCCGCTATGGGACCGGTGGTGGCTTTAATCGGTCTGGAACTGTCCAGCACAGCGGCCTCCAATGCCGGCCTGGTGGGGGTTGAGAAAATCGACCCCAGGGCCTTGATTGTCTTTCTGGTCACCTTGGGAATCGCCGTATTTGGCCAGGTGCTGTTCCGTGGGTTCCTTGGAGTTATCCCCATTCTAATCGCCATTGTGGCGGGATACCTTTCCTGCTTCGCCACCGGTCTTGTAAAGTTCTCAGAGGTGGCATCCATCGTTTCTCAGGCGGACCTGTTTGTAATTCCCGACTTTCATCCCCCTGTGTTTGATGGAGGTGCCATCCTGGTGATGCTGCCAGTACTGTTGGTGATTCTCTCCGAACATATTGGACATCAGGTGGTCACCAGTGAAATCGTGGACCGGAATCTTATTAAAGACCCCGGTCTGCACCGCTCCATCTTTGGTGATAACTTCTCTACCATGGTTTCCGGTTTGCTGGGTTCCGTTCCCACTACCACCTATGGAGAAAATATTGGTGTTATGGCGGTAACCGGGGTTTACAGTGTGTGGGTCATCGGCGGCGCCGCTGTCTGCTCCATCATCCTTTCCTTTGTGGGCCCCATCGCCGCCCTCATCAATACCATTCCCGGCGCTGTGATTGGCGGCATCTCCTTCCTCCTTTATGGTATGATTGGAACCTCTGGATTGCGCATCCTTGTGGACCAGCGGGTGGATTATGGACGTTCCCGCAATCTGGCAATGACCTCCGTGATTTTTGTTACAGGGCTTTCCGGCATCGCTATTGATGTAGGCAACATTCAAATCAAAGGCATGGCTCTGGCCTGTGTGGTGGGCATGTTGATGGGCCTCATCTTCTTCTTCCTTGATAAGGCCAATCTAACCAATGACCGGGGCTAAAATCAATCTCAGATAACAAAAATTTAAGGCAGGACTCTTTGGCGTGCAGCCCAAAGAAGTCCTGCCCCTTTTTCTTTTATTTGGAAAGTGCCCCTTGATTGGCGCTTCTCGTCTAATTTTCATGGAGTCTGCGCCGCAGAACACCTCCTATGGGAATCACAAAAAAACTCAGCAAAAACCAGAGGATGCTATAAAGGGGGCAAACCTGACCCATCAGATTTCCCTTCTCCTGAGAGTAGTCCCATACATCCAGCTTCAAGAGTTTGTTCACCACACAGCCGAAAATCAATTCCACCCCTGTGAGCAAGGCGCATCCCGCCAATGCCTTCTGCAGAAGGGCCCGGCCAGCCATTCTCAGGTCGGCTGCGTAAAGGAGAAGGAATCCCACACCTCCCGCCAGGCACATGCTCCAATGGGTAAACCCTCGCCAAAGCAGCTCTATCAAGCTGTATCCCGCGGAACCTACCGCATAAACTGTAATCCATTCTTTCAAACGTTCCAATCCCATCACCCCGCTTAGTATACCCAAAATCCATTGGATATTCCTCAGCAAGCATGAGAGGAAAGGGGTTAGGTTTTACCCCAAGGAGGAAGGGCCACGCCCAAACACCTGCTGATACAGGCGCTTTCCTGTGGGAGTGGCGGCCAGACCGCCTTCAGCGGTTTCTTTCAGGGCTGGAGACATAGCATCACCAATTCGTTTCATTGCCAGAATGACTTCATCGGCAGGGATGGCGCTATGGACACCAGCCAGCGCCATTTCAGCGGCGCATAAAGCATTGGCCACACCTGCCGCGTTGCGTTTAATACAGGGAATCTCCACTAAACCCGCTACTGGGTCGCAGACCAGCCCCAAGATATTCTTTAGGGCGATGGCCACTCCATGAGCAATCATTTTGGGTGAGCCTCCCGCCAGTTCCACCAGCGCCGCCGCCGCCATAGCGGAAGCTGAACCGCACTCCGCCTGGCAGCCGCCCTGAGCGCCCGCTAAGCATGCATTTTTAGCAATGACCATGCCTACCGCTGAGGCGGTAAACAAGCTCATCACACAGTCTTGTTCCGAAGCTTCCTTCTCTTTCTGAAAGGTCAGCAGCGCTCCAGGCAGAATCCCACAGGACCCCGCCGTAGGCGCCGCTACAATTCGTCCCATGGATGCGTTCAGCTCAGAAACCGCTAAGGCTCTGGTTATGGCTCCTGTAAACATGGGGCCACAAATGGTATCACCCCGTTGAAGCGCCTGCTCCATCCGATAAGCGTCTCCACCGGTCAAGCCGCTGGTGGAGCGGAGCCCAGGCTTAATTCCTTCCTCTGCCGCCTGTTCCATCACCTGATAGCTGCGCAGCATCTCCTGGTAAACCTCCTCAGGAGAGGTTTCCAGCTGGAGGGCTTGCTGTTCCAGAACCAAGTCCGAAATTTTTCGGTTTGTTTCTTCCGCCGCCCGCACCAGGCTTTCCAATGTCTCATATCTTAGTTCCATAGATGATTCTCCTTACACCGGCTCCAGCATGGTGGACCGAATAATATTGGGCAAAGAGCCAATATGCTCATTGGCGCCCTTTGGAATTTTTCCATCCACCTCAATGGTCATAACCGCGGTTCCTCCCTTATACTGACGGGCCAAACGGAAATTGCAGATGTTAACCCCCAGCTCACTCATATACTCGGTAACCGCCGCGATGGTGCCGGGCGCATCCCGATGCAGAATAATCAGGGTGACAAATTGCCCTGAAATCTCTACACTCATGCCATTCACCTGGGTAATCAGGATGGAGCCACCGCCTACTGACGCCCCCTGGACTGAAATCTGCCTTCCTTCCCGGTCCCAAAGGGTGACACGAGCGGTATTGGGATGGGCGTTCTCGATGGAGCCTGGCACCAACTCAACCTTCAGCCCCTCCTGCGCCGCCAGCTGAAGGCTGTTCCGGATTCTGGGGTCATCGGGCTTCATCCCCAAAATTCCAGCCACCAACGCTTTATCCGTTCCATGTCCCTTGTAGGTTTTAGCGAAGGAACCATGGAGCAAAATTTCCGCCCGCGCAGCATCTGTTCCTAACAGCGCTCTCGCTACACGCCCAATTCTGGCGGCTCCCGCTGTATGGGAACTGGAGGGACCAATCATCACTGGACCCACAATATCAAATACGTTCATCGCAACCTCCCTATCTGGTACCAACCAGAATTCTGATGGTTCTCCTTCTCCTTATCCTTCTCAAATAATACCTCTTCATTCGCCAAAACAGCCGCCGGCAAAGATTTACCGACGGCTGTTCTTGGTTGGAGAGAATCAATTTTCAGAGGAAATTCCATGTTCCAAGGATACCCCGGTATTGTGAGAGAAGTTTGTGGAATTCTTAAATTTTAGGTTTCAATTTATCGTACCTCAAAAACCTCCACACCCTTTTGAGTGGGCTGAACCAGGAACACACTTTGTGCCATATCATAAAGCTTGCGCATACACCGCTTGGCCAGTCTCTTATCCTGGAAAATACCATAAACCGCCGAGCCGCTTCCAGTCATCAGGCTTCCAATGGCGCCTCCATCCCTTTCCATCTTTTCACGGATTTGAGACACCTCTCCTAATGGGCAGACCTCCTCCAGCACATTGTACATCTCCTGACAGAAGTCCGAAAGCTTTCTCTCCTCCAGTTTCTCTATCAGCCGCTCTATATTCGGATGCCGGCCTTGATTTTCCTGGTCATACCGTTTGAAGCTTTCTGGAGTAGAAATGCCCCGTTCCGGCTTGGCGATGACCAGCCAATGCTGGGGAAGGTCAGGCAGCTTGCTCAACCGCTCTCCAATTCCCTGGGCTCTTTGGACTCCACCTTCCAGAAAAAAGGGCACATCTGCCCCAATGGAAGCAGCCATAGACAGAAGCCCTTCCTTCGACACGCCGGCTTCCAGCAAAACATTCAGCCCCACCAATACGGCGGCGGCGTCCGCGCTTCCTCCTCCCATCCCCGCTTGAGAGGGAATCCTCTTTTGCAGGTCAATTGACAGGGCAAAATCTGGCTTTCCCACCCGCTCAAAAAAGCGTCTGGCCGCTTTATGAGCCAGATTTTCCTCGCCGCCTGGGATTTCCGGCCGGTCACAGGAGACAAAAACCCCTTGCCCGCTCATCCGGCTGATGGTAATTGTGTCGTAAAGGGATACCGACTGAAAAATTGTGTCAATCAGATGGTAGCCATCCTCCCGGCGGCCAACAATATCAAAGGCCAGATTTACCTTGGCTGGGGCGTCCACCTTAACCAACTGGCGCATCTTAATTCCTCCCTCAGATGTCTTTAATCCCTATTCCGCCCTTATCTAGAAAACCAGTGAAATATCGACGGGACCCGGATATCTATGGCTTTTACCGGACACATTTCATGGCAGCAGAAACAGCGGATACATTGGCTTGGTTGAATATGGGCCTTTCCACCCTCCAGTATGATGGTTTTCGCTGGACAGCTTTCCGCACAGCGCCCGCATCCTACACAATCCTTCTTTCGGATAATGGGTTTGGGAGCCAAACGCTCCTTCAAACGTCCTACCAGAAACGACAAAGGAGCAGGCAGGTTGCCTGTAAAGTCTAAAGACTTGCTGGAAGGCATTTTGAAGTCCAGGGTGGGGGAAATGGAATCCCCCTCAACCTCCACCTGGGCCTCTGTTTCAGGGCACAGCCCCCGCTTAATGGCGTTTTTCAGGTACGAAACATTCTCCGGCTTCAGGCCAATCAGATGGGCCATCATCAAATCCAAAGCGTACAGGTTCTCAAAATCGGCGGCGGCGGTAAAACCCATCTTACGAGGGGATCCTCCTGTTGGTCCATCCCCTTCCATGGCAATTACACCATCCACAATCGTCAAGGTGGGTCTCACCAGCTGGGACAAGTCCACCAGCATCTTCCCAAACCGCTCCCCGTCTGGGAATCTATAATGAAGCTCAGGTTTTAACAATCCTGGCACGCAGCCGAACAGATTCTTTACCCCACAGGACAGGGTTGTCATACAGTGGGTCTTTAACTTGCACAGATTCACCACCGCATCTGCCTGAACCACAGGGTCAATCACATCAAATTCCCGGCAGAGGGTTCCTTCCACCCGTACTTTTTGGGAGCCACAGCCGGTATTCAGCTTTAAGCCCAACCGCCCCGCCACATCCGCCATTCCGGTGGTTTGGTACGCGGCCCCCAGGATAGCGGGGGTATAGAGTCCTCCTGGACTGTCCGCAATGGTAATATCTGTCACGCCCAAAGCCAAGAGCTCCAAAGCCACCGCTTCCACAATGGATGGGTGGGTAGTGGCCGCCCGGTCCGGCTTGCATCGCATAATCAGATTGGGCTTAATCACAACCTTGCTGCCAGGACCCAGTTTGGGCTTCCAGCAGGCAAAATGCCTGGCTATGATTGGGCGCAGGGTTTCTAACTGATAGGATTCCGTTTGATATAGGGAAATTTTTGCCATGGATGCCTCTCCTGTTTTCTTTCTATCATGCCCCAAAAACAAGCCTTTTTTTCAGTTTCAGAGCAAAGGGCTTTTCGTGAGCCCAAGTGCTGAGCGGTCAGACCGTAATCGCAGGAGGCACATCTGCTCTGGCAATTGCCACAGGAACGTTTTCGCCCAGAGCTTGTCTGGCCAGTTGAGCCAAATACTCCACCACAAAGGTTTCCGTGCCGAAATGTCCAGCGTCAATGATGGTCAGCCCACGGTGAATGGCTCCCAGCATCACATCATGCTTCACATCTGCGGTTACAAAAGCTTGGGCTCCAGCCGCCAGCACATCCTCCAGCAAGCTGCCGCCGCTGCCGCCGCAAACCGCTACCCGCTGGATGGCTTGTCCTCCATCACAATAACGGACAGCGTCTACATCCAGCATCCGCTTCACATAATAGGCGAATTCCGGCGGGGTCATCCCTCGCTCCAACACACCAATTCGGGCCATATTTTCAGGCGGAACCAGTTCCACCTGTTTCAAATCCAGCCGTTTTGACAGAATATCGTTGACCCCTCCCGCGGCGATGTCCAGATTGGTATGGGCGCTGATAACCGATAAGTTTTCCCTGATCAGCTTCCACACCAGGCTGTCTGAAGTAACCCGTTTCAGAGGATGAAAAATAACCGGATGATGGGTTACAATCAGGTTGGCCCCTCGGGCAACCGCCTCGGAAATCACCTGGTCGGTCACATCCAAAGCCGCCAAAACCCCTCGGACCTCCTGAGCAGGGTCCCCCACCAACAGCCCTGGGTTATCAAATTCCAACGCCATACCAAAAGGCGCCGCTTTGTCAATGGCGTCATACACTTCCTGTATCCGCACTTGAATCTCTTCCTTCCAATTGTTTTAAAAGCGCTTGGTAAGGTTCCAGTCTTTGGTTTCCTTCCGCCGATTGTTCCATACCAAGAATCTTTTTTTGAATTCTGCGGGCCTGCCGCTCATAATAAAGTTTCGCTGCCGGGGAGCTTTCCCGCCGCAGCGCCCCCACATAAGCTTGGTACAGGCCTATTCTCTGAGGCTTTCCAGTATAGCGTACCCGCAGTATGGTATACACAAATTTGCCGGCTTCCACCGCCTGCTCCTCCTGAATCTCAAATCCATGTTCCCAAAGGGCCTGCCGCAGATGCTCCCCCTTGCTCATAGGCTGAAGCAGAAATTCCAGAGCGGGGTCTCTTGTCCAGGGGGTATCATCTAAAATCTTCCAAATCAAATCCCCGCCCATCCCCGCTATGATAATCTCATCTACTTCCCCAGCCCGAATCCCGGACAGGCCATCGCAGAGACACAGACGCACCTGACTGGTCACCCCATATTGAGACAAAGAGAAAGCCGCCTTTTCCAGCGGCTTCTCATTGATATCGCAGGCGCAGCCCCCAGGAATTTTACCGCTGGCAGCTAACCAAGCGATGAGATATCCATGATCCGTCCCCACATCGGCGCATCTGGCGCCGGATGGTACCATTGACGCAATCAGCGCCAAACGGGGGTCCAGTTTTGGCAATTTATTCATTGATGGTGAGCGTTCAGCGCGGCAAGCAGTTGGTCACAGTCCACCCCATGGACCATGCAGGCTTCCTCAATGGTCTCTCCCCGGGAGGAGGGGCATCCCAGACAGTGCATCCCCATCGCCAAAAAATATTTGGCCAAGGACTGATCTGCGTCCAAAGCCTCCCCAATCAATGTTTCCTTTGTATAAACCATCGCTTAAAACCTCCTTGGTTTTATCAGCCCTTTATCAGGCAGTTTTATTATAGGAGTAGTATAACATATTTTTCCTTGTCTGTATAGCCCATGAAAAGGTTTCCTCACTTTTTGGGAAAGGCCCGTAAAATGGGGAACACCTATCCAGCACTGTTTAGCTTCTGGTCCCTGACCCGCTTACGGCGCAGACAAATCATATTCCACACGGTAATCCCGCCGCTGACAATCAGCAGCATATAAAAATTCAACCCTCTGGTAACGCACATGGAAGCCGCCAGCAAGTCCCCTGTAAAGATGCCTGAAAAGGTTTCCGTATACATCAGTTCGGTGATTCCTTGGGAGCCTGGAAACGGCAGCATATCCACAGCAATGTAAATAGAGGCTTGCAGCATCATAATGGATAAGGCTGATTCTCCTTGAAGATGAAATCCCTGATAAATCAGCCATGTGAGAAAAAACACACTGCACCTTTGCAAAATAGTGGCCAGCAGCACAGCCAGAATCCGAAGTTTGTTGTGTCTGAGAAAATGGACTGTATCCTTATAACCCTGTACAAACGCCTGGATTCTTTCCTGCCGGCTTTCATCCCGCTTCAAAATCCGCAGCTTTACCAGCCAGCGCTCCACCACACAAATCACATGTTCCAACAGTCTTGGGGCCAGCATCACCCACAAAAGTACTGCTACCAAGGCGCCATTCAGCACCAATCCCAACAGATACAGCTCAAAATAAGGCCCCAGGTGAATCCTCAATCCTTCATTCCAGAAGATCAGTATTCCAATTCCCATAACCACCAGCACAAATTTGTAGCTGGCAGCCACGCTCATTAAAGCCACACTGCTGTCAAATAAGGGGATTTGGTCCCGTTTCATATAGTACAGCTGAGCAGGCTGTCCCCCGCTGGCTGAAGGCGTGATGCCCGAAAAGAAAAAGCCTATAAAAGCGTATTTGATACACCGCACCAGATTGGCCTGAGGGCTGATGGGCCGCAGCAGATACCAGAGCATAAACCCCTCGGCTGCTGCGAAAAACAGGGCTACCGCCGCGCCCCCCGCTAAATAGGCAGGGTCCATATTTTGGATGGCGTTTACCACATCCCCCAAATCGTTCTTGCGAAATACCGTCCAATAAGTAAAAGCTGCCAAGGCCAGCAACAGCAAGACGCTGAGTCCATGTTTCCGGTTCATAGCCTGTCCCCCCAAGCCGAGCGGTCAGTTGAATTTATAGATTTTTCTGGCAAATCGGTATCCTCCCACTGTCACTAAGCGCCCCATTTTGCCTGGAAGGTAGGTCAAACCGCTGAATTTGATATACCGCAGCTGAAGATAAAGCCGCTGATCCAATTCTTTCATATAAGCCCACAATGCCTTCCGCTTGGCCAGCGCCTCCTCTGTGTTGATTAACAGCAGGTAGATGGAGGAGATAGAAACCATCATGGAAATATTCTGACGCATGTATCGGGCCAGTTTGGGGTAGACCTGGGCCACCTGGCGCAGATCCGCTGCTTCCGCCACCAGTTTGGTCACCCGAATCTGCTGGTCAATCCGCTTTTTAAAGTTTTCCTCTGTAACCGATTGGTCGTCCCGTCCCAGGAAATAATGGTAAAGGTCCAGATTCAGATAGCACAGGCTCTTGACAAAAGGCAATGGCTGATAGGCAAATATATTATCTACATAAAATGTATGCTCCGGCAGTTTGACACCGCTGTCCCAAAGCACCTGTGTGCGGAAAATCAGGGCGTGCATCAGCAGATATTGAGATGGCTTGAACCATCCAATGTCATTCCAGGTGTGGACGCGATCCTCTGGAAATACATTTTGATAGCCCATAGAACGTTGGATTCCCTCATTCAAATGATCGTACACATAATTACAAATCAATAAATCTGTGGGGTGGGGCATAGCCGCCCACTTTCTTAAATGTTCCATCACAATGAACAGACAATCCTTATCCAGCCAATCATCCGAATCTACTACCTTGAAATAAAGCCCTTTGGCGTTTTGAATACCCGCGTTGACCCCTGAGCCATGTCCCCCATTTTCTTTATGAATGACCCGCACAATATCAGGATAACGGGCGCTGTACTCATCCGCCACCTGACCAGTACCATCCGTAGAACCATCATTTACAATGATAATCTCCGCTTCTTCACCACACACAAGCAAAGAATCTATACATCTTCTCATATATCCTTCCGAGTTATAGCATGGCACTGTGAATGTAATCAGTTTCATACAGTCCGTATCCCCTTCTTACTTATTTTCCCAACAAATTAGTGTCATAAAATTCTCTTTTTCCTGCAAAATGTTCTGATTTTTCAGTGCCTTCTCAGTATACACCGGCCTTGTATGCCAGTCAAATAAAATTTCCAAAAAAACGGGGGATTCTGAGCTTTTATAAACTTTTCCTATTTATATAGGAAGGCCGCCATGGAAATCCTCCACGGCGGCCTTCTTTATCCAATCATTTATAAATTTTGTCAAGCGGTTTCTATGGATGCGGCCTTTTGCAGATTCAGCTTTTTCACCGCTTCCTCCCGCATCTTGTATTTCAAAATCTTTCCGGCGGCGTTCATGGGGAAGGACTCCACAAACTCTACATATCTGGGAACCTTGTGTTTGGCCATATTGTCCCGGACATACTGTTTCATCTCCGCCTCAGTCATGGTCTCCCCTTCCTTCAGAATCACACAGGCCATGATTTCCTCGCCGTACTGCTCATCTGGCACACCGATGACCTGCACATCGGAAACCTTGGGATGGGTATAGATGAAGTCCTCAATCTCCTTGGGATAAATATTCTCTCCGCCCCGGATAATCATATCCTTGATACGGCCGGTAATGCGGAAATTGCCTCCCTCTACCCGGCGGGCCAGGTCTCCGGTATGAAGCCATCCGTCCTTATCGATGGCGGCGGCGGTAGCCCCCGGCATCTTGTAATATCCCTTCATAATATTGTATCCCCGGGCCACAAACTCTCCGTCCACATTGTCCGGCAGGTCCTCCCCCGTTTCTGGGTCCACAATCTTGCACTCGATTTCCGGCAATGGCCGGCCTACTGTGGTCACCCGCACCTCTAGGGAATCGTCGGTAGAGGACATGGTACATCCTGGGGAAGCCTCGGTCTGCCCATAAACAATGGTGATTTCGCTCATATGCATCTTATCCACCACATCCTGCATCACAGCGATGGGACAGGGCGAACCAGCCATAATACCGGTGCGCATATAGGAAAAGTCTGTTTTGGGGAAGTCCTCATGTTCCAGCAGAGCGATGAACATAGTGGGTACCCCATGGAAGGCTGTGACCCGCTCATTATTGATACAGGCCAGAGCTGGCTTGGGGGAGAAATAGGGCAAAGGCAGAATGGTAGCGCCATGGGTCACCGCTGCGGTCATGGCCAGCACCATTCCGAAACAGTGGAACATGGGAACCTGAATCATCAGCCGGTCAGCGGTGGACAAATCCATCCGGTCACCGATACATTTTCCATTGTTCACAATATTATGGTGGGTCAGCATAACCCCTTTGGGGAATCCGGTGGTACCGGAGGTGTACTGCATATTAGCTACATCATAGCAGCTGACCGCCGCCGCCCTGCGCTGAAGCTCCTCCTTCGGGGTACGGGAGGCCATCGCCATAAACTCCTCCCAGGGGATGCAGCCTTTGCGGGTATAGCCCACCGTAATGACATTCCGCAGGAAAGGCAGGCGTTTGCAGTGGAGCGGCTGTCCAGGTACAGCGGTAGCCAGTTCGGGACACAGACGGTCCACAATCTCAGCGTAATCAATCTCCCGGTACCCTTGAATCAACACAAGGGTATGGGTATCGCTTTGCCGGAACAGATACTCCGCCTCGTGAATCTTATAGGCGGTGTTCACAGTGACCAGCACCGCTCCGATTTTGGTAGCAGCCCAGAAGGTCAGATACCATTGGGGAACGTTGGTGGCCCAAACTGCCACCTTATCCCCCGCTTTTACCCCCGCCGCAATCAGCGCCCGGGCGCATTGGTCCACATCATCCCGGAACTGGGCATAAGTACGGGTATAGTCCAGGGTGGTATATTTTAAGGCGTATTGGTCCGGGAATTCCTCCACAATGGCGTCCAAAACCTGAGAGAAGGTTTTCTCGATGAGGGTTTCTTTTTTCCAGATGAATTTGCCTGTCCCTGCTTTATTGGAATAAAGGTGCTTCTTCTGAAGGCGGGTGCCTCCAAAACCGCCCATAAATACCACAAAATGGGTCAGTATCATCTCCAGGTCGTCGATTCCCTCAAGCCATCCCGGCTCCCACACCAGGGAAATGTATCCGTCATAGTTCACCGAGCGCAGAGCGTTCATCAGTTCCTGCATAGGCAGGTTCCCCTCCCCCATCAGGGCATGGGCCACTCCTTGCTCCTGCCGCACACCATCGCTGACCCGCACATGCTTCACATAAGCGCCCAGATTGGTGATGGTGGTTTCCGCACTTTCCCCTGCCACCAAAGCGGTATGGAACATATCCCAGCAGGCCGCCAGATGGTCACAGGCAAATTCATTCAGCACCTCCCGCAAGCGGCTGGTATCCGCCATGGCCCCTGTTGTCTCCAGCAGAAGAACCACTTGACTGCGCTGGGCCATAGCCACCAGGGGCGCCAGACGCTGGGACACCTTTTCCTGGTCCTCACAGGCGGTTTTCAAGGTGACATAAGGCACCAGCAGATTTTTGGCGGTCTGCACACTCAGCTCAATCACCGCCTCCGCACCTGGGTCCATAAAGTCCGCATCCGTTCCCACGCAGGGAACCTCCAGCCCCTGTCCCACCAGCAGACGATGGGTAGCCATTGCCAGCTCCGGGTTGGTGGGGCTCATACGGGTTTGGAAAATGGGATTGGACACGCTGTCAATCTCCAGGCCCTGGAGCCTTGTATCCTCCGCCGCGGCGCAGAATTGGCCCCAATCCGGCCCATCCCAGTTATGAATGGTAAATGAAAGTTTCATAATTCCATCAGGCCTCCTCATAGACAATCTTGTTCAGGGCGCTGATATAAGCCCGGATACTGGCCCCAATTACGTCGGTGGAAATCCCGTTCCCCGAGTAGAGCTTGCCCCCCGCTCTCAGCTTCACCAAAGCGGAACCCATTGCTTCCCGGCCCTCGGTGACTGCTTGAATCTGGAAGTCGTCCAGCTCATAATGATGCCCAATAATCTGCTCAATGGCCAGGAAAGCAGCATCAATGGGGCCATCTCCCATGCTCACCCCGGTTAAACGCTGCCCATCCTTTTCCAGGGTAATGTTAGCCATAGCGGAGGTACTTTTTCGATTGGCGCAGGTAATCAGATAATCTTTGGTGCGATAGGTAGAGGGGACCTGCAAAGCAGCGTTGGCGATAATAGCGTCCAGCTCCCGGGCGCTGACAAAGTGTTTTTCTTCGGCGATACGCTGGAAGGACTCAAACACTTTGGCGTTGTCCTCATCGCTCAGGTCATATCCCAGATGGCGCACCACCTTAACCATCTCCGAAATATCATCCTCTGCGGTCAGGCAGATGTTGCCGGCTCCTTCCTCCCGAACTCCGTTGTCAAAGGGAGAGCCGCTGCTGCGCTCGGTTTGCAGCAGCCATTGCAGCTGTCCGCTGGCTCTGGTCAGCTCGGTGGTTCTCAGATTGCAGCGCAGACCCTTGGCATCCGCTTTCGCTTGCAGATAAGCCGCCACATCTTGGGTGAGCGGCACATTCATAGGGCTGATGGACACCTTGACCACGCTTGCTCCCACATCTATCGCGGCGGCTGCTCCCGCTACCGCCATCTTCATCCCATCGGAAAGTTCTATCCCTAATTCCACCTGGGATAAAGAGGGCACCTTCTCAAAAATGTCCTTGACAAAATCTGCACACTCAAAAGGAGTCATAATACCGGCGGAATCGCACAGGGTAATCCCGCTGGCTCCCGCTTCCACAGCTGTCTGAATGACCTGGCTGAGAAACTCAGGTTCAGCCCGGGTTGCATCCATAGCGGAGACCTCCACATACTCGGTATAATACCGGGCCTTGGTCACCAGGGTTTTTACCAGCTCCAAAAGGGCGGGGGCTTTCAGATGGCTGAGGTATTCCATCTGGACCGGGGAGGTGGGAATCATCAGATGAAGCATAGGCCGGCGGGCGCCTTTCACGCTTTCCCAGGCGATCTCTACCCCTTCCTCACTCAGGTTGGCCATGGCGGAAAGCTGGGCATGGGTTACCACAGAGGCGATGGTTTTATTGCTCAGCAAATCCGTTTTCTCATCCTTAATGGCAGGCAGCTCAATCACATCTACCCGCAGGCGGTCCAGAGTACGGGCGATTTCTACCCGCTCCTTAAAGCTAAGGGACGCCGCGCGATTCTGGGCAATCTCCCGCAAGGTGATGTCGGAAATCTTCACAGTTTTCATCTTCATGCACTCCTTTATAAATTCAGAATCATAGACACAAAAAAACGCCCCGAAAACAGCTTATAACTGTTTCCGGGACGATAAAGGTATCTTTACCGCGGTACCACCTGGATTTTACAACGAATATGTACACTCTTGCGGCTCCAACAAGCCGCTGCCTTGATAACGGGGGCAAACCCGTGACACCCTACTGGATTTCTCTTTGGGGCATCCCGCTCCGGTGGCAGCAACCAAGCTGCCGCTTCCCGGCTCGCACCAACCGCCGGTTCTCTGAAAGCTACCTCAGCAAGGCATAACACCTTCAATGCATTTCTCTGTTTATGATTGGTTTTCCACAGTTTAGCACAGAAGTTCCTTTCTGTCAAGGACTTTTAAATTTTATACATACACTATCAATTATGCGGGCAGTACATTGGGCGTTATGACGACTGAATTACCCCTCGGAGTCTATATAACCCTGCTATGATGGGAGCTTTCCATGCAAAACGCTCAAAATACCTCTCTAAAAGTCCTATATAACATATCTTTATGAATAAAATATGTGATTTTACCTTTGTTTGATAACAAAATAACTGGTTTTTTTTATAAAATGTGCTATAATAAACTCTGTTGGGCTTTAAAATGATGTATAACTAAATTTTATAATCCCGCATTATATTTTTCAACATATCAATTTGTCTGGAGAGGTGTCTGAAATGCTACAATATATACTTTTTTGCACTTAGAAAAAGAAGACAAAAAATAGTCGCATAACCTTGAAATCAAACGGCTAAACTTATATACAAGGTATATATAATGATGTGCAAAAAAGTATATGATTTTAGCGCAAAATGATTTGCAATTCTATATTGGGAGGTTCCCATTCTTTTAAATCATTTTAAGGAGAGGTTCGCAATGTTCAAAAAAATGAAACTCAAACGGTACTTGCTATCTATCTTTTTAATTATCATTGTGTTAGCGGCTTTGATCACTTCTATCGGAATCGTGGGACTTTTGAACACAAAAAATAACCTTGATAATTACATAAATGGTGTCGCGCAGGCCGATTCCAGTGTAAAAACCTGCCGGATTGCTGTTAATACCGCCGCTCGTGACCTGCGCGAAATGCTGCTCACCAATGACTCCCAGCATTCCGCAGACTTACGTTCCAGCATTAACAACAATATTAGCAAAATCCAAGAGCAGTTTTCCATTTTAGAGTCAACTCTTGGCAGCACAAATCCCTTGGTTCAAGAGTATGAACAAGCATTTACTGCATGGTTTCAGATCGCTAACAACGCTTTGGATCAAATCCAGCAAGGACATCGGGATGATGCAATTGAGATTGTGCTGAATGAGTGCTCCCCCGCTTTGAACAACTTGGTCTCCATCTCCGGCGAGATTGATAATGAAATCACTGCCCAGAAAGTGGCTACCGAAAATGCGAGCCAAGCTTCTATCCTTGGCTTTACCATTGCGGCCATCACTTTGTTTGTTCTGGTTCTGTTCATCAGCCTGTACTTTGCGGCTAGCACCACCTCCAATATCACCAAAACCACCGAAAAAATCCGAATTGCTACTCAGGAATTTTCCAAGGGCAATCTGAAAGTTCATGTGGATTATAAGGCGGACAACGAGTTTGGTGAGTTGGCCTCCTATATGGACTTCGCTTTCCATGAGATTTCCAAATACATAGACGCTGTGGACTATGGAATGAATGAGTTCTCCAAAGGAAATTTCGCTTGCGAGTGTCCTATTGAGTTTTTGGGTGACTTCGCTAATATTCAAAAATCCATTGAGACTTTCCAAGAGAAAATTTGCTATGTGCTTTCTGAGCTGAAAACTTCAGCTGTCCAAGTAAACGATGGAGCCAATCAGGTATCCTCTGGTGCCCAGACCTTGGCTCAGGGAGCTACTGAGCAGGCCAGCAGTGTGGAGGAGCTTTCCGCCACTCTGTCCGAAATTTCCAATCAGGTAGCACAGACCGCTGAATATGCCAAAAACGCCAATAACCTCGGAAAAGAAGTTCATACTGTGGTGGATCACAGCCAAGTCGAAATGAACCAAATGACCCAGGCTATGCGGGATATCACCAACGCATCCCAAGATATTCAAAAGATTATTAAAACCATTGAAGATATTGCCTTCCAGACCAACATCCTGGCGCTTAATGCCGCTGTGGAAGCTGCCAGAGCGGGAGCCGCCGGTAAAGGATTCGCTGTGGTGGCGGATGAGGTACGCAATCTGGCCCAAAAATCTGCGGATGCCGCTAAAAATACCGCTTCCCTTATCGAAAACTCCTTGCAGCTGATTGAACATGGCAGCAAGTTGGCTTTCAGCGCTCATTCCGCGTTTGACCAGGTGGCCGACCAAACTGGAAATATGTTGGATATGGTAGACAAAATTGCCAGCGCTTCTGAACAGCAGGCAGCTTCTATTGGACAGATTTCTCAAGGCGTAGATCAGATCGCCTCTGTGGTTCAGATGAATTCCGCTACCTCTGAGGAAAGTGCGGCTGCCAGTGAAGAGTTAAGCTCTCAGTCCAATATCATGAAATCTCTATTGGTTCAGTTCAAACTCGCTGAAGGAAAGGGAAAACAACAACTTACCTTAAATGATGAGGTTTCCTCTGCTCCTGACATTGGGTATGAACAGCCCGCTCTTTCTGATAAATACTGATTTTTCCCTTTAAATTGAATCTCTCTTTTAAAAAGGCCTTCCTTGTGTCCTTAAATAAATGGACACAGGGAAGGCCTTTTGTTATTTTTGTCCCACTTTTCCAATACATCTTGCATCTTTAATCAATTGTAGTATACTAACAAAAGGAGGTTTTTAGGATGACACATCAAATTGAGATTCCCCATCTTGAGTTTTTTGCCGCAAAAAACATTTTTACAGGCAGCGCGGGAAACTTTCGATTCCAGATTGAGCCTAAGGACGGTATTCTTCATACAACCATTTATGATACCTACTGTTTCGAGTTAGCGCCCAAATTGGGAACTTTTGAAGCGCCTTTGGAGCAAAAGGGGCTTGATGACACCTTGGCCTGGATTCGGGAGCAGTATCAAAGTTACAGCGTTTAAATCTTTCTGAAACAGGAAAGGAGATAAAAGCTTTGAAGCTGGAAATCTATTTTGACTATTTATGTGAATTCTGTTTAATGGGGCATCGGCATTGGTCTGAACTGCTTCCCCTGTATCCCTGGATTGAA
Source organism: uncultured Anaerotruncus sp. (assembly GCA_944385965.1). Classification (GTDB taxonomy): domain Bacteria; phylum Bacillota; class Clostridia; order Oscillospirales; family Ruminococcaceae; genus Anaerotruncus. Next base: position 49,942 of record CALWZG010000033.1, read on the forward strand.
CCTGTTTGGAAACCTTGTGAGGCCCATCCAAGAAATTTGGAACCTTATGGACCCCACAGCGATTTAGCAATCCAAGGGATGCTGTATTTGCAGGAGAAAGGTCTGGACTGCGCATGTTATAATAAACTGCTGTTTCACGGCTTCTGGACTTTGGGACAAAACCTGGAAAATATTACGCTCTTATCCCAATATGGGAGACAAGCTGGTGCTGACCCTCATCAATTCTCTGAAGCGATTCGCTCTGGACGCTATGCCTCAGCTCAGCAAAATAATAACCATTACGCCTGGGAGGTTATGGGATTTCAGGCAGTCCCCTCCTATGTACTGGAGGATGGACGCCATTTGGAATCGGTCCTGGGGGTAGGGGTATCCAAGTCTCAGCTAAAAGAATTTTTAGACAGGGTCCCTCACCAAAAATAAACTATATACTGAAATAATAAAGAATGCCGCCCCAGCCGTAGTTTTCTACGGCTGGGGCGGCTGCCTATTCTGTCTCAATCCAATACAAAAGGCTGCTTTTCCCAAGTTAAGGTAAAGGTAGTTCCAACACCTAATGTGCTTTCCACCCCGGTTTTGGCGCCCAGATACGCCGCTCCATGCTTAACAATGGATAAGCCTAAGCCAGTCCCCCCAATTTCTTTAGAATGGCTTTTATCTACCCGATAGAACCGTTCAAAAATATGCTGCTGGTCTCCTGGGGCAATTCCAATTCCAGTATCCCGCACCTTTAGAATGGTGGCTTCCCCCTGTTGGCAGACGGAAACCTCTACTGTTCCATCAGGGCGGTTATATTTGATGGCGTTGTCGCAAAGATTGTGGACGATTTCCTCCACGATGGGCCGGACGGTCAGCAGGCTCACCTGCTCCCCTTCCAGCTTTAGGGTAACACCTTTTCGGTCCGCCGCTGGACGAAGGCGTTCCAGCTCCTCCTGTACCAGAGCTGTCAAATCCAACCGCTCCCAAGCATAGGAAATCGCGTTTTCGTCCAGCTGGGAGATTTTAATGATGTCGCTGACCAAGGTGATTAACCGCTGGGATTCTGTAAAAATCCGGCCGGCGAAATTGGGAATATCCTCTGGGCGAACCATCCCATCTCTGATAATCTCCGCGAATCCGGAGATGGAGGTTAAAGGTGTTTTCAGCTCATGGGAAACATTTGCGGTAAACTCTCTCCTAAGCTGTTCCCTTTGGCGCTGCTCTGTCACATCCACCAACAGAAGTACTGCGCCCTCCATTTTGTCCTCATGGAGTACTGGATTTGCGGTAATGGCGCAGCAAATGCCTTCATGCTCCAAAATAGCCTCCCTATGCTGACCGGTCAACACCATCTCCACCGCTGTACGGAAGGGTTCGCTTCGGTTCAGGCAAAGCACACTGGGATGGCCTTCCACCGGATCTGTTCCCAACAGCCGAAACGCACTGGCGTTGGCGGAAAGCACATTGGCTTGCTGGTCGATTACCAACAAGCCCTCCTCCATACTGGCTGTAATCAAATCAAATTGCTCCTGCTGGTGCCGTGTATCCGCCAGTTGTTCCCGTATGGTACTTTGCTGACGGCTGATTTTAGTCAGCAAGGGCGCAATCTCATTATAGGCCTCATTGTTTTCTGGACACTCCAAATCCAATTGGTTCAGAGGCAGCACAATCTTTTTCGACAGGCGGAACGCTACCAGAGCGGATAAGACCAACACTAAAAATAGAATCCAAAAGAATGGCCCAATTAACCCCAGAAGCAGCGCTACCACTGTGTACTGGTTGCTGGATACCCGTAAAAATCCACCGTTTGGCAGCCGCAAAGCGTAGTAAAGCGTTTTCTCCCCCAACGTATCCGACTGTCGAACAGCTTTTCCATAACCGATTCGCTGGGCCTGTTCAATCTCCTCCCGGTTCATATGGTTATCCATTTGAGCAGGGTCAGAATAATTATCGTAAAGAACCTGTCCATCCTCCCCAATCAGTGTAATCCTCTGATCGGCGTCATCCAGCCCCTCCAAAGCCTCTAACCCTTGCTCCTGCACCGAAATAGACAGATATTTCGCCTCTTTGGCCAGCTCATCCATCAGCTGTGCGTCAAAGCGGCTGTATAAAATCCACATCACCAAAGACAACATCATCACACAGGAGCAAAGAGACACAAAAAGAATCGATCTGAAAATGCGTCTGGTCACTTTCTGCGTCCCCCTATTTTATACCCGATCCCACGTACTGTCTCTATATAATTCCCCGCTTCTCCCAGCTTTTGACGCAGGGTACGGATATGTACATCCACCGTTCGGCTTTCCCCGTCAAATGAATAGCCCCAGATTCGGTCCAGCAGCTGAGGGCGGGTAAATACGGTTCCCTGCTCTGACAGCAGCAGACACAGCAGTTCAAACTCTTTCAAGGTCAGGGAAACTTCTTTCCCATCCACAGTCACCTCATGGCTGGTTGTGGAAACCCACAAATTGCCAAGCTCATACTCAGCGGCAGCGGATTGTTCGGCTGTACGCCGCAGTAAAGCCCTGATTCTGGAAAGCAGTTCCATCATGCGGAAAGGCTTTGGAATATAGTCATCTGCCCCACTGTCCAACCCCCGTACAATATCATATTCGCTTCCTCTGGCTGTAAGCATAATGATGGGCAGGGATTTGGTCTCGGGGGCGGAACGCAGCTTCTGGAGAATCTGGAATCCGTCCTCTCCCGGAAGCATCACATCCAGCAGCAGCAGGGATGGAATCTCCTGCTTCACAGCCTCCCAAAAAACAGCTGGGTCGGCAAAGCCTTTTGCGTCCATTCCCTGTCCATTTAATGTGTAAATAATCAGTTCCCGAATACTGTCATCATCTTCCAATAGATAAATCAATCTATCGTCACCTCTCCTTTAGCAATTCAGCAGACCTGCCTTTATTCTAACATAAAACTTCTGAATGTCCACTGGTTTTATGAACACCTGTCACAGAATACAAAACCCATTGGGCCAAATTTACCGCATGATCCCCGATGCGCTCAAAATATTTATCCACCATCAGCAGATCCAGGGCTTCCCTGGCGTCAGGATGTCCGTTCTGGATCAATTGAACCAACTCCTCTTTCACCTTCTCGAACAGCTTGTCCACCTCGTCATCCTGAAAAATCACCTGATTGGCCAGCTCAACATCGTCTCTCACAAAAGCGTCCACGCTTTCGGTAACCATCCTTACCACCATCCTGGCCAAATCACCAATGCTGGAACGATTGGGGAAGGAGGTAGATGCCAAATAAGGCACCAGCTCCGCTATATCCGCCGCCTGATCCCCAATGCGCTCCATATCTGAAATCATCCGCAGGGCCGCGGAAATGGCCCGCAAATCCCGGGCTACCGGCTGCTCCTGACAAAGCAGCCGCAGGCACCAGGCTTCTATTCCCCGCTCCATCTGGTCGGTTTGACGCTCTAAGTCAAACACCTTATTTACCGAAATATGATTGGGCTCTAACAGCGCCTTGGCGCAAAGAGCAATGGCCTCCTCACATAAACTTCCCATTTTAATCAATTCCACATACAGCTGTTCCAGCTTCTGGTCTAACCTGCTCCTCATCTCAAACCTCTTATAAAAATCTTTTACACGTTCCCATAATATCTGGTCATAGTATCTTAGTATAAAGTTTTCGTGTAAAATGGAAAATCTTTTGAATGTTAAATCTATGTAAAGACACAATCCCATAAAGGTTTAAGGCAGAGGTCTATCCTCCGCCCCCGAAAGGACCCGCTCCCTCCGAGGGCGGCTATTGGTTTCATAACTCTCTCCTTTTACCCCACACCCAGGCTTCGTCCAACAGCGGCTACCAAACCGCATAAAACAAAACCTAGCACTGTTGGCAGAAAAACAGCCCCCAATGTCCATTTCCAGCTGCCGGTTTCTTTACGGATGGTCAGGCAGGTTGTGGAACATGGCCAATGAAATAACCCAAACAGCATAACACACAGAGCGGTTACCCAATTCCAGCCATGGCTGGTTAAAAGGGCTCTCAGCTGTTCCAGATTTTCCAGCTCCACCAGATTTCCTGTGGACAGATAACACATAAGAATCAAGGGGACTACAATTTCATTGGCGGGAAACCCCAACAGAAAGGCCATCAAAATGACCCCATCCATACCCACCAGACGTCCCAAAGGGTCTAAAAACTGGGTACACCACAGGAGAAGGCTTTGTCCTCCCGCCTGAACATTGGCCAAAACCCAAATTACCAGCCCCGCCGGAGCGGCCACCATGGCCGCTCTGCCTAACACAAAGAGGGTACGGTCAAAGACCGAGCGGACAATAATTTGACCCACCTGAGGAGTGCGATAAGGAGGCAGCTCCAAGGTAAAAGCGGAAGGAATCCCTTTCAGTACCGTTTTGGACAGCAGCGCTGAACACAGGAAGGTAAGCCCTAATCCCAGCAGAATCAAAGCGGTCAGCATCAGGGCTGCCCAAAGGGTGGAAAATGTCCCCGTCCAGCTTCCCAGAAAAAACATGGTAATCATGGAGATAAGCATGGGCAGCCGCCCATTGCAGGGGACAAAGCTGTTGGTCAGAATGGCGATGAGCCGTTCTCTGGGGGAATCAATGATTCTGGCGCCTGTAACGGCGGCAGCATTGCAGCCAAACCCCATGGCGATGGTCAGCGCCTGCTTTCCGCAGGTTCCACACTTTTTAAAGCAATGGTCCAGATTGAACGCTACCCGAGGCAGATAGCCAATATCCTCCAGCAACGTAAACAGAGGAAAAAAAATCGCCATTGGGGGAAGCATCACCGAAACCACCCATCCCAATACCTTGAGAATCCCATCCACCAGAAGCCCTCTCAGCCATACTGGCGCATGAAGCGCTATCAGCGCTTCAGAAGCTTCCCATTGTAACCCCTCAAACAAACTGGACAGCCACTGGGATGGAATGTTGGCTCCTGTAATGGTAATCCAAAAAATCAGCGCCAGCAGGGCAATCATCACCAAGCCGCCTGCCCATCGGCTGGTCAGCCACTGGTCCCACCTTCTGTCCTTTTGTACACCGATGGCACTCCCGCCCTGCACACTCTCCCCACAAACTTCCTCTGCCCGCAAAACCGCTGAGGCGGACACAAGGTCCCCTATCTTTTCCTGGGAAATTTCTTCCCTCTCCAACTCAGCTTTTATTGTACCCAGTTTTTCCAATACCCCTGGCTGGCCCAGCAGGAAAACTCCTTTTTCCCGCTGAAGGGATTCCACCAGAAGCTGGTCCCCACAAAGCAGCTTCATGGCCAGCCAACGGGCGGGAAGCCCTGTGAAGCCCTCTGCCTGAGTTAAGTAAGGGATAAGTTCCTCCAGTCTTTCCTCCACGGCCTTGGGATAGCGCAGCGGGATATTTCCAGAGGGCTGCTGGCAAACCCGCTCCACCTGGTCCATCAGCTGTTCCAGTCCCTTTCCCTTTCGGGCACTTACCAACACCACAGGAACCCCCAGCTCCTGCTCCAACAGTTCAGCCTGAATCCGAATCCCCTTTTTCTCCGCTTCATCCATCAAATTGACGCAGATTACAACCCGGCTGGTCAGCTCCATCCCTTGCAGCGCCAGAATCAGGTTCCGTTCCAAACAGGTGGCATCACACACCACCACCAAAGCGTCCGGTTCCCCAAAGCAGATGAAATCCCGTGCTACCGCTTCCTCCGCCGAATGGGCCAAAAGAGAGTATGTACCTGGAAGATCCACCAGAAGATACCCTATCCCATGATGCCGGCAGCGTCCCTGGGCGTTGGTGACCGTTTTGCCCGCCCAGTTTCCTGTATGCTGCCTCATTTTGGTCAAAGCGTTAAACACGCTGCTTTTACCTACATTGGGATTTCCCGCTAAGGCGATTACCCGTTCCCCAGGGCGCCTTTGGATTCCTGGCCCCTGGTCCAAAGCCTTTTTCCCGGTGGAGGCACTGGTCAATCCCATGACCGCACCTCCTGGACCGGTTCCACAATTACATTGGCCGCGTCTTTTTCTCTCAGCGCGATAACCGACCCTCGAATCTCATAAGCGGTTGGGTCGCCCCACGGCCCCCGGTGAAGGCTTTGGATTTTGGTGCCCTCAATAACCCCCAAGTCCCTGAGCCGACGCCGAATGGCCCCTTGTGCCAGCAGATGCTGTACCCGCACCGTTTCCCCTAACATCACTTGGCTTAATCGCCAAAATTCTTTTTCCATAAAACCCGCCCCACTTTTTTGGATTGAGGGGAACAGCGGGGTTCCCCTTTTACATCCTATTCATCGGTGAATGAAAGGTGCGCGGGGGTTTTTAAGGATGGTGTCTCTCCCTTCCCTTTGAGGCAGGGCTGTTCCAGCTCCAGCACCTGTTTCCAAAACCGTTTCGGCATATGGGTCATGCGGCATTTGGGATTCAGCCGCCCTTGAATTCCGGTGGCGGTGTAATAGCCTTTCCACAGGCTTTGTATCCAAGCCTCCTGGGAAGTAACCGGCGGCAGTTCCAGCTCTGACAGATGATAAATCTCCATTTGATAGGGATGATAAAAAAGGGCCATTTCATGGGGCTGGTCATGAATCAGAAAGGTTTCTTCCGGGAACCTGTCGGAAAAATGATGGGCGATTCTCGGAAGCACAATGGTTTTTGGATGAATCACCGCCACCAAAATCCCATTATACTCAGAAAACCGGAGAAATTCCTCCATAAAATGGGTTTCATTACCCACCGAGCGGCTCAGACGGTAGGCGGCCATTACATCCTCATCCCCCAGCATGGAGGTCACCTTTGCCCCATACTGGTAGGCTTTGCGGATAAACCGGTAAAGCACCATAGCCCGTTGCGGCACGCAGGAAAAATAAATGTCCTCCGCCCATCTTCTTATCTGGCCGGAAATTTTATTCAAAGAACGCCAGACCCTTTGAGCATGCTCCTCCACCGTTTCCACCTGATGCACAGGATAGAAACTGGGTTCCCCCCATTCCAGAATTTCCTGGGGAATTTCCCTGCGGGTATAACTGTCAAACACACAGCAAAGCATCCCCCAAAAGCTTCCGTCACAGGCATAGGCTAGATTTGTCCGGTCAAGCATTGCATTGTATCCTCCTGATTGGGTTGTCTCTCAAACAGCGAAAGCTGTTCTGGGGCATCCTGGGGAAGCCTTGCCAATTCCAGGTCTTTTTGAGAAATCAACCCTCTCAAAACCCCTTCGGGTGTAGCTTTTACCCCTTCCATAAGCTTTCCCTGACAGAGCAGGAAAAATCTGGCCCGCTTCAGTACCACCCCCAACCGTTTCAATGCGGCGAAATCCAGCTGGCCGCTTCTTCTGGCAGCCAGGATTCTTTTGGCACTCTTCACGCCGATGCCCGGCACCCGCAGCAGCAGCTCATAAGGGGCGGTGTTCACCTCAATGGGAAACTGCTCCATATGGTTGATGGCCCAATTGGCTTTAGGGTCCACCAATGGATGAAAGCTTTGATGGGTTTCGTCCAGCAGTTCCCCCGCCTCAAACCCATAAAAGCGAAGCAGCCAGTCTGCCTGATACAAACGATGTTCCCTCAACAGAGGTGGTTTGGTATCCAGAGACGGCAGCAAGCTGTCCTCCTGTACCGGCATATAGGCGGAAAAGAATACCCTTTTCAGCCCATACTTTCGATAAAGCCCCTGGGTCAGCCGTAAAATTTGATAATCGGTGTCTGGGGTAGCTCCTATAATCATTTGTGTGCTTTGGCCAGCCGGAACAAATCGAGGCGCTCCTGTGTATTTCACCAGCTCCCTCCCCTGCTGGATACCCCGGCTGATAAAATCCATGGGCTTGAGAATGGATTCTTTGGTCTTGTTAGGGGCCAGCAGGGTCAAACTCTTTTGGCTGGGTAACTCAATATTCACGCTCATACGGTCTGCCAGCAGTCCCAGTCTTTCAATCAGCTCCTGGTCCGCTCCCGGAATAGCTTTTACATGAATGTAGCCTCCAAACCGGTATTCCCCTCGCAGCAGCTCCAAAGTCTCCAGCATTTGCTCACAGGTATAATTGGGGGAACGCTGGATTCCCGAAGAAAGAAACAATCCCTCAATATAATTGCGCCGATAGAATTGGATGGTCAAGTCCGCCAGTTCCCTGGGAGTAAACGCGGTACGGGGGGTATCATTGGTGACACGGTTGACACAGTATTTGCAGTTATAAATACAACGGTTGGTCATCAGCACCTTTAAAAGTGATATGCACCGCCCATCCGCCGCAAAGCTATGGCACAATCCCGCTTTCACACAATTGCCAATTCCACCTTTTTGTCCCCCTCTGTCCACACCGCTGGAGGTGCAAGCCGCATCATATTTCGCCGCATCGGATAAAATTTCTAATTTCTGCATCAAATCCATAGGACCATCCCCACCTGTTTAAACATTTGTTCTTTTTTATTTTACCACAACAACTTTTTGTTTTCAATATTTATTTAAAGCTTCTAATTTGTTGTTTTTTGGAAGGTTATCCCATATTTTTGCTTTTTCTATTTGAGAAAAGCTTTTGGAGCAATTTAATAAAATTAGATCTGAACTCTTGACGAAATGGATTTCATATAGTATGATAGAGAACAGGATATTTTTACATCCTGATTGCCAATAGAATATTGGCCGCTGTGGTGGAATCGGCAGACACACAAGACTTAAAATCTTGGGATGGCAACATCGTACGGGTTCAAGTCCCGTCAGCGGCACCAGAAAAAAGACCAGTCTTACGACTGGTCCTTTTCCTAGCGCAAACCTTCTTACAGGATAAGGCGGCCACAGCGACAGGACTTCCGCCGCGCTAATGTTCCGCTCACATGTAGTAGGAATCTACGGTTTTTCACACACGCCCCCTCCTTGATACAGAGGCAGCATTTTGGGGACTATGATTTCTCCCACATACTGTGTCAACCTAGAGACAGCTGTTGGAAGGTCTCCCGCAGCATGGAACAAGAGGCGTCCATACTTTCCAGTTCCTTGCTGGTCAGGGATAACTCCAAGCAGCTCCGAATCCCTTCCCCACCCACAACACAAGGCGCTCCAGCGTATACATCCTTTTGTCCATAGGCCCCTTGCAGCAGAGAGGAGACGGTCAGAATACTGTTCTCATGCCCCAGAATCGCCCTGGTCACACGGGCCAGGGACATTC
>CALWZG010000034.1 GCA_944385965.1 uncultured Anaerotruncus sp.
TCCTGTCCGGTGAGGTACAGGATGGATTTAATGCCATTATGGCCCCCATCGCTGCCCTGCCGCCGGATACGCAGCCGCCCCACGTCCAGGCTTATATCGTCAAAAATCACCAGCACCCTCTGGATGGGGATTTTATAGAAGCTCATGGCTTCCCGAACCGCTTCCCCAGAGTTATTCATAAAGGTGGTGGGTTTCATCAATAATACCCGTTTCTCTCCAATCATGGCATCCCCGCAGAGGGATTTAAACTTCAGCCTGTCAATCTTGCAGCCAAGCTTTTCCGCCAAAACGTCCATGGTGAGAAACCCAGCATTGTGTCTGGTATTCTCATACTCCCTGCCGGGGTTCCCCAGGCCCACCACCAGCCATTCCACCGGGCCGCTGGGGCTGACTCTGGCGCTTTTTTGAAACAGTTTGCTTAACATTTTTCAGTTCCTTTCCAACAGCCAACGGACGGGATAAACCGTTACCCCGTCTGTTTGCTTTTCCATCTTTTATTTTGTACGTTCCGATTAAGAATTTTCCTTCTTTTTGAAGGCGATATGCTCATCGGACCAGTTTTCCTTGATTTCCTGGCGGACCCGGCCAATGGACAAAGCCCCCGCCGGAACATCCCCGTCTACCGTAGTGCCGGCGGCGGTATAGGCCCCCTCCCCCACATGGACTGGGGAAATCAGGTTGGTGTTGCATCCGATAAAGGCCCTGTCTTCGATGACCGTTCGGAATTTCTCTTTTCCGTCGTAATTGGCGGTCACCACACCGCAGCCGAAATTGCATTGGCTGCCCACATCGCAGTCCCCCAGATAGGTCAGGTGGGCGATGGAGGTTTTGGCGCCGATGGTGGAGTTTTTGATTTCCACAAAATCTCCCACCTTCACCCCTTCCGCCAGATGACTCCCCGGCCGCAGCTGGGTGAAGGGTCCAACGGTAGCCCCCGCGCCCACAGAGGAGTCTGTGATATAGGAGGCCTTGATTTTGGCGTTCTCCCCAATGACAGCGTTTTCCAGCACCGAATCCGGGCCGATGACCGCTCCGGCACCGATAACCGTTTTCCCTTTCAGGATGGTTCCCGGCAGGATGCAGGCATCCGCCTGAATCTCCACCTCCGGGCCAATCACCACCCCGTCTGTCCATGGGATTTCCACCCCATTGTCCCAGTGGCGCTGAATCACCCGCATCCGGGCCAGCTCATTGAGCTGGGCCAGCTGTCCACGGCTGTTGGCTCCCAGAACGGTGTCCTCCTCACACAGACAGGCCCCCACCGGCAGCCCTTGGGAAACAGCGATGCCCACTGTGTCGGTCAGGTAATATTCCCCCTGGGCATTTTGAGGTTTCAGCTGCTCCAGAGCTTTTCTGAGAAAGGCCCCATCAAACCAGTAGGCCCCCGAGTTGATTTCCCGTATGGCCAGCTGCTCCATAGTGGCGTCCTTCTGCTCCACAATGGCCCGCACCCGTCCCCACGGGTCCCGAAGAATCCGTCCATATCCGGTGGGGTCCGGCACTTGGGCAGACAGCAGGGTCACCTTGTTTCCCTGGGCCCTGTGCTGGGCCAGAGCTTGAATCAAAGCCTCCGGGGTAATAAAAGGGGCATCCCCGTTCAGCACCGCCACATCCATATCCGGTAGGATGGCCTCCCGGGCGGTCATCACCGCGTGTCCGGTGCCCAGACGCTCACTCTGGCACACATACTGGCAGTCAGGTCCTACCACCTGCTCTATCTGCTGGCCGCCGGCTCCCGTAACCACATACAGCCGCTCAATGCCAGCCGCCCGGCAGGCGTCCCTGACCCAACAAATCATGGGTTTAAAAAGCACCTGGCAAAGCACCTTGGGCTGGTGGGATTTCATCCGTTTGCCATCCCCCGCCGCCAATAGAATCCCCACTGTGGGGCGCTGATCTTTCGTCAATCCGGCTCGCCGCCTTTCTTTATTTATATGTATATCTATATAACAAGCGCCCGCCGGCTTTTCGGCCCTGCCGGAGCTGTCGTCCCATTTCCCTCCAACCGGGGTATGGGCTAATCAATATTATGGCAAGTTTTTGAGCAGTTTGCAAGAGATTATAAGGGGATTTTGCTGGAATCTCGTAAATAATTTTCGGCGAAAGGACTGGAAAAAAGCCTCTTTCTTTGGTATAATATGCTATGGCTGATTCTACCAAGGCCGGTCCTCTTCCGGGCGGGCCGATTCAGACGCCATTTAAAATAACGGAGGTAGATTAAAAGTGAGCAAAAAATTTGTTTATCTGTTCTCCGAGGGCAACGGCACCATGCGGGAGCTGTTGGGCGGTAAAGGCGCCAACCTCGCTGAGATGACCAACCTTGGCATGCCTGTTCCTCAGGGCTTCACCGTTACCACCGAAGCCTGCACCCAGTATTATGAGGATGGACGTCAGATCAACCCTGACATCCAGGCCGAAATCTATGAGTACCTGGGCAAAATGGAGGAGATCTGCGGTAAGAAATTCGCTGATCCCGAGAACCCCCTGCTGGTTTCCGTTCGTTCCGGTGCCCGCGCTTCCATGCCTGGCATGATGGACACCATCCTGAACCTGGGCTTGAACGATGTGGTGGTTGAGGGCTTCGCCAAATTCACCAACAACCCCCGGTTCGCTTATGACTCCTATCGCCGGTTCATCCAGATGTTCTCCGACGTGGTTATGGAGCTGCCCAAGCCCGAGTTCGAGAAGATCATCGACAAGGTGAAAGAGGAGAAGGGCGTTAAGCAGGATATCGAGCTGGACGCCGAGGATATGAAAGACCTGGTAAAACGCTTCAAGGCTTTCTATCTGGAGAAGAAGGGAACCGAGTTCCCTCAGGACCCCAAAGTTCAGCTGATGGAAGCGGTCAAAGCCGTATTCCGTTCCTGGGACAACCCCCGCGCCAATGTCTACCGCCGTATGAACGAGATCCCTTACGATTGGGGTACTGCTGTTAACGTACAGCAGATGGTGTTCGGTAACTCCGGCAACAATTCCGGTACCGGTGTAGCCTTCACCCGTAACCCTGCTACCGGTGAGAAGGCTCTGTTCGGTGAGTACCTGATCAACGCTCAGGGTGAGGACGTAGTTGCCGGCGTGCGCACTCCTTTCCCCATCAAGCATCTGCAAGAGGATATGCCTGAGGTGTACAATCAGTTCGCTAAGATTGCTGACACCTTGGAGAAACACTACAAGGATATGCAGGACATGGAGTTCACCATCGAGAATGGCAAACTGTTCATGCTGCAAACCCGTAACGGTAAACGTACCGCCGCCGCTGCTCTGAAGATCGCCGTGGATCTGGTGGACGAGGGCATGATCGACGAGAACACCGCTGTTCTGCGTGTTGAGCCCAAGCAGCTGGATTCCCTGCTGCATCCTCAGTTCGACGCCGCCGCTCTGAAGGCCGCTAAGGTCATCGGTAAAGGTCTGGCCGCTTCCCCAGGCGCTGCCTGCGGTAAGATGGTATTCACCGCTGAGGACGCCAAAGAGTGGGCTGCCCGTGGTGAGAAGGTTGTTCTGGTTCGCCGTGAGACCTCTCCTGAGGACATCGAGGGTATGGCTACCGCTCAGGGTATCCTGACCGTTCGCGGTGGTATGACCTCCCACGCCGCTGTTGTGGCCCGTGGTATGGGTACCTGCTGCGTTTCCGGATGCGGTGAGATTGAGATTGACGAGGAGGCCAAGACCTTCTCTCTGGGCGGCATGAACCTGAAAGAGGGAGACTACATCTCCATCGATGGTTCTACCGGTAACATCTATGGTGAGGCTATCCCCACTGTGGAGGCTTCCATCTCCGGCGACTTCGGCCGCTTCATGAGCTGGGCTGACAAGGTTCGCAAACTGGAGGTTTGGACCAACGCTGATACTCCTCGTGACGCTAAGCAGGGCCGTTCCTTCGGCGCTCAGGGTATCGGTCTGTGCCGTACTGAGCATATGTTCTTCGAGGGCGAGCGCATCAAGGCTATGCGTGAGATGATTGTGGCCGACAACATCGACGACCGCAAGAAGGCTCTGGCCAAGATTATGCCTTACCAGCAGGGCGACTTTGAGGCTCTGTATGAGGCTATGGAGGGTTGCCCTGTTACCATCCGTTTCCTTGACCCGCCTCTCCACGAGTTCCTGCCCACCAAAGAGGAGGACATCCAGGAAATCGCGAAAGAGATGGGTGTTACCGTTGAGAAGCTGCACAGCGTTATCGCCAGCCTGCATGAGTTCAACCCCATGATGGGTCACCGTGGCTGCCGTTTGGCTGTTTCTTATCCTGAAATCGCTGAGATGCAGACCACTGCTGTCATCAACGCTGCTATCAACGTTACCAAGAAGGGCAAATACAACATTGTTCCTCACATCATGATCCCCTTGGTTGGTGAGGTCAAAGAGCTGAAATTTGTCAAGGATGTAGTTGTTGCTACCGCTGACAGAATCATCAAAGAGGCTGGCATCGACATGAAGTATGAGATCGGCACCATGATTGAGATTCCTCGTGCTGCTCTCACCGCTGATGAGATTGCCAAAGAGGCTGACTTCTTCAGCTTCGGCACCAACGACCTGACCCAGATGACCTTCGGCTTCTCTCGTGATGACGCCGGTAAGTTCCTGGATTACTACTATGAGAACAAGATTTATGAGTCTGATCCTTTCGCTCACTTGGATCAGAAGGGTGTTGGCAAGCTGGTTAAGATGGCTACCGAGCTGGGCCGGGGCGCGAACCCCAACCTGCATCTGGGCATCTGCGGCGAGCACGGCGGCGACCCCACATCTGTGGAGTTCTGCCATCGGGTTGGCTTGAACTATGTTTCCTGCTCTCCTTTCCGTGTTCCCATCGCTCGTCTGGCTGCCGCTCAGGCCGCTCTGAAATACGACAAATAAACCATCGCTGCAATAGCGTTCAGGAGGTTCCCCTTCGGCGGTTTCCGCCGTTGGGGAACTTCCTTTTTTATTTTCCCGCCTCCTAAGGTTTTCATCTGTATCCGGTGAAATCCTCAAAAATAGCCTCTGTTTTATAGCACCAAAATCCCACCAAAAGAATAGCATGTGGTATAGAAGTTTCACTTTCCCACAGGGAAAATTCTTGTCTATGGGAACTTCCACTGGATTCAGCAATCAAACTTTTGGAGGGCTTTTTTATGCAGACAGGTAAACCGTTACAATTTTTTCTGGGCGCCAATACACCCCAGGGATTTGTCTCCCGCTTTGACCAACTGGCGGACCCTTCCGACGGATGGCGGGAATGGGTTATCAAGGGAGGGCCTGGAACTGGCAAATCCACTTTGATGAAACAGGTATCCACCATGGCCAATAAGCACCCTGGGCTGGTGGAGGAAATCCATTGTTCCTCCGATGTGGATTCTCTGGATGGGGTCATTCTCCATGGCGCCAAAGCCTCTATCGCGGATGGCACCCTCCCCCACGCCATAGAACCAAAATATCCTGGAGCTTTTGAGCGGCTGGTGGATTTGACCAACTGCTGGGATGAGAACCGTCTGTTTGCCCAACGGGAAGAAATTATGGCAATCTCCGCAAAAATCAGCAAATGCCATGAGCATTGCTGCCGTTTTCTGAGCGCCGCCAACACTCTGCTGGGGGATAACTACCGCATGGCTTTGGAAGCCACCTGGGTTGCCAAGGCCGCTCGGGCCGCTGGCCGTATCGCCGCCACCGAATTCAAAGGGAGCCACGAAAAATATGGAAAAGAATCGGTCCGTTTCCTGTCGGCGGTAACCAACCAGGGCCTGACCCTGTTCTCTGAAACCGCCAATATCCTATGCCAGCGGATTTATCTCTTGGATGACCCTTATGGGGCCGCTTCCCGGCTGATTCTCAACCTGCTGAGAGCCAAGGCTCTGGAGGAAGGGTTTGATATTTATACCTGTTACAGTCCTCTTTCCCCCTATGAAAAGATTGAGCATCTGTTTATTCCAGAGCTAAAGCTGGGCTTTATGACCAAAAATGACCTGCTTGACCCTCAAATCACCCCCTATAAGGTAATTCGTTTCCGCCGGTTTACTGACCAGGAGATGCTTCGGAAGTTCAGGAAGCGCCTCTCCTTCAACCGGAAAGCCGCCCTTCAAATGCTGGAGGCTGCCGCCCGGCTGCTGTCGGAAGCCAAGTCCATGCATGACCAGTTGGAAAGCTATTACATTCAGGCTATGGATTTCTCCAAGGCTGGCAAGGTCACCAAACAGGTTGTCTCCACAATAGAGGCCTGTTTCTAAAAGTCCTTCTCTAGAACATACAAAAAGGAGGGGTTTTCAAAGGAAATTCCTTTGAAAACCCCTCCAATGGCAATTTTCTTATTTTACAGAGACTCCAGCTCCTCCAGCCACAAGGTGGAGACTGCGTCACTGGGCATCCGCCAATCCCCTCTGGGGGACAAGCCCACAGACCCTACTTTTGGGCCATCCGGCAGACAGGAGCGTTTAAACTGCTGCTGGAAAAAGCGGCGATAAAAGTTCCTCAGCCAGTATACCAGCTCTTCCTGACCGTAAGACCCACGGAAAGCCCGTCTGGCCAGCCGCAGCACCTTCCTGGGAGGGAAAGCCCATCTTAAGGCGTAATACAGGAAAAAGTCATGCAGCTCGTAAGGACCTACCAAGTCCTCTGTTTTCTGCTGAATCTCCCCTTCCTTTGGAGGAAGCAGCTCTGGTGAAACCGGGGTATCCACGATATCCAGCAGCGCCTCCCTCAGGGCTGTGTTTGAGGTGTTTTCCGCCTCGTAAGCCACCAACCGCCTTACCAGGGTTTTGGGAATCCCACCGTTGACCCCATACATGGACATATGGTCCCCATTATAGGTAGCCCATCCCAGGGCCAGCTCGGACAGGTCCCCTGTCCCTACCACCAGACCATTCAGGTCGTTGGCTAAATCCATCAATACTTGGGTCCGCTCTCTGGCTTGGGCGTTCTCGAAGGTCACATCATGCTTTTGGGGGTCATGTCCAATTGCTTGAAAATGCAGGTCCACTGATTCTTTAATATCCACCTGCCGGAAGGTGACCCCCAACTGCTGGCAAAGAGTAACCGCATTCCCTTTGGTACGGGAGGTGGTTCCAAAGCAGGGCATGGTCACCGCTACCACTTCTGTTCTGGGACGCCCCAAAGCATCCATAGCCCGCACCGCCACCAGCAGGGCCAAGGCGGAATCCAATCCCCCTGAAATTCCCACCACAGCAGTACTGGCGTGGGAATGGGCAATCCGCTTTTTCAGCCCCAAGGTCTGTATGGTCAAAATTTCTTCCAGCCTGTCCTTATCTCCATCTTCCGGTAAAAAGGGGAATTTTGATACCGGACGGGTCAATTCGGTGGGCTCCACCGGCATGGAAAACCAGCACCAAAAAGTCTCCTGGGTCTGCTGTCCAATTCTGCCAGCCCGGCGGCGCTCAAACAGCAGCTTGCTCACATCCACCTCGCTAACCAACAACCCATTCTGGAAATGGCTTTCTGCCAGCAGCTTTCCATTTTCGGCAATAAGATTGTGGGCGCCAAACACAAAATCGGTGGTGGATTCCCCTTCCCCTGGGTTCGCCTGTAAATAACCGCAGGTCAGCGCTTTGGACTGGCCCGCTGCCAAATTCCGGCGGAACTCCCTCTGTCCCACCTGTTCATAGCTGGCGGAAGGGTTGGCGATGATGGTAGCCCCCGCCTGGACATAAAACCTGGAAGGAGGATCTATGGCCCACAGGTCCTGACCAATCTCCACACCGAAGAAAAATTCCGGCAGCTCCTCGCAGCGGAACAAACCCTTTTCCAGAACGACCCTTTCTCCCCCCACATCCACCAGGACACCTTCCTCTGGCATGGGGGCGAACCAGCGCTTTTCCTCTTGGCTCAGGCTGGTTTTTGGCACCAATCCAAGCAGCTTCCCATGACAGAGGACAGCAGCGCAGTTATATACCCTGTTTTCACCAGCTACCGGCAGACCCACCACCAGCACCAAATCCAGGGACGCGGTTTCCTTTCGCAGAATCTCCAACGCTTCCAAAGCTCCTTTTTGAAGGGTTGGGTGAAGAAATAAATCTCCGCAGGTACAGCCGGTAAGGCATAACTCCGGCGTCACCAGCAGCTTCACCCGCTGCTGGGCCGCCTGCTGAGCCAGTTTTACCACCTGCCCCATATTAAAAGCGCAGTCCGCTACCCGAACCTCCGGCGTTCCTACCGCTACTTTGATAAATCCATCTGTCATTCTGGTCCCTCCAATCCAAACTTCCTTTGCTTATTATACACAATTCCAAATGTTTTTTCCATGTTTTTCATCTTGTTTTGGGATATGCCCTTGATTGGGTTCATACCACCCGTCTGTATTTCCCAGAACATCCAGTCAATCCCTCTAAGACCCCTATACGATTGAATCCATCATCTTGCCCCATAAATTCACTCTCCAACATATCCCCTTTTATGTATTGTGCATATTATCCAATGAATTCTATGTTTTTTCGTGTTTTTAACTAGAAATAGCTTGACAGTCACCCTTGGTTGACCTATAATAAGGTCTGCTAATAAACCTGATGGAAAATCGAATTTGCTCTTGGAGGCGTCTATGGAATCGCAGGCTTTGTCTGTTAAACCTTCTTTTATCCAGAAAATAAAACAATTTTTTCAGCCGATGGATTTAACACAAGGAAAAATCAGCAAGGTGCTGACTGTTTTCTCCTTGCCCATCATGCTTTCTTACCTATTACAGCAGGTGTATACCCTCAGTGACGCCGCTATCTGCGGCCAAACCCTTTCCGCTGATGAGGTGGCGGGGGTAAATGACACCTTCGCTTTGGTGTTCATCTTCCTGCAATTCGCCTTTGGGTGTACCGCTGGTTTCTCGGTGGTCACCTCCGGGAAAATCGGGCAGAACGACCTGGCTGGCACCCGAAAATCTTTCGCCACCCAAATTGTTCTGTGCGGCACCATCACAGTGGTGCTTACGGTTATCTCCTGTTTGGCTCTTCCCGCCATGCTGGGCTGGATGCATGTCACCCCCCAGAACCCTCATGTCTACCAAGCCGCCTATACCTATTGCCTGATTATCTTTTTAGGCGTCTTCGCCCAGATGTTTTACAACTTTATCTGCTGCATCCTGCGCAGCATCGGAGATGCCTTCACCCCATTGGCATTTTTGCTCTTTTCCACCATCCTCAATGTGGGACTGGACCTGTTGTTTCTGGTGGTATTTCGCTGGGGGGTAGCTGGTGCCGCCGGCGCTACCGTCTTAGCCCAATTTTTAAGCACTGTGGCCTGCTTTTGGTACACCTTCGCTAAGTATCCTTATCTGCGGTTAAAAAAAGAGGACTTTCGCCTGAATGGGAGGGATATTTTTTCCCATGTCAGTCTGGGGATACCTTTGGGGCTGCAATATTCGGTACTGGCCATTGGTATTATTGTGATGCAGGCACAGGTGGTCCGCTTTGACATCCTTCCAGATGGCTTTATGGTGGAGGGAAATCCCGCCCAAAATGGATTTGGCGCCGCCAACAAGCTGATTAACTTTATGATGGCGCCTTTAATCGGTCTGGGTACCGCTATGGTCAGTTTCTGTGCCCAAAATTTAGGAGCTGGAAATTATACAAGAATTAAAGAGGGCATTAAATCCGGGATGCTGATGATGCTGGCCCTGTATGTGGTTTTTGGCGGGCTGGGCCTGCTGACCTCATTGGGAGGCGGCTACCAATACCTGTTCCTCAGCCCCGACAAAATCACCCCCGAATCTATCCGGTATGGAAACCACTACCTATATGTGGATTTTCCCCTGTTCTTTCTGCTTGGGTCTCTCAGTGTCCTGCGCAGCGTGGCTCAGGGAATTGGAAAGCCTCTTTTCACATTATTGGGAGGGGCTGGTGAACTGATTGCCCGTGTGGTAATCGGGCTGTTCCTGCCCCCTCTGATGAACGGAGGGCCTATCAACGCTTTAGGCTCCTCCTGGTCCTATGTAGCTTTGTGCCTGGCGGACCCAGGCGCTTGGCTGGCAGCTTCTTTGGTGGTGGGAATTCCCATCTATTATATTATCTGGAAACAGCGTTGGCAGTACCTATGTTAAAAAAGGTTGGCCCATTTACACGTTGGAGGGGGGTACTTCCCTTCTGTCTATTGCCAGCTGGCCATTGGTTCCCATACATCAAAACCGTTCTGGATAAGGCGCATCCAGAACGGTTTTTTCACTTTCTATATTTATTCCCAGGAAGCCCAAATTTCAGGACAATAGCCCACTGTAGCCTGCTTGCCGTTTCGGACGATGGGGGTACGAAACAGGCTGGGATATTCCATCAATTTATCCTCAATATTTTCCTCGGAAGCCAGATAACCTACATAAGAACGGTCGTAATCCTTGGACTTGGGGTCAATGAGGGCTTTTATCCCTCCCACCGCCCGTTTCACCGAGGCCAGTTCCCCACGGCTCATACCGAACCGCAGCAGGTCAATCTCTTGGAATTTGATGCCCCGCTCTTTGAAATATCGCTGGGCCTTTTTTGTATCAAAACATTTGCTTTTTCCATAAATCTGAATATTCATAATGACCCTCCCTCAGACCATTAAATCATAAATCAGTTTGGCAAAAATTCCAATCAATACTACAATAAGCATCTTACGGATGAATTTACTGCCTTTGTGGATGGCCATACCGCTCCCAAGCCAGCCCCCTAAGATACTGCAGCAAGCGGCAGGAAGGGCCAGGGTCAAGGCCACATGCCCCCCCGCTAAATATACCGCCAGGCTGGCCAGGTTGGAAGCCAGATTGGCAATCTTCGCGTTGCCGCTGGCGGTTACATAGTCGAACCCTACGAAACTGGTGTAGCAAAAGATTAGGAAGGTTCCAGTGCCGGGGCCAATCAATCCATCATACATCCCGATTCCAAAACCAATGCATGTACAGAAAAGATATAATTTCCGACCCTCTAAAAGCTGTTTGCGCACCTTTCCTTTCCCAAACAGCACAAACAAGGCCACAAATGGCAGCAGAAACACAAATGCTTTTTTCAGCAGGTCGTTGGGCAGGTAAATGTTCAGTCGTACTCCACAATAAGCCCCTATGAGGGCGGCACCAGCGGAAAAAAGGGCGCCTTTTAAATGGAGACAACCATTTTTATAAAAGCGAACAGCAGAAATAGCGGTACCAATACTGGCGGAGAGTTTGTTGCTGCCGCAAACGGTATGCATAGGCAGTCCTGTAAGCATATAGGCCGGAAGGCTGATAAGCCCTCCCCCTCCCGCCACGCTGTCCACAAAACTGGCCAGGAAAATCAATGGACAAACAATCATTAGCATTTGAGGCAGGCTCATAGCGGCGCCTCCTTTTGGCCCTGGGGTTGGGAATCTCCAGACCTCACTGGAAATGAGGCCGCCTTCTTGGAAATCAAAGCCAGCTTTTGGGCGCGGCTTAGATGTTTGATATTCGCTTCCCGCCGAAGCGCGTCCCCTTTATGGGGACAGGATTCCCAGTATACCAGCTCCACTGGGCGGCGGCTCCGGGTATATTTCGCGCCCTGCCCCATATTGTGGGCCGCTATCCGGTTTTCCAGGTTATTGGTCCAGCCTGTGTAAAGTGTGTCATCAGCGCAGCGCAGGATATAGACCCAGCAGACAGTTTCCCCCTCTGGACCGTTCAAAGAATCTGTTCCCATAGTTCCTCCTTGAACCCCACCAATACCTGCTTCTCCCCAATCAGTAAAGGACGTTTGACCAGCATCCCGTCGGAGGCCAGCAAAGAGAACTGTTCTTCCTGGCTCATGGATGGGAGTTTTTCCTTTAAATTCAGGGACTTATAAATTTGTCCGCTTGTATTAAAGAACTTTTTAAGGGGCAAGCCGCTTTCTTCTGCCCAAACCTTCAATTCCTCAGCTGTGGGGGGCGCTTCCACAATATGCCGTGCCTCATAAGATACGCCGTGGGCATTCAGCCATTTTTTCGCTTTTTGGCAGGTTCCGCATTTTGGATACCATAAAAATAAATAGGACATTTTATACCTCCTTCTTTCAGCTTCCAATAGGATAGCATGTTTTAACCCACCTGTCAAAAGACATTGGCCTTTAAAAAAAGATGGGGCTGTGCTATAATAATCTGGATGATACAGGGTCCAAAACGATCTCTGCTTCGGGATTCAATTGTGAGGTTTTCTCTATAAATTTTGGAATGAGGGTTACCATGAAAAGTGAGCTTCAGCGTATTCCCGGTGTGGGAACCGCAATGGCAAAGGACCTTCAGGAGCTTGGATACTTGACCATTGACTCGCTGAAGGGACAAAATCCGGAGGAGATGTACCAGCGCCGCTGCATCCAGCAAGGATGCCAGCTGGACCCCTGTGTGCTTTATGTGTACCGCTGTGCGGTCTATTTCGCTCAGACCCCCAACCCAGACCCCGAAAAACTGAAATGGTGGTACTGGAAGGAGCACACATTATAAGGATAAGAAAGAAGGAATTTTGATGGATTTTTTCGCTTTGGCCGCTGAAAGGGAAAGTTGCCGGGAATACAGCAGCCAGCCGGTAGAGCTGGAAAAACTGACCCGCTGCGTGGAGGCCGCCCAGATGGCCCCTTCCGCCTGCAACAGTCAGCCTTGGCATTTTACCATTGTAACAGGCGATAAAGCAAAAAAACTGGCCAAGCTGGTCCAAGGCGGTGGGTTCAACCGGTTCGCTGACCAATGCTCCGCTTTTATTGTAGTAAACGAGGAACCTGCCAAGCTAAACCCTAAATTAAGCGGTTTGGTAGAGCAACAGAAATACGCTTCCATTGACATTGGGCTGGCTACCGCCCACCTGTGCTTCGCCGCCACCAGCCAAGGGCTTTCCACCTGTATTCTGGGCTGGTTCCAGGAGTCGGACATCCAGGAACTGCTGGATATTCCCGCCTCCAAGCGGATTCGGTTGGTGATAACGGTGGGATACGCGGCACCCCCTCATACTCCCCGCAAAAAATCCGTAAGCCTTTGGAGGAACTGGTCACTTATGCGGAATGATGTCTCCCAGAAACATCTGGTGACGGCACTCCAAGGAAATTAAGCATTTGATTCTTCCTATTTAAAATCCCACTATCAATATAAGGAGTGTTTTTATGTTACAGCCTGGTGTGAAAGCGCCCAACTTCACTCTGCCCAACCAGGAGGGAGTCCCCGTTTCCTTATCCGATTTTCTCGGTAAGCGGGTGGTTTTGTATTTTTATCCCAGGGATAATACCCCTGGCTGCACCCGCCAAGCCTGTGCCTTCCGGGACTCCTATCAAGGGTTTCAGGACCAGGATGTGGTGGTCATTGGAATCAGCAAGGACTCCATCCGGTCCCACCAAAACTTCGCCGCCAAACATCAGCTTCCCTTTGTGCTGCTTTCCGACCCGGAGCTGACCACCCTGCAAGCCTATGAGGTATGGCAGGAGAAAAAGCTTTATGGGAAGGTTTCTATGGGTGTGGTGCGCACTACCTATATCATCAGCCCTGAGGGGACTATTGAAAAAGTTTTTGAAAAGGTAAAGCCGGAAGCCAATCCAGGGGAAATTTTAGAGTATCTGAAAAATTAAGGATGGTTTTCCACAGAGGTTGAAAACCCAGTGGAAAATGTGGAATCTATTTTACAATCCGCAAAATCTTCTTGTAAAAGGGCTTTTTATTTCTCTCTTATGTTTCCAAACGGAGCATCCGTTTACCAAAATCCTATATAAAAAGGAGCGATTTTGTTTGCAAAAATCTGCGGTATATTTTACAGATCTGAGGGCTCGTCCTGGTACCAACCTATTGGAAAAATTACAGAAGCTCATCCGCAAAGCTGGCATTGAGCAGATTGATTTTGACAAAAAACTGGTTGCCATTAAAATTCATTTTGGGGAACCAGGGAATCTTTCTTATCTGCGCCCCAACTACGCCAAAGCGGTGGCGGATGTGATTAAATCCCTGGGCGGGGTTCCCTTCCTGACCGACTGCAATACCCTTTATGTTGGACGCCGGAAAAACGCTTTGGAGCATATTGACGCCGCTTATGAAAACGGTTTTTCCCCATTTTCCACCGGCTGCAATGTGATTATCGCCGATGGCCTGAAGGGAACCGATGACATTGAGGTTCCTGTGGTGGGGGGCGAATTGGTGAAAAATGCGAAAATTGGGCGGGCCATTATGGACGCCGATGTTTTCATCAGCCTGAATCACTTTAAAGGGCATGAGTGTACAGGGTTTGGCGGGGCCATCAAAAATATCGGCATGGGCTGCGGAAGCCGGGCCGGAAAAATGGAACAGCATAACAGCGGCAAACCTACCATCAACCATTCCGCCTGCCGGGGCTGCGGAATGTGCGCCAAAATCTGTGCCCAAAGCGCTATTTCCTACGGCCCTGACAAAAAAGCCTCCATTGACCACGCCAAATGTGTAGGCTGCGGCCGATGCATTGGAATCTGCAACTTCGACGCTATCTACAACGGAAATTATAGCGCCAATGACGATTTGTGCAAGAAGATGGCGGAGTATTCCAAAGCGGTTGTGGATGGGCGTCCTCACTTCCACATCAGCCTGGTGGTGGATGTCTCTCCTTTCTGCGACTGTCACCCGGAAAACGACCTGCCTATTATCCCCGATGTGGGTATGTTCGCCAGCTTTGACCCGGTGGCTTTGGACCAGGCTTGTGTAGATGCCTGCAACAAGATGGCCCCCATTCCAGGCAGCCTGCTTTCTGAGCAGCTGGCCCACGGCCATGACCACCATGACCACTTCACCAACACCTCTCCTGACACCAACTGGGAGGTATGTTTGGAACACGCTGAAAAGATTGGGGTAGGGTCCCGCACCTACGAGCTGATTACCGTCAAATAACCCCTAAAAAAGGACCCGTTGTATTCCAACGGGTCCTTTCAGATTGGTTTTATTTCCGCTTGCCAAAGAGCCTGAGCAGATAAAGGAACAAATTGATGAAATCCAGATAAAGCTCCAGCGCCGAATAGATGGCCACCTTTTCCAGCATCACATCCTGGGTCTGGAAGGCGTAATACAAATCTTTGGTCCGTTTGGCGTCGTAGGTAGTGATTCCCATAAAGATGGCGATTCCCAAAAAGCAAATCATGGTGTCAAACCCATCCAAATGGAACAGCAGGCTAATTAGCTCCATTACAATCAACGCTACCAGTCCAATCAGAACAATGGGGCGCAGACCGGACACATCCCGCTTGGTAATCAGGCCTGCTGCTGCCATCACTCCAAAAAACAGAGCGGCCACACCGAAGGCCAATACAATGCTGGTGAGCTGGTAGACCAAGAACAGGATGGAGAAGGTCACTCCGGTCAGGATGGAATAGGCGATAAAAATAGCCTTAGCGGTGGCAACAGAATATTTGGTAAAGCGGGCGGAAAAATAAACCACCAGGCCCAACTGAGCCACCAATGTCACAATACTGCCCACCTTGCCGTAAAGGGGATATAAAATGGTCATTCCTGAGGCCAATCCCATATACAGAAGCGAAGCTGTGGTAAAGGTGAGGAGCAGCCCCAAAAACATCCAGCCGTAGGTTTTGGCCACATGCCGATACAAGGGATATTTTGCCCTGTCCTCATAGGAAAGGTCCGGGTTCCCGCTATAATACAAATCATCCATATTGTCATCTCCTTTTAAGTGATTGTGATTTGTTTCCAGTATACACGTTTTCATCAAAAACGCAAGGAGGAATTTTCTTGGAGATAGAGCGCAAATTTTTAATTGACCGATTTCCCGACCTTCCAGAGCTTCAGCGTTCCTATATGGGGCAAGGCTATCTTTGTACCAAACCCACCGTCCGCATCCGCTCCAAGCGCA
The DNA here is from genome assembly GCA_944385965.1 of uncultured Anaerotruncus sp. Classification (GTDB taxonomy): domain Bacteria; phylum Bacillota; class Clostridia; order Oscillospirales; family Ruminococcaceae; genus Anaerotruncus. The sequence goes on from CALWZG010000034.1 coordinate 15,728, forward strand.
CATCCACAGGCACCAGCTACCGTTTGTGCATCAAGGGGGAAGGGACCCTGGCCAGGGAAGAGCTGGAATGGGAGATTACCCAAGATGAGTTTCATCGGCTGGAAGCGCTGCTGCCAGCCCCTCTGGTCAGGAAAGAGCAGAGGGTTTATCAACTTGCTGATGGGCTGGAGCTGGAATGCAACCTAGTGGACCCGGAGGCCCCCACCAGCTTTTATTACGCAGAGGTGGAGTTTCCTTCCATCGAAGCGGCGAACGCTTTTCAGCCTCCCTCCTTTCTGGGCCGGGAGGTGACGGAAATTCCCGGATATACCATGGGAAGCTATTGGAGGATGAAGCTAGGGCAGGAGCCTGGCGTCTGGGGGAGCAGACATAATCAATCCTTATAACGATTGTGGTCCAGGAATTTTCCTGGACCACAATTGTTTAAATTAACTGATTGACAGCGTTCGCGTTGGCCAGAGAATATCTGGGTCTTGTCCGATAAACCAGCCAATAAAGGAACAGACTGAGTACACAGGCCCAAAACACATCCACAAGGGCATGCTGTTTAATAAATACGGTAGACATACAAATCAGAACCGCCGTAATAAAAGAGGCTGTGCGCAGCAGTTTCCTGTTTTTCAAACTTGGGCTTTCCCGAACCGCCAAATGCACCCCGATAGAGTTCAGGCAGTGGATGCTTGGACAAACATTGGTGGGTGAATCCCCCTGATAAAACATCTTCACCAATTGGGAAGCGAAGTCATCCGGCAGTGTGGAAATCGGTGGCCTCAGACTTTGACCATTGGGAAAAATGGTATAAATCACCAGGCATATGGTCATCCCTGTAAACAGAAAGGTACAAAGCTGGTAATATTCTTTTTTGGATACACAAAGGAAATAGATAATTCCTATGGCCACATAAAAGAACCAGAAAATATAGGGATACACAAACCATTGGCAGAAAGGGATACGACGGTCCAGTACACCCCCTAACCAAATTTTAGGTTTTGTGTATTTTTCCAGGTAGAAAAACCAAGTCAAATAAATAATCCAATAAGCCTGTATCAATAAATGGGCTTTGGCACGTAAAAATTCCCGCACCCTTTCCCCACTCCTTTATTTCAATTTTACAGAAATCATTTTGGCGCTTCCATCCCGGTTGCGGGATGTTTTGATGTCAAATAAATCCAAGGACTCCAGAAAAGGGGTCAGCTTGGGGAACCCAAAATTGCGCACATCAAAATCCGGGTACCGTTTCCCCAACAGATTCCCTATCGCTCCCACCGAAATCCATCCATCCTCATCCGAGTTCTCTCTGGAGATGGTGAGAATCGCTTTCTTGATTGTGGTCAGGCTGGTCATCTCCTGCTCTTTTTCTTTGGGCGCTGGGTCTGGCTTGGCTGCTTTTTTGGGTTTTGTTTCAGACTTTTGGGGTTTTTGGTCCGCGGTAGCCAGAATGTCCAGATATTTAAAACGGTTGCAGGCGGCGATAAAAGCTTTTGGGGTCTTTTTCTCCCCCATTCCAATCACCAGCATCCCTGATTCCCGCAGGCGAGCCGCTAATCTTGTAAAATCGCTGTCGGAAGAGACAATGCAGAAACCATCCACCCGCTGGGAATAAAGCAGATCCATAGCGTCGATAATCATGGCCGAGTCGGTGGCGTTTTTTCCGGTGGTGTAGCTGTATTGCTGAATGGGGATAATAGAGTAATCTAAAAGGATTGGCTTCCAGGAGGCCAGGTTGGGCTGGGTCCAATCCCCATAAATCCTCTTACAGGTGATGACCCCATCATTGGAAACCTCGTCCATAATAATTTGTATATATTTATCCGAAATATTATCCGCGTCAATCAGAACCGCGAAGCGATTATCCGGCATAATTTCCGCCCTTTCCAAAATACTCTTTCAATAAATCTAATGTGACTGGCCGTGACTCAAGCGCATACAAATATTTCAAGGTTGTGCACAGAAAAACCTGGAAAGCCCTTATTCTGGCATAGTTTGCATTATTATATCACATTTCCTGCAAGAAAGCGATAGATTTCTCAAGTTTTTATAAATTTAATAATTGTCAATATTTCCTATCAAACAAGCCGCCCATTTGATGGGCGGCTTTTACCTGATTATTGGTTTTTTGCCTTTTTGCTTTCCTCCACCGCTTCCAAAGCCCGCTGGCGCAGGCCCTCACCGGTAATCGGCGGGGAGAACACACAGAACACCCGCAGCATCTCATCTCCGGTATTGCGAATCTTGTGGGAGATGGTTGGCGGCGCTACCATGAGGCATCCCGGCTCAAACACATGATGCTCCCCGTTAATCCAACATTCTCCTTTGCCGGACATGCAATACATAGCTTCCATGGCTGCCGGATGGGAATGTTCATCAATCTCGCAGCCCGGCTCCCACTCGGTCATGTGGATGGAAAAATTGCTTTCGGTGATGGTCTCATCATCCCCCATAAAAATGGGGGTCATATAACGTTTATAGGGTTCCGGTACTGGGATGGCGTTTTTAGGGTCATATTTGTAAAACATAGGCATCTCCTTTCACCCTTTGGAGGATGGTATCTTGGTCTATTTTATCGCCTTATTTTTGGGAAATCAACTGTTTTTTGTTCAAATTCCCGGAAATTTTCAAAAATCCTGATATTTCCTAAAAATTACTTCCATTCCAGCCCCAATGAGCGCAGGGTTCATACTGCACATACACACGGTCCGCCGGAATCCCCAGCTCCTCCCCCAAAATCTTGGTAATCTCTCCGGTCAGGGCATCATAGGCGCTGTCACTGGCATCCCCGTAAATTTTTACCTCTACAAAAGCAGTAGGTTTGGTATTGTCTCCCTTAAAATACAAGCGGCATTCATCCTGAAACTGGCACATCAGCCAGCTTTCGCTCTTGCCAGGGATGCAGGCGATGGCTTTCCCTAACCGTTCCTTTACCTTGATTTCCTGCTCATGGGTCATGCGCACACTTACCTTTGTGTTAATAAATGGCATCCGCTTTCCTCCTTACTCCTGGATAATAGCTTGGACCCTTCCCACCTGGTCCCCTTCCTCCAGCATCACCTTAATGCCATGAGGATGGGAAGGGCTTTTGGTTAAAATCCGCTTGACATGTCCTCTGGTCAAACGGCCGGTGGGCTGGTCCTTCTTCAGCACAATGTCCACCAAAGCCCCTATGGTCAAATCGCTCCGATTTTTTCCGCTTAACATTATTCACCTTGTTCCAAAGCCGCCTGATAAGCGGCTCTGGTCCTTTCATCAAAGCAAACCATCCACACTGTTTCCGGCAAGGGATGGTCTGCCCCAAATGTTTTCAGCTCCCGGATGGCGATTTTTGCCGCCCGCTCCAATGGGAACCTGTAAACCCCAGTACTGATGGACGGAAAGGCCACTACCCGGCAGCCCTGTTCCGCTGCCAGCTCCAGGCAGCTCCGGTAACAGGAGGCCAGCAATTCCGGTTCCCCTTCCTGCCCACCTCTCCAGATGGGGCCGGGGGTATGAATCACATACCTGGCGGGAAGGCAGTACCCTTTGGTCAGCTTGGCCTTTCCGGTTTCGCAGCCTCTCAAAGTCCGGCACTCCTCTAAAAGCCCCGGTCCAGCGGCCCGATGGATGGCCCCATCCACACCGCCGCCCCCCAGCAAAGAGGTATTGGCCGCGTTTACAATGGCGTCGGCTTCCACCTTGGTGATATCCCCTAAAATGACTTGTATCTCCATCACAGCGCCTCTCTCTATCAGCCCACCAGCGCCCGGAAGACACGGATGGCCTCCTCAGCCCCCTCCGGCACCGGCCCGTAGAAGGCCTCCGCTGACAGGGTCAAATCGTAGCCCGCGTCCAGAACAGGCTGCAAGACCTGCCGGTATTCCTCCAGATGGGCCATATCAGGATAGCCCCGGTTCCCATCCTTGTCCCTCTGGGCCAGATGCACATGGCGCAGAAGGGGCAGAGCCTCCAGCAGCTCCTTGGCGCCTTCCTGCTCCAAGGCCATGTGATACAAATCCCCTACCATAAATACATTGGGCAGGTCCAGTCCCTTCACAAACTCCACCGCCTCAGGAATGGAAAGGCTGAAATTGCACTCCAGATGGTTCAATGTCTCCCACAGGATATTGATTCCGTAAGGCTGAGCCTCCTTGGCGAAGGTGGTAACAAATTCCCCCGCCTGCTTCCAAGCCAGCTCTTTATCGTATCCCTCAGGCAGCTTGCGGGAGTTGGGGGAACCAATGCCGATATTCTGGATTCCCAGAAGGCTTCCCCGACGACACAGCTCTTTGGCATAAGCTTGTGTCCTTTCTTGGGAATAATTTGGACCTATAATGGCCAAATCCGCTGGAATAGCCACATTGAAGCCGCAGCATTTCACCCGGCCTTCTTTTAACCGGCGGGCGGTTTCCTCCAGCTCCTCCTCCGGCATCTGGGCCACCTTAGCTCCCTGAATCTCAATGTAATCATATCCCAGTTTATCCAGCAAGTCATAGTACTCCATTGTGGTACAGCATCCAAATTTCATAATCATCTGCTCCTTTCATAAGGCGTTACCGCCCATTTTACACAGTCCTCCAGCCCTTCCCCAAAGATTCGGTACCCTTCCAGAATCTCATTCAAGGGGGCTTTGTGGGTAATCAGGAAGCTGGGGTCCAGCCGCCCCCGGGCCATCAGGTCCATCAGGGTTTGGCAATAGGCGGCATCCACGCCACCTGTTTTGAAAATCAGGTTTTTCCCATACATCTGGGGCAGAGGGAGAGTTTGATTCTCCTCATACATAGCCACCAGAGCTACCACCCCATTGGGCCGGGCGATTTTCCAGGCGGTTTGGAAGGTGTCCTCTCCGCCGGCCGCCTCAATGACACCATCCGCACCCCGTCCGTTGGTCAGGGCTTTTACCGCCTGTTCCGGATCGCTGGAACTGGGGTGGATGGTGGCGTCTGCCAGCTTTTGCTGCCAGGCCATCCGCAGCCTTTTAGGGTTGATGTCCAGAGCTATCACCTGGGCCGCTCCAAACAGCCGGGCGCACATCATGGCACACAAGCCTACCGGCCCAGCCCCTATGACCGCTACCGTGTCCCCAGGGTGAATTTCACACAGCTGGGCCCCAAAATACCCGGAGGACAAAATATCCCCCAGAAACAGGGCCTGCTCATCGGTGACCTGAGGCGGGATGGAGGTTAATCCGGTATGGGCGTATGGAACCCGGACATATTCCGCCTGGCCCCCGTCAATCCGGCAGCCCAGCTCCCATCCTCCCTTTTCGCAGTTGTTCACAAATCCCCGGCGGCAGAACCAGCAGTCCCCGCAGAAGGTAATGCAGTTGGCAGCGACCCGCTGACCTGGCCTTACCCCCGACAGAGGCCCCGCCTCCTCCACAACTCCTACAAACTCATGGCCTAAAACGGTGTTTGGAATGGCTCTTGGAACCGCCCCTCGGAGAATATGCAGGTCGCTGGTGCAGATGGTGGACAAGGTGACCCGCACCACAGCATCCTCTGGTTCCCTCAATCTGGGGCGAGGCAGGTCTGTCAGTTGGATTTCCCCATTTCCCCTCCACACCAAACCCTTCATAGTTTCCATAAAAAATCCCCCTTTCCAGCAGCTTTCCAACTTCTCTTTAAGCATAATCCCTCTATTCAAAAAAGACAAGTCTTTTTTGTGAATGAAAAAACAATGTTTTTCTTTAGTTCCTATGCCGGGCTTGTTCTTTTCACAAAAAGCCCTTTTTCAGGTTTTTTCGTCAAGGACTTCCCTTTTTCGCGGAATATATGCTATCATAAAAGAGAATCTTTCATAGGAGAGGAAGTCCCTGAACCATGGAGCATGTGTTTTTAGATTTTGAGATGAACCCAATCCCTAAAAAAAATACCCAGGCCCGCGCCATCGTATACAGTGAGATTATTGAGATTGGCGCGGTAAAGCTGGATGAAAATTATCAAATCATCGACCGGTATTCTGAATATGTCCGCCCGGAACTGAACACCATCATGGCCAATATCACAAAGCTCACCGGCATCACCGACAAGGATGTAGCTCTGGCTCCACCCTTTCCTCAGGCTTTGGAGGCTTTCGCCCAATGGATTGGCACAAATCCGGTACGTGTCTACTCCTGGAGCGGCAGCGACAAGAAACAGCTTGTGGGAGAATGTAAGCTGAAAGGTTTGGAACTGCCTGCTCAATTCCGCCGCTGGATGGATTTCCAGCGGGTTTACACCCGGCTGGTGGGACTTTCCCGCCGGTCCCGGCTGTCCCTTACCAACGCTATGGGGTCCATTGAGCAGGACCTGGTAGGGGCCCAGCATCGGGCGGTGGATGACGCGGAAAATTCTGCCTCCCTGCTGATGCTGGTGAAAGACCCGGAAGCCTTCCGGGAACGGACCCGCATCATTACCCAACTCATGTCCCCAAAATCCCAAGCCACCACCCTGGGAGATTTGTTCGCGGACACCTTCGCCAAACTGCGGGAATCATAAGCAAAAGCCCTTGGCACCCTGTTTGAATGGGCGCCAAGGGCTTTTATCTTTAACAGTCTATCAGTTCAAAGGTTTCATGGTGGGGAACAACAGTACATCCCGGATGGAGGCGCTGTTGGTCAGCAGCATTACCAAACGGTCGATACCGATGCCCAGTCCGCCCGTTGGAGGCATACCGTATTCCAAAGCGGTGAGGAAATCCTCATCCACGTCATTGGCTTCCTCATCTCCCGCCGCTTTCAGCGCCGCCTGATGCTCAAACCGCTCCCTCTGGTCGATGGGGTCATTCAGCTCACTGAAGGCGTTGGCGTGCTCTCTGCCCAGGATGAACAGCTCAAACCGCTCGGTATAGCCCTCATCGTCTGGCTTGCGTTTAGCCAGAGGAGAAATATCCACCGGATGCTCGGTGATAAAGGTGGGCTGAATCAGCTTATCCTCACAATATTCCTCGAAGAACAGGTTCAGGATATCCCCCATACCATGCCGCTCCTCATATTCCAAATGGTGCTCTTTGGCCAAGGCACGGGCTTCCTCCAAGGTCTTAACCTCCCGGAAATCCACATTTCCGTATTTCTTCACAGCTTCCATCATAGTGAGCCGCTGGAAAGGTTTATCCAGGTCAATCTCCACATCTCCATACTGAATCACGCCGGTACCCAAAACCTCATGGGCGCAATGACGCACCAGACCTTCAGTAATATCCATCATCCCATGGAAATCGGTATAAGCCTCATACAGCTCCAGCAAGGTAAACTCCGGGTTATGACGGGTGTCGATTCCCTCATTGCGGAATACCCGACCAATCTCGTACACCTTGTCAAAACCGCCCACAATCAGACGTTTCAGATGCAGCTCCAAGGCGATGCGCATATACATATCAATATCCAAAGCGTTGTGGTGGGTGATAAAGGGACGAGCGGCGGCACCGCCGGCGATGGTATGAAGAACAGGGGTCTCCACCTCCAAAAAGCCCTTGGCGTCCAAAAATCCCCGGATGGCGGTGATGATTTTGGAGCGCTTTACAAAGGTATCCCTCACATCGGGATTGATAATCAAATCCACATAGCGCTGGCGATACCGCAGCTCGGTATCCTTCAGCCCATGCCATTTCTCGGGAAGGGGCAGGAGGGATTTGGACAGCAGCTGGATTTTGTCCGCTTTTACAGAAATCTCGCCCTTCTGGGTACGGAACACCTCTCCGGTAACACCGATAATATCCCCGATGTCCCATTTCTTGAAGTCGGCGTAATCCTCAGCACCTACATGGTCCTGCCGCACATAGCTTTGGACTCTCCCTGTAAAGTCGCTCACATCAATGAAGGAGGCCTTTCCCATGCCTCTCTTGCTCATAATCCGTCCGGCGATGGAAACGGTTTTCCCTTCCAGGGACTCAAATTCATCCACAATCTGTTTGGCGGTAGCGGTACGCTCATAGGTGGTAATCCGAAAAGGATTTTTGCCCTCAGCCTTCAGGGCTTCCAATTTGTCCCGGCGCACCTGCAGAACCTCAGAGAACTTCTGCTCCTCCTGTCCTTCCACTTGGGGGTTTTTCTGCTGGTTACTCATAATTACACATCCTTATCCTTGCAAGGGGCGGCGCCAGATTTATTCCGCCTTTTCCGTCCCTGTCCATATACAAACTTCTCCACGTCTGAACGGCCTGATTCTCAGGGCTTTTTACGCAGAATTCACAATTTATTATACCAAAACAGGCCAGGCTTTGCAAAGCCTGGCCTGCGCTTTCCCTAAAATTCTCCATTCTGTCCAGAGTTCCGCCTTTGAACACAAGTGGAATTAGCTCAATCGTAAAAAGCTTTTAAACATTGATTTCCAGAATTTTAAATTTCACCTGTCCGCCAGGGGCGTTGATGGTAACCTCATCCCCTACCTTATGGCCAATCAGGCCCTTTCCTACCGGGGACTCATCAGAGATGGCGTTCAAATCGGAATGGGATTCCACCGAGCTGGCAATGGTATATTCCATCTCATCCCCAAACTCCACATCCAGAATCTTTACCCGGCATCCAACCGAAACTACATCGCTGCGCATGCTGTCCCGGGAGATAATTTTAACGGTTTTCAGCTGTTCCTCCAGCTTTTTGATGCGGGCTTCCACAATGGCCTGTTCATTCTTCGCCTCATCATACTCGCTATTCTCAGACAGGTCCCCGAAGCCACGGGCTACCCGGATTTTTTCAGAAATCTCCCCGCGGGTCACGCTTTTTAACTCATTCAACTCCGCCTTGAGGGCGTCATATCCTTCCTGGGTCATCAACAGTTCATTTGCCATGGTCGCAATCCCCTTCAACTTTATATTCCGGCACCCACCGGCACAAGGCCCCTTCCCATAAAATCAGGCCCCGTTTCTCCATAATGTTTAGTATTATAGACACATTATCCAGGAATGTCAAGCCTCTTTTTGTTCCTTTTCCAAAAATTGCTAAAGCATTCCAATCCTTGTCTTTACCCTTCCATTCTATTGGGAAAATCTCCCCAATATGATGAAAAATATCTTCCTCTCACAACCCGATTAGAAAGGGTGGCCCCTTTCAAACGGCCACCCTTTTAAACCAATCTGAGCTTTAAAACTACACTTCCTCAGAAGAAGTGTCATCCTCGGCCTCACTTGAAGAAGCGTCCTCGTCCGCCTCCTCCTCTGAGGAAGACTCCTCGTCCTCAGAAGAGGAATCCTCATCCTGAGATTCCTCATCTTCATTCTTCGACTCTTCTTCATCTTCTGAAAGGACTTCCGTAGTCTGGCTCTCTTCCTCGTCCTCATATAAAATTTCCTCATCCACCTCTGTAAAGTCCCCATTGGCCTTTACAGAAGCTTGCACCAGCTCCACCGCCTTTTTCAGCTGCAAGTCATATTCCTGACCCACGCTTTCCATCAAGGCCACCTGGTCCTCGGTCATCTTAACCTCGTAATCCGGGCGAACTCCCTCTTTATCATAGCTGACGCTGAAAGGGGTTCTGTATTTCGCTACTGTCAGCTGAACGGCGCTTCCATCACTCAACGGAATGATTTCCTGAACCGTTCCCTTTCCGGCGGTTCTGGTTCCCACCAAACGGGCTTTGTTAAAATCCCTTAAATCCTGGGCAAACAGCTCCGCTTCTCCAGAGGTTTTCTCATTGATAAGAACTGCCATAGGCAGGTTGATTTCCCGGGCGTCCGAGGTGGCCAATACGGTATCTTTGCCGTCCTTATCCACCGACAGAATGATGTCGCCCTTGGGGAGCAGTTCATCCAGCACCTGAGCCACCGAGCGCTGTGTACCTGTATCCACCCCGCGCACATCAAAAATTAAGGAATTGGCCCCCTGGTCCACCAAATCATCCACCTGACGACTGAACTGCTCAGGGGTATTCTGGTTAAACTCCTTAAAGGTAATCAGGCCAATATAATTATCCAGCATCTGCCCTTGAACTGACGGAACCTCTACATTTCTGCGGGTCAGCTCCAAAGTAGAATCCTCCACCCCTTGGCGCAGAATAATGGTAACCTTAGTCCCCTGCTCATCCTCCAGACGCTCTACCGCTTCCTGGTAATTGTCCTTGGTAATATCCAAATCATCAATGCGGATAATCAGGTTTCCCGGCTCGATTCCCGCCGCCTGAGCCGGTGAGTCGGGATAAACCTCTTCCACCCGCATATAACCGCTTTCATCCATTTCAGGCACAATTCCGATTTGGACCGGCCCCTGGGTAGGACCCGCGGTCAAAATCTTATAGGTAGTGGCATCATAATATTCCGCATATGGGTCTCCCAATCCCGCCACCAAGCCTTTGGCGATGTCATCGGTCAGAACACTTTCCAAAAAGGTACCAGCGTAGTTCTGACGGACAACGCTTTCGATTTCCGTGATTTTGCTGTACCGCTGCTCCCGTTCTTTCAGGCTTGCCACCATGGTGTCCGCCCGTTCAAACGCTTTCAGCCAAGTGATGGAAAATACGGCCGCCGCCACAATAAATGCGAAGGCGATAGCGGCTCCCAAAGATATTTTCTTATTCATCAGGTCTCTCCTTTAAATCGGTCCAGGAATTAACCCTGGAGCCAGTTGACAGGATTCTGAGGTGTACCGTTCTGGCGTACCTCAAAGTGGATATGGGGTCCGGTGGCCCAGCCGGTGGAGCCTACCTCAGCAATTTTCTGGCCAGTGGCGACTACATCGCCCTCACTGACGGTGATGGCGCTGCAATGAGCGTACAAGGTCTGGATTCCACCGCCATGGTCCAAAATCACATAGATTCCATAGCCATAACCATTTGTGTAAGAGGTATTCACTTTGGCCACTGTGCCCACATTGGCCGCCAGCACAGCAGAGCCATAAGCTCCCGGGCCGGAGATGTCAATGCCGGTATGGTTGTCGCTGCCTCCAAAGCGGTATCCAAAGGAGGAGGTTACCTGGCTTAAAGTAGCGGAAGGCCAAGCCATCATGCCTCCTGTATACGGAACCTGAAGGGATTTTTTGTTAATCTCATCATAAATCTTTCGGATTTCCGCCTCTACCTGGGCCATCTGCTTTTGCAGCTCGGTTTTATTGGCCAGGAACTCCCGCTCCATAGCGGCGATGTCCTGAATCTTATCCTGGGCTTGGGTCATCTGAACATCCAGGTCATCTTTCTTCTGGTCCATCTCCTCTTTATCAGCTTCCACCCTGCTCTTATCCGACTCTATGCCGGATTTGATTTCAGCCAGTTCCTCCAGCTGCTGATTCATCTGTTCAATCATTTCTTCGTCATGCTCCGCCACACGGCCCATAACCTCCGCCCGCATCACCATCTGGGAATAGCTTTCCGCTCCCAGAATCAGGCCCCAGGCGCTGTTGCCGCCCCCATTCATATAAAGGGCTCGCATACGTTTTTTCAGCAGCTCAAAGTTTTCGTCAATGGAGTCCTGAAGGGCGTCCATCTCCTCTTCTTTCTGGCTGATATTATCATTGAGCAGATCGATGCGCTGTTCCAGCACATTGATTTGGGCTTGGGTCACATCAATCTGGTTGACAATCTCCTCTTTAATCGCCTCTTGCTTGGCCCGCTCAGTGTTGGCCTGGTTGATTTTCTGTTGAATCTGGGTCTGCTGCTCCTGAAGCTCCTTGTATTGGCTGTTCAGCTGATCGATCTGATTCTTCTCCTCGGCGAACTCGTCATCATCGGCAGCGCTGACAAACAGGCTTACCGACGGGACAATAAAGGTAACCGCCAAGATAATTGCCATACACCAGGCGAAAATCCGTTTGGCTTTCTTGTTCATGGGGCGTTTCCTCCTATCCATAGACCTCTTACACCTTCAGATATTTGCTTACAAACACCATGCTTCCAAAAACGCCCACGCCCACGCCGCCGCCGGCGAACCAACACAGCAGCTCCACAGCCACATCTTTAAATTGAATCATACTGGCGTAAGTCTGCTGAATCCAATCGCTGGGATTCTGAGAAATCATCCTCAAAATATAATCATACCCTACCCACAAAAGCCCAAAGGCAATCATAGCAGAGATAAGGCCCAGCAAAAATCCTTCCACAAAGAAGGGAAGCCGAATGAAAATATCGGTGGCGCCCACATATTTCATAATATTGATTTCCTTGCGCCTGTTAAAAACCGTAATCTTAATGGTATTGGCGATAATCACCAGAGATACCGCCAGCAATACCCCTACAATAATCATTCCGCATTGGGAAATGGCTTTTTTCAGACTGGTGACAATCTCCGCCACACTGTCCGGTCCAATGACCTTCACCACTCCATCAATGTCGGACACCTTCATAATGGTGGAGGTAAGCAGGGACAAATCCCGCACATGCATACGGAAGGTGGGCGGGAAAGGGTTTTCCTCCCCCTCCAAACCCTCGAACAAATCAGCGGCGTCCCCCATGGAACTCATCTGCTCTTTCAGAACCGCTTCCTTATTCAGGTACACCGGGTCCAGAATATTCTCAATCTCCCTGAGCTGCTCCTCAATCTCCACCGCTTCTTCATCGGTGACATCATCCTCCAAAAAGGCGGTCAGCTCATTTTGCTGCTCCACATAGCCCACAATTTGATTCACATTCATGGACAGCAGGATGGAGCTGCCAATAAGCAGCATACAAGCCACCAGCGTACCAATGGAGGCGAAGGACATCAGGCGATTCACATAGATATTCTTGGCGCCCTCGCGGATTAAATATCCAAAGCTGCCGATCTTCATTCCAAATAATACCCCCCATTGCCGCGGTCATCAGACACCACCATGCCCTCGTCAATGGTGATGACCCTGTGGTTGAACTCCCGTACCAAATCATGCTCATGGGTAACCATCACGATGGTGGTACCGCATTTGTTGATCTCCGAGAGCAAATCCACAATCTCGAAGGAAAGATCCGGGTCAATATTTCCGGTAGGCTCGTCAGCGATTAACAGGGATGGATTGTTCACCAGCGCCCGGGCCAAAGCCACCCTCTGCTGCTCTCCGCCGGACAGATGCTCCGGCAGGCTTCTGGCCTTTCCCGCCAAGCCCACAAGCCCTAATATGTAAGGAACCCGGTTGCGGATTTCCCGCCCCGGCACATTGGTTACCCGCAGGGCAAAGGCCACATTGTCATATACGTTCATATTGGGAATCAGGCGGAAGTCCTGAAACACTACCCCCAGCGTGCGCCGGAAATAGGGAACTTTTCGCCGCTTTAGCTTGACAATATCCTGCCCATTGACATAAATGGCTCCAGAGGTGGGCTTTTCCTCCCGCATCAGCAGTTTGATGAAGGTACTTTTTCCCGCGCCAGAGGGACCCACTACAAATACGAATTCCCCCCGGTCCACCCTAAGGTTAAAGTTGTTCAGCGCGTGCGTCCCGGTTTTATACACCTTCGACACGTTGACAAACTCAATCACTGGTACACCGCCTTTTCGCTATATCTCAACAGCCGCCCGGACATATTGCCCAGGCGGCTCGGTTTTCGGTTAGTATTTCACCGGGTTGGCTGTCAGATACCGTTTCACCATCAGGGCCACCTTGAAGATAATGGCATGGTCAAACTCTCTCAAATCCAAACCAGTGAGTTTTTTAATCTTTTCCAGCCGGTATACCAAGGTATTCCGGTGGACAAACAGCTTTCTGGAAGTTTCAGATACGTTCAGATTATTTTCAAAGAACTTTTGGATGGTAAACAGTGTTTCGTGATCCAAACTCTCGATGGAGCCCTTTTTGAATACTTCCCGCAGGAACATGTCACACAAGGTGGTGGGAAGCTGATAAATCAAACGGGCAATCCCCAGGTTGTCATAGCTGACGATGGCCTTCTCGGTATCAAATACCTTTCCAACCTCCAAAGCCACCTGGGCCTCCTTAAAGCTGCGGGCCAAATCCTTCACCCCAACGATGGAGGTGCCGATGCCCACTACCACCTTGGTATAGAACTCGCTGCCCAGGGTATCCACAATGGAACGGGCCAGCTTCTCCAGGTCCTTGGTCTCGATGCCGGGCTTGATCTCCTTGACGAGGACGATGTCGCTCTCGCTGATGTTGAAGACGAAGTCCTTCTGCTTGTCTGGGAACAGGTTCTGAA
>CALWZG010000035.1 GCA_944385965.1 uncultured Anaerotruncus sp.
CCCACAATAACGTTGGGGATTTTGCCCTTGCCTCCAAAGAAGCTGGTACCACCGATGATAGCTGCTGCGATGGCGAATGTCTCATGACCGGAACCGGCCATAGGCTCCGCGGAACCCAGACGGGCAATCATCACAGCGCCACAGATACCGGCGCAGATACCAGAGATAATAAACACCAACAGGGTGTGCAGTTTCACATTGATACCAGAATACCAGGCCGCTTCCTTATTGCCCCCCAAAGCGTAGAAGTTTCGGCCCATCTTGGTCTTGGTGGTGACAAACCAAAGTACAGCCGCCACAATCAGGGCCACCACCACTGGCATGGGGATAAAGCCAGCCACCATTCCACCAAAAGCGGTTTTAAAGCTTCTGGGAAAACCGAATACCGGTTTGGCGTTAGAAATAATCATTGTAATACCCCGAAAAATCGACTGAGTTCCCAGGGTAATGATAAAGGGATGGAGCTTTGTAAAGTTAATCAGCGCTCCATTCACCGCTCCCAAAAGGGCCCCCGCCCCAATGGATCCAATCAGAAATGCAAAAAAGGGATGTATCCCCGCAACCATCATCTGGGCGGTGAGCATACCAGTCAACGCCACCACAGAGCCTACTGAAAGGTCGATACCCGCTATCAGAATAGCAAAAAACTCTCCGCAGGCGATGAGCATGGTGGTAGCGCTCTGGGTGAGAATCTGAATCAGATTTCCTGGAGAAAGGAACTGGGGCGGCGCAAAGATCGAGGTAATCAAAATCATAAACACAAAGATAATCAGGGTGCCTACCCGTTCCCAATAGTAAGCGAAATTTTTCTTTTCCATCGTCCCAACTCCTTACGTTGCAGCCAACATAATTTTTTCCTCGGTGGCTTCCTCGGCAGAAAGGATTGTGCGGATTTTACCTCCGCCAAACACTACAATCCGATCGCAGACCGACAGCAGTTCTGGCAGTTCGGATGACACCATAATGATGCCCTTACCCTGATTGGCCAGGTCCCGCATAATTTGATAAATCTCATTTTTGGCTCCCACATCGATTCCTCTGGTGGGCTCGTCAAAAATCAACAGGCGAGCGTCAGCGGCCAGCCATTTTCCAATAATCACCTTTTGCTGGTTGCCTCCCGACAGATTGGCCACCATCTGCTCCACCGATGTACATTTCACCCGCATCTTTTTGCTGAACTCCCGTGCTAGAGTCAACTCTTTGCGGCGGCTGGTAAGTCCCCAAGTGCCATTGAGTTTTGACTCTTTGAGGGAACGGGCGATTGCGATATTCCGCCAGATTTCAAAGTTGTCCATAAATCCGGTCTGCCGCCGGTTTTCAGTAATCATACCAATGCCGTTTTTAATCGAGTGGTAAGGAGACTTGATGACAAGCTTTTTCCCATCCATCCAGATTTCCCCAGAAGCCGGCTGTTCGGAGCCATAAATCACATTCATCAGTTCGGTGCGTCCAGCTCCCACCAATCCAGCAAAACCCAAAATCTCCCCCTGGTGAAGCTGAAAGCTAACATCATCCACCTTTTTATCGGCCCGCACAATATGTCTAGCCTCGAAAATCACTTGGTCAGTTACATGGGACATCTCCCGGTTGAAATAACTATTTTTAAGCTCCCGGCCAACCATCATGGAGACGATTTCCTCATCAGAGCCAACATCTTCAATTTTTTTGGTACCTACCGTTTTTCCATCCTTCAGGACCGTAATCCGATCCCCAATCTCCCGCAGTTCCCGCATTTTATGGGAGATATACACAATTCCAACTCCGCTTTTCTTTAAAGCGCGGATGATGGTAAACAGATTGTTTACCTCTTCCAGGTTCAGGGAGGAGGTAGGCTCGTCCATAATCAAAACCTTGGCGTTGCTGGCCAGGGCCTTGGCGATTTCTACCAGCTGCTTTTGAGAGATGGAAAGATTCTCGACCATAGTGGTGGGCTTTACCCGCAGTCCCACCTGGTCCAAAAGCTCCTGAGCCCTTTGATTGATATACTTATGGTCCACCATAGGCAGCACACCCAGCGCCCGAGTGGTAGGCAGTTTGCCCACAAACAGGTTTTCCGCAATAGACAGCTCGTCAATTACGCTTAGTTCCTGGAAAATAACACTGATACCATGTTCCATAGATTCCTTGGGTGTCAGCTTTGAATATTCCTTGCCATTGATAACAATTGTGCCTTGCGTTGGAGTATACACGCCGCTGAGGATTTTCATTAGGGTAGACTTCCCCGCCCCATTTTCTCCAATCAGCACGTGGACTTCCCCAGGGTACAAATCAAAAGTGATGTTATCCAGAGCTACTACGCTTGGAAACAGCTTTTGAATATTCTTCATCTCTATGATTTTATCCATTTTCACACTCCCTTTGCGCCAAGGGGACGCCCCCAGAAACCTTTCCAGGCCCGCCCCAGACGGTTCCCCGCCTGGGGCTTTATGGCGTCTTATTCCACGTTTTCAGCGGTGATGAGATTGGCGTCTACCAATTTGGAGACCGCCTCATAATCAGGAGATCCAGCTTCTCCAGCTTTGATGGCATCTACCAGAATATCCAGGCAGGTGGCACCGATAGCGGCGGGGTCCTGGCAAACCGCTACCATCTCACCGGCTTTGATGGCTTCTTTGGTCTCATCGGAAGCGTCAGTGCCAACCAGCAGAATCTTACCAGTGTTGCCAGTATTGGCGATGGCCTGAAGAACACCCAGAGCCATCGTATCATTGGCCACAAAGAAAGCGTTCAAATCCGGGGTTTTTGTGATGATATTGGTAGCTACATCCAAAGCCTTCTGGCGATCCCAGTCAGCGGGCTGTACATCCACTACCTGATATTTGCCGGAGCCTTCCCCTTCCAGGGTCTCCTTGCATCCATCACGACGCAGCTCACCAGAAAGGTCACCAGCCCGGCCCTCAATGATGGCCACTTTACCGCCATCAGGCAGCTGCTCCATAATATATTCCGCTCCAATAGCACCTACCTTGTAGTTGTCACTGGTGGCGAATCCAATTACATAGCCACCAGCCTCCTCCAAAGCGGTTTCGTCAATTTTAGCGTCAATGTTTACCACAGGGATTCCTTTCCCATTAGCGGCTGTAACAGCGGAAATCAGGTTGGTGGAGGTAATGGGAGCCACACCCAGACCATCGTAGGAACCGTTGTTCAGAGCATCCTCACATTTTTTCAGCTGACCATCAATATCCGCCTCAGAGTCCACAGCGAAAATGTCCGCCGTAACCCCCAACTTTTCAGCCTCCGCCTGGATTCCATCCGCCATATCCACCCAGAAGGGGTTAGACAGGGTTTTCAGAACCATAGCCACCTTCAAGTCGCCCTCACCGGAAGCTGCCTCCTGAGAAGATGTCTCTGAGGAAGAGACGGGAGCGGAGGAAGCGGGCTCTGAAGAAGTCTGGCTGGAAGAGGCAGAAGATCCGCCGCATCCAGCGAAGGCGCCCATAGCTAAAGCTGCTGCTAATACGAATGATAATGTTTTCTTCATTTTTATTCTCCTTTCATTTATGAGCGTCGCACTCAATATGCCCTCATGGGGCAGGATGAACCTGTTAAATTTCTTGCCGCTGGGAAAGGCGTGTACACCGCTCCATATAGGGTTTATTGACCTGGTAAAGTTCTTTGAACAATTGGTAGTACTCCTGATACTGCGCAACCCCTTGCGGATCCGGTGTACAGGGAACCTGGTTCCATTGAATCACCTTGTCACAAGCTTGGCGGTAGCTTTCATACACGCCCGCCCCCACTCCAGCGGAGATGGCGGCGCCTACACCAGCCTGTTCCAGCATCTTGGAGGTATAAATCTCTCGATTTAGAATATCTGCCTGCATTTGCAGCCAAGGTCCGCTTCTGGCGCCACCGCCAGAGGCGATGACCTTCTCACAGTTCTGCCCCATCTGATAAAACAGTTCCAGGCAATCCCGCAGAGAGAACACCACTCCTTCCATTACCGCACGCATCATATGGGCTCGGCTGTGGTGCAGAGTCAGGCCAAAAAACATCCCTCGGGCATAGGGGTCCATGTGAGGGGTTCGCTCCCCCGACAGATAGGGCAGATAAATCAGGCCCTCACTACCTCTTTCTACATTGGAAACCAGCTTGTCCATCTCCTGATAGGACATTCCTCCCAGTACAGTATCCCGCAGCCACCGGAGGGAAAGTCCAGCGCTGAGGGTAGCCCCCATAAAAAACCAGCTGTTTCTGCTGAAGTTATGGAAGGTGTGGGATCTGAGCTGAGGGTCGTATAAAGGAGAGGTGAGTGGGGCGAAAACCTGTCCTCCAGTTCCAATAGTCACTGACACTTGACCTGGAGCGATAATCCCGTTGCCAATGGCCTGCATCACCTGATCCGCTCCCCCATGGAACACCTTAGTTCCCTCAAGCAGTCCGGTCTGATTAGCAGCATCTTTGGTCACAAGCCCGCCTAATTCCTCCGGCAGAAAGACCGGCGGATACAGCTGTGGATTTAGACCCAAGTCCTGAATCAGCTCGGTGGACCATTTCCTCTGACACACATCAAAAGCCAAGGTACTGGCTGCGTCGGTCACATCGGTAGACAGTTTCCCTGTCAGCTTATATTTCAAATAATCCTTAGGGAGAACTACCACCGCGGTTTTTTCATACAGCTTCGGTTCATGTTCCTTCATCCAAAGCAGGGAGGCAGTTTGAAAGCCGGTAGCAATCTGGTTACGGGTAATCTCTCCCAACCGCTTCACCCCGATGATTTGGCGGATACGCTCCACCTGAGCTACCGAGCGCTGGTCACACCAGATAATTGCCTTACGGGTGGGCTTCCCGTTTTTGTCCAACGGAACCAGACCATGCATCTGGCCAGAAAAACCGACTCCAACAATCTCCGATGGGACAATCTCCGCTTGTTGCAGCGCTTCCCTAACAGTTTTGGCTGCGGCCTGCCACCAAACCTCCGGATCCTGTTCCGCCCAACCCTCTCGTGGGATATCGAAGGTATACTCCTGCTGGCGGATGGCCAGCAGGGTTCCCTCCTGGTCCATCAGCACTGATTTCACACTGGAGGTACCCAAATCTATTCCCAGTAGATACGCCATTTTTATTTCCTCCCAGGGTGGTTTATTTCAAAGGCCAAACGCTGTTTGGGCCAGCTTATCCCATCAGTTCTCTCACAAACTTCAAGGAACGTTTTAGATTTTTGTGGCGGGCCTCTTTGGACACATCCCCATCCAGATTCCGCCAGATGCGCAGGTCATTTCCCACCGGGCCACCCGCGGCCACAAAGGGTTCCAATACGATCCTACCCTGAAAATCAATTTCTTTCAGGGCTTTGGCAATCTCCTCCCAGGGAATGTTTTTGCCGGTGCCAGGAAGCCTACGGTTATTCTCGCTTATATGGATATGGGCCAGGAGAGGACCAGCGGAGCGAATGGCGTCAGGGATGGAATCTTCCTCAATGTTGGCGTGAAACACATCCAGCAGTAATTTGGCGTTGGGACTGCCAATCTCCTGACAGAACCGCTTTCCTTCCTCCACATTGTTTACTACAAACTGCTCAAAACGGTTTACCATTTCAATGGCGTAGGTGATACCATAGTCCTCCGCCAGAGGAATTACCTCCTGTACGGATTCCACTCCTCTCTTCCAACAGTCCAGCTTATCCTGTATGGTGAGAGGCTTTTCATAAAGGTACGGCCACCAGGAATAGAGGATTCCGCTGAGGATTTTTCCGCCCATATAGTGTACCGCCTCAATCATTCGCTTGGAGTGTTCGATTCCCGCTTTACGGGTTTCCAAATCAGAACTGGCCATATCTTTCGACCTGGGGAACCCAATACAGAAACTCATCTCAATTCCATGATCCTGTGCGCACTTTTTCAGCTGGTCCATCTTGTCTTTTTCCAGGTTGGTCATGTAAGCGGGAGGAGTTACCTCCAATACATCGAAGCCAGCGTCCGCCGCCAAGCGAACCCGCTCACACATATCCACCTCCCATTGGTCTCCCCAATAGGCGTAATGAATTCCAAATCGATTCATTTTTCATCCGCCTCCTTTTTTCTCCGCCACATGGCGGGAACTTATTTCAAGCGTACCAATTCTTTCGCCTTGGCCGCAATGGTCTGATAATCCAGACCAAACTTTTTCATAATATAATCCATATCAGCGGTTTCTCCCACTGTATCCTGGAAGCCCACCCGAGCGAAAGGTACACCTATCCCCTGCTCTGCCAGCACCTCCGCCACAGCAGAACCCAAACCATTATAAATATTGTGATTTTCGGCGGTCAGTACCGCTCCAGTCTCTTTGGCGGCCTTGACCACCGCCTGGACATCCAAAGGCTTGATGGTAAACAAATCCACCACCCGAGCGCTGATACCCTGCTCCTCCAAAAGGGCGGCCGCTTTCAGCGCCTCCGGCACCATAACCGCTCCCTCCGCCAGGATAGCCACATCCTTTCCATTCCTGGCTGTATAAGCTTTTCCTAATGTGAATTGGGTGCCATCTGGATAAACCTTCCGTTTGGTCTTACGGAACAGCCGGATATAGCAGACGCCTGGGGTTTTCATAATCTGAGGCAGAACGCTGCGAACCATAGCCTCATCAGTAAAATCCACTACCGTAACCCCCGCCATCGAGCGCATGATGCCAATGTCCTCCAACGCCATATGGGAGCCGCCATTGCTGGTTCCGCAGGCACCTGGGTCGGTTCCCAGAATCTTTAGGTTATGATGGCCGTAAACACCAGCCAGAAACACCTGATCGGTGGTGCGCCGCGCGGCAAACGCGGCGAAAGAATGTACCAGAGGAACATATCCCATAGCGGACAGCCCCCCCGCTACCCCCACCATATTGCTTTCCTGAATTCCGCAGTTAAACGCTCGGCCAGGAAACTCTTTGGCGAATCTGGAAAGTCCAGAAGCGTTCATCAAATCTGCATCCAACACCACAATGCTTGGATCCTCTTTGGCCAGTTCCATCAAAACCTCACAAACAGCTTCTCTTAACAGAATCTTACTGGTATCAAATTCCATCCAATTCCTCTCCTTCCAGTTGCTCCTCCAGGGCCGCGATTTGAGCGCCTAATTCCTGACGGGCCTGTTCCATCTGTTCTTTGGAAATAGGGATATGATGGACCCCCGGTTTTCCTTCGGTAACACTCCAGCCTTTTCCTTTCACTGTATCCAACACAATGACTGATGGAACACCTTTGTGGGTTTTGGCGTCCTGGATAGCCTGATGGATGGCTTCCACATCATGGCCATCAATCTGTACCGCCCACCATCCAAAATCTTGGAATTTCTGCCTCAGGTCTCCCAGTCCACAGATATCATCGGTGTATCCGTCCAACTGCTGATGGTTCAAATCTACAAAAGCAATCAGGTTGTCCTGCTTTTGCTGAGCGGCAAACAGGGCCATCTCCCAAACCTGCCCTTCGTCACACTCTCCATCCCCTAAAATCAGGTAGGTGTACCGGTCCTGCAAACCCTTCATTCGCATTCCCAAGGCTATACCCGCCGCCAGAGATGCCCCCTGCCCCAGAGAACCGGTACTCATATCAATCCCAGGGGTGTCATGCATATTGCAATGGCTTGGCAGGGTTGTCCCATTTTGATTCAGGGTGGAAAGCAGCTCCTTGGGGAAGAATCCCTTCAAGGCCAAAGCCGCATAAAGCACCGGTCCGCAATGTCCTTTAGAAAGGACAATCCGATCCCGATCCTCTTTATGAGGGTCTTTTGGGTCATAACAGGCTTCCAATCCATACAGCACCGCCACCAAATCCGCCGCCGAAAGCACGCCTCCCACATGTCCAGAACCACAGGCTCCCATGGAAAGGATGCTTTCCAATCGGATTTGGGTAGCGAAGCGCTTAAGTTCCATCACAGTTCGCTGATTCACCGCACTCCCACTCCAATCTTTAATTTGTTGTTTTATCTTACTTGTGCTGATTTTATATTATCGTTTGTTGTTGTTTTTTGTTCCGTGAGGTCATCATAGCATTTAGAATGTGAGAAGTCAACAATTTATTTTTTTAAAATTGAAATTTTATAGGAATATACATGATTAATAGTTGTTATTTATTATTTTTTACTATTGATTATAATTGATTTCAGGGCTATAATACAGGTGTCCCTGTTTGGGATTTTGGGAAGAGGGGGTGGGCGTTTTGCCCATGGAAGATAGAAAAAAAGTAATATTCGCGGAGGAACGGAAACATCAAATCTTGGAGCTGCTGGGTAAAAATCAAAAGATTGTGGTGCCAGAGCTTTGCAGCTATTTTGGCGTTTCCCCGTCCACCATACGCAACGACCTGAGGGATTTAAAGGAAGCTGGATTGATTACCAGAACTCATGGAGGCGCTATCTCCAATACCAAGGTAAGCCTGGAACCACCACCTTCCGCTAAGGAGTCCTTGATGTCCCGACAGAAACAGGCCATCGCCAAAGCGGCGGCGGATTTGGTGGATGACCAGGATATTATCGCCATCTGCACCGGTACCACCACCCTGGAGCTGGCTAGGCAGCTGGCCGCTCAAAAAAAGAAGCTGACGGTTGTACTGAATGATATCCGAATCGCCAGCTTTTTGGAGGAACACTCGGATTTCACCTTATTTATGCTGGGAGGGATTATCCGCAAGGGCTTTCATTATGTCAATACCATCGGCAATCCCCTTCCTCATGTGCGTATTGACAAAATGTTTTTCTCCTGCAACGGGCTGAACGCCTCTATGGGGGCCACCGTGCCGGACTTCCATCTGGCCGCCAATGTGGCCTCCATTATGGAGCTGGCCAACGAGACCGTTTTGCTGTGCGACAGCAGCAAGGTGGGCAGCGTAGCCTTCGCGCAAATCGCGCCCTTGTCCAAAATCAGCACCATTATTTTGGACAATGACACCGACCCAGTGGATCTGAAAGAACTGGAATCCGCCGATTCCAGTAATCTGATTATCGCCGCTCTTGACTGATTTTTCATTCTAACACAATCGAAATTTTGGAGGTATCTGACATGGAACAGAAAGAAATTTTAAGCCACATTGACCACACCCAACTAAAAGCTTTCGCTACTTGGGAAGATATCAAAAAGCTGTGTGACGAGGCCATCCAGTATCACACCGCTTCTGTATGTGTCCCCCCCTGCTACATTAGGCGCATCCATGACGCCTATGGGGATCAGGTGAATATCTGCACCGTTATCGGCTTCCCTCTGGGATACAGTGTCACAGCGGCTAAAGTAGTGGAAGCTCAGCAGGCCCTGGCGGATGGCGCCAATGAGGTGGATATGGTAATCAACATCTCTGATGTGAAAAATGGCCGTTTCCAGGAGGTTCTGGAGGAAATCCAGGCCATCAAAAAAGCGGTGGGAGAGAAAATCCTGAAGGTAATTATCGAAACCTGCTATCTTACCCAGGAGGAAAAAATCAAGCTGTGTGAAATTGTCACACAGGCTGGAGCGGATTATATCAAAACTTCCACAGGATTCGGCACAGGTGGAGCTACTTTGGAGGATATCCAGCTGTTTAAAGCCCACATTGGTTCTAAGGTAAAAATGAAGGCTGCCGGCGGGGTCAAAACCAAGGAGGACTTGGAGGCGTTTTTGGAGGCGGGCTGTGAACGCATCGGCACCAGTTCCGCTGTATCCATCCTGACCCAAGGCCAGGCCGGCAGCGGGTATTAAGATGGACCACTCTGTTAAGGTTGGGATACTGGGGGGCGGATGGTTCGGAAATTTTCATCTGGACAACCTTCTGCGGATGGAAGGGGTAGAGGTGTCCGCCTTTGCCACCGGCAACCAGCGCCGTTTGGAGGGGCTTGCTCAAAAGGCGCCATGGGCCAGAACCTATACCAACCAAACCGCTCTGCTGGACGGGGAGCCTGATTTGGACGCCCTGATTGTCTGCGTTCCCCCAGACAGTCACCAAAACATCGAAGAGCAGGCCTCCGCCAGAGGGATTCATCTCTATCTGGAAAAGCCCCTAGGGGTGGATTGGGAACAGATATGCCGTAATCAGGAGGTCATCCGCCAATCTGGTATCCTTTGTGCAGTGGGGTACCAAACCCGCTATAATCCCTGTTTGGACCAGATGAAGGATTTCTTTCAGAAAAAACAAGTGGGAACCATTGTGGCCAAGTGGATGGGGATTATGCCCCAAACCCCTTGGTGGAGGATAAAAGCCCGCTCCGGAGGGCAGCTTCATGAGCAGGTCACCCATATGATTGACCTGCTGCGCTACCTGTTTGGGGAGATTCGGTCTGTCTATTCCACCGGCCGCCGCTCCATCATAAGTCATGTGGAGAATTTTGACTTGGAGGACCATTCCGCTTCGGTGTTTACCTTTGAAAATGGCATCCTGGCAACCGTCACCTGCGGCTGTTTCTTAGACCCCAAAAAAGGGAAACCGGAAATCCGTTTTGAGGTTTACAGCGACCAAGGCAGTGCCCAATATGAATGGGATACCATGGCCCGCTGGGGAGACGCAAAGCAAATGTTTACATCCTATTTTGGAAACCAGTTTCATTATCCCGCTTTGGAGGCTTTTCTCCAAGCGGTACGCACAGGAGATCCCAGTGGTATCCGTAGCCCCTACGATGATAGTGTAAAAACCTTTGCGGCTACCTGGGCGGCCAACCGCTCTATGGCGGAGGGGCGTGAAATATTTCTGGATGAACTTTAAGGCTTGGAAAGGAACTATTTTATGCATATCAAATCTTTTGACCATATAACCATCAATTTGAAGGATGTGGAGAAATCCCTCTGGTTTTACGGGGAGCTTCTGGGACTGGAAGCGCTGCCTTCTGTGGACATGGGAACCCATCTGCTGCATTACTTTCAGCTTCCCGGCGGAGGCAAACTGGAGCTAACCGAATATTACGACTCAACTGGCACCTTCTCTGGTAAGGCTACCGATAAGGGACAGGCCAGACATCTGGCCTTTGAGGTAGAGGATGTTTATGGGGTAGAACGCCTGCTGACCCAAGCTGGTTACCCATTCCATGTACCGGTAAGCCATATCCAGCAGCTTGGTTTTTCTGGGGGGTTGACCCGAGACCCCAACGGCTTTGAGTTGGAGTTTGTGGAATATGTCCGCTAACCTTTTCATATAAATTTTTCAAGTAACGAATGAAACAAGCAACCGGGAAATGATTACGATTTCCCATTCGGAATACAAAATGATGCAGGCACAGTTGGTCAAACAGAACCAACAGTTTGTCTATCTGTTCAATGGAACCATCAAACGTGACCGTGTATAGACAATCCCAGCTCAGAGATAATTCTCCGAGCTGGGATTGTCTTATCGTTTCACTTTATACGCCTCCGGTGGCGACCCCAAAGCATAAAACGCTTTGAAGGGCTGACCGAACCAGCGGCCGAGACCAGCCCCCTTGAATAGAGCGCAAAGACGCAAAAACGGCAGATTGCTCTATCTAGCAATCCGCCGTTCCGCCTCGCAGAGCGCACAAATACATAGCCATCAGGCTATATATAGAAGTACGCCCTGTAAACAAGGGATAAAATTACTATGCCACAACCTTTTAATATAATGCTGCAAGCTGCTTATACTCATAATCGGGAGCGCGACTCATAAAAATGTCATATTTGAAGTTACTGTTTGTTGTGAAAAAAAGGTTATATACATGAATTTTATAATACCAAACTCCCGTATCAACCTCTCTTTTTCGTTCGTTCCATGCGACTCGTCCATATTGATTTTCTTTCAATATAAAGGCAATTTCATTTAGGCAGTCTTGACCGTATAGCCGAGATTGCCTGTTGCAGTAGTATTTGTTATGACCACGCCGAAATGGTAAGCCACTTTGGAACCTATCATAATAAAAACTAACTTCAAAACCATTTTGAATAGATGAAACCGATAAATTTGTTAAATTTAACTCTTGAATAGAAGAATAAGCTTCAAATTTTCTGAACCTTGAAAGCTCCCGCAAAATCACCTTTTCCACTTGAGAAGAAGTAAAACCTAATGTCGGCAAATATTTCTCTAACTGCTGTTGTGTCAATTGCTGATAAGTAATAATGCCTTGCTCTGTTTGGACAAATTCAAAGGGATATACCACAACTTGCTCATCTTGAACAGCATTATAGATTGGGTAGGCCATTTGAAATTGGT
>CALWZG010000036.1 GCA_944385965.1 uncultured Anaerotruncus sp.
TTTACCACAAATGGATGCTCTTTTTTCATTCACTTGATAGGTGAAAAGCAATATTCAGTTAAAATACAGTAACTATGTGGCTTTCAGCCACATTCGTGGCAAAGTCGTGAATAATTCAGGATTATAATATTTTCATGATATTTATGATATTTTAGGAGGGAATTGGATGGAGCCTTGGGATGTGAAAGAACATTACCTGTCCTCTATGGAGGCCCCTGGCCTGGGATTAGAATTGCTTGATAAGTTGATTTACTGCCTCAAAGGTGCTTCGCTGGCCATTGAGCGAGGAAATATTGAGGAAACTCACAATCAACTTATCCTCGCACAAACCATTTTGGTGGAGTTTCAAAAATCCATCCGCCAAGAGGACGCTGGCTCCCAGTTGGCAAAACAGTTTTTAGAGCTTTTGGAGGACCATCTATTCGTGGCGAATATCACCAAAAGCAAGCAAAAGACCGATCAGGCCCTGCGCTGGGTCCAGCGTTTGCGGACCGATTACGCCTATCATCTGGGAAAGAAAAATTAGCCTTTGAGGGCAACGTCAAAACCCTTGCGGGCATCCTCTTAATTTCCTGCTTCACTCCCAGCTGTGGGATTGGCAAAAGCACCCTTTTGCGCTTCAGGAACACCTTGAGCAGCTCCGAGGCCCTGTCCGTCGGGATTACGCATCCCCCCTCTGCCGCCGCCAGCGCCAGCACCGCCTCTGGGCCCGCCCATACCGCCAGCGCCGTAAACCAGGCTGTCCATCACCACCTCTGTGGTAGTATCACCAGCTTCCAGTGTGTAGGTGGCGCCTTGGGTAATCTCCGGGCAGCTGACAATGACAGAGCTGTACTCCTTATCCGCCTGCCAGCTTCCCAGCTCCTGACCATCCCCATCCAGCAAACGGATGGTTGTTCCCGCCGCCTGGGTATCCACAGAAACCATCATCACCCCTTGTGTGGAGGAAGTGCCAAAGTTTTGGGCCATACCCAAGGAACCGGTGCCGCAGAACACACCGCCGGAAATAACCCCTTCCCCTGTGTAATCCAGAGTGCTGTTTCCGCCGTTGGTGGGACCTGACACATAGATTTCCCCACCGGTAACATACAGGTCTCCATTGGAGTCGATACCGTCGCCGGAGGCGTCTACACGCAGGGTTCCGCCGGAAATGCTGATATAAGCCCCCTCAGTGGACTTGAACTGGTCCATCCGGTTTCCTGTGCCGCTGCCATCGGCGCCGCCTGCCGCGTTGAGACCGTCGTCACTGGCCACCAGGGAAATATCTCCCCCTGTGATGTCAATGCTCAAACCTTCAATGCCCTCGTAGCTCTGGGTAATCTCCACATCTCCCTCGCTGATGGTCAAGGCTCCATCCGCGTGCATCCCGTCATCTCCGGTAGCGATTTGATAACTGCCTCCATTCACCGTCAGGTCTCCATTGGAATGAAGTCCATCGTCGGCACAATCCAGGTTAAAGGTTCCACCGTTCAGTACCAGGCTGGCAGTGGCTTTCAAGCCTTTTGTGCTGACAGTGGTGTCCTCGGTGGTTTCGGCGGCTGTTTCAGAGGCAGCCAGCTCACTCATGGTTTCCATTCCCTCAGAAGAAGCGGAAGGCTCTGTTCCTTCCGGTGGGGTGGGAGGCTCCATACCCATTTCTCCGGCGGGAGGCTCCATGCTCATCTCTCCAGTAGGAGGTTCCATCCCCGCCTCTCCGGCAGGCTGCCCTCCCTGGAATCCATGACCACCGGCAGGACGCTCCATTCTCGTGTCGCTTTGCTGGACAGCGTTGGCGCTGCCTCCGCCGGTAACAATGTTATAATCCCCATCTTCCACCCACAGGGTACTGCTGGCGCTGAGGCCATCCCCCTCCGCTGTAATCTGGAAGGTGCCCCCTTCAATATACAGATAGCCCAGACTGGTGTCCTCGTCATTCTCTGCCTGGATTCCATCTTTCCCCGATGTGATATTCAGGGTCCCCCCCGCTATGCACACCCGGTCTTTTCCTGACAAGCCGTGACTGGCGGCGGTAATCACATAGGTTCCGCTGGTCAGCTTCAGGTCATCCTTGGAAACCACCCCATGCCCCGCCTGGGCGTTCAGGGTCAGGGTGCCTTCCCCGTTGAGGGTCAAATCCGCCTTGGAAAAAATCACCCCGTCAATGTTGTTGTTGTCAATGGCCACATATTCCCCACCGTTTGTAAGGGTATTCTCGGAATCAGGGGCGGTGGTGATAAATACTTTATCCGCCTCCTTGATATAAACAGCGGCGGAATCCCCATTGGTGATGGACGCCCCATTGAACACAAGCTGCACCTTGTCGGTATCCTCAGCGTCCACAATCACCATTCCATCCTCCAGGGAACCAGACAGAATGTAGGTTCCCTCGTCGGTGATGGTGACCACGTCCTCTGAAATCTCCACCCCCTGGGCATCGCTTTCCGCTGTGGTCCCGTTCAATTGAATCAAGGCGCTGGAGCTTTCATCATAGCTGGTATCCATGTCCCGGTCGGTAAACAGTTCCGCTGGGTCAAATTCCGCTGGAGCGGCGGAGCTGGTTTGATTTTGAGACGCCCCACCTGCCGGCTCCTCCCCTTCCTGGCCGCTTGCTCCGCTGGATACAGATTCTGAAGGGGTGGTCGTGCTGGCGCAGCCGTTCAGGGCCATGGTCAGTGTGAGGGCCAGAGGGATGAGTTTATGTCTTATCATTGGTGATTCCTCCTTATAGTTCATAAACTGTGGTTTCCTGGGTGGAAATGGAAATCTCCAAGTTCCCGTTGCAGCACCGCAGTTTGTCAATCAATTCCTTCTCCTGCTCCGCCTGACGCAGAATCAGATTGTAAGTCAGCCGGAACAGGCTCCCCATGTTGGTGGTTTTTATCTGCACCACCTCCCAGGAAGAAGCGTATTTTTCCAGGATGCCATCGAATACCCCTGTATAATCCAAATCTTCCGGGATGGTGATATGAAGGGTCTTATACAGGTTTCCCCGCTTCCTGGCACCGAAGTCAAAATGGCTGTAAAGCAGGCTGGCGCCGCTGAGCACCAGCGCGAACAGAAACCCATAGGCCAGATATCCCATGCCGCAGACCAGTCCAGCGCCCATGGCCAAAAAGATGGCCCCTATCTCTTTGGCGGTTCCCGGCACGGAACGGAACCGCACAAGGCTGAAGGTTCCCGCTACCGCTACTCCTGTGCCCACATTGCCGTTTACCATCATAATCACAACGCAGACCACCGCTGGAAGCAGGGCCAAGGTAGCCACAAAGCTTTTTGTATACCGGGTACGGTGCATGTACATCAGCGCCAGCAGCAGTCCTATCACCAAAGCGCTTCCCACACACAGCAGGAAATCAGTAACAGAAACCACTTGGGCATTGCTGGCATCAAACAACCCCCGAAACAAATTTTCAGGCATAATGAAGACCTCCTCGAAAATCACAACGCATCATGGTTTGATACGCTGCGCCATATTTGGAAAAAGATGTTTTGAAAATTCCTTGTTTGGACAAGGCGTGGACCATCCACAGGGGCAGCCCGCCGGAGGTTTTTACCTCCATCAGGGTTTGATTGGATGACAGCAGCGGGGTGCCGTAAATGTCAGCACCTAAGCATAAATCATCCTGTCTGTACAGAATATTTTCATCAAAGGTAACCCGAAAATCTCCGCCAGCTTGCTCAAAAAAGGCTTCCCGCTCGTAGGTCAGGAACACCCGTGGGCGCAGACCCTGGTAAAACTGACAGAAATAATCAATCTCCGATGCTATCTGAGACTGGACAGAAAAGGGTTCTTTTCCATCCAGCCAAGCCATCGCATGCTCTCTGGGGAGAACCATCCTTCGTTTGTAAACCACCGAATCATATTTCTTTTTTAACTCCACAAATACAGGGGATTCCGGTCCGGATTTCTCATAGCTGCGTACCCTCAGCTTTTCCTTGTAGGCGGGCTTTTCCAGCGACCTGCGGATTAAACGGAAAGACTCTGTATCAAAATAAATGTTTCGGATGGTGGTGCGTCCATATTCATCCAAAGCCATGTATTGACCGCTCTTCACGCGGATGTTCATATCAAGGCCACCAGAAACGCGGGGTATAGCCTGGAGGAATTGAAATGATAGGGAAACTTCGGGCCAAACTGATTGGCATTTCCATGATTTCTATGTTGGTGGTGCTTCTGACCATTGTAGGTACCATCAACGTTGTAAGCTACCAAAAGATAATCTCTGACGCTGACAGTATCCTCTCTGTTCTGGAGGAAAATGGAGGCAAGTTCCCTAAAATGCAGCCTCCTCCCACGGCTCATCAGTTCGATGGAAAGCCCAAATATAAATCCCCTGAACTGCCTTATGAATCCCGCTATTTTTCTGTTGCCTTGGATACATCCGGTCAGGTCATCACTTCTGACATCAAAAAAATCGCGGCGGTTGATGAGGAACAGGCGGTTACCTACGCTCATACCGTTCTGGAAAAAGGACGGGAAAAGGGGTTTGTAGGGGATTACCGTTACATCGTCCAGACCTCAGATACCCAAACTTTGATTATCTTTTTGGACTGCGGCCGCAGCTTGTCCTCCTTCCGCTCCAATCTCATTACCAGTGTATGGGTCTCTTTCCTGGGGCTGACTGCGGTTTTCATCTTAATTATTTTGTTTTCCAAATACGCCATAGGACCAGTAGCGGAGAGCTATGAGAAACAAAAGCGTTTTATCACCGACGCGGGCCACGAACTGAAAACCCCTTTAACCATTATCAACGCAGACGCTGAAATTTTGAGCATGGACTTTGGGGAAAACGAGTGGGTCCAGGATATTCAAAACCAAGTGAAACGCTTGACAGGATTAACAGAGGATTTGACCTACCTTTCCCGGATGGACGAGAACCAATCCGCCCTGCAATTTTTGGAGTTTCCTTTCTCCGACCTGGTCAGCGAAACCGCTCAATCCTTTCACGCCTTGGCTTTGACTCAGAACAAAGAGTTCCATCTCAATATAGAAGGAAACCTTTCTCTGCGGGGGGATGAAAAAGCCCTCAGTCACTTCATCACCATCCTTCTGGACAATGCTGTAAAATATTGTCCAGAAGGAGGTACCATTACCTTGTCATTGGAAAAAAAGGGCCGTTTTATCTGCTTAAAAGTGTTTAACACCACCGATTCTGCCCTTCCCCAGAATCTGAATCAGCTCTTTGACCGCTTCTACCGAGGTGACCAATCCCGCAGCTCTCAGATAGAAGGGTATGGTATTGGACTTTCCATCGCCCAAACCATCGTACTGTCTCATAAGGGAAAGCTGTCCGCTTCTTCTGCTGATGGACACTCCCTGTTGATGACAGCTTTGTTTCCCATTTAAGGACGGTGTTTTCTCATCTATTTATTTTTTGAGTATAAAAGTTTTTACCCTCCTCCCCCAAAAAAATCCTTGACATTTTCCATTTACAGTGATAAAGTAAAAACAATCACAGATAAAGACTGCGAAGAGGAGTAGTAAGCAGGAACTTCGATGCCCAGAGAACGGCGGGTTGGTGGGACGCCGTGGTCGGAACTTGCTGAAGTAGCCTCAGAGTCGCGGACCGAACCGGCAGACATCTGTCTTAGTAGACTCCGACGTGCTTCCCCCACGTTACAAGGGGTACAAAATCGAAACCGCTCGTTTCCGTTTTGGTTAAAGTGCGTACCCTATGGGGTGCGAATTCAGGTGGTACCGCGTGTCACACGTCCTGTTCTTGACAGGACGTGTTTTTTTATTCTCTTGCCACCCAGGGAAACGGCCTTCACCACAACACTGGAAGGAGAATGTGCTATGATCGAGAAATTTATCGGCAGAACAGACTATGCTACTTATGAGGATTTCAAGGCAAACTATCGCCTGCACTATCCTGCCGACTTCAACTTTGCCACCCATGTGGTGGATGCTTGGAGTGCGGAAGAACCGGATAAACTGGCGCTGCTGTACTGCAACGATCATGGGGAGGAACATTATTTTACCTTCCGGGACATCTCCCGCCTTTCCCGGAAAGCTGCCGGTTACCTCCGCAGTCTGGGCATCGGTAAAGGGGACCGGGTCATCATCCAACTGAAACGCCGGTGGGAATACTGGGTCACCGCTGTGGCCCTCCACCGTCTGGGGGCAATCCTTGTCCCCTGCTCCTATCAGATGGCTGCCAAAGACCTCATCTACCGCATCAACGTTTCCCAGGCAAAACTGCTTATCGCTGTGGAGGATTCTTGGGTGGTGCAGCAGGTGGAAGAAAGCCGGGCGCATTGTCCCGCTTTGGAAAATATCGCTCTGGTAGGCGCTTCCCGGGAAGGGTGGCTTGATTTCTCCAGGGGATTGGAGGAAGCGGATGACAGTTTTATCATCGACTCCACCCTCACCGCTCAGGACCCCATGATTATTTATTTCACCTCCGGCACCACCGGCTATCCTAAAATGGTGGTACACCGTCAGTCCTATCCTTTGGGTCATATTCCAACAGCTGCCTACTGGCAGCAGGTGGAAAATAACGGTCTGCATCTGACAGTGGTGGATTCTGGCTGGGCCAAGTTTGGCTGGGGCTGTATCTATGGGCAGTGGCTGGCCGGTACCGCCATACTGGGCTATGATGCTGACAACAAATTCAATCCCCATAACCTGATCAATGTAGTTGCCCACTACAAACCTACCACCATCTGTGTCCCTGGCACCATCTATCGTTTTATGATGCGGGAAGGGCTCACCCGGGAAGATTTCGCTTCCGTTCATCACTGCTGCACCGCCGGCGAACCTCTCTCCCCTGAGATCATCCGGGAGTTTCAGGAGATCACCGGGCTGACCATCCATGAAGGCTATGGTCAGTCGGAAAGCAGTGTGTTAGTGGCAAACTATGGCTGGTTCCCGCCTAAGGCCGGTTCCATGGGCAAACCCTCTCCCCTGTATGATATCGCTCTTATCAACAGCGATGGCAAACCTTGCATCCCTGGCGAGGAAGGAGAGCTGGTTGTCCGAAACCTGGACAGCTATTTCCCGGAAGGGTTGTTCTGCGGTTATATGCGGGATGGCAAAGTGGTGCCTGCTTACGATGAAAACTATGTTTACCACACTGGTGACGTGTGCTGGATGGATGAAGAAGGATACTATTGGTTTGTTGGGCGCAATGATGATATGATCAAATGCTCCGCCTACCGTATCGGTCCCTTTGAGATTGAGAGTGTACTGATGACCCATCCTTCCGTTCGGGAGTGTGCCATTACCGGTGCGCCAGACCCCATCCGCGGCCAGGTGGTCAAGGCCACCATTGTGCTGGAAAGGGGCTGGGAAGCCACCGAGGAGCTGACCAAAGAACTGCAAAACCATGTCAAAGAACAGACCGCTCCTTACAAATATCCCCGTGTGGTGGAGTATGTTGCCGAACTGCCCAAAACCACCTCCGGCAAGATTATCCGCAATAAACTGCGGGAGGCTTCCAATCATTTGGCACAGCTCCAGGCCAAAGCCTGAATCCGTTCTTGCTGCGCATCGGGAAACTTCAAGACATACAGCGCCGCAGAATACGAAGAAGTTAAGATGATAGTTCGTCCTATCGCAAAAAGAGTGCAGGAATCTTTCGATTCCTGCACTCTTTATATCTTTATTCAGCTTTTTCCACTTACAGTTGGCCTAAAATCAGGGTGATAAGCAGAAATTACTTAATCATGCTGGCAACTTCATCAGCGAAATTGTCCTCACGTTTCTCCAGGCCCTCGCCCTTCTCGAAACGGACAAATCCAGTGATTTTAATGGAGCCGCCCAGCTCTTTGGCTACATCATTGGTGTACTGACCAACGGTAATATCGCCATTCTTCACGAAGGGCTGATCCACCAGGCAGTTCTCCTTGAAGTACTTGCCAATACGGCCCTCTACCATCTTCTCGATGATCTGAGCAGGTTTGCTGCTCAGTTTGGGGTCATTAGCGATTTGAGCCTTCAGGATTTCTTTCTCGTGAGCCACAACCTCAGCGGGAACAGAAGCCTCATCCACATAAGAAGGATTGATAGCGGCAATCTGCATAGCCACATCCTTAGCGTAAGCCTCAAAGCCATCCTTATCCGCTACATCGGAATCAAAGGTAACCATAACACCGATGCGGCCGCCGCCATGCACATAGGTGGTCAGAGGGCCTTCAGCGAAGGTGAAGCGGCGAATCTTCATGTTCTCACCGATGGTGAGAATCTTATCCCGCAGCTCATCCTCAACGGTGGAGTCGGAGCCTACCATCTTCATAGGCAGCAGCTCCTCCACAGTGGAAGGCTTATTGGCAGCCACAGTTTTAGCGCAGCCCTTTACGAACTCCATGAACTTCTCGTTCTTGGCCACGAAGTCAGTCTCAGAGTTTACCTCGATGACAACACCAATCTTGGTAGCCTCATCAACAGTCGCCAATACTACGCCCTCCGCAGCGATACGGCCAGCCTTCTTATCCTGCATGGCCAGTCCCTTCTCACGGAGAATCTCAGCGGCTTTTTCCATATCGCCATTGGCTTCGGTGAGGGCCTTTTTGCAGTCCATCATGCCGCAGCTGGTTCTTTCTCTCAAAGCTTGAACATCTTTTGCGGTAAACGCCATATCAATCAACCTCCAATATTTTTAATTGGTGAGAATTTATTCGGCCTCGGTCTCCTCATTTTCCTTCTCAGCCGCTTCTTCCTCAGCTGCCTCGGTGCTGCCCTGACGTCCTTCCAGAATCGCGTCAGCCATGGTGGCGGACAGCAGCTTAACAGCGCGGATCGCGTCGTCGTTGCCGGGGATTACATAATCAATCTCATCGGGGTCGCAGTTGGTATCAACAATCGCAACGATGGGGATACCCAGCTTGTGAGCCTCCGCCACAGCGATTTTCTCTTTTCTGGGGTCAACGATAAACATAGCGGCGGGGAGCTTCTTCATGTCCTTGATGCCGCCCAGGAATTTCTCCAGCTTCTCAATCTCCAGGTTCAGCTTGCTGACCTCTTTCTTGGGAAGCAGCTCGAAGGTGCCATCCTCTTCCATCTTGCGCAGCTGAGCCAAACGGTCAATGCGGCGGCGGATGGTCTTGAAGTTGGTGAGCATACCGCCCAGCCATCTGGCGTTTACATAATAGGCACCGGCGCGGGTCGCCTCCTCACGGACAGAATCCCCAGCCTGCTTCTTGGTGCCTACAAACAGCACGTTTCCGCCGTTGGCAGCGATGTCCCGTACAAACATATAAGCCTCGTCCAGCTTTTTGACGGTCTTCTGCAGGTCGATGATGTAGATGCCGTTGCGCTCGGTGAAGATGTAACGAGCCATTTTAGGGTTCCATCTTCTGGTCTGATGACCAAAGTGTACGCCAGCTTCCAACAGTTGTTTCATAGATACTACGCCCATGATTTAAATTCCTCTCTTTCGGTTAATTTCCACCACAAGGCTTTCACTCGCCACCGCCATCCCTTTCGGGACACCAGCGGGGCAATGGCCCGTGTGTGTGATGCTGAACCCCATAGGCCAGCCGTACTATTCTATCATATTAAAACAGAAAATGCAAGTATTTCCTATTTGGAAGCTTTGATAATTTTTAGCTGGTCACAATGGGGTTTGTGGTACACTCCCCATAAAACGGATTCATTCGTCATCTTCTGTAAGAATATGAAACAGCCTGTGAGGTTTCCCTTTTGGCTCATAGGCGGGAAGGGTATAATTCACCAAAATAGTATCCTCCCCAATGACCGCGATGTCCTCCCAGGGAATCACCACCGGCTCCTCCCTGCCCAAGAGTCCCAACAGCCGCAGTCTGCCCTTCAAAATAATGGCGGTAACCTTGGAACAGGCGGTATCCAGCTCCAAATCCCAAACATTTCCCAAACGGCTTCCATTGCGGACATTGATGACAATTTTATTCTTCAAGTCACTTACCCGACA
Organism: uncultured Anaerotruncus sp.; assembly: GCA_944385965.1. GTDB lineage: Bacteria > Bacillota > Clostridia > Oscillospirales > Ruminococcaceae > Anaerotruncus. Next base: position 9,870 of record CALWZG010000036.1, read on the forward strand.
GAACATCCCTACCCCTCCCCTCCCTCTATTTTATGAAAGGCGGGAAAAGATTATATCTTGTCTCCCCAAAAGGTTGACTTTTCTTTTTAAATAGCTTAAAATGGGGAATTGTGAACATTTTGTTAAGTTCTCTTCGGGGAATGGCAATGAAATTGGGAGTGAATTTTGTGAAAAGAGAAAAGTTTTCGTCCCGTCTGGGATTCCTGCTGATTTCAGCGGGATGCGCGATTGGCCTGGGAAACGTTTGGCGCTTCCCCTACATAACCGGTAAATATGGCGGAGCCGCCTTTGTGCTGATTTACCTGTTTTTCCTGTTGATTCTGGGGCTTCCCATTATGGTGATGGAGTTCTCGGTTGGACGGGCCAGCCAGAAAAGCGCCGCTCTTTCTTTTGACCTTTTGGAACCAAAAGGTACAAAATGGCACCTTTACAAATATGGAGCCATGCTGGGTAACTACATGCTGATGATGTTCTATACCACCGTCTGCGGCTGGATGATGATTTATTTTGTGAAGATGGCCTCCGGTGAGTTCATTGGAAAAACCCCTGAACAGGTAGGCGCCGTTTTCAATGAGATGCTTTCCCGGCCCGGACAGCTCACCGTTTGGATGATTGTGGTGGTTTTGATTGGATTTGGAATCTGTTCCATGGGCCTGCAAAATGGTGTGGAGCGGGTTACCAAAATTATGATGGTCTGCCTGCTGCTGGTGATGGTTCTTTTGGTATTCCGCTCTGTAACCCTTCCTGGCGCTTCCGCTGGTCTGGCCTTCTACCTGAAGCCTGATTTCAGCAAAATCGCGGAACAAGGTATTTCTGACGTGATCTTCGCCGCTATGGGACAGTCCTTCTTCACCTTGAGCCTGGGCATCGGCGCTATGGCCATCTTCGGCAGCTATATCGGCAAGAGCCGCACCTTAACCGGTGAGTCTATCAACATCACCCTCCTGGATACCTTTGTGGCGTTTATGGCTGGTATGATTATCTTTCCCGCCTGCTTCGCCTTTGGGGTCAATCCTGGAGAGGGTCCCGCTTTGGTGTTTGTCACCCTGCCCAACATCTTTAACACCATGGTTGGAGGACAACTGTGGGGCGCTTTGTTCTTTGTGTTTATGACCTTCGCCGCCCTTTCCACAGTGGTAGCTGTTTTCGAGAATATTATCTCCTTCGGAATGGACCTGTGGGGCTGGTCCCGCAAAAAAGCTGTGGCGGTCAATATTGTACTGATTATTCTTCTTTCCATGCCCTGTGTGCTGGGATTCAACCTGTGGAGCGGATTTACCCCATTGGGCGGTACCTCCACCATTCAGGATTTGGAGGACTTCATCATCAGCAATAACCTGCTCCCTCTGGGTTCGGTTGTCTATCTGCTGTTCTGCACTCAGAAATGCGGCTGGGGTTGGGACAACTTTATTAAGGAAGCGGATACAGGCAACGGCATTAAGTTCCCCAAATGGATTCGGTTTTATGTAACCTGGATTCTGCCTTTAATTGTTCTGGTTATCTTTGTGCAAGGATATTGGACCAAATTTTTCGCCGCGTAAGGCGGTTTTCCTGGTGCCCTAAAAGATTCGGAAAAACGGCATGGCTTTCAGCCATGCCGTTTTCCTTTTATCCCTTATTGATTTCAGACAGCCCCTTGCTTCATTGCTGCCTTTTTGCTTATTTTCCCAAAAACATAACCGCACAAAAAAACCACCATCATATAGGCAACCGACAGCACCTGCAAGGCAATCATGCTTCTTTCCCCTATATAGTTTGGCTCAACCTCAAACAAAATCGCCAATCGGCCCAGCAGATAGGTTGGAACAGCCCCTGAGAACATCTGGGAGAGAACCGTCAAAGCTGTATTCCGGGTTTCATCTGTTTCCAATACCATCTGCCAGATATAAATGAGCAGAGATAAAATTCCTGTGGCGTTTCCAATGAAAATCGCTGGGATGACCTTCCATGTGCTGCGGGCATACTGGAATCCCAAGTAAACCCAAAACGCCGTTGTAAGCAGGGGGAGAATCAAGAAACATCCGGTGCCAATCACTGGCGCGAACAGCAAGCGATTGACAAGGTATCCAACAACAATGGGCACAAAAGTCAATAAAACCAAAACGCTCTTTTTCATATGCTCCACCCTTTCTCCATCCGATTGGTTTGCTTGCTGGCTTCCTGCCATCAATACAAAAACCGCCCGAACAGTGCTTCTGCTCAGGCGGTTTGGTATCAGTGGTTTTTACCACTCCTATCCAGGAGTACGCTACCAGACACAGTATCAGAGATTATTTCCCGGGACAATGACAGCCCTTTTATAAATCCAGCCGCTTTTCCACAGCCTCAATAATGGCTTTCATGGCCTTTATCCGGGCATACTTCTTGTCGTTGGATTCCACGATAATCCATGGAGCCCAATCGGTATTGGTGCGCATCAGCATCTCATCCACCGTCACCTCATAGGCGTCCCACTTTTCCCGATTGCGCCAATCCTCATCGGTGATTTTGTACTGTTTCTCTGGGGTGTTCTGCCGCTCCTCAAATCTGCGCAGCTGCTCATCCTGGTCAATATGAATCCAGAATTTCAAGATAATGGCGCCCCAATCAAACAGCTGCCGCTCAAAATGATTGATTTCATCATAAGCCCGCTCCCATTGGGCCTGGGTACAGAACTTCTCTATCCGCTCCACCATCACCCGGCCGTACCAGGTCCGGTCGAAGATGGCGATATGACCATCTTTGGGCAGGGCGTTCCAAAATCTCCACAGATATTGGTGGTTCTTCTCCTGGGGGGTGGGGGCACAGATGGGAATGACCTCATATCCCCGAGGGTCCAGCGCTCGGGTCACCCGTTTGATGTTGCCCCCTTTTCCCGCGGCGTCCCAGCCCTCATAAGCCAAAATCAGCGGGATTTTCTTTTGATACAGCCGGTTATGCAGCTGGAACAGCCGCTTCTGGCAGAATTTCAGCTCTTTTTCATAAGTTTCCTGGTCCAGCGACCGGTCCAAATCCACCTGACTGAGCTTTTTGATGGGATTGGGGGTAATGTCAGGAGAGACACGAACCCCCTGCATGACAGGCGCCTCCAGCCCCTGCCCCTCAATCCTCATTTCCATCGCCCGGACCACAGTGGTAAACACCTGCCAAGCCGCGTAACGCTGGTCATTGGCTGATACCAGTGTCCATGGCGCCTGAGGCAGGTCGGTGCGCTCCAGCATCTGCTCAAAATATTCCAGGTTTTTATCATACTGACGGTTATGCTTCCAGTCAGTTTTTGTGACCCGCCAAGCGGTTTCTTTGTGGTCCTCCAGCTTTTGGAAGCGGTGTTTCTGTTCCTTCTGGGAGATATGCAGGAAAAACTTCAGCAAAATACATCCATCATCTGTAATCTGCCGCTCGAACTCCTGTATCTCCTCATACCTTTTTTCCAGTTCCTCTTTGGACAGGTCTTCCTCATCTCTGGCCACGCTGACCTCCCGGTACCAGCTCCGGTCAAAAATGGCGATGTCCCCATAGGCGGGCAGTTTGCTCCAAAATCTGCGCATCCAGGGATACCGTTTCTCATCATCTGTGGGCGCGATTACGCTGTAAACCGAGAAACCCCGAGGGTCCAGGTTGGTGATAAGCCTGGAAATCAGGCTGCCCTTTCCAGAGGCTCCCCAGCCCTCAAATACAATCACCATAGGGATTTTAAGCTCCCGCATCCGCTGCTGAAGCACCCCAAGCTTACGCTTTAATTCCTTTGACGCTTGCTCCCATTCATCCTTTTCCATTTTGGCTTTCAGGTCTAACTCTTCCAGCATGGGATTTCTCCGCCTTCCTAGCCACGTGAGTCACGTGTTTTTCAATAGATTATACACCTTTTTACTGAAAAATTCAAATCTTGATGTGTAAAATCTGTGTGAATTTTTCATAATTTGACAAAAATAATGGGTTTCTCTACTCCATCCATTGCAAAACAATGTCTGGGTCAGCCGAACAAACCGAAAGGATATACGCATCCTTGAGAAAATAGGTGCGCAACTCTTGGACGTTTAAAACCTCTGTTTGAGCCAGTCCCCCTGACAACCCTTCTCCGCTCCGCTTTAAAAAGGCTTCCTTTCTGGTCCATAATTCCAGAAAGCGCTGAGGGGTGGTGGCGTAAGCCTGTTCCTCTGGGGTGAAATACCGCTGGAGCAATCCTGGACGCACTCTGCGGTCCCTCAGCTCCACATCCACCCCCACAGGCTGCTGGGAAATGGCACAAACCACCAGCCCTTTGGTATGGGACAGATTAAAGTGGGGGCCTTCCTTTAAAAAGGGTTTTCCATGAGGGCCATACCCAAAGGTGGGGGAAAACCCCAGCACCCGTTCCAGAAGGGCATGGGCCATAGGCGACAGCGGTTCCCCTTCTTTCACAGACTGCAAGTAGACCTTTGTCATTTTTTCCCCTCCGGCTGATAGGTTACCACCCAAAAATCCGCCTCGGTTTCCAGACGCTCACATGCCGCCAGCCGCTGGCAGCCTTCCACAGGTGTTTTATAATAATAAGGGGTCATCATAAACAGGCTTTGAATCAGCTGATTGCCTTCCAGCACCATTTGATAGGTCAATCTTTGCTTCTCCAGCAGCTGAAATCCCTCCAGCTGGAAGGTTTTTTCCTGATTCTCATAAGGGGCCTCATAGAGAATCTCCTTGAGGCCAAAAAGATGCCGGGCCGCCGGGTAAACCGCCACAAAATGCCCTTCCGGTTTCAGCACCCTGGAAAACTCGGTGGGACAGAGGGGGGAAAACACATTGTAGCATACATCCGCCGAGCCGCTGGCAATGGGCATCTGAAACACACTGGCCACGGCGAAATGGACCTTCTTGCAGCGGGTAGCGGCATGACGGGCGGCCCGTTTGGAAATATCAATGCCATAAAAACCAGGCGTTTTTCCCTCGTCCTCCAAAAACTGAGCCATACGGGCGGCGTAATATCCTTCCCCACAGCCAGCGTCCAAAACCACCCCTTGGGAAGGGCAAAGAGGACCCACCACCTGATTGAGCAGGTCGGACAGAGGCTGGTAGGAGCCGCTGTCCAGAAAACGGGTCCGTCCTCCCACCATCTCAGCGTTATCCCCTGGGTCTTTGCTGCTTTTCTTGTTGGCGGGCAGCAGATTCACATATCCCTGAGCCGCTATATCAAAGCTATGCCCTTTTGGGCAGCGCAAAACCCGGT
>CALWZG010000037.1 GCA_944385965.1 uncultured Anaerotruncus sp.
TGCAAGAAGATTGTTATTATCCTTTTCTCGCTTTGTTCGATACTTGAAGATAAGGCTTTTTACGCTCTCCGGCAGAGCCGGGGGGTGTCGTTATGCTAAAACGATAACAATACAAGAGGCCCGGAGAGTATCTCCGAGCCTCTTTGCTGCCGTTCCGGTTGCCCATAGTCCACTTTTTGTACCTGTGAGTGACCGCCCTCAACGGAAGCTGTTTTTTGTTGGCCAATTGGGGTATCAATAAAACCGCCCCCCGCTCAGCTGAGCGGAGGGCGGTTTTATTGAATCACATGATTAGCCGTGGCAGGCCTCACATTCACTGAGCTTGCCCACAATAGGCTCCGGGTCCACACCCTGCTTGGTGTAGTAATCGGAGAGAGCGGCTTTTACAGCCTGCTCTGCCAACACAGAGCAATGGATTTTAGAAGCAGGAAGTCCATCCAGAGCCTCTACTACCGCCTGATTGGATAATTTCAGCGCCTCGTCAACGGTTTTGCCTTTAATCATATCGGTAGCCATGGAGGAGGTGGCGATAGCGGCGCCACAGCCAAAGGTTTTGAATTTGGCATCGGTAATCATACCGTTGTCGATTTTCAGGTACATCTTCATAATATCGCCGCACTTGGCGTTGCCGACCTCACCGACCCCATCCGCATTCTCAATCTCGCCCACATTATGGGGATTGGCGAAGTGTTCCAAAACTTTATCAGAATATAGCATGACCTCAAGTCCTTTCTATGGTATTCAAATTCCTTCCAGAACAAGCTCGCCCTTTTGGATGTGTTCCCACATGGGTGAGATGCTCCGCAGTTTTTCAATAATGGGGGGGACCTTCTCAATGATATAGTCCACATCCTCTTGGGTGGTCCAGTCGTTGATGGAGATGCGCAGGGAGCCATGGGCTACCTCATGGGACAACCCAATGGACAGCAGTACATGGCTGGGGTCCAGAGAGCCAGAGGTGCAGGCGGACCCGGAGGAAGCGCAGATGCCTTCCAAATCCAGGGAAAGCAGCAGGGCTTCTCCCTCAGCGCCAGGGAAGGACAGATTGATATTTCCAGCCAAACGGTTCTGCCGGCCGCCATTCAAACGGGACATGGGGATTTTCAGCAGCGCGTCAATGATTTGGTCCCGCATAGGAGCTACTTTAGCGTTTTTCGCCTCAATATCAGCGCAGGCAATCTCAATGGCTCGTCCCAGTCCAATAATAGAGGCCACATTTTCAGTACCGGCTCGATGGCCGCCCTCCTGACCGCCCCCATCTATCAGGTTGGGGATGGAGATGCCCTTGCGGATGTACATGACCCCAACTCCTTTGGGGGCGTGAATCTTATGGCCGGACATGGAAAGCATATCGATGTTCTGCTCTTTCACATTGATGGGAACATTCCCAACCGCCTGCACCGCATCGGTGTGGAACCAGACACCCTTCTCACGGCAGATAGCGCCAATTTCAGCAATGGGCTGAATAGTGCCAATCTCATTGTTGGCGTACATGATGGATACCAAGGCAGTATCCTCCCGGATAGCGTCCGCTACCTGCTGGGGATGAATAAATCCATCTTGGTCCACCGGCAGGTAAGTTACCTCAAACCCCTCCTTCTCCAAAGCGGCACAGCTGTGGAGAATGGCGTGATGCTCAAACACTGAGGTGATGATATGCTTTTTGCCTTTGGAAGCCAGCTTATGGGCGGTTCCCTTCAGCGCCCAGTTGTCCGATTCTGAACCGCATCCTGTAAAATAGATTTCACGCGGCTCGGCGCCCAAGGCTTGGGCCACCTTCCGGCGGGCTTCCTCAATGGCAAACCCCGCCTCCCGGCCTTTGGCGTAGATGCTGGAAGGGTTGCCATAGCCCTCGGTGAGCCAAGGCATCATAGCGTCCAGCACCTCTTTGGAAATCTGGGTGGTAGCGGCGTTATCCGCGTAAACAAATCGTTTCATAACAATTCCACCAATCTATTAAAAATAAGTGTGTGTATTTTTACGACCTTATTGTATACCTTTTTAGTAGAAAATGCAACCTCTTTTTTAAAAGACACAAAAGATTCACAATTTGGGGAATTTCTCAAAGCAAACCTGCCCGTACCTTGGAGATAGCCTCTACCGCCAGACGGTCGCAGCGCTCATTTTCAGGATGGCCAGCATGTCCCCGCACCCACCGGAATTCTACCTGATGCTGTTTCAGCAGGGGGAGGAGGGTTTTCCACAGGTCGGCGTTTTTGGCAGGCTCGCTGGGAGTGCGCATCCAGCCCTTCTTTTGCCATCCGTAAACCCATCCTTTGGTGATGGAATCCACTACATACTTGGAATCGGTAGTGAGGATGACTTGGCAGGGCTCTTTCAACGCAAGAAGGGCTTGGATTACCCCAGTCAGTTCCATGCGGTTATTGGTGGTCTGGGCTTCCCCGCCGGACAGCTCCTTCTCATGGGAGCCGAACCGGAGAATTGCGCCCCACCCGCCGGCACCGGGATTGCCTGAACAGGCGCCATCAGTAAAAATCTCGATTTGCTTGGCCATAAGGGTCCTCCCATAAAAATTACCTTAAATACCTATCTATTGTATACTATACCGCTCTAGAATACAAGCCTTTCTCAACGAATTTTCCAACCCCTGTGTAAAACTTTTCGGTCAAACCCATACTACCCTAAAAAGGGAGGCGAGAAAATGCGGGGAGTCATCTTGATGGGAAAGCCCCAGGAAGGCTTGGGTTCCAAAGCCAGCCTTTGCGGAAAGCCGGCTTGGAGCCGCTTGCTGAAGGAGTTGGAGGAGGCTGGTGTGGAGCAATGCGCTTTGGCGGGAGCGGCTCGGGAGGTCTTGAGAGAATCCGTAAGAGCGGCCCTGATTCTAACACCTAGGACAGGAGGCTCCGCAGGAGCGGCTCGTCGGGCGTGGCCGAAATGGGATGGGTCCTTGGTGGTGTGCCATGGACAGATTTTTACCAAACAAGCCCTGAAACCTTTTCTGGCGGAGCATCATAAGCGAGCGGCGGCTTTGACCGCCTGCCTTCTGCCAGGAGAAACGGAAAAGGGTGTCTGGATAGTATCCCCCATTGCTCTGGCTTTGATTCCCTCCAATCGCTTATTTGAGCTGGGAAAGGACCTGCTGCCAATGCTGGAGGAAAAAGGTCTGCGGGTGGAGCGGAAAGCCTTGGAGGGCTGGGATTTAGACACAGTGGAGGGAGTTTTAAGCGCTCAAAAATGGCTGCTGGAGCAAGGAGATGCCATCAGCGGAAGCCCTCCGGATGGACGGTATCGGATTTATCCCCCGGTTTGGTTTGGGGCGGGGGTTTGTGTGGAGGATGGGGCCAAAATCGGCCCCAATGTGGTGCTGGAGGCCGGATGCCAGATTGGGGAAGGAACGGTTATAAAGAACAGCCTTTTGAGAGAGGGCACCTTAATTGGAGATTACACCAGTCTGTCAGGCTGTTTATTGGGAGAAGGGGCCTCGGTCAAATCCCACGCCAGTTTGATGGGCTGTCTGCTGCAAAGGGGAGCCGTGGCGGGGTCCAGCGCTACCTTGCGGCCAGGCACCATTGTGACCACCGGAGCGGCTGTCCCGGATTTTGAGACGGCCCAAGGAGTGGTGGAATCCCATGAAACCCCCTCCCAACAGCTATGGGAAAGCGAAATTAAAGGAGAGCCTGGTGTGGAACTAACTCCCGAACTGGCTGTAAAATTAGGACAAGCTTTGGGAACGGTGGCGCGCGGACAAAATATCGGACTTATGACCGGAGGAAACCAGGAAGCCTCCATTTTAAGAGACGCGTTAGCCGCTGGCGCCCGATTCGCAGGGGCTTCTGTTATGGAATTTGGAGAAGGTTTTCCGGCCTTGTTTCAATTTTGCATGGGTTATCATAATTTGAGCTTTGGGGCGGCTGTATGGGATGGCTCCCCAGCCTCTATTCAGCTGGCAGGCCCCTGGGGGTTCCCTCTCCCCTCTAAATGGGAGGAACGGATTCAGACGCTGCTGAGATGGAACCACTACGCCCGAGCCAGAAAGGAAGGGTGCGGAACCTGTGCCGACCTGTCCGGCATGAAGGGAATTTATCAAAATTATCTCCTTCGCTTGGCGCCGGAAGGAATTTCTGACATACAGGTTCAGGTGCGGGGACAAAATTCCCAGGCGGTCAAGCAGTTGGAGCGAATCCTGTTTCAGCTTGGAGGCAGAGACGAGAAGGGGGTTCGCTTGGAGCTGACCCCTGATACCAAAGGAATTCAGATTTCCCAGGGAGAAACCTTGATAAGCCCTCAAAGAGCGTTGGCCATTTGCTGTGCCATCCTGTTTGAAAAGGGGAAGGATGTGGCGGTTCCAGAGCCAGCACCTCCGATTTTGGACCTGATGGCTCAAAAATCGGGACATAAGGTGTACCGGGCTTTGCCTTGGGGAGCCAGAGACCTGTATCTAACAGGCCAGCATCCTTTTTTGGGAGATGGGCTTGGAATGGCGGTGATGTTGTTGGGGCGGATGGCCCAGACAGGCGTTTCGCTGGAGGAACTGAACCAGTTGGCGCCTCCCTTTGAGATTTGGGAGGAATTGGTGCCATTGGATGAAAATACCCTGAAACATCAGGCTTGGCTGAAAGAACAGAATTGGTGTCTCGGGGTCTGGCGGGAGGAAAAACGAGGAAGTGTTCTGCTTTACCCGGAAAAGGCAGGAACCGCCATCCGAATTCTGGCGGAAGCGGCCAATTGGGAAGCGGCCCAAGAACTTTGCGGAGATTTGACGTGGCGGATTCGTCAGCTTAAAAATTAGCGGGTGAGGGATTGTTTGCATACTTTTTGCGTATGATGATAGGGGCGTTTTTAAAGATGGAATTTGAGGAAGGGACCCTGCCTTGACAAAGAAAGGGAAAAGAGGTAAACTTAAACACAATGATGTGTTCGGTTTTGGCGAAGTTGGCCTGATTAGGCGGTTTCGCTTTTGACATGTGTCCCTTGCCTGTGGTGAAAACAGGAAACCCCTTGGGATACTGCTGAATATTCATAGGCCTATTCCTTTATGGGGAGGAACGGAAAAGTCTCCATAAGGTATGGGTGTAGATTGTTTTGTGTTTTAATTTTGGTTGTACACAGGGTACGAAACTGAAATTTTACGAATCGTACAATATACGGAGGTAAATTTTGTGACAGATGAGAAAAAAGGATATGGAAAGCTCACCGACCAGCAACTAGAGTTGGGAATCGACCAACTGGAAAAGCGTTCGGTAGTTGAGCGGAAGGCCCCACAGAAAAAAACATCCAGGGCCAGTGTAAAGGAAACGGCGGCTCGGATGCTGCAAAAAGCGCTGCCGAAAGCGCCTGAGCAGCAGAAGCCTGTTCGCCGCCGGAAGCCTTCCCGCCCTGCCCCTCAAGGAGAAAATGCAGGGACACAGCCGGTAGAGGTATTCATTGAGGTGGTGGAGGAACCCAAGAAGAAAGAGCAATCCGCCGCGAAAAAGGTTCAGGAGAAGGGGGCCCAGCGTCCTTCTGCCCAGAAAAAAGAGAAAAAACAAAAGGAAAAGCCCGCTGAGCGGACGCAAGAGCCGCCGAAAGCTTCCCAGAAACCCAACGGCAACGGCCGGAAAAAGGGTCGCGGCAAAGAAAAGGAACAGCGCAAGCCGCCATTGAGAATCGTTCCCTTGGGCGGTTTGGGAGAAGTGGGAAAAAACATGACCCTCTTTGATTGTCAGGGAGACTGTTTCCTGCTGGATTGCGGCATGACCTTCCCGGATGATGATATGCTGGGCGTGGACCTGGTGCTGCCGGACTTTACCTATGCCCTGAAGCAGAAGGACCACCTGCGGGGCATCGTGATTACTCATGGACATGAGGACCATATTGGGGCGCTGCCCTTTTTCCTCAAACAGTGTAATGTACCGGTATACGCTACCCGCCTGACCATCGCCTTGATTGAAAACAAGCTGAAAGAACATGGGCTGTATGGACGGGTAAAGATGATTCAAATTGCTCCAGGCGAGATGGTGCGGTTGGGATGCATGGAAGTGGAATTTATCCGCGTGAACCACTCTATTCCTGACGCAGTGGCTTTGGCAATCCACACACCTGCTGGCGTGGTTATACACACAGGGGATTTTAAGGTGGATTATACCCCAATTACAGGGGGACCTATTGACTTGGCTCGATTTGGGGAGCTGGGAAGCCAGGGGGTTTTGGCCCTGCTCTCCGACTCCACCAATGCGGAGCGTCCAGGCTTTACGCCTACTGAGCGGATTGTAGGGGAGAGCTTGGATAAACTGTTTAAGCAGGCGAAAAACCGCAGAATCATTGTGGCAACCTTCTCCTCCAATATCAACCGCATCCAGCAGATTGTGGACGCCGCCGCGAAATATAAACGAAAGGTAGCGGTTTCTGGCCGAAGCATGGTGAATGTGGTAGGGGTTGCTGTGGAGCTGGGGTACCTGAAAATGCCCAAGGGTGTGTTCATTGATATTGATGAAATCAACCGTTATCCCCAGGACCAGCTGGTGATTATCACCACCGGAAGCCAGGGAGAGCCTATGAGTGCCCTTTCCAGAATGGCCAGCAGTGACCACCGGAAGGTGACCATCACCCCAAATGATTACATCATTATCAGCGCTACTCCCATTCCCGGCAACGAAAAAACTGTGGGACGGGTAGTCAACGGCTTGATGAAGCTGGGGGCGGAAGTGATTTACGAGCGGATGTATGAGATTCACGTCTCGGGGCACGCCTGCCAGGAGGAGCAGAAGATTATGCTCACCCTCACCAAGCCCAAGTTTTTCTTCCCGGTTCACGGGGAATACAAACAGCTGAAAAAGCACGCCAATCTGGCCCAGGCCATGGGAATCCCTGCGGACCATATCTTTTTGGGAGAGAATGGCCGGGTGTTCGAGCTGGATGGAGTGTCGGTGAAAAATGACGAGATGGTTCCCGCTGGTCGGGTGCTGGTGGATGGACTTGGTGTGGGCGATGTGGGAAGCATCGTTCTCCGGGACCGGAAACATCTGGGCGCGGATGGGTTGATTGTAGTGGTCACCACCATTGATTCCGCTTCAGGAGAAATCGTGGCAGGACCCGATATTATCTCCCGTGGGTTTGTATATGTGCGGGAGGCGGAGGAGATGCTCAACGAGGCCCAGTCCATTGCCCGTTCCGCTTTGGAGCATTGCCGGGACAGCCATGTTCGGGAATGGGGAAATCTGAAAACCCAGGTGCGGGATGCCTTGTCCTCCTATTTTTACAGCCGCACAAAGCGCAGCCCCATGATTCTTCCAGTCATCCAGGAAATCTGAATCATCTGCGCCCTTAGAGGGGATAAATCTTTATGTAAAAGAACCGGCGCGGCTGATGCCGCTCCGGTTCTCTTTGCTTTTTGCAGAGGTTCGCTCTGATTATTGTGAAACCTTTTCTATGATGTAGGACTGCAAGCTTTTTTGGCAGCCATTTTTTTCATAAAACGCCTCTATTCTTGGCTGTGCGCCAAAATACAGCATAGTGGGCGTGTGTTCTTTTGCCAGACCAAGAAGATGACTTCCTATCCCTTGCTTTTGATATTCCGGGAGAACAAGCAGCTCTGTAATGGTTCCGAAAAAATAGCCATCTGTGAGGATGCGTAAGCAGCCCACAAGCAAATTGCCATCGTATGCTGTGATGTTAAAGGTTTTAGACAACGCCTGGGAAGTTCGGTGCATATCATAGTCGCCCTTCCAAATTTTATTAACAAATAAAATAAAGTCCGAAGCATTGAGCGCGCAATCCTGAACCCTATAATCTATCATCTGTCAGACCCTCCCAGCAGTTCAATTTAATATGGGATTCATTATACAATACAAGCCCTTTTATGTGAATAAAGAAATGAAAGACTTGAACAATATCACAAGGGATCAGCAAGCAAAATAAATAGAAGGAAGCTTTACTGGTTTATGGGGAAAAAACCTTGCCGCCGCCGTTTTTATGCATTGCAAAGCAGGAAGGGCTGTGCTATAATAATCTCTAAGTGTAGAAGGAAGGGTTCCGGCAAAAAGCCCTTTTTCAGAGCTGGAACGGGACTGGCTGGAGGATAGTCAGTCAGAAAGATTCGCTTGGGTTTCATAATCTTGCAAGAATGAGGTTCTGACGTGAAAAGAGACAAGAGCTTATTTCAACCACTGTTATATATCCCCGCCGGCTGTGTAGCGGCGTTGACCATCTCGGCGCTGTTTTTTGATGTAAAACTGTTTTATGTCTGCGCTGCGGTGTCCATCGCCTGTGTGGTAATGATTGCCTGGCAGATGCGGGAAATCAAAAACAATATGGCGCAGTTTCTTATAGAGATGGGCCAGGGGCTGACTGCTATGCAGCGGGATACCCTGGCCAGTTTCCCGGCACCAGCGTTTATCTGCGCCGCCAACGGGGAGATTTTGTGGTACAATGACTTGGCCCAGGCCAAGGTTCTGGCCGGGGAAAACGCTTATTCCAAAAGCATTTATGCCATTTTAGGCGGGGCGGATATTACTGGAAAATGCCCGGAAAATGGGTATGATGTGGCCTACAAGGAGCGCAATTACGCGGCCTATACCATGGGCGCTGTTGGGGAACACAATGATTTATATATTGTATATTTTTTCGAAAATACCGAATTAAAGCGGTACGCGAAGGAATATTTTGAGTCCCGGCCCTCGGTAATTTTTATTTCGGTGGATAATTACGAGGAATTGCAGCAGGGCATGAAGGATAATGAGCGTACCCGGCTGATGGGCCAGATTGAGTATGAGGTCAGCAAATATGTGAATGACAATGGCGGCTTGGTTCTGAAGGCGGAACGAGACCGCTTTATCGTGGTGGTTGAGGAACGAAACCTGCGGAAGATGATTTCTTCCAGATTCCAGATTTTGGAGCGGGTGCGGGCGATTGAGACCTCTAATAAAATGGTAGCGACCCTGTCCATTGGTGTGGGACGGGACGCCAAAACCTTCGGAGAAAGCGAACAGGCTGCCCGTCAGGCGTTGGATATGGCTTTGGGACGAGGCGGCGACCAAGCGGCAGTGCGGGGCAGCGCTGGCTATGAGTTTTTCGGTGGGGTTTCCAGCGGTGTAGAAAAACGAACCAAGGTAAAGACCAGAATTGTGGCGGCGGCTTTGGTGGAGCTGATTAACAGCAGCGACAATGTGATTGTAATGGGCCATCGCTTCGCGGACCTAGACGCTTTTGGCTCCTCAGTGGGCCTGATGCGGGCTGCCCGCATGATGGGCAAGGAGGCCTATGTGGCCATCCGGCGGGAGCGGTGTTTGGTAAAAGAATTATACGAACGGCTGGTGCAGGAGGGCTATGGAGACTGCTTCCTGGAGCCGGAAGCCGCTTTGGAGAAGGTCAGCCGCAAAACCCTGCTGATTATCTGCGACACCCATACCAGCAATCTTCTGGAATCCCAAGAGCTTTATGAGGCCTGCCGCAGCGTGGTGGTGATTGACCATCACCGGAAGATGGTTGGGCATATTGAGAACGCGGTTATTTTCTACCATGAGCCTTATTCTTCCAGCGCCTCCGAGATGGTCACCGAGCTGGTGCAGTATTTCAGCAGCAGCATGCGTCTGATGCGTCCAGAGGCGGAAGCCTTGCTGGCCGGCATTATGCTGGACACCAAAAACTTTGTGATGAAGACCGGTGTGCGTACCTTTGAGGCAGCGGCTTACCTGCGGCGGATGGGAGCGGACACGGTGGAAGTGAAAAAACTGTTCTCGTCCTCTATGGAGTCTTACCAAAGAAAGGTGCGGCTGGTGGCAGGCGCCCATGTATATAAAGGATGCGCCATCGCTATGTCCGAGGACAAAGATGCGCCTGACATCCAGGTAACTGCTGCTCAGGCCGCTGATGAGCTGCTGACCATCAGCGGGGTGCAGGCATCCTTCCTGTTATTCCCGCAGGGGGCAGGCATCTCCTTTTCCGCCAGAAGCATGGGCCAGCTGAATGTGCAGCTGATCATGGAGAAGCTGGGAGGCGGCGGACATCATACCATGGCGGGCGCTCAGGTGCCAGGTATCACAATGGAGGAAGCCCATACCCGCCTGATTGCCGCCATTGACCAATTTTATGAGGAGAATTCCCAAGGAAGCAAAGCAAGCTGAAACCGGCGAGAAGCCGTTTTTCATAAAGCGTGACCAAAATTTTTCGATAGAAGGGGTTTTGTGAGATGAAGCTGATTTTGAAGCAGGATGTGGCTGGTACAGGAAAAAAAGGCCAGCTGGTAAATGTATCAGATGGATATGGACGCAACTTTCTTCTGCCTAAGGGGCTGGCTATGGAGGCCAACGCCCAGGCTATGGGAGAGCTGAAATCCAAACAGGCCGCCGCCGAGCATCGGGCAGCGGTAGAGAAGCAGACCGCCCAGGAAACCGCCCAAAAGCTGAACGAGAAAACCGTGAAGCTGGTGGCCAAAGCAGGCCAAGGCGGCCGGCTGTTTGGTTCTGTCACCTCCAAGGAGGTGGCCGAGGCCATTAAAAAGGAGTTTGGAGTGGAGCTGGATAAGCGCAAGATTTCCATGGATGATGTGAAAGCTTTCGGCAGCTATACCGCTCAGGTAAAACTGCATCCTGGTATTACCGCAACCGTCTATGTGGTTGTTGGGGAAGCGTGAGTTTCTTTAGAAACATTGAGTTGGAAAGGGGAGCGCTAGATGGCAGAGTATGAGTCTTTAGAGTATGGCCAGCAGCTCCCCTATAATCTGGAGGCGGAGCAAAGTGTGCTGGGGGCGGTGCTGATTGACCCCAGCTGTTTTCCCGCCGTATTGGAGCGGCTGCGCTCCGAAAATTTTTACCGGCCCCAGCATCAGCGGATTTTTGAGGTTATGGTGAATATGTTCAACCTGAACCGCACCATGGATTTTATCACCATCCTGGACGCGGTGAAGGACGAGAGCATATTTGACACAGAGGAGGACGCGAAAATTTACCTGACCAATCTGGCTCAGGTGGTGCCTTCCGCCGCCAATGTGGACGCCTATTGCCAAATCATGCTGGAAAAGTATTATATGCGCCGGCTGATTCTGGCCTCTCAGGAGATTATCGAGTCCGCTCAGGAGGCTCAGGCGGATTCCGATTTGCTGCTGGATGCTGCGGAACAGAAAATATTTGAGATTCGTCAGGGCCGGGGCGCCAGCTCTTTCAAACATGTGCGCACAGCCATTACGGAAACTTATGAGACCCTCCAGCGGCTGTCCGGTGAGGACAGGGACAAATATAAGGGGATGTCCACAGGGTACCCAGCGTTGGACAGGGTGATTACCGGACTGAATAAGTCCGACCTGATTTTGATTGCCGCCCGTCCCGGTATGGGAAAAACCTCCTTTGCTCTGAACATCGCGGAGAATGTGGCTACCAAGTCGGAACGGACAGTGGCTATTTTTTCCCTGGAAATGAGCAGCGAGCAGCTGGCCCAAAGATTGTTGTCCTCTCAGGCTTCTGTGGAAGGAAAATCTTTGCGGACCGGGGAGCTTTCCGGGGACGATTGGGTCCGCATCGCTATGGCCTCCCAGGTGCTGGCCAAAGCGGACATCTATTTGGACGACACCCCAGGTATCACCATCGGGGAGATGAAGGCCAAGCTCCGCAGGCTGCGGAAGGTGGATTTGGTTATCATCGACTATTTGCAGTTGATGTCCTCCGGCCGACGGATTGAGAATCGTGTTCAGGAGGTTTCGGAAATTACCCGGAACCTGAAAATCATGGCCAAAGAACTGAATGTTCCGGTCATTACCCTTTCCCAGCTGTCCCGTGGCCCGGAGTCCCGGGCGGACCATAAACCCATGCTGTCCGACCTGCGTGAGTCCGGTTCCATCGAGCAGGATGCGGACATTGTGCTGCTGCTTTACCGGGAGGATTACTACGCCCGGGAGGAGGCGGAGGAGCGCAACATCGCCAACTGTGATGTTGCGAAAAACCGCCATGGAGAGGTAGGCGTGGTGAAGCTGGGATGGGATAACCGTTATACACGCTTTACAAATTTGGAGTTAGCAAGGAATGAACCATAAAGCTAGACAAACCATCCGGGAGTACCGGATGCTTCAGCCGGGCGATACGGTCATCGCCGCTGTTTCCGGCGGCGCCGACTCGGTAGCTTTGCTGGATTTTCTCTGTTCCCTGTGGGAGTATCAGCTTACCGTCCGGGCCTGCCACCTGAACCACTGCCTGCGGGGCAAGGAAAGTGACCGGGACGAGGAGCTGGTGCGCTCCATGTGCCGGGAATACGGGGTGCCTCTGGACGTGCGCCGGGTGGAAATCCGGCCGCTGGCCGGGAAGCGGGGGACCTCCATTGAGGTCACCGCCCGCCAGGAGCGATACGCTTTTTTTAAGGAGCTGGCTCAGACCTATCAAGCCAAGGTAGCTACCGCCCACACCCTGTCGGATACCACCGAGACGGTGTTGCTGAATCTTTCCAGAGGGACCGGAGCCGCTGGGCTGCGGGGCATCCCGCCGGTGCGGGAAGGATGGGTCATCCGTCCCCTGCTGGACTGCTGCCGCCAGGAGACAGAGGAATATTGTCATCAGCATGGGTTGTATTTTGTCACCGACAGCACCAATCTCACCGACGACTATACCCGAAATTTTCTGCGCCATCAGGTGGTGCCACTGTTGGAACGGGTCAATCCCGCCTTTCAGCAGGCGGTTGGAAGGATGTCCCAGCAGCTGCGGATGGATGCGGATTGTTTGGACCAGATGGCTCGGCAAGCGGCCTCTCAATGTGAGGCCCAGGAGGGCGGATATGACGCCCAAAAGCTTTTGGAGCTGCATCCGGCTGTCCGGGGTCGCATACTGGCGGGGATGCTGGACCGGCTGGGTGTGGAAAAGAACAGCCAGCGGGTAGCACTGATGGAAGAACTGCTTCAGGGAGGACGCAGACGGGTTCTTCAGGTAGGGGGGCACCAGTATATCGCTCTGCGCAGAGGGATTCTGCGGGGGGAGGAGCGCCGGCCTGCCCGTCCATTGGAAAGCCTTTGTTTTGAGAAAGAAAAGCTGGATGGGCTGAGGCTTCCATTAAGAGAGGGAAAAGCGGTAAGCTTTTCAGTGATAGAAGCGAAAGATTATGAAATTTCTGAGAATAATACCAAAGTGGTATTCAATAATTTCTTGGATTATGATAAGATAGATATGAACATCTTTTTGCGGTCCAGACAGCCGGGAGACAGGATGCGTCCAGCGGGACGAGGCTGTTCCAAACCCTTGCGGCGCCTGTATTCAGAGCTTGCCTTGGAGGGCAGGGAAGGCTTGTTGGTGCTGGCGGACAGCGGCGGCCTCTTTTTTGCGGAAGGGGTGGGCCTGGATGAGCGGGTAAAACCTACCCCCGTCTCAAAAAGATTGCTTACCATTTTAATTACGGAAATTATCGAGCGAGAGGAAGACGACCATGAAAAGCCAGAATATGCGGGATGACATTTTGAAGGTCCTGATTACAAAAGAGGAGCTTGCACAAAAGGTAAAGGAATTGGGGCAAGAGATTACCAAGGCCTACCAGGGGAAAAAATTATTGGTACTGGGTGTGCTGAAGGGGTCTTTTGTTTTTATGTCAGACCTGATTCGGGAGATTGACACCCCCTGCGAGGTGGAATTTATGGCGGTGTCCAGCTACCAATCTGGGGTAAAAAGCTCTGGAGTGGTTAAGATACTCAAGGACATTGATATCAACCCCAACGCCTACAACATTCTGATTGTGGAGGATATTCTGGACAGCGGCCTGACCCTGAGCTACTTGAAGAATCTGCTGCTTCAGCGGGGCGCTTCCAATATTCAGATTGCCACCCTGCTGGATAAGCCGGCCCGCCGGAAAGCGGATATCCACGCTGATTTTGTAGGTTTTGAGGTGCCGGACGAGTTTGTGGTTGGCTATGGCTTGGATTATGCCGAATATTACAGAAACCTGCCCTATGTAGGGGTGCTGAAGCCCGAGGTTTACAGCGAATAAGCCTCTGGGTGATTTCCATTGAAATGACGGGAGTGAACGGGATTTGAACAAAAAAACCAAGGGCATCGGCATTTATGTTTCGGTGTTCCTGATGTTGATGGTGATTGCCACTGTGCTTTTTTCCACCATGCAGACACCCAAAAGCACAGTGAAATATTCCGAGGTGGTGGGATATTTCCAGACCCAGCAGGTAAAGGAATTTGAGCTGGATTTGGGAACAGGGGAACTGCATTTGGTCTTTCAGGGGGAGCCTGGCAAGGAAACCAGCATGGATTATCTGCTGCCCAATGTCAGCTTGTTTCTGTCAGATGTGTATTATAAAAATTACGACGGAACCCCCACCTATGTGGAGCAGTACAATGAGGCCCACCCAGATGAGCCTATGGTCTGCAATTTTATCCGTCCTAAGGATACCCCATGGTGGATTAACCTGCTTCCCACCCTGCTGTTGGTAGGCTTGATGGTGTTCCTGTACTGGAGCATGATGCGTCAGGCCAGAGGCGGAGGCGCCGGCGGAGTTATGAGCTTTGGAAAAGCCAAGCCCCGCTCCCCGGAGGATGGACAGAAGGTCACCTTTGCCGATGTGGCGGGAGCTGACGAGGAGAAAGAGGAATTGGTGGAGATTGTGGAATTCCTCAAAGCGCCAGGAAAGTTCAACGCTTTAGGCGCCCGGATTCCCAAGGGTGTTCTGCTGATGGGACCTCCTGGAACCGGTAAAACCTTGCTGGCCAAGGCGGTAGCGGGTGAGGCGGGCGTTCCGTTTTTCTCCATTTCAGGTTCTGACTTTGTGGAAATGTTTGTGGGTGTGGGTGCTTCCCGTGTCCGTGACCTGTTTGAGCAGGCCAAAAAGAACGCACCCGCCATTATCTTTATTGATGAGATTGACGCAGTAGGACGTCAGCGCGGCGCCGGTTTGGGCGGAGGCCACGACGAGCGTGAGCAAACCCTGAACCAATTGCTGGTGGAAATGGATGGGTTTGGTACCAACAGCGGTATTATCATTATTGCGGCTACCAACCGAAGGGACATTCTGGACCCAGCACTTCTGCGGCCAGGCCGTTTTGACCGTCAAATTATGGTGGGTTATCCTGACATTAAAGGACGAGAGGCCATTTTAAGGGTTCACACCCGAAAGAAGCCGATTGCCCCTGATGTGGACCTCCATACCATTGCCGCTTCCACAGCGGGCTTCACCGGCGCGGATTTGGAAAACCTGACCAATGAGGCGGCGCTGCTGGCCGCCAAGAAGGATTTGAAGGCCATTACCATGCAGGAAATCGAGGATGCCACCATTAAGGTCATCGCCGGTCCTGAGAAGAAATCCCATGTGGTTACCCCGAAGGATAAGAAGCTGACCGCTTATCATGAGGCGGGCCACGCGGTCTGCACCTATTATCTGCCCAGTCAGGACCCGGTGCATCAGATTTCCATTATTCCCAGAGGTATGGCGGGAGGTTACACCCTTTCCTTGCCTGGAGAGGATAAATCCTACCAAACCAGAGGGGAGATGTGTGACAATCTGGTTACCCTGCTGGGTGGACGTATGGCGGAGAAACTGGTGCTGGAGGATATTTCCACAGGGGCTTCCAATGATATTGAACGGGCTACCAAGCTGGCCCGGAATATGATTGTCCGGTATGGTTTCTCAGAAAAATTAGGTCCCATTGTTTATGGCCATGATGATAATGAGGTGTTCTTGGGACGTGATTTCAGCAGCACCCCCAGCTACTCTGAAACGGTAGCTGCTGAGATTGACGCGGAGATTCGTGAGGTCATTGACACAGCTTACGAGCGGGCCAGGGATATTCTCACCGAGCATATGGATCAGCTCCATAAGGTTGCCCAATTCCTGTTTGAGCATGAGAAGATGGCTCAGAACGAGTTTGAGGCTATGATGCAGGGGCTCCCCATGCCGGAGAAACCAGATTACAGCATCTATCATCATGCGGCGGAGCCTGCGGCAGAATCGTCAACAGCTCCAGCTTCTGAGCAGCCCCAGGAGGGACAGCCAAAGGAAGAAATGCCCACTCAGGAGGAATCTGGCCAGGGCCAGGAATAAAAAGGATGGCGACCGATTATGATGTTCAATAAAATCATTACTCTTTCCCTAAATCCCGCTGCGGACATCACCTGTTTTGTGGATGAATTTGGTCCGGGGATAGAGGCTCTCGTAACCAGTGAGCTGTACGACGCCGCTGGAAAGGCGGTGGATGTGTCCCGTGTACTGCAAAGCTATGGGATTGATAATTTGGCGGTGATTGTGGCTGGGGAAGAAAACAGCGGCCGCTATTTTGAACGTTTAAAAAATGAGCATGTTTCCACTCGGGTCATTTACACTAAAGGTCGTATTCGGGAGAATACCAGTGTGGTGACACCGGACCGAAAGGTAACACGGTTGGTTCGGCAGGGGCCTACCCTGCGCCACAAGGATATTGAGAAATTGGAAAACGCTCTGAGCCAGGAAGTGAAACCATCCACTCTGGTAGTAGTGGCTGGACTGATGCCGGAGGGGGTTACTTCCGAAACACTTCAGGAGTTGTGTCTGTTTATCAAGGAGGCAGGGGGAATCATTGCTATGGATACCCGTACAGCAACTCTGGAAGATATAAAAGTCATCAAGCCTTGGGTGGTAAAGCCCAACTATGAGGAATTATGTACTTTAGTGGGGAAAAGGCTGCATAGCCTTCAGGAGATTAAAGAGGCTGCCCAACAGGTAGCCGCTGTTGGAGCTACCCATGTATTGGCCAGCCTGGGCGCTGAGGGAATGGTTTATACCAATGGAACGGTCACCTATAAGGCGGATGTGCCTGAGCTGGAGGAAATTAAATCCACACTTGGAGCAGGAGATGCCGCTTTAGCCGGATTTATCATCGCCCATGACTATAAATATGACCTGAAAAAATCTCTGCAATTGGCGGCAGCTTTTGGTACTGCTTCCTGTTTGGTGGAGGGAACCAATCCACCTCGCAGAATTTCAGTGGCGATGGTGAATAATCAAGTCAATATCAGTGAAATTTAAAAAACAACAGGCCCTAGAATTTAAGTTCTGGGGCTTGTTCTTTTTTAGCCATAGAAACGGTATAAAATAAAAATAAAATTCCTTTTAGTAATATACGTCACAATTTTTTCTAAGAAATTCCACCATAACTTCATACGAAATCCAGAATACCAACAAATAAAATCATTAAACTTGATACGTCGGATGGATAATCCGAAACGGTACTGATCATACCGTGTGTATCAAATGAGTTTATAAAGGAGGAAACCAAAACTATGAGAAAATTTTTAGCCTCTTTGTTGGCGGTATCCATGATCGCCAGCATGAGCGTTCTGTCCAGCGCCATCATGTATAATGATGACGAGGATGGAGAGGAAATCGACAGCGGAGATTATTACGCGTCTGGCAACGGCAGCGTCAGCATTGACAATGTTCGTCCGGATACCACCTATTGGCTGCCTATCACTGACTTTGGAGATATTGTGTTCGATGACCCTGCTTATCAAGTGGATGCCACTGATGTCACAACCTCAGTGAATGAGCTGGGTGATACTGACCTGTTTAAATGGTCCTTTGACAAGGATGGGGATGGCCGCAGCCTCATCAAATCCATCACAGTTGTCAATGATAAAAACTTGAGCACCGTGAATGGCAATGCGCCCAGCAGCCGTACTACTTATCTGAAGATTGTCACCAATCAGACTTTTGAGGATGATGAGAAAAAGGCCACTGTGGAGATTACCATTAAACCTAAAAAATCTGACCCAGATGACTATACCTATTTCTCTCGTGACAACAGCAGTTTAATTGGTAGTGGAGATGTAGAGACTAGCTCTGAGGCCACTTTGAATTTAACTCTGTGGATTACCAACTATGAAATTTCCGGTGAGGACGCAGATGTAGAGACTGGTGACGGATTTGTATTCGATCCCGTAGACAATGAGGACAACACCATTGTTTATGGTGATGACCGGGCAGCTATCTATTTCGCTGCTGATGACGACGCTGACAAATTCTACGCTAAACTGTCCACCAAATCCATGAGCGAGATTTACACCGAATATGGTGACCCTGTGGACGCTGACCTGTGGTTCTATGACTTTGTTGGCAACAACACCATTCCTTCCACCTCCCGTGCTACCCTGACCTTGGGTATTCCGTGGGATGAGGATGATGACTATGTTCCCGACCCCACCAATGTTTATATCTATGAGTTGGACACCGACGGATATCTGACCGACGTAACTGATCAGTTCACCTATTCCGAGGATAATGATTCCACCACTGGCATTGAGGGTTGGTCCATTAAGACTCGTACCTTGGGCACCTACATTGTTTCCGATACAGAGCTGGATCTGGATGTGGCTTATGTAGAGGATGATACCACCACTTCTGAGGAAGAGGCTTCTTCTGATACATCTTCCACCTCTGATGGGGATAAAACCATTCCCAACACTGGTTCTTCTGATATGGTGAATGTAGCTGTGGCTGCCGCTGTGGTTTCTCTGGCCGCTGCTGGCGCTTTAGCCTTCAAGAAAGCCTCCAAATAATCCATTATAAACCTCTTATTATCATCGTTCTTAGAATCTAAATCAAAAGAAGGGAAGCGAGCTAACATGCTCGCTTCTTTTCTTTTACAATAAAAATTCCCTCAGATGGACAATTGCCCACCTGAGGGTCTGTCTTGAAAAGGTTTATTTCATGGAGTTCTCATAGGCCTCAATCATCTTTTTCACCATCTGGCCGCCGATAGAACCAGCCTGACGAGAGGTCAGGTCACCATTGTAACCTTGGCGCAGATTTACGCCTACCTCACTGGCAGCTTCCATCTTAAAACGATTCATGGCTTCCTTAGCCTCGGGAACAACAATACGGTTGCTGGAAGAATTAGAATTAGACATAATTGAAATACACTCCTTAACTCTTTTGTGAAGATGTTTTGCGTTTGCAATACTAGTATGGTTTCCAGCGCTCTTGATATAACTGCCAATTCTTTGACAAAAAGGCAGATTTCACCGTGAGATAAATTTGATATAATTTTTGCAGGGGTGTGTGATGAGAATGGATATGGCTTGACATCCATACAAAAAGAGTTTACCATAAAAAAAGTGTTCTTTAATTATGAGGCCAGGAGGATCAAACAATATGATGAGAGAGAACAAAATGCGGCGTATGCTTAGAAATGGTGAACCCACTACATCTACTCGGTTATGGAGTACATGGCCCTTTTATACCGAGGTAATTGGCACCACCGGCAATTTTGATTATATAGAGTTTGTCGGGGAGTATGCGCCCTTCACCCAACTGGATATGGAGAATCTGGCGCGGGCTGCGGAACTGTATGATATGGGCTCCATGATGAAGGTAGATTTTCAGAATCGGTTTTATGTGGCGCAGAAAGCCATCTGCGCGGGCTTTCAGTCTATTTTGTTCGCTGATCACCATACCGCCGATGAGGTGCGGGAAACAGTCCATATGATGAAAGCGGACCGCTTGGGGGAGGGCCGTTTTGGTTACCCCAACCGCCGTTATATCGGCGCTCAATCCCATCTCTCGCAGATGGACCACTGTGAGCGGCTGAATGAAGTGGTGCTGGCCTTTATGATTGAGAAGGATACCGCTATGGAGGAAATTGAGGAAATCTGCTCTATCCCTGGGGTGGATATGGTTCAATTTGGGCCTTCTGACTACTGCATGAGCAAGGGCTTGAACCGGGACGAAGCGGTAGAAATCCATAAAGCGGCAGAACGGAAGATGATTGAGGTGGCGCTGCGGCATGGGGTTCAGCCCCGGTGTGAAATTCCCAACCCTGAGGATGCCCAATATTATATTGATTTGGGTGTGCGGCATTTTTCACTGGGAGACCAGCTGGCCAAGCTGAAACAATTTTGGATCAATGATGGTGGGAAAATTCGGCGTATTGCTGACAGCTTGAAATAAGATGGTTTCGGCGGGGATTCCTGTCACATGATTTGCAGGGGAAAGATGAATTTTCAGGATTTACTGCGCAATGTGGACTTTTTGTCGCTCCATACGGCAGCTACCCTAGAAAACAGGGGGATTATGAATGGGGAAACCCTCTGCTTTCGCTGGAGAATGTTTTGTTCTCTCTGCATAACGCTTCTCACTCCAAAGAATCTTTAGACGCTATGGGCTATGGGGCCGCTGTTGGAATCCATAAAGTTCTCAGCGGGGACAAACCTGCATTTCTGGTGAATCATCCGTCACACCCCCGTATCCCTTTAAAGGAATAATTGCCTTACAAAAAAGACTTCAAACAGTAACAACTGCTTGAAGTCTTTTTTATTGGTTATCAGTCAATGCCAGCTAGATTTTTAGCCAAATCTTTTTTAGAAGAAAGGTCGCTTTGACGAGCAATCATAATACGTTGTGCTTGAGGAGAACCAGCTCCATGCATAGATTCTGTGAGATATCCAACCGCAGCAGTACCCAAACATAGATTTTCCAACAAGCGCAAAATCCGCAAACGATTTTCTGTGGGAATGTC
The DNA here is from genome assembly GCA_944385965.1 of uncultured Anaerotruncus sp. Taxonomy (GTDB): domain Bacteria; phylum Bacillota; class Clostridia; order Oscillospirales; family Ruminococcaceae; genus Anaerotruncus. Next base: position 20,397 of record CALWZG010000037.1, read on the forward strand.
TGCAACGCCTTTCAAATATTTTTCTATATAAGGGCCAATTTTTGAATCTTTGAAATCTGCTTCACTGGGAGCGGTGACCATCAAGCCGCCAGCAATATCCTCCGCCAAACGAACAATTTCGTAGGGGTAGCGGGTGATATTTTGTTTACAGACATTGGCTAAAAGAAGGTCAATTAAATAGTTGCCGCTTTTTGTGGGACAACCTTCAGCTGAACAAGCAATTCCACAGGAAAAAAGCGTTTCGTTCAGATGGGTCATTTCAATTAATTTGTCCTTGATATGGCTGGCTTTGGAAACGCCGTTGTAGTCGGCGGCCAAAGCAGCAGCCCCAATCAGTACATCTCCCACACCAACCTTACAGCCCCCATAGCTTTGGCGATGGTAACCCGCAAAACGTTCTACCATCATTCCTGCAAACTCAGTCTCTCCGTTTAAGAAAATCCGTTCATTTGGGATGAATACATCATCGAAAACCACCAACGCTTCCACACCGCCAAATTGAACATTTCCCACATCCATAGGGCAGTTTTCCAGTTTTCTGGTATCGCAGCTTTGGCGCCCAATCACCATAAAAATTCCTTTTGCGTCTACTGGAACAGCGAAAGAAACCGCATAATCCTTGTCCTCAGGTCCCATAGAGCAGGTAGGCATTATAATGAGCTCGTGAGAATTGATGGCTCCAGTCTGGTGAGCTTTGGCGCCTCTCACAATGATACCATCATCACGTCTTTCAACAACCCGCAAATATAAATCAGGGTCAGCTTGCGCATGAGGGGGAAGTGAGCGATTTCCTTTAGGGTCGGTCATAGCTCCATCCACAGTCAGATCCAGGTGTTTACAGTGCAGCATAAATTTTATAAAGTTTTCAAAATAGTGGGTGTGATATTGTTGGTCTAGTTCATAGGTGGTGCTGTATACCGCATTGAAAGCGTCCATACCAACACAGCGCTGAAAACAAGAGCCAGTTTTTTGTCCTAACAAGCGCTGCATTTTTACCTTTTTGATTAAGTCTTCGGTGGAACGATGAATATGGGTGAACCGGTTAATCCGCTCACCTGTTTCGGGTGAGATAACCGTCATTAAATCCTGATATTCTGGAAGTTGGGCTAAATCATAGGTCATTTTAACAGAATTTAAAGATGGCCTTAAAATAGGATGTTCGGTAGGATACTGAATTTTTTTGCCGAACATATAAACTTCCATGGTTCGTTCCCGAATACTTTCCACATATTGAGAGCCTGTCATAAGCGCCATAGTGTTTCCTCCTGGTTAAATATTTTCATCCTTTATATAAAAAAATAGTTGATAAGTTGGGCCGGATGCTGATAAGCATCCGGCCTTTTTATAGAGGGGAGAAGGAAGGAACCTTAAAATCTTTGTTTAACAGCTTTAAATGCGTCATCTGCTACATCCAAAGCGAATTTAATGTCATCTTCTGTCATAGCAGCGCAGGTAAAGTGATTATGGTGATTGGTGAGGAACACACCTCTTCTGGTACATTCACTGGTCCAAGCCTTATGTAGATCCGCTTCAGGTCCATAATAATCCCAGCTTGTGGCATCAGGGTCCTGCAACAGATGTATATAGAACAGAGAAGGAGCAGCGGTTGTAACCATACGGTATCCATAAGAAGCGGCCAATTTTTCCAATCCATCGGTATACATTTTTCCGATTTTAAGCATATGATTGGCGGCGTCTAATTTTTTCAGCTTATCGATGCAGGCAAGCGCAGCGGCGAAAGGAGCGGCAGACATCCAATAGCTTCCGGTGTAATACACTTTTTCCACCGCGTCCCGCAAAGCGTCAATTCCGCAAAGAGCAGAAATATTCCAACCGTTGGCCAAAGCTTTGCAGAAGCACATCAAATCCGCTTTGAACCCAAAATATTTGTCCGAGCCAGCATGGTCCAAACGGAAGCCGCAGCGTACATCATCTACAATCAATACAATTCCATGCTGTGTACAAAGCTCTCTGATTCGTTTCCAATATCCCTCTGCTGGCATGGCGTTGTCCTTAAAGGCGGGCTGATAGTAGGGGGTGGAGATAAAAGCTGCAATTTCTCCAGGGTGTTCCTGAATGGCCTGCTCAAACTGTTCCAGATTGTTCCAGTCCAAATAAATATTTTGAGACTGCTCATAAGAGAATAAGCCATCCGCTGCCCCAACCTTTTGGGCCCAAGGTGCTACACCATGGTAACTGCCATTAATCATCATGATTTTCTGACGTCCGGTAGCGGCTTTGGCAACCATAATTGCCAAACTGGTTACATCGCCTCCATTTTTGGCGAAGAAAGCCCAGTCCGCCATATCCACTGTCTCAACCATCTTTTCGGCCAACTCAATCAGTTTATAAGAAGGAGCGGTCACAGCGTTTTCCTTTTTGAGTTGTTCCATAGCGGCAGCGTCTACGTCAGGGTCGTTATACCCCAGGATATTAGGTCCGTAAGCGCACATAAAGTCTAAAAAACGATTTCCGTCTACATCATAGAAATAAGCTCCCTGAGCATGGTCAGAAAAGATGGGATAGTGCTCCACTGGACAATAGGTTCCAACACCTTGATGCCCATAAATCCCTTTTGGAATTACTTTTTTTGCCCGCTCAAATAATTCCTGGCTTTTTGGATAAGTGTAGGTTGTCATAAACTCGCTCCCTTCCGACGGATTACTTCCAGTGCGTTTTCAACAATATTTTCAGCGGTCATGCCAAACCGCTGGGCCAGATAAGATTGAGGTCCAACTTCTCCAAACTCGTCCTGAGACCCTATCATAGACAGAGCGCAGGACAAAGGTCCATTTAAGGCTAAGGTTCGTGCTACCGCAGCTCCAAGACCATTGAGGACACTATGATTTTCTGCGGTGACAATCGCACCAGTTTCTTTGGCGCATCTGAGGACTAACTCCTCATCCAATGGTTTAATGGTGAAGATATCTACCACTCTGGCGGAAATCCCTTGATTTTCCAGGGTTTCCGCTGCTTTCAATGCTTCGGCCACCAAGATTCCAGCGGCGATGATGGTAACGTCTTTTCCATCCCGAAGAAGATTTCCTTATCTTCAAAAGTCATATGGGTACCACCATTGTAGGCGGTTGTGATTCCTGGGTCTGAGCCAATCAGACGAATATTTAATTTTGCGTAGGCACCAGATAGAAAGATTGAATCATAAGTGCGGCGGGTCATAAAAGGCGCAAAAGTATGGATATACGGAATCTTTCCAGTAACCGCCATACCAGCGGCAATTCCCACCAAATCCGCCTCCTGAATTCCAACATCAAAAAAGCGGTCCCCATAGGTAGCTTTCATCCAGTGATAATTGGGAGCCCACATTCCATTTCCAATATCCGCCTCACCGGCTACCACATTGGGATTTTGCGCGAATAATTTTTCAGGGTTCCAGAGTAGATTGTTTTGAAGGGAACTTGGTCGGTTGAGCCATCATATTTTAGAGTAAATCCCATTTTTTCACCTCACTTACACGCTTCCAAAGCGGCTGCCTCTGCGTAAAGACGAGCAATTTCCTGGTCACAGGACTCTTGGGGCATGGGAATGTGGTGGTTATAATCCATTCCCTCCACAAAAGAACATCCTTTTCCTTTTTGAGTATCCAGAACAATCAAAGAGGGTTTACCTTGTTCAACAATGCCAACTCTGTAATTGTGTCCTCTTTGTATCTTCCGCTTGTAAACCTGTTGGGCGGAGGAGATATGGCGAAAGGATTTTTCTGGGCTACCACAATTCTGGCTATGTTGGTGTTGGCGCTTCTGCTGGCTGTATTAGCTATCAGTAAAAAATATGAGCTTAATGCTGATGGCACCAGCCGGGAACATCTGCGTTCTACCGATCATGAGAATGTGCTGAAACAGGCCAAGGATGTTTTCACCAATCGTCCCGCTATTATGCTGGTGTTAGGAATCGTTTTTCAATATATTCTGCAAGCGATTCGCAACGGCATGACCGTTTATATCTTTAACTACTATCTGGAAATTCCAAACTTTATGCCGGTAGCTATGTTTGTCAACACCAACGCAATGGTCTTGGGCGCTTTATTGCTTCAACCCTGTATCCATATATTCAGAGATTCCAATCGGGCTTTTAAAGGAATCCTGCTGATAAGCGCTGTTGGGAACGCTTTATTCTGGGGATTGGCCACCAGTATGGGACAAGATGGTTCCGCTGGGTCCATGCAGTACGGCTCACTCTTTTTCCTGTTTGCGTTTAATGGTTTGATTACAGGTGTCCATTATGCCTTTATGCATGTGATGCTGCCCAATGTAATCGAATATGGCGCCTGGAAGACTGGAAAAATATCAGCCTGGAATGATTTACGCTTTAAACGCCATTTGTTTAACTTTGGGTGGAGCGATTGGCGGACAGGTTATGGGAATTTTGCTGGATGGCTCTGGCTATGTGGCAAATCAGACACAGACCCCTGAAACACTTTCCAACCTTTTGTTTATTGCTTTTATGGTGCCAGCAATTTTGACAATGGTTCAGTTTGGAACCCAGTGTTTCTATGGCCTGACAGATAAACAATGCGCCAAATGTGTGGAGGAAGTTCAAAAAAGAGCCCACGCGGCGGCGGGTTCCTGAGCAAAAACAATTTAAGTCTGAATCGTTATCTCGGAAGGAGCGCTTCCTTCCGGGATAACGGACAAGGAGAAAGGGAGGATTCCATAAAATTAGGAGGCAAATGAATGGATTCTACCGATATTAAAATCTTAGCCTATCTTAAAAAAACGCGCGCATGAACGCCTCCATTATTGGTGAGCGAATCAACATGTCGGTTTCCGCAGTCATAGAAAGAATAAAAAAACTGGAGAACACAGGAATTATTAAACAATACAGCGCCATTCTGGACCATAAAAAAATAGGAAAAGATATGATGGCCTATGTGGCGGTGCGGATAGAACATCCCCAATATAACGATGCCTTTTCAGCCAATATTATTGGAAATCCTGAGATTTTGGAGTGCCATTATATTACCGGAGACTTTGATTTTCTGTTGAAGGTGGTCACCAATTCCAGTAAGGACCTAGAACGCGTTTTATATGATATCCGCTGTATCCCTGGTGTTTCCCGAACAAGAACATTGGTTGTCCTTTCTACATTTAAAAATGATGTGACAGCGCTTCCCGATGGAGGGCCTTTTTAATTTGAAAAATGATGACAATACGTCATTTTATAAGGAGCAAAACTTAAATAAGGAGGAATTTGTAATGTTAATTGGTATTCCAAAAGAAATCATGCATGGTGAAAATCGAGTGGCTGCTACCCCCGAAACTGTAGAAAAATTTGTAAAAGAAGGATTCGCGGTATTGGTGGAAAAAAGAGCTGGTGAAGGTTCATTTTACAGTGACCAGCAATATGAAGCCGCTGGCGCCAAGCTGGTAGAGGATGTATGTGACCTCTACAATCAAGCGGAAGTCATCCTAAAAGTAAAAGAACCTCTCTTTAATGAGCAAAAACAAAAACATGAGATTGAGCTGATGCATGCAGGTCAATATCTGATTACCTTCATTCACCCCGCTTCTCCTGTCAATCATGAGATGGTAAGAATGATGGCGAAACAGGGCATTATAGGATTGACTTTGGATGGGGTGCCCCGCATTTCCAGAGCGCAAAACATGGACTCCCTCACCTCTATGTCTACATGCGCCGGATATAAAGGCATTTTGATGGCGGCCAATGACCTGGAAAAATTTGTACCACAGATTTTCTGCGCAGTTGGAGCGATTAAACCTTGCAATATTATGGTCATTGGTGTGGGTGTAGCCGGACTTCAGGCGTTGGCAACGGCCAAACGACTGGGAGCGGTCACTTACGCTGCGGATATTCGTCCAGCTGCTGCTGAACAGGCCCAATCCTTAGGCGCCAAAATTATAGAGACTGGTGTGCCAGCAGATATCGCTGTTGGACAGGGTGGATACGCCAACCGTCTGCCAGAGGAATGGATTTTGAAAGAAAGAGAAGCGCTGAAAGAGACCATCGCAAAAATGGATGTGGTATTCTGTTCCGCTTTGATTCCAGGCAAGCAGGCTCCGGTTCTGATTACAGACGAGATGGTAGCTTCTATGGCGCCAGGTTCGGTCATTGTGGATATTTCCATCGACCAGGGCGGAAACTGCGAGAGTACAGTTCCAGGAGAGCGGGCAGTGAAACATGGAGTGATTATTGAGGGAATCAAGAATATTCCTGGTATGCTGGCCGCAAGTTCTACATGTTTAGCAGCTTTGGCTTCCTGTGGAAGTGTTGCCTTATTTGGATTTTCACAGATTCAACTGCCATTGCTGATTGGCTTCTGTATCTTGGTCAGCGGCCTGTTTGGAGTAGCCTTTTCTATCCGAGTGGGTGGTGCTGATATGCCCATCACAATTTCTTTGTTGAATTCTCTCAGCGGAGTAGCGGGTGCAATTGCAGGTATGGCAATCAGTGACCTGCTGTTGGTATCCGTTGGAGGGGTAGTAGGGGCTTCCGGGCTTTTGCTCACCCAAATTATGTGCAGAGCCATGAATCGAAGCTTGATGGACATTCTTTTGGGAAAAACCTCTGTACCTCAAAAATCAGCAGGTAAAGACTCTTCGCAGCAACCTGAATCTGTCCCTTCCTCCAAACCGTTGACATCTGATTTACAACAGAATAATGCTCCAGAAGTTTTGCTTACCAACGCCAAAAAGGTAGCCATTGTTCCAGGATATGGAATGGCGTTGGCACAGGCTCAAAGTCTGGTAAAACAGCTGGCGGATACCTTGGAGGCCAGAGGAACAGAAGTATTCTTCGCAATCCATCCAGTAGCGGGAAGAATGCCCGGTCATATGAACGTCTTGCTGTGTGAGGTGGACGTACCTTATGAGAAGCTGCATGAGATGGAGGAGGTAAACCCTTGGTTCAGTCAGTGTGATGTGGCGGTAGTGATAGGGGCCAATGATGTAATCAATCCGGCGGCGAATACCGCAGAGGGAACGCCGATTTATGGGATGCCGGTTTTGGATGTGGCAGCGGCTAAACATATCATTGTCTGCAACTATGACTTGAAGCCAGGTTATGCAGGCGTGGAAAATCCCTTGTATTCCCAAAAGGAAACGGTAACCCTGTTATTGGGGGACGCCAAGGAAACTCTCACAAACTTAATAAATGCGATACGATAGGAGGGAAACCATCATGAGCTGGTTATATTCACATATTGGCGCCCCCATTCTGATGGGGTGGGAAGCCTCTAAGGAAGTTGGTCTCAAGGCAAAAGAATTGGGATGCAGAAAGGTATTCTTGGTACATGACCAAAATTTAAAGGATATAGGGCTTTTGGATGATATTATAAATTCTTTAGAGGAACAACAGATTCAATACTGTTCTTTTGATGGAGTACAGCCAGATCCGCCAGATGTGGTGGTGGAAGCTGCTGCTGAACTAGCCAGAAATCAGCAAATAGATGGAATTATAGCGGTAGGAGGGGGAAGCGCAATTGATACCGCCAAAGCGGTTAATGTATTAATGAGAAATCCTTCCCCCATTCATCAGTATCTTCGGCCAGGCTTGACCCTAAATCCTGGAGTACCCTCCATTTTTATTCCCACCACTGCTGGTACAGGCAGCGAGGTCACCAGCATTTCGGTCATTACCGACACCCTTCATGACCAGGAAAAGCGGTCGGTGAATAATCCGGTTTGTTTGGCTTCCCTGGCGGTGATAGACCCTCAGTTGATGATGGGGATGCCGCCTTCTCTGACTGCTTCCACAGGAATGGATGCTTTTGCCCATGCGGCGGAGGCGCTTACATGTGCAATGGCCAATCCTTTGATGAACGCCTTTTGCCGAGAAGCCATCCGCATGATTTCTCAGAATTTATCCAAGGCAGTGAAGGATGGACAGAATCGGGAAGCCAGAGAAAATATGGCTTATGCTTCCACCATTGCGGGAATCGCCTTCACCAATGTAAGGGTTCATGTGGGCCACTCTATTGGGCATGTTTTGGGAGCGGCTTATCATGTTCCCCATGGAGTCGCCTGCGCCATTGCGATTCCGCCAGTCATTCGTTGGGCCAGTAAATGGGTCCCCCAGCAGGTAAGAATGATTGGAGAGGCTATGGGCTGTCAAATTCCTCAGGACGCTTCAGACGCTGAAATTGGAAAAATCACCGCTGACGGGATTCAAAAACTGAAACATGAGATACAGATTCCCTCCATGAAAGACTTAGGGTTTGATTGGGAAACAGTTAAAAATCTGGTGCCGCTGATTCGGCAGCAAGGAGCGTTTGTGGCCAAACCAGGGGAAATTTCGGATGAAGAACTGCTGGCCATTCTTCAGGAAGCTTATGAGCAATAATTAGGAGGATTTATGAAGAGATGTGTAATTACCAGCGCAGCACGGACTCCTGTTGGAGGCTATTTGGGAAGCTTAAAAACGGTTGAGGCCCAGGATTTATGCAAGCTGGTCATTTCTGAATCCATACGCCGTTCTCAATTGGAAGGGTCTCAGATAGAAGAAGTGATTATGGGAGACGTTTATGGGTATACCCCCAATGTGGCGCGTTGTGGTGCGTTGTTGGCGGGAATACCTGAAAGAGTCCCAGCTTTTACCGTAGACAGATAATGCGCTTCCTCGCTGCAAGCGGTTATCAGTGCTTCTCACGAAATTGGGGCGGGAGAAGCGAAAATAGTGGTAGCTGGCGGAGTAGAAACCATGTCCAGGATGCTTTATTATCTGCCTCCATCCGCCCGTTATGAAGGTTTTCGTATGGGAAACGCCAATCTATATGATGCTTTTTCCCATGGAGTGACTATGGTGCAGCCAGAGGCTCTTTATCCTGGATTGAATATGGGGCTTACAGCAGAAAATGTAGCTGAAAAATATGGAATCACCCGGGAAGAACAGGACAATTTCGCTTTTGACAGTCAACGTAAAGCGGCGGAGGCCATCCGTTTGGGAAAATTTAAAGAGGAGATTGTTCCAGTAGAGGTGCGGGTGCGACGGGATAGCTTTGTTTTTGATCAAGATGAGCATCCTCGTCCTGATACCACAAAAGAATCCTTGGCAGGACTGCGCCCTGTCTTTAAAAAAGGAGGAACTGTAACCGCTGGAAACGCTTCGGGAATGAACGATGGAGCCTCTGCGGTTGTGGTGATGGAGGAGGAAGCGGCTGTTCAGGCAGGCATCAAGCCTTTGGTAAAAATTTTATCCAGCGCTACGGTGGGTGTTGACCCCAGCATTATGGGCATAGGCCCTGCGCCAGCCATCAAAAAAGCTCTGGAAAAAGCAGGACTCCAATTAGAGGATATGGATTTAATTGAGTTAAACGAAGCCTTTGCCGCCCAGGCTTTAGGTGTACTGAGAGAACTAAAAATTTCTGTGGATTCTCCACTTTATGAAAGAATCAACGTAAATGGAGGAGCCATCGCTTTGGGACATGCGTTAGGAAATAGCGGCACCCGACTGCTTACTACACTTATCTATGAACTGCGAAGAAGAAAGGCCAAATATGGACTGGTTTCTTTATGCATTGGAGGTGGAATGGGGTCTGCTATGATTGTGGAAAATTGTTTTTAAAGGAGGGGATTTTTTGGATTGGAGTCAGCTGTATGAGCAGCGCAAAATGACACCTCAGGAGGCAGTATCTCAATTTGTACAGGATGGAGATGGGGTCTTTCTTGGAGGATTGGCCATTGCGGAAGCCACCATGAAGGAGGTAATCGCTCAGGCAAAAAGAGGAGAAAAAAAGGGGCTGACACTCCATGGCAACTTGATTCTGAATCAGCTTCCTTTGGATGACCCAGAACTTACACCAGATAAACTGCGGTATAAATGCTTTTTTTATGGAGGATACGAACGGGCAGGGTCCAAATATGGAAGCGTCACCTTTGTTCCGCTGCAATTTAGTTCCTTCGCTCGCTATATGGAACAAGTAAAGCCTGAAGTTGTGATTATTCCGGTTACTCCTCCAGATGCCCACGGAAATTGCAACATTGGTCCTCTAAGCGCTGGATATAATCCAGCAGCGGTAAGAAACTGCAAAACCATCATAGCGGAAGTAAATGAATTCCTTCCAAGAGTATTTGGACGTGAACTGGATATACCAGTACATCGGATCTCCGCCTTTGTAGAGCATCATCAGCCGATTATTGAATATCCAGCCTCATCTCCTTCCAAAATTGATGCAGCGATTGCCAATTACATTTTAGATATGATTCCAGATGGAGCCTGTATACAGTTGGGTTTAGGCGGTATGTCAAACGCTGTGGGTTATGGATTAAAGGAGAAAAAACATTTAGGAATCCATACAGAGATGCTTACCGAATCCATGATTGAACTCATTAAGTGCGGTGCGGTGGATAACAGCCGCAAAGGTTTTATGCCAGGCCGTTCTTTGGTAAGTTTCACTTTGGGTAAACAATCCCAATATGATTTTGTGAGAGAAAATCCAGCGCTGTATTTTGGACCTTACGAATATGTAAATGATGTGAGCCTTATTGCTCAAAATGACAACATGATTTCTATTAATACAGCGATTTCAGTGGACCTTACAGGACAAGCCTGCTCAGAAAGCATTGGATTTCGTCAGTTCAGCGGAACGGGAGGACAGGTGGACTATGTGAGAGGTGCCAGCTACGCAAAAGGAGGCAAATCTTTCTTGGCCATATCCTCCACAGTGGAAACAAAAACTGGTGTGGCGTCCAGGATTGTTCTGGATTTCCCCATTGGCGGCACTACGACCACTTTACGCTCTGAAACGCAATATGTGGTTACCGAATATGGATGTGCGAAACTTTGGGGGGAGGATTTGCCAACCAGAGCCAAACGTTTGATTGAAATTGCCCATCCTGATTTTAGGGACCGTCTCACCTTTGAGGCGAAAAAAGCCCACCTGCTGTACTGATTGGAGGTAACGATTATGAGCTATTCTACAATTCTGTTTGAAATCAAGGAACAGGTAGCCATTATTCGTTTGAATCTTCCAAAACAGTTGAATGCTTTGACCAACCAGATGATAGATGATTTGATGGGAGCCTGTGAAAGAATTACAGAATCTCAGGAAATTCGGGCGGCTGTAATTACAGGAATGGGCAAAGGATTTTGCGCTGGTGGGGATTTGGAGGAGCTAAAAACCTGCTAAGGTGGTCCTGTTGGATTTGCCCGTCATATGGAACGAGTATCTAGGTTGATGATAGCTTTGGATGAGCTTCCAGTGCCGCTGATTGCGGCGGTGAATGGGGCAGCGGTAGGTGCTGGAATGAACATTGCTCTTTGTGCGGATTTGGTAATTGCCTCTGAAAAGGCGAAATTTTCAGAAATTTTCGCGAATATTGGGTCGGTTCCCGATTTAGGTGGTACCTATTTTTTACCCAGATTGGTGGGCAGGCAGCGCGCAAAAGAGTTAATCTTTTCAGCACGGATGGTGTCAGCGGAGGAAGCCTTGCATTTAGGCTTGGTAACCCAAGTGGTTGCGCATGAACAACTGGAAGAGACCGTTTTGGCCTTGGCCGAAAAACTTGCCAAGGGCCCCACAAGCGCATACGCACTGGCTAAAAAGCTGGTTAATAAAAGCTTTGAAATCAGCTTGACCGCCGCTTTGCATGATGAGGGAATGGCCCAAGCCATCAGCGGCAGTTCTCAAGACTTCCAGGAAGGACTGGCCGCCTTCCAGGAAAAACGACCCGCAAATTTTCAAGGCAGATAAAAGGAGGCCTCATATGGAAGGGAGAAAAGTATACTGCCGGAAAGAACGAACAGCAGGAATCATTACCATCGATAACCCGCCGGTCAATGTTTTGGATACACAGGTTACCTCTGAGCTTCGGGAATGTCTTTGCCAACTGAGAGATGACCCGCAAGTCATCACCATCATCATAACCGGCGCGGGACGAAAAGCTTTTATGGCGGGAGCGAATATCAAAGGGTTTCCACAGATGATAGGAAAACCAGGGGTAGCCTATGATTTTTTGTATTCGGTCTATGAAGTTTGGTACCTTTTAGAAAATTTAAAAAAGCCAACCATTGCTGCAATCAATGGTTTGGCTTTAGGAGCGGGTTTGGAGCTGGCGCTCAGCTGTGATTTGCGGGTGATGGCTCAGGACGCTCAACTGGGTCTTCCAGAGATTAAATTGGGCCTGTTTCCAGGTGGAGGCGGTACCCAAAGATTGACTCGATTGGTGGGCCAGGGAGTAGCCAAGGAATTGATTTTTACAGGCGAGCCTGTATCAGCTCAAGACGCCTTGCGTTTAGGAATCGTAAATCAGCTTACGCAGCCAGGAGAAGAACTGGAAACCGCTATGGGTTTAGCTGATAAGATGGGAAAATTCTCCTTGGTGGCGTTAGGAGCGGCCAAACAAGCAATCAACGGTGGAGCCAATATAAACAGCCTGCGGGAAGCCATCGACCTGGAAGCAAACCTTTGGCAGCAGGTGTTCATGAGTCAAGATGTAAAAGAAGGTGTGGACGCTTTTATGCAGAAACGGGCCCCTGTCTTTCACCATTGTTGATTAAAAAAGGAGTGTATCGCTATGAAACAAGTTTTTGTGATGGGGTCTGGCGTTATGGGGCGAGGAATCGCTCAAGTAGCGGCGACTTCTGGGTATGAAGTTACATTGTATGATGTGTCGCAAACCGCGTTAAAAAGCGCATTGGATACAATCGGATGGTCGCTTGGAAAATTGAAGGAAAAAGGAAAGATTCAAGAGGAGCCAGAAAAAATTCAGGCCAGAATTTCCACGGTGACAGAGCTGACAGATGTGGAAAAGGCGGAGATTGTGATTGAGGCGATTCCTGAAAACCGTGCGCTGAAAGAAAAGCTGTTTCAAGAATTGGATCAACGCTGTGGGGAACATACCTTATTAGCTTCCAATACATCCGCGATACCCATTACAGAATTGGCCTGCGCCACCAAACGACGGGAAAAAGTGGTGGGACTGCATTTCTTTAATCCGGTGCCGATGATGAATATGGTGGAAATTGTTCGAGGGCAGGATACCTCAGACGAAACGATAGAAACGGCAAAATCTTTTGTAACCTCTTTGGGGAAAAAATATTGTTTGGTGCAGAGGGATGTAGCCGGATTTGTGATGAATCGTATTGGTATTTGCAGCTCCATAGAAGCCATTCGAATTTTGGAAGAGGGCGTAGCTACCGTGGAGGAGATTGACCAAGGGATGCGCATGGCCTATGGATGGTCTATGGGCCCTCTTGAAACTTTTGATTTGTCTGGACTGGATGTGGCCTTAAACGCTGCTTTGGCCATTTACGAGGAAACACAAGACCCTAAATTTTTACCTCCAGTTACCTTACGCCGATTGGTGGCTTCTGGAAACTTGGGGCGCAAGACAGGTAAAGGATTCTATGATTATACCCTTAAAAAATAATCATTTAGCAAAGAGGCCTGGCTTTGTATAGAAGCCAGGCCTCTTTGCGGAGGTGCGTATTTGATTTAGAAGCTGTCCAGAATCTTGCCTTTCAGCTGGTTCAGGTCCTCCTGATTGGGATGAGATAATGCGGCATCAAAATTGTCCAGCATTGCCTGTCTGGCCGGGGTGTCTTCCATAGACTCATAACGGAGCCGCACAGCGGGAGGCATCTTTCCCTGACACATATAAGTTCCCACGATGGTCACAGTAGGGCTGATAAATTCCTGAACAGAGGTAAGAATCTTCTGAAAATAAGCGTCAGAACCGCCAAATCCCGCGGTACCAAACAGAAAAACCTTCTGATTGGTCAGGCTGGACAAAAACTTGGCGGTCTCATCATCACAACGTCCCTTATCAGTCCAGAACCCCACATAAATTTGCTGTGCTTTTAGAGCGTCTGAACAGGGAGCCCCAAAATAAAGCAGATTTTCCTCTGGCAAAAGCTCTCGAGCCGCCTGGGCCAAAAGCTGTGTGTTTCCTGTTTTGCTGCTGTAAACAATGGCATAATTCATTTTGTTTTCGTCCTTTCATAAATACAATGTACCCCCTGATGAGCCATCATGCCTCCCAGACATTTTTGATTGCAGCGGATACAGCGCTGAATGGTTTCCGGCTGGTTCTCCAATACCTTTTTGGGCCAGTTGGGGTCAGCGATAAGCTGACGGCTCATGGCGGCGCAGTCAATGCGTCCGCTGGAAAGCTGATTTTCGATAAACTCAGGGTTGCTCAGTCCACCGACACCGCAGATGGGAAGTTTCGTGAAACGGCGTACCAAGTTACAGAACTTCAGAAAACATCCCTCGCCTCCGAAATCGGGATGGCGGGCTGGGGGAATGGTGTCGGTGAGAGAGCCATGATTGGCCAGGGTGACATGGAAGCTGGTGACGCCAGCCTGTTCCAGCAGCGGAATCCAGATGGGAAGCTCCTGCTCCAGAATCCCAGCGTTGCCATAATGGGGATTTTCTTGGCGAATTGCCAGTTTATAGTCAATGGGGATGCTGGGCAAACGGCGCCGCACAGCTTGAATGGCCTCCACTGCGAAACGTGCCCTGTTTTCTGGGCTGCCCCCATAGGCGTCGGTTCGATGATTGTAGATGGTGGAGCTAAAGCTGCCACACATCCGGTCCCCATGAATCTGAACCATATCAAAGCCAGCTTTTTGTGCCAGTACAGCGGCTTCTCCAAAGCCCTCAATGATTTTGTGGATTTTTTCAGGGGATAGATTGGTGATGTATGGTCCAACCTCTTGATTGAGCAGTTCCCGCAGCTGTTCCATACTGATTTTTTTGGACAGCACACCAGGGATATATTTCAGCATTCCCTTTAGATTGGAGTCGGATTGATGGAGCTGGGCGCAGAGCATACAGTTTTCCTCATGAACCGCCCTAGCCAATCGCTGATAGGTCTCAAAGCCCTTTTTGCTGTACAAGGATAGCCCAAACCCATGTTTGGTGACAGGAACATCCCCAACAATAATCATGGCGCATCCACCAGCGGCAATCTGACGCAGCCGCTCAATCCATTGTTCGGTGGGAAGTCCCATAGAGGTAGGGGCAAAAATAATGCGGTTTTTTAAAACCAGTCCGCCGTAATCAATGGGACTGTGGATGGTCTGGTAACTCATCTGAGGAAAATCTCCCTTTCTTAATTTTTTTCAAAATAGTGCGTAGCTCTTCCTTTTCATCTGAACTCAGGTCCTTCAAGGCCAGTTCATCCCAGTCAAAAAATACCTGATGGCTGATTTGAAAGGCTTCCTGCCCCTTTTCGCTCAGGTCCAGATGATAGGCCCTCCCACGCTTTTCCCGTGTCAGAAATCCATCCGATACCAGCTTTAAAAGGCTCCGCTGGCAGTATCCCCAGTCCAGTCCAAGGGCTGTGGTTAGCTCCCCTTGGGAACATCCAGGGTGTTTGCCAATATAAATGAGGAGAAACAGTACCCCGTAACTGAGCCCCAGCTGCTGGAGACGATGGGAGGTATAAGCGAAAAAATCCCGATATAAAACTGTAAACTGGTAGGATAAGGTGTCAAACATAAAGCGTTCTTCCTTTCAACTTGACTTAGTCAAGTATAAATCAAAAGCTTGACTTAGTCAAGTGTGAATTTTAAAAATGAAAGCCAGCGTTTTTATAAACGCTGGCTTTCACAGATTTACAGTTTGAAGTAGTCCACACCGCCTTCAAATAAAGGCTGGAATTTATTCCCTTCCACATTTTTATAGAGAAAATCTCCGCTGCGTTCGGTATGGCCCATCTTTCCAAATACCCGTCCATCTGGAGAGGAGATTCCCTCCACCGCCCAGACAGAGCCATTGGGATTGGCAGTTAGGTCCATGGTGGGAGCGCCCTCCAAATCCACATATTGGGTGGCGATTTGTCCCGAAGCGGCCAGCTGTTTCACCAGCTCCATGGGAGCCACGAAACGGCCTTCCCCGTGAGAAATTGCTACCGTGTGAATCTCGCCGGTTTTACAGCGGGAAAGCCAGGGACTCAAATCGGAGGCGATACGGGTGCGCACCAGCATACTTTGGTGGCGTCCAACGGTGTTGAAGGTGAGGGTAGGGCAGTTTTCGTCGGTATCCAAAATTCTGCCGTAAGGCACCAACCCCAGTTTAATCAGGGCCTGGAATCCGTTGCAGATACCCAGCATCAGACCATCCCGATTGTTCAGCAGTTCGTGGATGGCGTCGGTGATGCGAGGGTTGCGGAAGAAGGCAGTGATGAATTTTCCAGAACCATCCGGCTCATCACCACCGGAGAATCCTCCGGGAAGTACTACCATCTGGCTGCGACGGATGCTTTGCTCCATCCGCTGGATGCTTTCCCCAATATCCTGGGAGGTCAGATTGCGGATGACAAGAATCTCTGGTTCAGCTCCGGCCCGGCGTAAGGCTCTGGCGGTGTCGTATTCGCAGTTGGTTCCCGGGAAAACAGGAATCAGCGCCTTGGGGCGGCTGACGCTGACTTTGGGGGAGACCCGCCGGGAAGCGGTAAAGGTTACAGGCTCCACAGGTGTCTTGGTGGAGCCGGGGGCCTGACGGTAAGGCATCACCGGTTCCAGCTTCTTTTCCCATACCTCTTGGACAACCGACAGGTCCACCTGCTGACCATCCCCGTAGAAATGATAGCTGGCGGTGGTGTGTCCAACAGGCTCGCCAACCGTTACCCCTTCCGCCAGTTCCAGCAGGAAGCTGCCATAGCACCAGCCAAACAGCCGGTCAATGGGGAAGGAATCAGCGATTTCCACACCAATGTGGTTTCCCACACCCATCTTAAACAGGGCTTCTGCCAAACCACCATGACCAGGCACATAAACAGAAAGCACCTGATGGTTTTGAATCAGCTCTTCCACCTGCTTGTAAAGGGAACGCATGGCCTGGGGGTCAAAGGGGTCCGCTTGCAGGAGGGACAACCGGGAACCCGCTTTTTTAAACTCAGGGGACAGGATGCGTCGGGTATCCCCAGCCGCTACCGCAAAGGAAACCAGGGTGGGGGGGACGTCCAGCTTCTCAAAGCTGCCGGACATGCTGTCCTTGCCTCCAATGGCGGCGATTTCCAGGTCCAATTGGGCGTCCAGCGCTCCCAGCAGAGCGGCGAAGGGTTTGCCCCAGCGTTCCGGCTGGGTACGGAGCCGCTCAAAATATTCCTGGAAGGTGAGATAAGCGTCCTGATGGCGGAATCCAGAAGCCACCAGTTTGGAAACGCTCTCCACCACCGCCAGATAAGCCCCGTGGTAAGGGCTCTGCTCCATCAGGAAGGGATTGAATCCCCAGGCCATTCCAGAGCAGGTGGTGGTTTCTCCCTGCACAGGCAGCTTGGCTACCATGGATTGGGCGGGGGTCAGCTGTTTTTTGCCGCCAAAGGGCATCAGGACGGTGCCCGCACCGATGGTGCTGTCAAACCGCTCAGAAAGCCCTTTCTTGGAGCAGATATTCAGGTCGGACATCAGGTTGATGAGCTTTTCCTGAAGGGTACGGCCCTCCACCGGGGAGCGATTTTCAAGGGAAGCCTTTGGAACCTGAACGGTTGTATGCTTTTCAGCACCGTTGGAATTGAGGAATTCCCGGGAAATATCTACAATCACATGACCTTTCCACAGCATCCGCAGACGGGGAAGCTGGGTGACCTTGGCCACAGGGGTGGCTTCCAGGTTTTCGTTTCTGGCTTTGGACAGGAAAAGCTCCACATCCTCAGGGGCCAGAACCACAGCCATCCGCTCCTGGCTTTCGGAGATGGCCAGCTCGGTCCCATCCAATCCCTCATATTTTTTGGGAACCAAATCAAGATTGATTTCCAGACCATCCGCCAGCTCCCCAATTGCTACCGACACGCCGCCGGCGCCGAAATCATTGCACCGCTTGATGAGACGTGTCACTTCCGGGTCACGGAACATCCTTTGCAGCTTGCGCTCCACAGGGGCGTTGCCCTTCTGCACCTCAGCGCCGCAGGTTTCCAGACTTTGCAGCCCATGGGCTTTGGAGGAGCCGGTGGCCCCGCCGCAGCCATCCCGGCCGGTGCGGCCTCCAAGCAGCACCACTACATCCCCAGGGACGGGCGCTTCCCGACGCACATTGCGGGCAGGGGCAGCCCCTACCACCGCACCGATTTCCAATCTTTTGGCGGCATAGCCTGGATGATACAGCTCATCCACCAGACCTGTGGCCAAGCCAATCTGGTTGCCATAGGAGCTGTATCCAGCCGCCGCTGTGGTAACCAGTTTGCGCTGAGGCAGCTTGCCGGGCATGGTCTCCTCAACAGGCACCAGGGGGTCCGCCGCTCCGGTCACACGCATGGCTTGATAGACATAGCTGCGGCCGGAAAGAGGGTCCCGGATGGCTCCGCCGATGCAGGTGGCGGCTCCGCCGAAGGGCTCAATTTCGGTGGGATGGTTGTGGGTCTCGTTTTTAAACATCAGCAGCCAATCCTCATTCTGGCCATTGTTGTCCACTGTAATCCGAACCGAGCAGGCATTGATTTCCTCAGACTCGTCCAACCCTTTCAAAGCACCGGCTTTTTTCAGGTAGCGGGCGCCGATAGTGGCCAAATCCATGAGGGTGATGGGTTTTTCCTCCCGGCCCAAAGCTTTTCTGACCGCCAGATACCGCTGGTAGGCCCGCTCCACCGCAGGTTCCTGGATGGAAGCGCTGTCCAGAATGGTGCCGAAGGTGGTGTGGCGGCAATGGTCGGACCAATAGGTGTCAATCATGCGAAGCTCTGTGATGGTAGGATTCCGGTTTTCCTGCCGGAAATAGGTTTGACAGAAAGCAGCATCATCCACATCCATGGCCAGCCCATATTGATTCACCATGTTCTCCAGGCCCTGCCGGTCCAGCTCCAGAAATCCATCCAGAAGCTCTACCTGCTCCGGGGTGGGGTAATCCATTTCCAGGGTGTCCTTTTCTTCCAGGCTGGCTTCCCGGCTTTCCACCGGATTGATGATATACCGTTTCACCCGCTCTAGTTCCTCAGGGGAAGGGTTTCCCTCCAGAAGGAAGACACGAGCGGTCCGCACCAAGGGACGCTCCCCCTGGGAAACCAGCTGGATGCATTGGGCACAGGAATCCGCCCGCTGGTCAAATTGTCCAGGCAGATACTCGGTAGCAAACACAGGCCCTTCCCACTGTGGGAGCTGCTCATACAGCAAATCCAATTGAGGCTCGGAAAAAACAACAGGCAGGCACTGCTGGAACAGGCTCTGGTCGATACCCTGCACATCATAGCGGTTCAGAAGCCGAAGACCGGTCACGCTGGTGACCCCCAGCAAATCCCGGATTTCCGTTAAATGGCCTGCCGCTTCCACATCGTAAGGTTTGTGCTTTTCCACATAAATTCTGAAAACAGACATGCTTTTTCTCCCAATCCTTGTTTTATTCAAAAGTTTCTTTTCTTAAATGGCTTCCAGCGCCCGTTTGCCAATATCGCTCCGCCGGTGAAGCCCCTGGAAAGAAATCCGGTCGCTGGCGGCGTAGGCTTCACGGATGGCTTCCGCCAAGGTGGGAGCGACGGCGGTAACCCCCAAGACCCGGCCTCCGGCGGTGACCAAGGTCCCATCTTCCTTTAGCTGGGTGCCGGCGTGATAGACGATGGCGCTGCTGCCAGGCAGCTGTCCCTCCACCAGCCCGGAAATGGGCAGTCCTTTGGGATAGGAAGAAGGATACCCGCCGCTGGCCAGCACCACACAGCAGGCGCTGTCGGAACGCCATTCCACCGGAGTCTCAGCCAGGCTGCCGGAGACGGTAGCCTGCATAATGGTAAGTAGGTCGCTTTTCAGCAGGGGAAGCACCACCTGGGTTTCCGGGTCCCCGAACCGGCAGTTATACTCAATGACCTTAGGCCCTTTTGGGGTAAGCATCAGTCCAAAGTAAAGGCATCCTTTAAAGGGGCGGCCCTCCGCTTTCATGGCCCGGATGGTGGGAAGGAAGATGGTTTCCATGCAGACCTGGGCCACCTGAGGGGTGTAATAAGGGTTAGGGGCGATAGTTCCCATGCCGCCGGTATTCAGACCTTGGTCACCGTCCAGCGCCCGCTTGTGGTCCATGGAGGAAATCATGGGCTGGATGGTTTCCCCGTCGGTGAAGGCCAGAACCGATACCTCCGGCCCGGTTAAGAATTCCTCCATTACAATCTGGCTGCCGCTCTGACCAAAGATTTTTTGGTCCATGATTTCATGGACCGCCTGTTCCGTTTCCTGAGCGGTTTGGCAGATGAGAACCCCTTTTCCAAGGGCCAGACCGTCCGCTTTCACCACCAAGGGCAGGGGAGCGCCTTGACGGATGTAGTCCAAAGCGGCTTTGGAGTCGGTGAATACCTGATAATCGGCGGTAGGGATGCCGTATTTTTTCATCAGGTTTTTGGCGAACACCTTGCTGCCCTCGATGATGGCAGCTTTCTTGTCAGGCCCAAAGGCGGGGATGCCCACCTGGGCCAGCGCATCCACCATACCCAGGCACAGAGGGTCGTCCGGGGCAACCACTGCAAAATCAATCTGATGGGTCACGGCGTAGTCCACCACCCCCTCCAAATCGGTGGCGGCGATGGGTGCGCAGACAGCGTCAGAGGCGATGCCTCCATTGCCGGGGAGGGCATGAATTTCTGTCACCTGGGGGTTTTCCTTCAGTTTGCGGATGATGGCGTGTTCCCGGCCGCCTCCGCCCACTACCAATAGCTTCATAGTTTCCTCCTAGAACTTAGTGATGGAACAGCCGGATGCCAGTGAAGGCCATCACTATGCCGTATTTATCACAGGTATCAATCACCTGCTGGTCCCGAATGGAGCCGCCAGGCTGGGCCACATAACGTACACCGCTCCGGCGGGCCCGCTCGATGTTGTCACCAAAGGGGAAGAAAGCATCACTGCCCAAAGCAACCCCATCCAGTTTTTCCAGCCACGCCTGTTTCTCCTCCGGGGTCAGGGGCTGGGGATGGGCGGTAAAGGTTTCCGCCCAAACATCCTCCCCCAGCACATCCTCCCACTGGTCAGAGATATAAACATCAATGGCGTTGTCCCGGTTGGGGCGGCTCAGGTCCGGCCGGAAGGGGAGGGCCAGCACTTTGGGATGCTGCCGCAGCCACCAGATGTCCGCTTTGTTGCCCGCCAGACGGGTACAATGGATGCGGGACTGCTGTCCCGCCCCCACGCCAATGGCTTGGCCATCCTTTACATAGCAGACCGAATTGGATTGGGTATATTTTAAGGTGATCAGGGCCACCATCAAATCTACCAGGGCAGACTGGGGCAGCTCCTTATTCTGGGTCACCAGATTGGAAAGCAGCTCCGGGTTGATTTTCAAATTGTTGCGCCCCTGTTCAAAGGTGATGCCGAACACATCCTTGCGCTCCACCGGAGCGGGCTCATAAGCTGGGTCAATCTGAACAATATTATAGCCCCCCTTGCGCTTGGACTTCAGCACCTCCAAAGCCTCCGGCGTATAGCCAGGGGCAATAATCCCGTCGGAAACCTCATGCTGAATCAGTTTGGCGGTGCTTAAATCACAGGTATCCGAAAGGGCAATCCAGTCCCCGAAGGAGGACATCCGGTCGGCGCCTCTGGCTCTGGCGTAGGCGCAGGCCAGAGGGGACAGTTCCCTGTCCCCGGTGAAGTAGATTTTCCGCAGGGTGTCACTGAGGGGAAGCCCCACAGCGGCACCAGCCGGACTGACATGCTTGAAAGAGGTGGCGGCGGGCAGTCCGGTGGCCTCCTTCAGCTCTTTCACCAGTTGCCAGCCGTTCAGAGCATCCAAAAAGTTGATGTAGCCAGGTTTTCCGTTCAAAACCTGGATGGGAAGCTCTCCCTCCCTCATAAACACACGGGCAGGTTTTTGATTGGGGTTGCAGCCATATTTTAATTCCAATTCGGTGGCCATAAATATGCGCTCCTTTCCAGAATAAAGGGCTTAGCCCTGATGCTTGTTGATGATGCGGGTTTGGGTTTCGCCGGTGGACAGGTTGACAAAACAGGTAAACAGGGAAACCTTGTTGTCCGGGTCCAGGCTCTCCCAAACCTGCTGGCTGAAGCTTTCCAAATTCCCGAACATCTCAACCCGTTCCGGTTCTCCCTCAAAGGAAGGGATAGGGTTCCCATCCCCTTTGTAGGTGTGCAGGAACCTGCCCTCTCCGCCGGGCAGGCTGGGGTAGTCGAAAAATTGCCGCTGGGTGTAATTCCCGTTACCATCCCCGCTTTTCAGGATAGACAGTTTAACTTGGAAGTCTTTTGCCCCTAAGGTCATCAAGCTGGAGATACGTGGGGTCCAGTTGGGCTCATCCGGCTCAAAGGTCCTGGTTCGCAGGGCGTCTTCAAAGGAGCCTCCTTGGGTGAGGGCCTCCCAGATAGTATCTGTCTGGTCCCCATTGGTCACAATGATTTGATTCCCAAACCGGCGCACCGGATGATAGATAATCAGGGAAGGGTCGGTCATTTTGGAAGGGTCATGGGCCTGGGTACGGATGCCATCCTCGGTTTCCACAAATACCCGGTTGCGGCTGTTCTGGCTGCGTCCCATGATAAAATAGGCTATAATCCCCCAGCACTCGTCCTGGCTTTTCCCTACCAAAATCCCCCGTCCGGGATAGGGGTTATTCCTCAGCAGGGTACGTAAATCCATTTTTTCCATGGTTAAACCTCCTCCTTTATCGTTTGGGAAAGTTCCTTGCAGCACAATTCCAGCGCCTGGGGCAGCAGCAGCCATTCGGCCTGCTCCATCACCCGTTTTTGTAAGGTTTCCGGGGTGTCGCCTTCCTCTACGGGTACCGCCTTTTGAAGCAGGATGCGGCCCCCGTCGGTAATTTCATTCACCAGATGCACCGTGGCCCCGGTGACCTTCACCCCTCGCTCCAAAGCCGCCTGATGCACCCGCAGCCCATAAAACCCGTCCCCACAGAAGGAAGGAATCAAGCTGGGATGTACATTGATAATCCGGTCCCGGTAAGCTTCCAGAACCTTGGGCCCCAGGATGGACAGGAAACCGGCCAGGGTTACAAACTGAATCCCATAAGCCTCCAGGGTTTGCAGAAGGGCCTGGTCAAAGGCTTGAGAGGTGGGATACTGGGCCCGGCTGACTACGGCAGTGGGAATCCCTGCTGCCTCCGCCCGTTCCAGCGCCTTGACCCCAGGCTTGCTGGAGATAACAAGGGACAGGCTGACGCTGGGCAGTTTTCCGGCGGCTTTGGCGTCGATGATGGCTTGCAGGTTGGTTCCCCCGCCGGAAACCAAAACAGCTACCTTTACCACAGCTCTACGCCCTCCTCGCCCTTGGCCACCTCACCAAAGAGATAGGCGTCCACGCCCTGCTCCTGCAGAATCTGAACCGCCTGGTCAGCCTGGTCAGCGGCTACGGTGACACACATGCCAACCCCCATATTGAAGGTGTTGAACATATCCCGCTCAGGAATACCTCCCGCTTTCTGGATGATGGAGAACAGGGGAGGGGTCTGGATTTTGGCTTTCTCGATGCGGGCGGTAAAGCCAGGAGCCAGAGAACGGGGGATATTCTCATAGAAGCCGCCGCCGGTGATGTGGGAGATAGCCCGGACCTGAACCTGCTCCAACAGGGCCAGCACCGGCTTTACATAAATGCGGGTGGGTTCCAGCAGGGCCTCTCCAAGGGTCCGGCCCAGGTCGTCATAATGTTGGTCCAGACCGCCTTTTTCCACATCAAGCACCTTGCGCACCAGGGAGAATCCATTGGAATGTACCCCGGAGGAGGGGAGGGCGATTAAAGCGTCCCCAGCCTGCATGCTGGTGTTGTCCAAAATCTTGGATTTGTCCACCACACCTACGGTAAAGCCCGCCAAGTCATACTCGTCCTCTGGGTAGAAGCCGGGCATCTCAGCGGTTTCACCGCCAATCAGGGCGCACCCGGATTGGACGCAACCCTCCGCCACGCCGGAGACAATCTGTGCTACCCGCTCGGGGACATTTTTGCCCACCGCTACATAATCCAGGAAAAACTGAGGCTTGGCGCCGCAGCAGATAACATCGTTGACACACATAGCCACACAGTCGATACCCACCGTATCATGTTTGTCCATCAGGAAGGCAAGTTTCAGCTTGGTGCCAACCCCGTCCGTACCAGAAACCAATACCGGCCGCTGAATGTTGGTCAGGTCCAGCTCAAACAATCCGCCGAACCCTCCGATGCCGCTGAGAACCCCGCTGGTCATGGTGCGGGCCACATGGCTTTTCATCAGCTCCACCGCCCGGTATCCGGCGGTAATATCCACTCCCGCGGCCTTATAGCTGGCGCTTTCGCTTTTCATTGCTTTGCCTCCTTCTTTTTCTGTCCAATTTTCTGCTCAAATTTGGATTTCTGGGCTTTGGCCGGTGGGTCCATAGGATAGTGGCCGGTAAAGCAGCCGTTGCAGAACCCACATTTGCTGTTGTCAGCCAGCTTGTCCAGATAATCCACGTTCAGGTACCCGATGGAATCCACCCCGATGATTTCACGGATTTCCTCTACTGTATGATTGTGGGCAATCAGATGGTCGGTAGAGTCGATGTCGGTGCCGAAATAACAAGGGAATTTGAAGGGAGGGGCGGAAAGCCGTACATGAACCTCTGTGGCCCCTGCTTCCCGCAGCAGCTGGACAATGCGGGCAATGGTGGTCCCCCGCACGATGCTGTCATCCACCAGAATCACCCGTTTTCCCTTTACGGTGGAGGAAACGGTGTTCAATTTGATGCGCACAGCGTTTTCCCGCTGTTTCTGGCCCGGCTGAATAAAGGTGCGGCCAATATATTTATTCTTGATAAATCCCACCCCATATGGGATGCCGCTTTGCTTGGAGTAGCCCAGGGCGGCGTCCAAACCGGAGTCCGGCACGCCGATGACCACATCCGCTTGGACAGGATGCTCCAGGGCCAGAAATGCCCCAGCCCGCTGCCGGGCGGTATGGACACAGGAACCATCTACCACCGAGTCTGGGCGGGCGAAATAAATGAACTCAAAAACACAGGCGGCGGTCCGCTCCTGGCAATGGCTGGTGTCGCTTTCCAGCCCCTTGTCGCTGATGACCAGGATTTCCCCTGGCCGTATATCCCGGACGAAGGTGGCACCTAGGGTATCCAGAGCGCAGCTTTCGCTGGCCACCACATAACCGTCCCCCAGCTGCCCCAGACACAGGGGACGGAATCCGAAGGGGTCCCTGACAGCGATAAGCTTTTTGGGACTCATAATCACCAGGGAATAGGCACCCCGAATCCGGTCCATGGCCTGGCTGATAGCGGCTTGGATAGAAGGGGAAGTAATCCGCTCCTTGGTGATGGTGTAGGCGATGACCTCTGTATCAGATGTGGTGTGGAAGATGGCTCCTCCCAGCTCCAGCTCCTCCCGTAGCTCAGCGGCGTTGACCAGGTTGCCGTTATGAGCCAGGGCCATGCCGCCTTTGATATGTTTGATGACCAAAGGCTGGGCGTTGTCCCGGTGCTGGCTGCCGGTGGTGGCGTATCTGCAATGACCAATGGCCATTCCGCCCCGGGGCAGCTTTTGCAGCACATCTTTGGTAAACACCTCGTTGACCAGCCCTACATCCTTATAACCGCTGATGACCCCATCATCATTCACCGCGATGCCGCAGCTTTCCTGTCCCCGATGCTGGAGGGCGTACAAGGCGTGATAGGTGTCCAAAACCACGTCCTCCTCCGGGTCAGGTGTAAAAATTCCAAACACGCCGCATTCTTCGTGCAGCTTATCAAAAATTTCTTCTTTCATCTTGACTCCTATCCACTCACAACCATTGCTTTGGTGAAAAATCAAGGGTTGGCCCCACCTCAGCGGAGCCAACCACAGTATTCACGACGGAACAATTATTCTCCCATTAAACGCTTCATGATTTCATGGTAAGCATCCTCAACGCCGCCCATATCCCGGCGGAAGCGGTCTTTATCCAGTTTTTCCTTGGTGACGCTGTCCCAGAACCGGCAGGTGTCCGGGCTGATTTCGTCCGCCAGCACAATGGTACCGTCGCTCAAACGTCCAAATTCCAGCTTGAAGTCAATCAGCTCAATGTTCAGGTCCTTCAGGTAGGCGGTGAGGATTTCATTGACTTTCAAAGCGTAGGAAGCGATTAAGGACATTTCCTCCTGGCTGGCCCATCCCATGGCGGCAATGTGATACTCATTGACCATAGGGTCACCCAGAGCGTCATCCTTATAACAATATTCCAGAACGGTTTTGCCCAGCTTGGTTCCCTCCGGCAGCCCCAGGCGCTTGGCAAGAGAACCCGCGGCGATGTTGCGGACAATTACCTCCAGAGGAACGATGGAAACCTTTTTCACCAGGGTTTCCCGGTCGGACAGCTCCTCCACAAAATGGGTGGGGATGCCCTCCTTTTCCAAAAGCCGCATCAGGTGGTTGGTGACCCGGTTGTTGATAACCCCTTTGCCCACAATGGTTCCTTTTTTCAGACCGTTCAGAGCGGTGGCGTCATCCTTATAATCCACAATATAGAGTTCAGGGTCCTCAGTTTTGAATACTTTTTTGGCTTTTCCTTCATAAAGCTGTTCCAATTTTTTCATAAATGCTTCTCCTTTATTTTTTAGATTCAAGTGTTCAGTTTGTTTTGACATCTTTAAAGGGAGGACTGGAGTTTTTTATCCTTTTCCAGAACCGCTTTGGTCATTTCCTCCCGCATCTGGTCCAGCCGCAGAGCCAGGTCCGCGTTTTGTACCGCCAAAATCTGAGCGGCCAGCAGAGCGGCGTTCTGGGCCCCATCAATGGCCACGGTGGCCACAGGAATTCCGCCGGGCATCTGAACGGTGGACAGCAGAGCATCCAATCCATCCAGAGTGGAGGATTTAATGGGCAGCCCAATCACCGGCAGGGTGGTGTGGGCCGCCAGCACACCGGCCAGATGGGCGGCTTTTCCTGCGGCGGCGATAATGGCTCCAAACCCATTGGACCGGGCGGACCGGGCGAAGGAGCTGGCTGCCTCAGGCGTGCGGTGGGCGCTCATCACATGGGTTTCAACGGGAATGCCAAGTTCCCGCAGCTGTTTGATAGCCTTTTCCACCACAGGCAGGTCACTGTCGCTGCCCATAATAACCGCTACTTTTTTCTGTTCCATATAGTTTCCCCTTTTTTATTGTACTTGTTGCAGGTCTTGAATAAAATCAAAAGAGCATGGTGCGAGAGTCTGCACCATGCCCATACCTAGCAAACCATTTTCAGTTTCTTCCGTCGGCCAAACCCACCCCGGGCTTGTCCCACATTTACACACATTCCTCGGGAGAAGATGCACAGCGGGCGGGAAAAACAGCAGCGTGTCTGACCGGTCGTTCCCATAACGCATCCTCCTCTCCTATCGAATAAACTTATCATATCGGTTTTGAGAATGAAAAGCAATACACAAAATTTTAAAAAAAGTTTCTCCTCAGCGGAGCCTTTTTGGAGGATAATACCGTTAGTCATTCCAATCCAAGGTGAAACGTGAGCCGGTTGAGCGACTAAGAGCAGGATAGCAAGGAAAAAATTTTTATACTTTTCTTATTTTATACCATCCCATATCAGTCAAGAGACAGAGCGTGAAACAGTTTGTGGAAGAAGCATATTAGATGAAACCAGTGGTACAGTCCATGAATATAGTGGAAAAGAGAAATTTCTGTTATAATGAGCATGACACACTTGACCATAGAAAGAGATTGAACTCTTATGATTTGTATAATGCTGCCGCTGATGTTGATGTATTTTATAGTACCGAATGTAAAGAGTGGTAAGGCTGCCTCTGTTGAAGAATGGACATAGGTATAGCCACTCACCTCGTTCCCACCTCTGGAGATATGATGCCAAACGAATAGGCAGCGAATGAGGAAGAATGAAGGAGAGGATCAATATGGGCGATATTCGCGATGGAGTGATTGTCATATCGGGTGAATTAACAATTTATCCAGGTTTTTCATTTGACCAGTTTAAGCGTACAAAATTTTACAAGAATCAGGATGGAGTAAGAATTATTTATTTAGATGAACGGCAGATGATTGACAATCGAGCCTATCTTATAAGTTTAATTTTCAGGCATGGAAGGCTCTATATGCTTTCTTTAATATGTTGTGACAAAGAATTTTCAGAAATTGACGAGCCAAAAAGAAAAATATTACATGATCATATATTAAGGGAGTTTAAGATTAGGCCGCAGGAGCAATTCAGTTGGGGAAAAATATCTTCGGATTATGATGCCAGGGGGAATGTAAGCAGTATCAACATTGTATATTTTTAATTTGCGGGCGGCTGATTAAAATGCAGCGAACGTCCTGGGTCAAAATTCTGGAAAGCTTCTTACTTTGGGGAAAAATCCGCCCTTTTTCCTGTTTTCCAACAAGCCCTAAAAAATTTTATTTCACCCCTTTTCTTTTTCAGAATAGTATGCTATCATTGCTTTAGTAATTTATAACGCTATCAAAGTAAAATGTAATTGCGAATCGAAAGAAAGAGGTTTGTGGTATGTGTTTGGAGTTTGAGCAGCTGAATCCCCAGGATTTGATTCCTCTGCGGTTAGGTCTCCTGTATGAGCGGGGCGGCTATCAAAAGTATCGGATGAGCCGATTTGAGGCGTACAGTCTCTATCAGGAAAATCAAGGGTTTCTGCCCAGCAGCCAGGTAATTACCTTTACCGATTTGGATGGGCAGCTGCTGGCCCTGAAGCCGGATGTGACCCTGAGCATCGCCAAAAACGCCCAGCCCCAGCCAGGGGAATGTAAAAAATATTACTACTCGGAAAATGTGTATCGTCCCAGCCAGGAGAGCCACGCTTTTCAGGAAATCAGCCAGATGGGCCTGGAATGTATCGGGGCGGTGGATGCCCAAACGATGGCCCAGAACGTAAATTTGGCCCTGGAAAGCTTAGGGACCCTTGGGGGAGAGGGTGCTTTGATTGTGGGGCATATGGGCTTTGTGACCGGACTTTTGGACGCGGTGGGAGTTCCTCAGGAACTGCGGGCCGCTGTTTTGGAGGGTATCCGGGATAAGCGGACCCATGAGCTGCGCCGTTCCTGTGGGCAGGGAGGGCTGTCAGAGGCTGGCGCCCGGTCTCTGTGCCGCCTGGTGGAGCTGGGAGGCCAGTGGGAGCAGGTGCTGGAACAGGCCAAAGCGCTGGCCATTACCCCTTGTCTGGGAAAAGCGCTGGCAGAGTTGGAACAGCTTTACGCTGTCCTGCATCCAACCGAAAAAATCCAAATTCGGCTGGACTTGTCCTTGGTAAATGATATACAATATTATAATGGACTGGTATTTCAGGGGTATCTGGCGGGCCTGCCCCGTCCCATTTTGCAGGGAGGACGTTATGACCCGCTGGCTGCCCGGTTTTCTCCAGGGGCCAAAGCCATCGGCTTTGCCTTGTATCTCAATGAGCTGTCCCAGTCCAGAGGGCCTCAGGAAGCTTCCAAAGGGGCCAGTCCGGAGTTTCTCAATATCGCCCTGCCAAAGGGAAGGCTTGGGGAAAAGGTATACAAACTTTTGTCGGAAAGCGGCTATGGATGTGAGGAGGATTTCTCCAATTCCCGCAAGCTGACGGTGGAAAATCCCCAGGCAGGGGTTCGCTACTTCTGGGTGAAGCCCAGTGATGTGGCCATTTATGTGGAGCATGGGGCGGCGGACATCGGCATTGTTGGAAAGGATGTGCTGGACGAGAGCCGGGCGGATGTATATGAGCTGCTGGATACCGGTCTGGGACGCTGTCAGATGTGTGTGGCGGGCCCAAAAGGGTTCCAGGAGAATACCGGCCGTACTCTGCGGGTGGCTACCAAGTTCCCCAACATCGCCAAACGGTATTACGGGACCCAGGCCAGGGATATTGACATCATCAAGCTGAATGGTTCCATCGAGCTGGCACCGTTGGTGGGCCTTTCCGATGTAATTGTGGATATTGTGGAGACAGGTACCACCCTGCGGGAGAACGGGCTGGAGGTGCTGAAAAGCTTTCTGCCAATCAGCGCCCGGCTGATTGCCAATAAGTCCAGCTATCAATTTAAACGGGACGCCATTGATTCTATGATGCGAAAGATGTTCGAGGTGACAAACCATGATTAAGCTATATGAGTTTGACGCTCTGCGCCCTGAGGAAATCCTGAACCGGGACCTTCGGGCGGAGAAGGATGTGGAGCGGACGGTGGAGGAGATTCTGAGCAAGGTCCGTGAGGAAGGGGACCAGGCTCTGCTCTGGTACGCTGAGAAGTTTGACCACGCCCGGTTAGAAAGCTTGCTGGTTACCCAACAGGAGATGGATGAGGCATACGCCGGGATGGATAAGGAATTTTTGGATACCCTGGAGCAGGCGGCGGCTAATATTCAGGCATTTCATAAACGACAGCTCCATCAGAACTTCATCATCAACGAGAAGGACGGGGTCATACTGGGGCAGAAGTACACCCCAATTGAACGGGTGGGAGTGTATGTGCCTGGGGGGACCGCCAGCTATCCCAGCACCGTTTTGATGGATGTGATTCCCGCTAAACTGGCTGGGGTCTCCCAGATTGTGATGGTGACCCCGCCCTCCGCTGATGGAACCATCAACCCCGCTATTCTGGCGGCGGCCCGGGTAGCGGGTGTGACCCAGGTCTTTAAAACCGGCGGCGCCCAGGCGGTGGCGGCGCTGGCCTATGGAACTGAGAGTGTACCCAGGGTGGATAAAATCGTAGGCCCCGGTAATGTTTACGTGGCCACCGCCAAACGGAAGGTATATGGGTTGGTGGACATTGATATGATTGCTGGACCCAGTGAGATTTTGGTGCTGGCGGATGGCTCCTGCAATCCCGCTTGGGTGGCAGCCGACCTGCTCAGCCAGGCGGAGCATGACCGTTTGGCATCTGCGGTTCTGGTCACCGACAGCCGCCAGCTGGCCCAGCGGGTTCAGGAGGAGCTGGAAAGGCAGATTCCGGCCCTGCCCCGAGGGGAAATCGCCAGGGAGAGCATTGACACCAACGGGAAAATTATTGTTACCGACAGTTTGGAGAAGGCGGTGGAGGCCGCCAATCTGATTGCCCCGGAGCATCTGGAAATCTGTGTGGACGACCCCTTCCGGCTGCTGAACAACGTGCGAAACGCTGGCAGCATTTTCTTGGGTAAGCATGCTCCAGAAGCCTTGGGGGATTATTTCGCCGGCCCTAACCACACCCTTCCCACCAGCGGCACAGCCCGCTTTTCCAGTCCCTTGTCGGTGGATGATTTTGTGAAAAAGTCCAGCTTCCTGTACTATACCCATGAGGCGTTGGGCAAGGTGAAGGACCAGGTGGCGCTGTTCGCCCAGCGGGAGGGGCTTCAGGCCCATGCCAGAAGCGTCACCATCCGTTTTGAGGAGGACAAGCAATGAGCCGATTTTTTACCGAGAGTCTGTCCGCTCTGGAACCCTATACCCCAGGAGAACAGCCTCAGGACCAGCGCTACTTGAAGCTGAACACCAACGAAAGCCCATTCCCTCCCAGCCCCATGGTAGCCCAGAAGATTACCAAGGAAGAAATTGATAAGCTGCGCCTTTACCCAGACCCAGGATGCCGGGGGCTTTGCCAGGCTATCGCGGAAACCTGTGAGGTGGAGCCGGAGCAGGTGATGGTGGGAAACGGCAGCGATGAAAATTTGGCTTTCGCCTTCCGGGCCTTCTGTGACGAGACCCATGGAATTGCTTTCCCAGATATTACATATGGATTTTATCCGGTATGGGCCAAGCTGTTTCATATTCCCGCTTTGGAGATTCCCTTGGAGGAGGATTTCTCCCTGAACCCAGAGCGGTATTATGGACTGAACCGGACCATTGTGATTGCCAATCCCAACGCCCCCACCGGCTTGGCCCTCTCCCCGGAACAAATTGAGGGGATTCTAAAGGCCAACCCAGACCATGTGGTGGTGATCGATGAGGCCTACGTGGATTTCGGCGGGGAAAGCTGCGTCCCACTGGTCAATCAGTATGACAATCTGCTGGTAGTCCGTACTTTCAGCAAAAGCCGGAGCTTAGCGGGGGGGAGGCTGGGCTTCGCCATTGGCAATCCCCAACTGATTGCGGATTTGAACCGGGTGAAATTCAGCCTGAACCCCTATAATATCAATCGTCTCACCCTGCTGGCTGGGGAAGCCTGCCTGGGGGATACTGCTTATTTCTCCCAGTGCGTCCGGGAAATTGAGAAAAACCGTCAGTGGACAGCCCAGCGGCTGAAAGAGCTGGGCTTCACCCTCACCGATTCTAAAGCGAATTTTGTGTTTGCCCAGACTCCGCGGA